>JBMNUU010000037.1:0-24632 GCA_050946435.1 Prevotella sp.
CCGTATATGGGCAATTCTGTCTATAATGGCATTACTAAGGCATCATTGGCCTCAATCTGATGCCTCACGCACGCGTAACAATTAAATTGGTTCGAGCAAACGGATTCGCTGCGAATTTGAGGGGATATGCATAAGTCTCATCCTGGAAAGATGATTCTTGTGACTTCGGATAGCAGCACATTCCTGGATGAATTGAGGGTTTCTGTGGGAGGACCTCATGTGTCATCCTCTGCTTCTGATATTTCCTCGAACTGGCTCTATGTCATTCCTGGAAAGGTCGTACACATCGGGTTTACTTTTGATGCAAGTAAAAAAACATATATGAAATCTTTTGTAGATTATTATATGTTGAGCTATGCATCAGCGGTATATCTTGTACGTGATAAATTAATGTATCATAGTGGATTTCCAAAGCGGGCTGCGATGTTGCATGGTGTGGATTATCATGAAATAAATTTGATCTGATTATGCTGGTATATATTGTAGGTTTACTCGCAATATTGCTTTTGGTCCTGAACGCCCAGTCTTTAAAACAACACCGACGGAGATTGCTGGTGCTTTGGGTACTGTATGTGGGTTTAGTATGTGGACTTGGGGACATGCTTGGAGGCTACGATCGATATATTTACGGTCAGGTATTTGACAATACGGCGGATGATAGGGCTGATGGGGCAAGTATGTTTGCAACTACCTCCTTCATATATGCCAATAAGGAACAGGGATATGCATTATATAATTATCTTGTGACGTTTTTGACATCTAATCGATACATATTCATATTGATCACAACACTTTTGATTTACCTGTCTGTATTCCGACATATAATTAAATATAGTAAATTTCCTATCACGGCGTTTTTCGTTTTCTTTTGCCTTTATTATTTTTTTACATTTACTTATTTAAGGCAGGTCATGGCCTTGTGTGTTGCGTGGTTTTCAATTCCCTTTGCCGTCCAGCGTCGCCCAATTCCTTTTTTTGCTATTATTGTAATTGCTGCTACTTTCCACAACAGTGCTTTACTTTTTGTTGCAGTATATTTTATAGCAAACAAGCATTTTACTCCTAAGCAAATCAAAAATATAATAGTTTTGACGTTATTGTTGGGATTGACTCCTATATCCCAGTTACTTTTTGATATATTGGGAGGTATGGTAAATGAGGAGAAGACAGATTTGTCCGTGTCGCAGGCGGGAAATACTCGGATAGCTTATATTATAGAGGCTGTTTTCTTCTTGTATGTTATCCTCAAGCGATATGACAGAATTGCTAAAGATAAGCTGACACAATGTCTGTTGAACATAGCTTTACTGTTTATCTTTATACTTTGCTTTTTCGTTCGTTTTCCAGATGGAGGACGCATGAGCTGGTATTTTTTAATTGGCATCATCTGTATTGCTGCAGAGATATTGGTGAAAGAAAAAAAAGGGAGCATGATGAAAATAGCGACAATATCGGTTATGATAGTTCTATACCTCCGTATATTGTTTGCTTGGGGAATTCAACTTAGTCCATATAAAACGTTCTTAACCAATGGATATAGGGAAAATGATGAAGTGAGGGAAAAATATGAATATGATCTTATGTATGATACAAATAAACTATATCGTCCTGTATTTGGCGGACTGAAAGAAAAATAGATTTTACAAAATATGCCATTATTAACGGTGATAACTCCAACTTACAATCGTTCTGATTTTATATGTAGGATATATGAAAATCTTCAAAAGCAGACATGTCAGGCTTTCGAATGGATTGTAGTAGACGACGGTAGCACGGACGATACATCATCTGTGGTGGAGGCTATGAGGAATGGTGAACAGGCTTCTTTTGGTATACAATTGGTTAGAAAAGAAAATGGAGGGAAGCACACGGCTGTCAATGCAGGAGTATGCGTAGCAACAGGTTTGCTAACGCTGATACTTGATTCTGATGATGAACTTCCAGTGAACGCGGTGGAAACGATTGTCAGACGGTGGCAAGAGACGGAGCACAAGTGTGAAGAATCAAGTAAGCAGGCATTTGGCGGATTAGCTTTCTGTATGGCGCACCGTGATGGAGGGGTAATTACTGCGGGCAAGTGGAAGAATCGTTCTCTACCTATTGAGGCCAACGAGATAGATCTGAGATACAGGTATAAGGTGAGTGGAGATATCTGTGAGGTGTTTCGGACAGACGTGCTGCGCGAATATCCATTTCCAGAGATATCTAATGAGCGATTCTGCCCGGAGCAGTTGGTTTGGTTTAGAATAGCAAACAGATACAGTCTGAGGTTTTATGACGACGTGGTGTATTTTCGCGACTATTTGGAGGGAGGCTTGACTGATAATATTGTCCGGATACGCATGAAAAGTCCGGTGGCATCATGCATGACATACAGCGAAATGTTAGAATACCCTATTCCATTCCTACAAAAAGTCAAAGCAGCCATCAACTTTTGGCGATTTCATTGTTGTGTAAATTCTGTCACCTCACAAGTTCCTCGAGTGAAATGTTGTTGGCAGATATTCCGCCCAATAGGTTATCTGATGCATTTAAACGACAGAAGGATTATAGGTTAGAATTAGCTCTTGTAGTTCAGTTAATACAGAACAATAAACTCCATAATGCGAATATTACAAGTTATAACGTCCTTGCAGATTGGTGGGGCAGAGCATGTGGTAGTGCATCTTACCAAGTTGTTGCGGCAAAAAGGGCATGCGGTGGATGTGGTTGTCTTCAACGGTGAAAAAACTGCTTTTATGCGAGAGTTGGAGGAGACTGGATGCAGGATATATAAATTAGGACAGGGTTTCTATAATTTGAGTTATATTCCTAAATTAAGAAAGATAATGCGAGAGTATGATATCATTCATACCCATAATTCTTCGCCACAACTGTTTGCCGCCATCGCAAATATTGGATTGGGAAAGACACTGATAACGACAGAACACTCTACGAACAACCGTAAGCGAGAACATCCTATGTTCTCGTTTGTAGATAAATGGATGTATGGCAAATATGCAAAGGTGGTGACGATTAGTGAGATTGCAGAAGAGAAATTATGCAAGTATTTAGGAATAGAGGGCGAGCAATCCAGTCATTTGTTGCGCAGTAAAATAATGACCATCAATAATGGGGTGGATGTCAATGCCTTTTATCATGCGGAGGATTTGTCGGAATTGGCTCATGAGGGTAAATTTGTAACAGTGATGGTGGCTGGATTTCGAGAAGCCAAGGACCAAGATACGGTAATTCGGGCTATTGCATTGTTGCCAAAAGAATATGAACTATGGTTGGTAGGCGATGGTGTTCGTCGCCCGGAGATAGAGGCAGAAATCGTTAAGCAAAATGTAACGGAGCGTGTAAAGTTATTGGGTATTCGGTCGGATGTACCGCAGATATTGAAGTCGGCTGATGTCATTGTGATGTCGTCGCACTGGGAGGGGCTGTCGCTGTCGAATATCGAGGGCATGTCATCGGGCAAGCCTTTTGTTGCCAGCGAGGTGAATGGACTAAAAGAAGTAACCGCTGGCTATGGCATCCTCTTTCCTCATGGAGATGCTGAGGCTTTAGCCGAAATTATCAGTAAGTTGCATGATGACCCCGAATATTACCGCCAAGTGGCGGATAAATGTTACCAGCGTGCTTTGCAGTATGACATACGGAAAATGGTGGATGCATACGAAAAAGTCTATCAGACGATGATGAATTGATATTTTACCTTTCTCATTTTAGCAGACAGTGATGGAGATATGACATGGTAAAAAAAACAGTGTATTTGTCATTTCATTAGATTTTGAAATGATGTGGGGTAATATTGAAACATGGACTTCAGAAGGATATGGTGCATCCAATATCAAACAGGTGAGAGAGGTAATTAATCGCATGATTAATCTCTTTGAAAGATACGATGTGAAAGCAACGTTTGCTACTGTAGGCTTGATCATGCAAAAGCCTAATTCAGAGTCGCTTTTTCCAGAGAAATTACCTACTTATAAAAGGAAAGAGCTGTCACCTTATCATAATAATTTCATCAATAGAATAAAGTCAGCCGATGAATCTCTTTATTTTGGACTTGATATAATTGAGAGGTTAAAGAGGTTGCCAAATATAGAGATTGGCTCTCACACTTACGGACATTATTATTGTTGGGAGAAGGGTCAAACCCTTTCACAATTCGAGGCAGATATAAAAAAAGCGATTGAGGTTGCTAAAGAGAATGGGATAGATCTAAAAAGCATTGTGTTCCCATGTAATCAGATTGATCTGGCATATTTAGAAATATGTTCTAAATATGGCATTACCTCTTATAGGGGGACTCCTATGAAATATTTTGGAAAGTCAAATTCAAAATTTACATTCTGGAAAAATCGTCTCTGTAGATTGATAGATTCTTATATTAACCTTGGAGGACCTACCACTTTTTCATTAGACGATGTAAAGGACTCTAATAAGATACTCAATATTAGAGCGAGTAGATTTTTACGTCCCTATTCTAAAAGACTTGCTTTTTTAGAAGGATTAAAGTTACGGCGAATAAAGAACGAAATGAATTATGCTGTACGCCATAATGAGATCTACCATTTATGGTGGCATCCACATAATTTTGGTTCAAACATGGAAGAAAACTTTAATACGTTAGAGAAAATACTGAAATATTATTCTTTGTGTCATAATCGTTGGGGCATGCAGTCGTTAACAATGAAAGATTTTTCTGTATTAAGTGATTAAGACTTCACTTACTCATTGCTTATGAAAAAAAAGAAACTAATTAGGATCACCACTTCCGATATCAGTCTTGACTCTCTTATTAAGGGACAGTTGCGGTTTATGAACCAGTATTTCGAGGTTATCGGGGTGTCAAACAACACTGGAGTGCTGAAAAGCGTTGGTAGGCGAGAAGGGGTGAGGGTCATCGAGGTGCCCATGCACCGCGAAATTTCGTTGAAAGCAGACTTCTCCTGCCTATGGAAATTGTATAAGCTGTTTAGGGAAGAACGTCCTGATATCATTCATGCCAATACGCCCAAAGGAAGTCTATTGTCTATGATGGCCGGCAAGATTGCGGGGGTAAAACATAGGGTCTATACGGTCACGGGGTTGAGGTACCAAGGAGCTAAAGGGCTTTTCAGGTGGATTCTTATGATGATGGAACGTGTAACGTGTGCCTGTGCCACTAAGGTTATTCCGGAGGGAGAGGGAGTGTTACATACGTTGCAAATGGACCATATAACAAGCAAGCCTCTGCAGGTGTTGCATCATGGCAATATTAATGGGATAGACACGACATATTACTCGTATGAAGCGCTCCAAACTGCGAATTACACCAATTTCACGAATGACGGAGAAACTACGAATTACACGGATTGCACGAATTTAAAAAGCGAGGCTACAATTCGTGGAATTAGTGCAATTCGTAGTAATCCAGAGAATGCTGATGATGTAATTCGTAGTTTAAGAAGAAATTTGGGATTCACGGACAAGGATTTCGTATTTGTATTTGTGGGTCGGATAGTTAAGGATAAGGGTATCAACGAATTGACGCGTTGTATGCAGAAGTTAACTACGAATTATTCAGAAGATGAGACAGGCAGGGCGAGTTGTACTCCCAAGTTGCTATTGGTGGGTTCGTTTGATAACGACGACCCCATAGAAGCATCCAATGCAATATTCCTGAAAAGTTCGCCTGATGTGAAAGCTGTCGGGTGGCAGGAGGATGTGCGTCCGTTTCTTGCAGCAGCCGATGTCTTGGTGTTCCCGAGCTATCGTGAAGGTTTCCCCAATGCCCCTATTCAAGCCGGTGCGTTTGGCCTACCAAGTATTGTGACCAAAATTAACGGTTGTGACGAGATTATCCAGAATGGAGTAAATGGTAAGATTATACCTGCAGCGTTGACAAGTGGCTCTGAGGTCATGGAGAATGCTTTGTTCCATGCGATGAAATGGTTTATGGAACATCCGGAGGAGGTAAAAAAAATGTCACGAAACTGTCGCGAACTTATCACGTCACGTTACGAGCAGAAGGACGTGTGGGCGGCAACCCTGCGGATGTATCAGACCCTTTAATTCAAGAGGATTCCTATTTCATGTTATACAGAATTGCTCATCTATTAAGAGACAAATTTCCATGGATGTGGGATATGCTCGGCCTCGTGTTGTCTTGGCTGTTTGGGATAAGATATGGCAAAAAGTTAGCGCAAATCCCATTGTTGTTGGAAAAATATTCTAATCGCGATACTTTTACAATTCATGAACTGTGTGAAGAGAATGTCCCTGCATTGGTAAAAATGTTTAGTGAACAACCTGATGAGGCTTTCAAATATTTCAGACCTCATGAATTTACAGAAAAAGCGTTGACAAAGCTGGTAAAGGATAAAGGATTTCTTGCCTATATCGTTAGACACGGTGACGCTGTGGTGGGCTACTTCTTTCAGCGTAGTTTCTTTTGGGGGAAGGCTTATCGGGGTTATATCACAGACTACCGATGGCGACGTCAAGGTATCAACAAATTGATGATTGAATGTGCTACAGAGATTTCCACCTTCCTCGGACTTCAGGTCTTTGGGACGATTGCTCCCGACAATATTGCTTCTCTCAAATCAGCGGAGGCGGCGAATAAAGTGAAAATAATCAAGACACTTGATAATGGAGATTATTTTGTACAGTACCTCAAAAAGACTGCGAATTTCACTTGTAATGATGGAGCTGACTACGAATTTCACTGATTCCACGAATTACTATGCTGTGTTATGGATAAATTATGAATTTCACGAATTGTTAACAGAAATGTTTATCTGGAAGTAGCAGAGTCGCGTTTCGGCAAGGAATCGTATAAAATAATTGGAGTCTGTATGGCTGTGCATCGCGAACTGGGAGCCGGAATGAAAGAGGTGGTTTATGGAGATGCGTTGGAGGAGGAATTTAAACTGCAAGATATACCATTTAAGAGAGAAGTCAATATCACGGCTGTTTACAAGGGAATAGAGTTGAAACATTCTTTTATATGCGACTTTATATGTTAGGATCATATTCTTCTTGAGTTGAAGGCAGAACGAGAATTGAATGATTTGAATCGTTCGCAGGTTATCAATTATGTGAAAAAAAACTTTAGCTCTATTGATTAATTTTGGCGAGCCCTCATTGAAATATGAGCGTTATTTGTTCTAATACCAATTAATATCCCCTTGAAATTTTGACTTATAATTCGTGCAATTCGTAGTTATTATATATTAAAAAAGTTGTAGTAATTAGTTCGTTTAATTCGCGCAATTCGTAGTTTTCTATGCACTTGAAACATATATTCGATAAATTGATGTCGCTGATAGGACTCATCTGTTTGTGTCCGGTTATGCTCATCGTTGCGTTACTCATTCGCATGAAAATGCCGGGTGGACCGGTGATATTCAAGCAGAAAAGGGTGGGGCAGTACGGCCGATTGTTCATGGTCTACAAGTTTCGCTCTATGAGTGTGGCAGGTGAGGGCAGGACCTCCGTTGCGGCTGCAGAAGAGAGTCGGATAACGCCTTTAGGCGAGAAACTTAGACGGTATAAACTCGATGAGCTGCCCGAACTTTGGAATGTGTTGAATGGCGACATGAGTTTTGTGGGGCCACGTCCCGATGTGCCGGGGTATGCCGACAAGTTGCAGGGTGAAGACCGTGAGATTTTGCAGCTGAAGCCGGGCATCACGGGGCCTGCGAGTCTTAAATATCGTGACGAGGAGTATATCCTTTCCCATGTGGAGGATCCCGAGAAATACAATGACGAAGTAATCTATCCCGATAAAGTGAGGTTGAATCTGTACTATCTGCACCATTATTCTTTCTTAAAAGACATTCAGATGATAGTCTGTACCGTCTTGGGCAGGAAGATGAAGTATGCAGGAGAGGTGATTTAAGGCCCATGTCTGAGAGGTTATATTTCATGGTGGTCATTTATAGAATCCACCTTAAATGAATTGAAAGTTTAGATGATGAAATCGGAAAAAAGAATTATTCTTTGCTTAGCCCACATGTCGGGCAACGAGCAGAAGTATATCAAGGAGGCATTTGACACCAATTGGGTGGTGCCCCTCGGCCCCAACGTCAATGCTTTTGAGGAGGAGCTGAAGCGGTTTGTGACTTCTGTGGCTCCTGCCAAAGAGGGAGACAGAGACCCGCAGAAGTGGGTCGTAGAAGGTTATCCCCGGAGCATCGAGCCGCACGAGAACGACCCCGAGAAGCTGTGGGCGGAAAGCGACAAGCGACTGAGCGGCAAGCAGGTGGTGGCTCTGTGCTCAGGCACGTCGGCTGTGCACTTGGCGCTGATTGGCGTGGGCGTGCAGGCTGGTGATGAGGTGATTTGCCAGAGTTTCACATTCTGCGCCTCGTCACACCCCGTGACCTATCTCGGTGCCAAACCGGTGTTTGTCGACTCGGAGCGCGACACCTGGAACATGGACCCCGAATTGCTCGAGACGGCCATCAAAGACAGAATAGAAAAGACCGGCAAGAAGCCAAAGGCCATCATCGTGGTGTATCTCTACGGCATGCCGGCAAAGATTAAGGAGATCAAGGCGGTGGCCGACAAGTATGGCATTCCACTCATTGAGGATGCCGCCGAGGGCTTGGGCTCACGCTACGGCGGACAGGTGTGCGGCACGTTTGGCGAATATGGCGTGCTGAGTTTCAACGGTAACAAGATGATTACCACGTCGGGCGGTGGCGCACTGATTTGTCCCGACGAGGCCGCGCGCAACAACATCATGTTTTATGCCACACAGGCCCGCGAGGGCTATCCCTACTATCAGCACGAGAAGATAGGCTACAACTATCGGTTGAGCAACATCTGTGCGGGCATCGGGCGCGGACAGATGACGGTGCTCGACGAGCATGTGGCCCACCATCGCCACCTTGCGCGACTCTATGCCGAGGCATTTTCCAAGATAAACGGCATCGAGTTCCACGACAATCCCTCACCCGAGATGGACTCCAATTTCTGGCTCTGCACCGTCACCATCGACCCAAAACTGAAAATCAAGGGACAGGAAAATGCCTACAAGTCCACGGTGAAGAGTGCCGTAGGTGGGGCGGCTGGCGTCATTCATTTCGTGGATAATGCCCATACCGACTGCGAGCCCAACGCCAATGTGGAGGCGCTGCGCGTATGGCTCGACGGGGCCAACATCGAGAGTCGGCCGCTGTGGAAACCGATGCACAAGCAGCCTTGCTACCGCGATTGCACGGCCTACGTCAACGGCGTGAGCGAGTCGCTTTTCAAGGTGGGTATGTGCCTGCCGAGCGGTCCATTAGTGACCGATGAGGATGTGGCCTATATCGTGAAGTCCATCAAGGAGGCCATCGTGTAGCGCTTGGTATTCCCATTTTGAGGGAAAGGAGAATGACGGGGCCGTTCTCCGGGAATGATCTTTAAATTGCCCTATACTTTGAGGAAACGTGCGTAATGTTTTTCTGTTACGGAAAAACATTACGCACGTTTTTTTGTTTGGCAAAGTCAGTAGGTAAGAATAAAGGGAAAACGCGGGAACGGCAGTGAATGCAACTATTTGAAATATTGTCATTTAGTATTTTCTTGCCGTTATGGGGGCAGGCGAAAGGAAGCAGAAAACGGCAGGAGTTCCGTTACTAAATCGTAACCCATTGCCCAAAGGGCAAAAGGGGGTTACGGATTGCGTGTAAATCATTGCTGTTTAGGTGTTTATTTTCTCTATTTCATTGTTTTGCATCGCTCGGGAAAGCTTGTTCGACTGTACCTTTGCAAACAAAGGAAACATAGAAAAAACAATGGAAAAATGAAGGTAAATCAACTGAAGGTTTCGTTTTTCGTTCAGGCGAAGCGAACCGACAAGAAAGGGTTTGTGCCTGTCATCGGGCGCATCTCCGTGGGCAGAACTCATTCGGGCTTCTCCACCAAGTGCAAGACACCGCTCACCCTGTGGGACAGTCGCAAGCAACGACTCACCGGCAAGAGTGCCCTTGCGGTATCGGTCAATCAGAAACTCGGTGAATGCACCGCACTCATTCATACACGCTTTCACGAACTCAGTGAAAGCGGAGAGACATTCACCGCCACCGATGTAAGGGACGCCTATCAAGGACAAATCCACCGTCAGACCCTTCTCCTGGAGTGTTTCGAGGAGTATCTGGCGCAGACCAAGGAGCGAGTAGGCATCGACCGGGCAGTGAAGACATTCAAACTCCGCACCTACCAGCTCTCATTGCTCCGTGAGTATGTGCGGAAACAGTACAAGGCAAGCGACATCCCCCTTTCCCAACTGGACAAGTCCTTTATCGAGGGGTTCGAGTATTACCTCACCGTGGAGCGCAGACAGAAACGGAGCAGCATCTCGGGCGACCTGTCCACCCTACAGACCATCGTCCGCATGGCGGTGAAGAAAGGCGTGCTGGACTTTTACCCGTTTTCCGGCTACAGCTATAAACGTCCCAAAGGCGAGCCGAGAAGCATCACGCAAGAGGAACTGCAACGCATCATCGACTTGGAGATAGAATGGGCGAACTACCGCATTGTCCGCGACCTCTTTGTCTTTTCCTTCTTTTCGGGTCTGGCAATCTCCGACATACACAACCTCAGGGAAGAAAACATTGTCATGGAGGAGGGGGAACTCTTCATCAGGGGCAGGCTCAGGAAGACCAATACTCCTTACCGGGTACAGGTGTTTCCCCCTGCACTGACTATCATCAACCGATACCGAGGAAGACGTGCAGGTTTTGTCTTTGACGTACCCACCGTGGATGTGGTTCTCAACGGCATGCACCATATACAGAGGAATATCGGTATGGATAACCTTCTGACTTTGTAAGCAAGTATTTTAATCAAGATGGAGGGGATATTTTGTCTTTTTCCAGCACAGAAATTATGCGAAATAACCTTTCAGAAGATTACAAGGGATATAAATGGATTGCCACGATAAAAGAGTATTTAGGCTTAAATAAAAAGAGTTTGCCATTAATATGGGGCAAACTCTTTTCTATCTATTATCTGCTATTTAATCCTTAAATATCATTACTTTTATGTGTAACACTATTTTAGGACGATTCAATATATTGCAAAAAGTAGAGGAAAAACTTTACTCTACAGGTTCCTTTTTCCAATTTTTACCTCCAAATTCTTTGTATTGAATATCTTGCAATGGATAGTAAGAATATGTTCCGTCAAACGATAGCAGGTATACGAACTCATCAGCAACTTTGATATACTCTTGCCCCCTAAGAGGGTATTTAGTCATAAGATTCTTTACTTTATCACTTGCGTAAATCTCAATATTACATTCATCGCCCAGTTGTTCTTTTATGGCTTTTGCAAATCTATAAAGGTCAGAATCATTCAATTTGCATGTGATATTTTTGATGTAATAATTGGTAACCGTTCCTTTTTTTTCCTTCAACATAATTTCATAGTCTTTACCCTCTTGAACTATGACTTGGTTGTTTTTTTCGTCTATTTCTATACACGACTTTTTTACCCAACCGACATGAGATTCTTGTAACCATTCGGGATTTATGACTTGAATTTTTACCCAATCGCCCTTAGTTTCGAGAATTTTTACCAAACATTCTCTACTTATTTCACAGTAAGTTGTTTCTGCTAATGCGTCAGTAGCTTTTTGATTGAGTACTTTTTCATTCGACTTTGGTGCCTTATATATATACGACTTCTCTTTAACAGCAAATTCTATTTTCTGTGTTCCTTCTTCAATCACTCTCTCAGTGTTAGCTTCCAACTCAGCATTCATGCCATTTGATTGCTTGTTTGTACATGCAACAAGTATCAATATCAGTAGGCTAAGAAAAAATATTTTGTTCATTACTTTAATATTATGATATAATAAACTAAATATAAATTTGATTCGTTTATCAATAAAGCAATAGTGGAGTAACAGCCTTTGCAGGCAATCGCTCCGCCATTTAAATAAAATCTAGGATGTTGCTAACCCATACCACTGTTCGGCTTCGTACCTTTCTTGGCTTTGGGTTCTGTCTGCTCGTAGGTAACATCGGTAAGTTAAAATACTTGCGCGAGGGCGAGAGTCGCACGACAGGCTTTTCGATGTGTTTCTGCACGTTAAATACCTCGCCTTGTGGCACGATTTACTCTTGAACGACGGGCTTAATGTTCCCAAATCACCAAATTCTACGATGTCGCCGTTTGCCACGATGTCGTGTGGGATTTCGGTGGCGTAGTTCAATACTGATTCTACTTCCTGACGATTAAACGTGGTGGACTTTGCCACCCAGTCGCAGAAACTGTGGAAATCCAAACGATGCCTGCCCATAAAGTGGGCAACCTGTACGGTCTTTCCCGCCTGAGGACCGACATTTATTTTGCGTTCCATAAGAACAAATTGCAATGGTTTATTTGCCATAATTCAATGCTACTTCCCCCTTTGTTCTGTCTTCTGAAGTCAGAGGATTTCGACGGAAGACACTTCTTATACTTATAACGCAAAAGGTATCCGATTTATTGCCCAAAAGATACCGAGTAATCCGAAAAAAGAGGTTCATCCCCGAATTGCGTTGGTTTTATCATGTAGTCCAAGCGGCAGTAGTTTGAAATATTGCTCATCTCTATAGCCATAAGCCTTTCTCTTCATCACTTTTATTTTGTTGTTGATTTCTTCAAACATGGCATTGGTTACCAGTGCGTCATACCACGCAAGTATTCCCGTCCTTCTTGCCATTAGTGTGTTGGCAGCTTTGATGAATGGTCAAAACTTGGTCTCCCTTGCCCTCTCACACCAATAGAGAAGTTGGCACTCTCCCTCCTCCTTGGTCTGCTGCGTCTATATTTGGTCAAGGTCTTCCTTTAGGTAGTATGCGTGGAAGAATGGCGTATTCGTCTGCAGTATATTGTCAAGCCTTTTCCTCTTCTCATCATCCATGACATCCTTGTCCTTGGTAAGCAGCAGCCATCTGGACCCCATGATGATCTTCCGCTTTTCAAGGTCAGTTTCCTGAGCGTATAACCTGAGTTCGGTATAGGAACGTCATTTTCAACAGGGCTAACCTCAATAACACCGCAAAATCTTTCCACCTTTTTCCTACTGAGCCGCATTGGCCCCAATCGGTCTTCTACGTGTCATACGGCAATGAGAATTTTTCCATATTAGCCGATTATCTTTTTATTTTGGATTACTTTTTGAGTCTTACTATCAGCTATTTTTGAAAAAGTATGTTTGGTACCGTCACCGGAAGCTTTGAGAGAAATGTTAATCCTAATATCTTCTTCATATATGGATTTCAATCCAGCTTTTTCAACACAACGAAGGCACCGCCATCCTTATTAAGATGCAACGGGAGGGTTTCACCACGACGAACAAGTACGGTCTTTTTCTCCAGCAGATTCATGTCTTTCGCATCTCTCCGGTCAGCATAAATGGTGGCCCGATAGTTCCCGTCTGCGAGGAAATCCAGTTGTAAGGACAAGTCGCGGGAGGAATGGTCCGTGATGACGCCTACCCACCAGTTCTTGTCCTTCCTCCGGGCCACACCTATATATCGATTGAACTCGCACAGGGGGACCCTTGTCTCGTCCCACGTGCCGGGCATATCGACGAGGGGCTTGAAACCTTCCTGATTTTGATAGGCGGTCGGCGTGTCACAAAACATCTTCAGATGGCATTGCATAATGACGTACATAGCCATCATGTGGCAGCGTGTGCTCATGACGTAGGGGTTGACAAACTGAATCTTGAAATTCTCACGAGGCAGCGCCCTGAAACCGCCCAAATGGTAATCGGCAGGACCTGCAAGCACTCTGGCAAACGGCATAGAAATGTCGTGGTCGGCCGTCGCTACCGTGTCCCATTTAAACGTTTCATAGTTGAGGGTCCCCTCTCTGGTGAACTCGTTGGGATAGGTCCTTATCAGGCCCGAAGGCTTGCTGGAGCCATGAAACTGGACTGCCAGATGGTGTCGAGCGGCACAGGCCAAAATCTCTTCCTGTATTTTAATCATCTCCTGATCATTCCTATCCATGAAATCGACCATCAGCCCTCTGACGCCCCACTTTTCATAAAGCGTGAAAGCCTTCTCGAGCTGTTTATATAGGGGCCTCCAGTTGACCCACAGGTGTATTCCCACATTCTTGGAATGGGCATAGCCGGCAATGGAATTCATGTCCAGACAGCGAATAGGCCGCGTTACGTCCGCATCCTCGGAGGCCAGTCCGAAGTTAAAATTGCTGTCATAATACCAGGGCGTTTCGGCATAGCCGTATATGCTATGTGCCTGAATCCCGCTTTCGGCAGCAAAATCAATATAATATTTATTAGTCTCAAAATTGTTTCCCGGCGAGAAGCAGGTATCGGGGACCACATTCCCGTTCCACCATGTGAAGGTTGTGCTATAAGGTTTTATCCAGTTGGTATCCGTCTTGCAGGGCGGACACAGGTTGGTGAGGATGTTGCTTGCAAAAATCTGCTCGAAATCATCGCCCATGGAAATAACCCTCCACGGCGACAAATGTGGGAAAGCGTCAATCTTTACCTTGACTTTTTGCTGTCCTTGGAGGGGCGAAAGTCTGCTCACGAGCCCGGCATCTTCTTTGACCAGATAAGCTCCGGCATAGTCTAAGAGGGCTGCTTCCGTGACGGAGAGATAGGTTTTGTCGGCAAATTGAACAGTGAGCGGCATCTCTATCAGTTTTCCATGTTCAATGTCTGCATAGGGCTTCATGGTATACAGTCCCTCATGTGAGGTGTTGTAACCGTTCAGATGCATATATAAGGCCGTGGGATTACCGTTCAGGTTAAATTGGGTCAGCTCGTCCAGCACCTCACATCGACTCCAGTTGGGTTGCACGGGAAACTCATATCTGAAAGCGACGGCATCGTCATAGGCCCTTGCATAGAAGTTTATGATTCGCCTTCTGCCACCCTGCTCACGCAACGTTACTTTCATCTCGTTGCATTTGTTATGGACGTTGGAAGCCTTCCCGACAACGAGCCGATAGGTCTCATCTACCTTTTTCCGGGAAACGTTCTGGATATGGAGGTCGTTTCCAAAAGCACCGGAGTCGAAGACGAGGGCAATAGGAGATTTCTTCACCAGGAGTTTGTTGTTATGAAACACCTCATACCAGATTCCGTCTTTGGTAACGGTTAGAGAAAATCGGTTTTTCCCGTTAGGAGACTTCACCGTTTCTCGTGCCACCATTGTGGTTGTGCTCAGCCACAAAAGTAAGGTAAATAGAAAGATTTTCTTCATCGTAAACGCAATATTAGGTCGGTATTTATTCTCGTTTGGCAATTTTCTTAGCCAATGTAGGCAGCATGGCTAAGCCTATATGCAAATTTACATAATCTATCTGACAAGACCCTGTTTTGCTTTTGTTTATTTTGCATTTTCTTCGCCCGTTTGTAAACTTTCCCGCCTTTGTTTTAACATATAAATCGGACTGCCGTCTTTATTTTGAAGTTTTGTTTCCTATCAATTCTAATAAAAATTAAACGGAGCTGGCTTATTTGGAGCACAGCCGAATGAACACCTATCTTTGCCGTGCTGCTGCGGGAAGCAGCTGCTCAACACTTCATCAATAACTTTATTAACCACAAAAACAAATTGAATATTATGTTAAACTCATCAAGTAAAACGTCCGACCCTGTGTATGGCTCTCCTGCCGATGCCCGGCAGACTTTCGTAGCCTCGCAGCTGTCGGCTTTCGCCCTGCGCCAACGTGCATTGGCCCGCATGAGCAACGACCTGGAATGGCTCATCGCCCAACCGAAAGGCTCGGTGGAGTGGGGTGGCACGCGGCGCGACCTCGTGGAAATGGCCAATCTGGTATGGATGCAGCACACTGCCGTAGACGAATGTGGATGCCCCTATTGCCGACGGGAACTTGTGCGACGCGCCTTTGCCGCAGTGGGACTGCCGGTGCCCGCCAACATCGAGCGAGTGGTGATGAAACTCAGGGAGCGCACCACGATGGAACGGTCGATGCTCTCAAGGTATCAGCATCTGATAGACGAGCCGGACATCATCGGGAGGTTTTGCAAAAAGTAGTATCAAAAAACAGTAGTATCATGACTCAACAAGAGAAATTACACCTATCGGAGCATTTCACGCTCTATGAAATGACACGCTCGGGCACGGCCATTGAAAACGACATTGCCAACGTACCCAATCTGCAGCAGGAGCAGGCCCTGCGCCATTTGGCCATCGATATTCTTGAGCCGTTGCGCCGACAGTTCGGACCCATCGTGATATCCAGCGGTTTCCGCTGTCAGAAACTCAATCGTCTGGTGGGCGGCGTGGCCGGCTCGCAGCATACACGTGGAGAAGCCGCCGATATCGTGGTGAACGATGTGGAGCGCGGACTGCGCATGTTTGCTTTCATCAAGGCCCGACTCGATTTCGACCAGCTCATCTGGGAGCCGTTGGGCGCCGCCGTTCCGCGTTGGCTCCACGTGAGTTACACGCAGCGGCGGAAAAACCGCAGAATGGTGCTGTGAGTAGCATCATTTTCGGGCGAGAAGTATGGGAAACGGAGACAAAACAAGGAAAGGTATGTGGCTGGGTGGGGATGCACGGCTCGTGCGCCTGCGATGATAAAAATTTCCTTTGTATTATTTTATAACTGTTCACGAAAAAAATGAGGGTATGCCTGTTGTGGGGCATACCCTTTTCGTTGTATTCTTCGTGTGTGGCATCGCCTGTTACTTCCGGGCTTTCCGAGCAAACTCAAACAGGGCTTTGGGCAGATGGCAATAGCCGTTGGGATTTTTCACGAGATAATCTTGATGATATTCTTCCGCAGTATAGAAGTTCTTGAGGGGCTTCACCTCCACGACGATGGGCTCGTCGAATTTCTCGCGTTGCTCGTTCATGACGCGTTCTACGATGGGCAGGTCTTCCTTGTCGGTGTAATAAATGCCCGTGCGATACTGCGTGCCCCGATCGTTGCCCTGCTGGTTGAGTAGGGTGGGGTCGATGGCCATGAAATACATCTCGAGTAGGAAGGCGAGGTCGGCCTTTGCCGGGTCGTAGGTGATGTGCACGGTTTCGGCAGCCTGCGTGTTGCCGGTGCACACCTCCTCGTAGCTCGGGTTGGCCTTGTTGCCGTTGGCATAGCCCACTTCGGTTTGCTCCACGCCGTCGATCTGTTTGAAATAGTGTTCCGTTCCCCAAAAACAGCCACCGGCCAGATAGATGTCTTTCAGGGTTTTGGGGGTGAGCAACGGCAGATAGGCGCCGTAGCCTTCGGCCTCCATCTGCTCTTGGGGCACGAAGCGGAGCGAGGCGCTGTTGATGCAGTAGCGCAGTCCGCCCTTGTCGCGCGGCCCATCCTCGAAAACGTGTCCTAAATGGCTGTTACCCACCGAACTCCTCACCTCCGTGCGTACCATGCCATGCGAGCGGTCGAGATGTTCGTCGATGATGCCGTCGTCGATGGGGCGTGTGAAGGCTGGCCATCCGCAGCCGGAGTCGTATTTGTCGGTCGAGGCGAAGAGCGGCTGGCCTGTGGCGACGTCTACATAGATGCCGGGTCGGAATTCCCGATCGTAGGCGTTGTCAAAGGGGCGCTCGGTAGCGCCGTGCTGGGTCACTTCAAATTGTTCGGGGGTGAGTTTTTGGCGTAGCTCCTCCGTAGAGGGTTTCACATATTGGTTGGTGTCGTTTATTTCCATATTCATTGCGTTGTTGCTTCCTTTTTTTGTTAGACCATTGACCTGACAGGCAAGTAATAGCATCGTTAATCCCGTCAGCAACAGATGCCGTATTTCCATGTGCATATCCTGTTGGTTGTTTTTAATGATGACAGTGCGAAAAATCTTTCTCTGTCATGTTCAAAATTACGGGATTTATCCGAATGTGAGAAACTTGTTGTGTTAAAAAACTTTAGCCCAATTTTGAATTTTGAATTATGAATTTTGAATTGCAACGCGTTAGCCCAATTTTGAATTATGAATTGTGAATTTTGAATTGCAAAACGTTCCCTTCGCGCAGCGAGGCCTGCACGTCTATGATGCGCTGGTTGGAGGACCCTCTGAAGACGAGGCTCTCGTCGCGAAGCTCACGGACGAACGGCCCATCGACGAGCACGTCGATGAGTTCGAGCAGTCTGCGTTGTCTCGGGTTGCGCATCAAGGTTTCAAATTTGAAACCGGAGAAACACCATATCGTCTTGTGGGTGCGCTTGCGGATGGCCTGTGCCAACTCGGTGAAGCCTTCGGGTTGGAACATCGGGTCTCCGCCGGAGAACGTGACGTTGGCAAACGGGTCGGCTTCGATCACCTTCATGATGTCTTCGGTCGACATCTCATGACCGTTGTTGATATCCCACGACATGGGGTTGTGGCAGCCCGGACACGCGTTCGGGCAGCCAGCGCAGTAGACGGCCGTGCGAAATCCCGGGCCATCGACCATGGTGTCTTCGATGATGGAGAGAATACTGAGTGACATGTTCTGATTCAATATCAATTGATGGTGGTCTATAGACCGTGCTGCACCCTGTCGTTCAGCTCCGCGAGTTTTCCGTGATTCCAACGGTCGGTCGTTCCCACGAGGTAGCCCGTGATGCGTTGCAGGCGGTCGATATTGTGGCTGCCGCATTTGGGACAGGTCTTCAGGTTGGCCTCGGCGTTCTCATAGCCGCAGTCCATGCAGCGGTTGCGGTTGTGGTTTACCGAGCCGTAGCCCATGTTCAGTCTGTCCATCATGTCCACCACACCCATGATCGCCTCCGGGTTGTGGGTGGCATCGCCGTCGATTTCCACATAGAAGATGTGCCCGCCGCGCGTGAGTTCATGGTAGGGAGCCTCCACCTCAGCCTTGTGGCGTGCGGAGCATTTGTAATATACGGGCACGTGATTGGAGTTGGTGTAATAGTCGCGGTCGGTCACGCCGGGGATGATGCCGAACTCCTTACGGTCAATCTTCGTAAAGCGTCCGCTCAGTCCTTCGGCCGGTGTGGCAAGAATGGAGTAGTTGTGATGGTACAGCTCCGAGAAATCATTGGCGCGGTCGCGCATATAGGTCACGATTTTCAGTCCTAACGCTTGCGACTCCTCGCTCTCGCCGTGATGCTTGCCGGTGAGGGCCACGAGACATTCTGCCAGACCGATGAATCCGATGCCAAGGGTGCCCTGATTGATAACGCTCTGAATGGTGTCGTCTGCCCGGAGTTTCTCGCAGCCTATCCACAGTTTCGTCATGAGCAGTGGGAACTGTTTGGCGCATGCGGTCTTCTGAAATTGGAAGCGCTCGTCCAGCTGGCGTGCGGTGAGTTCGAGCATATAGTCCAGTTTGGCAAAGAAGAGGTTGATGCGGTCCTCCTTGTTTTTCACGTTCATGCACGCTATGGCCAGCTTCACAATGTTTATCGTGGTGAAGCTCAGGTTTCCGCGTCCCACCGAGGTCTTCTCTCCGAATCGGTTTTCAAAAACGCGTGTGCGACACCCCATCGTGGCAATCTCCCACCGATATCGCTTTGGGTCGTTAGCATCCCATTTCTCGTGCCGGTTGAACGTGGCGTCGAGGTTAAGGAAGTTGGGGAAGAATCGTCTGGCCGTCACTTTGCAGGCGAATTTGTACAAGTCGTAGTTGCGGTCTTCGGGCAGATAGTTCACGCCACGCTTCTTCTTCCATATTTGGATGGGGAAGATGGCTGTCTCGCCGTTGCCCACACCCTCGTAGGTTGATTTCAGCAATTCGCGCATCACGCAACGACCCTCGGCCGAAGTGTCCGTTCCGTAGTTGATGGACGAGAAAACCACCTGATTTCCGCCCCGAGAGTGGATAGTGTTCATGTTGTGGATAAAGGCCTCCATGGCCTGATGCACACGGTTTACGGTCTTGTTGATGGCGTGCTGTTTCAGTCTTTCGTCTCCCTCAAGGTTTGCGAGATCTTTTTCCAGATAGTCATCAAGGTCGGCCTTCTTCAAGTGTTCCAGGTCTTTGTTTGCCAGTTTTTCCAAATTTTCCACCTCTTCTATGTAGGAGGACCGCACAAAAGGCGCCAAATAGAAATCGAACGCAGGAATGGCCTGTCCGCCGTGCATCTCGTTCTGGGCGGTTTCCAAGGATATGCAGGCCAGCACGGCAGCGGTCTCTATGCGCTTGGCGGGGCGTGAGGAGCCATGCCCGGCCACGAAACCCTCGTTCAGAATGTGGTCCAGCGGATGCTGCACGCAGGTCATCGACTTGGTGGGGTAGTAGTCTTTGTCGTGAATATGAATCAGGTTGTGCTTCACGGCGTCGCGTACGTCCTCCGACAGCAGATAGTCGTCAACAAACGGTTTGGTACTTTCCGAAGCGAATTTCATCATCATGCCGGCCGGCGTGTCAGCGTTCATATTGGCGTTTTCGCGCGTCACGTCATTTTTCCGGATGTTCACAATCTCCATGAACAAGTCGCGTGTCTTCGCCTTTCGGGCGATGGAGCGCTGGTTGCGATAGGCGATGTATTTCTGGGCCACGTCTTTGCGGGCACTTTTCATCAGTTCTATTTCCACGGCATCTTGAATGTCTTCCACCGACATTTGCGCCTTGCCTTTGGTGGCGATACGGTCTGAGATTTTTTCGATGAGGTACTCGTCTTCTCCCTTTTCGGTATGGAGCATGGCTTTCCGGATGGCGGCTTGAATTTTCTGGTCGTTGAACCCCACGATTCGTCCGTCGCGTTTGATGACTGTCTGTATCATTTTATGGGATTTAAAAAGAGATTATTGGTATAATAGAGTTCTTTGCTTTCGCAAGGCAAAGATAGGAAATATATTGATATGATTGTATTTTTAGACAACTTTTATAGTGTTAATTAATGTCAAACACTTGATTTACATATAATTACAAATTCAATTTGGAAACTTTTAATTATATAATTGATTTATAATTATCTTTTTTGTAAACTGTTTGTAATATTATTGCTTCTCAAATTTTTAGAAAAGACAAGAATTTTGTGTTGAGGCATCGTCGAAATCTCGCTGAAGAAATCATGGATTTGCTATTGGCTCGGCCTGTGCAGGCGTCGATACGGAAATATCGGCTCGGTAGGAAAAAGAAGGAAATATTTTGCTGTGTTATTGAGGTTAGCCCTGTTGAAAATGATGATCCTATCCCGAACTCAGGTTTTGAAGCATGAGAGCGGGTCAATTATGTTAACAAACAGTCCTCTGATTTTCGTTTATTTAAAAACGAGTTTTCCTTCGTCCAAAATACGTAAAATATGCCATGGTTTGTAAATGCTTGACAGTCAGTGCTTTTGAAAAAGCGCCCGTTTCTCTCCTATTTTACCGCCTGCGGTTGAGTATCTAATGGCATCGCGAGAAGGCTTCAACCGCAGTGTGGTTAGACTTTTTCCGTGTGGCCGATAAGACCTAACCATGGTATGAGAAGATGCCAACCGCAGCAACCTTACGTATTTTAGGAATGCTCGGCCCCATGATGAGGAGAAAAGATAGCCCTTTTTTCTCTGGATGACTCGAAAATAATCATCCAAAAATGGTAATTATATTTTACTGTTTTAGAGAGAGTGCTTGCTCAAATCCAGATGATTTCAGAACCAGGACAAGATAAGCTTTCCGGCTGTGTTATAAAAAGGTAGACGATATGGGTTGGTGGTCCATCAGCCGGAGAGTATGTGTACGGCACAACTCCGACGATGCACATTTATTGCATTTTAAATGTTAAAAATTTGGATATACTCTAAAAAAATGATATATTTGCAACCGATAATAACAAAAATAACACCTCTAACCTCATCGCCTATAGCATACATTTACTTAATCAACAAAAATTAAGAAAATGAAGAATCTTGCACAGATGACCGACGAAGAGTTGGCATTGAGCTATATGGATGGGAATAATCGTGCATTTGATTTGTTATTGTCACGCAATCAATCCAAACTTTTTTCATACGTGCTTTTCGTGGTGCGCGACCAGGACAGGGCCAACGACCTGTTTCAGGAGACCTTTGTGAAAATCATTGTGAAGCTGCAAAGCGGCAAGTACGCACCTACGGGAAAGTTCAGCGCCTGGTGTATGCGCATTGCCCATAATGTGATTATGGACTGGTATCGTGAGCAGAAGTCCGGCCGTATTGTGGAGCCCACCGAGGGCAACGACCTTTCCAACATCAGCAGCGACGGTCTGTTGGACTCCAGTGTCGAGACCCGGTTTGCCAATTCGCAGGTGCTCAGTGATGTGAAGAGAATGATGAATCATCTGCCCACCGCCCAGCGTGAAGTGGTTTTCATGCGCTTCTACCAGCAGATGTCGTTCAAGGAAATTGCCGCCACCACCAATGTGAGTATCAATACTGCCTTGGGACGTATGCGCTATGCCATACTGAATATGCGACGTATGGCTCGCGACCATAAGGTGCAGCTGCAAATTGATTGACGTGTCGGCGCCAGGCAACAGCGGTGACGGGTGTTAGACAAGTACGGACTTTCTTCCAAACACCTACAACATCGTTTCCAATCGTGCTACGGCCTCGCTCATCTCCTTGCCGAAGGTGGCGTGGGCGAGCAGGAAGTCAGCGCGGCCGCGTGCCAGCATGGCATAGAGGTCGGGATTCATGCTTTGCACATAGCTGCTGATGGCATATTCGATTTCGTCTTGCTGCCGAGGATTGTCTGACTGGGAATAAATGTGCTCTTTCTGATGTAGAAAGGCGTAGGCTTGCTCGATGCTGTCTTGCGTTATCATGAAAAAATGGAATTTCGTGGGCAAAAGTACGGAAAAAAACGGGAAAGGAAAGTGGTTAGTTCGTTTTTTATATGTAACTTTACCCAAACAATAGTAAGAATTATGGAAGAAGTAGCAGCCTATCGCGCCAAGATTCTGCAGGTGCTGACCGATGCCAAAGATGGCGAGGGGCGCCCCAGACTTACCGAGCGGCAAGCTGAAATGCTTGTTGCCAACCTGTCTGACAGCGAATTGGAAGACGGGATGATGTTTAACACGCCCGAGGAAGTAGCTGAACTGCTGCTTGATTCCGGGTTGGCCTAATGATGGGTTGGACGAGTCGGACGAGTCAGACCAGTCCGACTTGTCTGACTAGCCTGACGGCTCCGCCAACCACTAAAAATCCAGAACTCCTATGATGAATAAAGACAAAAACTCACTGAACAGATACCTCGAAGAAATAGGGGGGCAGCCTCTGCTCACCGATGAGGAAGAACGGCAGCTCGCCGAACGCATTGAGAAAGGTGACGACCGGGCCGTTGAGCGTCTCACTTCGGCCAATCTCACCTTTGTGGTGTCGCTGGCCCGACAATATGCTCATCGTGGATTGGCGATGGAAGACCTCGTGAGCGAGGGCAACATCGGAATGTTTCGTGCGGCAACGAAATTCCGTGCGGACACGGGTAAGCGCTTTGTGGCGTTTGCCGCACCTTATATCCGCGATGCGATGGAGCAAGCCATCGAGCAGCAGGCCGGCCTGTACCGTGTGCCTCGTGACGCGGCAAACACCAGTCTTGAGAAGAAACGCAGCCGGGCCCTCTCCATCGACGAGCCCCTGGGTGGAAGCCATGAGCTGAGCCTGGAACGCGTGTTGCCCGATCGGAACGCCGTTGTGCCCGGGGTGGCCTTGGAGAAGGAAGTGCTCATTAAGGAATTGCGCTCGCTGATGGAAGGGCTCGACGAACGCGAACAACGGGTGATTAGTTCGCTCTATGGCATCGGTGCCGAGCCAAAGACCATGATGGAGACAGGACTGATCATGGGATTGAAGCGCGAGCGGGTGCGCCAGATTCGTGACAAGGCCATCCGTAAAATCTGCAAAATGACCAAAAACTCTGCGCTCAAAGACTATCTGAAGAATTAGGATTGTGAAATATCTGTTGCTCTCCGATATTCACGGCTCCCTGCCTCGGCTCGAGCGTGCCCTCGATTTCTACCGTTCTCGGCGGTGTGACATGATGCTGCTCTTGGGCGACATTTTAAACTATGGCCCGCACAATGGCATCCCGGAGGGCATGGACAGTAGGGGAGTGGCCGAGCGGCTCAACGCGATGGCAGACGACATTGTGGCCGTGCGTGGCAATCGTGATGAGGAGGCGGATCAGGAGTTGCTCAATTTCTCGATGCTGGCCGATTATGCATTGCTTGTGGACGAGGGCCGGAAGGTGCTGCTCACACATGGTCATATCTACAACAGAGACCATCTGCCCCGAGGGCGCTATGACGCCGTGCTGACCGCACACACGCATGTTTGGCGGCTCGAAGACGACGGCCGCACTCTGTTTTGCAACACAGGCTCTATCACGTTCCCCAAAGGGGGCAATCCGCCCACGTTGGGCATCATGGAAAATGGGCGGATTGCGATATACACGCTCGATGGCGAACTGGTGAAGCAGGCGGTCATACCTCACAGACGAGGATGAAAGGAAGGACTAAAAAAAGCACCTCACTCATGTGGAACACGTGGGCGAGGTGCTTTTCTTTTATGGTTTCTTAGTGACTTTCTGAGCCAGGCCGGCGCGCCGGCCACTTAGAATCTTTTCCAGTCGAGCGCTTGTCTGCAGCTGCTCCTGGGTGTTGATGGTTACTAATTTTTCCATGATCCTTAAATTCGCAGCTTAATTATTTGTTATAAATGCAAGTCCTTGACAAACATTTGTTTGGAAAGACTTGCATATGTCAGGATTTTCACTTAACTTGGTGCTACGACACAACCGAGTAAGTATT
>JBMNUU010000038.1:0-23260 GCA_050946435.1 Prevotella sp.
TCGAGTATGTTGATTTTAGTACCTTTCCAATTGATTGATACGTTTTTAGAAAGAATGGTTATCCCTCGTTCGCGCTCCAAATCATTGGAGTCTAACACTTCGCCGCTGTTATTCTGGCCGTCACGGAACAGTTTCCCAGCAAGCATCATTTTGTCGACCAACGTTGTCTTTCCGTGGTCTACGTGCGCAATTACTGCGATATTACGAATGTCTTGCATTGATTTACCTTAATATATCTATATCTTACTTGTTTGCAAAATTACAAAAAAGATTGGAGATAGGGCTTGGTTATCGAATCTTTTTCGTAACTTTGCACCGCATTTTCGGAGAATCCGATGCATTTAATGTCGTTTTAGGCAGTGATTAAGGCTTGAATACGACAGAAAAATGTAATGATGCAACATATTAATCAAATTAAACAATGTATTTAGACAAAGAAAAGAAGGCCGAGATATTCGGCCAGTACGGAAAGTCAGCAACCGACACCGGCTCTGCTGAAAGCCAGATTGCTCTGTTCACTTATCGCATCAATCACTTGACCGAGCACGTTAAGGCCAACCACAAAGACCACGTGACCACTCGTTCTTTGACGAGACTCGTTGGTAAGCGTCGTGGTTTGCTCGACTATCTGAAGGCTCGCGATATTGAGCGCTACCGTGCTATTATCAAGGCTTTGGGTATACGTAAGTAAGACCTGGAGTTTTATCCGAACGTCCCCGCATGGGACTTTCGGATTACAATAACAAGACATGAAAAAGCCACAAACCCCATTTCGGTTTGTGGCTTTTTTATGCTCTTTTTATAGTAAGGATGAAGGCCTTTACACAACAGCCTACATAAATGTGAGCTAACCTTGATGTTTTTCAGTTGGTTGTACTCAATTTACAGTTATTGCTGTCTGTTAACTTCCTCGGTATATTATGGTTTGCTAAAAGAATCGATATCAGGGAGAATCTCGCTCAAGGGTTTCATCACAAACTCTCGTTCCCTCATTCTAGGATGCGGAATGGTAAGTCCAGGCTCTCGAAGGGTAAGATTGTCGTATAGCAGAATATCTATGTCGATGAGTCTATCGTGATATTCGCCGCTATTTGACTTTTCTTGTCGTCCCATATCTTTTTCTATTTCCTGCGTCGTCACAAGAACTTCACGCGTGGATAGCGGTGTTTTGCATGCAATGCAAGCATTGAGAAATCGGTTGGGCGAGATGAAACCCCAGGGCTCTGTCTCTATGAGAGACGATTGTCGAATCACCTGACCCACCCGTTTGCCAATCAATCCAATGGCTTCTTTGATAAGGAGCTTTCGATCACCGATGTTAGAGCCGAGACTCAAATATACAGTATGTAAATGATTTGTCTGCATTCCCCCAGTTGCGCTGCTATGTTAGTCTACAATGAGCAGACTGTCGCCAAAGCATCCAAACTTATATCCGAGCTTCACGGCAAGGTTGTAACACTCCATGACCTTCTCATATCCACCAAAAGCAGCGGTCGACATGAGGAGCGTTGATTCCGGATGGTAGAAGTTGGCCACCATACTATCAGCCAAACCAAATTCGTAATTTGGAAAGATGAATTTACTGGTCCAGCCATCGTATTCCTTTAACATTCCATCGGTTCCAACGGCCGTTTCTGTGGCTTTGATAACGCTCGTACCAATAGCACATACGCGGTGCCCAGTCTGTTTGGCTTTGTTTACCAAGTCACAAGCTTTTTTATTGATAATCATCTGTTCTGAATCCATCTTGTGCTTGGTGAGATCTTCCACCTCTATGGGCGTGAAGTTTCCAAGTCCACAATGCAATGTGATGTAGGCCGTGTTGATACCCTTGATTTCCATGCGCTTCATCAGCTCTCGGCTGAAGTGCAATCCCGTAGCAGGCGCTGTGACTGCACCTTCGTTTTTGGCGTAGATGCACTGGAAATTCTCTGCATCTTCAGGCAGGGCATGAGAGCGTACGTGCATCCCTTTCATTGTAGGGTCTTCCGGACGACCATTCAAGATATAGACCGGTAGGGGAGGTTCACCCAAGGCAAAGAGTTCTTTCTTGAATTGTTCGTGTGGGCAGTCGTAGAGGAAACGAAGTGAACGTCCACGGCTGGTGGTGTTATCGTAAACTTCGGCCACCATCGTACCCACTTCGTCAAAGAAAAGTTTGTTGCCGATGCGAATCTTGCGCGCAGGCTCCACAAGCACATCCCATAGATGGGTTTCCTCGTTCAGCTCACGCAATATAAACACTTCGATTTTAGCATCGGTCTTCTCTTTCGTTCCATAAAGGCGTGCCGGGAATACCTTCGTGTCGTTCAATATAAAAGTATCACCCTCGTCGAAATAGTCAAGAATGTTACGGAAGTCGAGAAATTCCCCTTCTATGGGTTTCCCTTTAGCATCTTTCTTGTATAATTCTATCTCTCCGGTGGTGCGGTGGAGCACCATTAGCCGGGCCTCATCGCGCCGGGTTACACGGATAGAACCTTTCGTTCCGTCTTCATTAGTAAATTCACGTACAAAACTGTGTGGATAGAGGGCCACGAGTTCTTCGGGCAATTTAAATTTGAATTGCGATAATTTCATATTGATATTCCTTTCGATTTCTAATTTATAATGTGACCTTGTCGATTGAGCACGTGTTATTCGGGAGAGCCCGACAGTTCGGGCAAACTGTCCAACCATTCTTCGAAATGGTCGAAGTCTATGCATTTGTCCACAGTGATGTCGCCTACCCGTGTGCGCCGAAGCTCTGTAAGATAAGCGCCACTGTTCAAAGCGCGGCCTATGTCTCGTGCCAGTGCTCGAATATAAGTGCCCTTTCCACATACGACCCGAATGGACATCAGGAAGTTTTCGGCATCAAAATTGACAAGTTCTATCTCGTCTATATGAATTTTCTTGGGTGCAAGCTCCACGTTCTGTCCATCGCGGCGCATGGCATAGGCCCGTCTTCCCGCCACCTTTACAGCACTATAAGTAGGGGGCACCTGTTCTATGTCTCCCTCAAATTGTTTCAACACCTCGCGCACCATTGGTTCCGTGATATGCTGATAGGGATAGGTCTGGTTGATATCATGCTCACGGTCGTAGCTGTCCGTGGTAGCTCCCAGTTGCAAGGTGGCCGTGTATTCTTTAGTGTGGTTCTGCAGTTTCTCTATCTGCTTGGTGCATTTACCTGTACACAACACAAGAACACCGGTTGCCAGAGGGTCGAGCGTTCCGGCATGTCCTATTTTTACCTTGCGCCCCAGCTTTCGTGAGAGCAAATACCGAATGTGCGCCAATGCTCCAAAACTTGACTTGCGGTAGGGCTTGTCGATAGCAAAGATTTCGCCTTGAATAAAATCCATGTATATCAATCTACCATAGCCAGCGACTGTCCTGACAGCAACATGGCAAGGATGATACCTCCCACGATGATGCGATACCAGCCAAAGGCTTTAAAACCATATTTTGTAAGAAAGCTGACAAACCATTTCATGGCCATCATAGCCACAACAAACGCAACCACACAGCCCACGATGAGCATTGTGATATTGTGCGAAGTGGCCCACGTGGTGTCCTCACCAAACATTTCTATCAAATCGAGTAGGGTGGCTCCGGCCATTGTAGGAACGGCGAGGAAGAACGAGAACTCTGCTGCGTTCTTACGTGTAAGCTTCTGTTGCATCCCCCCAACAATGGTCGACATACTCCGGCTCACACCGGGAATGACAGATATGCATTGGAAACATCCAATGATAAATGCACGCTTGGTTGTCACCTTGTGTTCGTCTCGGCCTTGATTGAAGAGCTCGTCGCAAAACAACATGAATATGCCACCTATCACCAACATGATGGCTACAACCAATACGGAGTCGAGCAGCCAGTCGAGTAGTCCGCTCTTTTTGGCGGCTAAACCTATAACGACAGCGGGCAGCACACCTACGATGAGCAACCCATAGAATCTTAGTTTATCAGAAACCTCTTGGGCGTTGCGCATCTGGAAAAATCGTTTCCAATACAGGCACACCACCGAAAGGATGGCGCCAAACTGTATGATAAACGTAAACGCATGAACAAACGCATCTCCGGGTTGTACTCCGAGAAGGTTTTGGGTGATAATCATGTGCCCCGTAGACGACACGGGAAGGAACTCTGTGAGTCCCTCTACAATTGAAATGATAATGGTTTGAAGTAAATCCATCTGTTGCTTGTTATGTTATTTCTGTGTCGTTTCAGCCACTTCCGAAGATTCCTCTTCTGCTGTGTTCACAGCGGGGGCATCTTGGCCCATATCCTTGGGCTTATGAATCACGGCATAAATCATAGAGACAAAGCCTATGAAACACACTACAGGGGCTACCTTAATGCGACGAGCACTGAAGATGTCGGGTTGGAAAGTCTGTTCTGTCGAAGAACTACCGCCCATCAGGATAAACCCGATGACAACAATCGTAAAGCCAATGCCCAGCAAAATGAAGTTCATCCGGCCCAATGCTAAATTTCTTCTATCCATTATATTTTACTTTATTTCTTAGTGAGGATCATCTTAAATATTATACAACTCTCCCGCTTTCATCTTTAAGAACTTGTTCACAGAGATGTTGGCACATAGCGCTGTGATGATGATTCCGAAGAGGATCACGGCAGAACCGGTAATTGTCATTTCACGCCATGTAACGACAGAGAGAATCTCCGGCTCGTAACGATAGAGGGCATAGATGCATCCGGCGAGGAAAATGTTGGCCAATACAGCGGCCAGCAGGCCGGTCAGCACTGCTCTTCGCACAAACGGTCTACGTATGAAACCCCATGATGCGCCCACCAATTTCATGGTGTGGATGGAGAATCTGCGGGCATAGATATCTAAGCGTACGGTGTTGTTGATGAGTGAGAACGACACGAAAGTGAGCAGAATGGCCAACACCAACATACCCAAACCTATTTTAGCAAGGTTTCGGTTTACGGCATCTATCAAGTCTTTTTGATAGCTTATTTCTGAAACTTTAGGATATTTCTTCAACTCGCGAGATATCCACGTCAGCGAGTCATTGTTGGCATAATTGCTCTTCAAGGTGAGTTCTATCGACGAAGAAAAAGGATTGACGCCATCGGTAAATTCTGACGGATTGATGCCCATTTCCTTTGTGGCTTCGGCCAAAGCCGACTTCTTGCTGATAAAATTCACATTCTTGATATAAGGCCGACGGGAAAGGCTCTTACACATGGACTGTGCTTCGGTGTCTGTCATGTCTTGTTCGAGCATCATCGACACGATGAGATTCTCTTTGACATATGATGACAGGTTACGCCCTGTGAGCGTTGAAAACACAACGAGTCCGAGTAGGATGAGCACTAAAGCAGTGCTGATACAAAGAGTTACGGCCTGCAGACCTGAATGTCTGCCGGTCTTTTTACAGTTTTTTCCCATTTATGAATCGGCAATAACTTTGCAAATTTTGTACAAAGGTATAAAAATATTGACAATGAAACAAAGGTTTAACGAGCATTAACGAAATAATGCCATGCACGTCGCTCCGGGTGAATTCGCGGGCAGCGACGTGCATTCTCACCACTTTGTTCAACCAGGCTGCTACATCCTATTTCTGCAATCTCCCTGAGCTATTTACCCAACTTGAGTTTGGCAAACACAGGATAATGGTCAGAGGGAGTATGGATGGCGTATTTTTGCAGACTGATTTCAGAGGGAGCGGCATTGCCCTTCACTTCTTTTTGGTTGGGCATAGGACGCCAATACATATTGGTGAGTACCCCGTAATGGCTCACAGTGATAGATGGGGTTACCAAGATATGGTCGATACGACTATCGGTCTTCATAGTCGGGTCGAAACTGTTGAAAGTGCCATTCTCGATAAACCGCTGTTGAGCAAGTCCGTAACTATCTGCCAACAATCCCGACTGTGTGAAGATAGAGAAGATATCATTGTGCTGGTCCACGTTGAAGTCACCTGTCACAATGACGGGCAGACCTTTGGCCGTTTCGCGGATGCGCTTCACGATGAGTTTGGCAGATTCTCGACGTGCAACCACACCGACGTGGTCCATGTGCAAGGTGAAGAAATAGAATTGTTTGCCACTCTCTCGATCTTCAAAGAGTCCCCACGTACAGATGCGCACACAAGCAGCATCCCATCCCAACTTGGGTTGGTCGGGCGTCTCGTTCAGCCAGAAATGGCCGTCGTCCAACAGTTTGAGCCGATCTTTTTTGTAGAAGATTGCAGAATATTCTCCTCCTTCCTTGCCGTCATCGCGTCCAACGCCAAGCGTTGCATATTCCGGCATTCGTCTTTGCATATCGTGCAACTGACCCACCAACACTTCTTGCGTACCGAAGATGTCAGGACTTTCAAAATTCAACTGGTCACATACCACTTTCTGTCTTACACTCCATCCGTCGCCCTGGGCTTCATCGCCGTTGTCGCTGTTGTTTCGAATGTTATACGTACCCACATATAGGGTCTGCGCACCGAGCATCAACGTCCATACGAGGGAAAGCACCATCAATAAATTCCTTTTCATGTTTGTTATTCTTGAATTCTACGACAAAGATAACATAAAATGATGAGATAACGTTTTTTTGCCTCCAAAAAATAGAATATCTCAAGGCCACTTGTACACAGTGTGGTACAAATTATTTGCTATTCCCTAAAATTTTATCTATTTCCGGATAAATGTCCTCTTCCGTCTCGTATGGAAGGATGGTGAAATTGGAATTGCCGTTCAGCATGGCCGATATGTTCGCTGTGCTCTCGTTGTAGAAGATATAGACAGGGATGTTGTGTGCTTCGGCGTAAGCCAATTCGTAGCCCACGCCCAAAGAGGGACATGTACATTCTGCGATAACGAGATCAGAAGACCGCAACCATTCGGTGTCACGTTCGTAGATGTGTTTGTCGGCGGCTTTGTTTTGGGCTTTCAAACTCAGGTTCGACTTGCCGATGTGCTCAGTCAGCACGTTATCTGTTTTCTTAATGTAGCTGATGAGCCTCTGATATAAGGCGGCGTCCACTCTGCCCCCACGGATGGACCCTGCAAAATATACGTTGTTATTCATTATACTGCAAATATTTCGTCAATACTGATTGGGCATTAAGACAAATGCCATGATAGTGCAAAATTACTTTAATTTTTTTATAAAATGCATGCCTTGGGACTGAGAAGTTCATATTATTGCAGCATCTTCGGTTTGTTTTCTTTTACGATGTCTATCTTTATTTTACCCGTATATCCATCTTCATAAATTCTTCAAAATTGCCATTCGGGAGATGTTTCGTTTGAAGAGACCGTTTGTATGCTTATGGATACCATTTTGTCATGGTTTCTCAATCTATAAAATTATTTTACCTTTTTTCAGTAGTTATTTTCCAGGCATCTGGAGTAAAAAGGGCTATGTTTCTGTCGTTATTTTCAGTCTGTTCGGCACGAAAATAGGAAGGATGACGCGTTTTGAATCTTATCGCCATGCGGTTTGAGTTTAACGGTCTCGCCGAGAAAGCCTAACCGCACAGTGATTAAGCTGTATCCGCCATGCCATTAGATGTCTAATCGAAGGCGATGAAATTGGGGCCATAAAGACGGATTTACGAAATGTGCTGACTATCATGGAATTACAAAATCTCGTATATTTTGCTTATTCAAAAAGAAAGCAAAGCGGTTTTGGAATATGAGAATTTTGGAAGTACTTTTGTAAATATAAATAACAAGGTATAAAACCATGAAATTCCAGCGGGTAACAATTATCGATGACAATAATAGAAATAATACAAGTCGAGACAATGTGATTCGGGGTTTTTTGTTACCTTTGTCTATCATAATATCTCAAAGAGGCATAAACATTATGAGTACGATTATTTTTCCCAGTCCAATATATGGTCCCGTCCACAGTCGACGCTTAGGTTTGAGTTTGGGTATAAATCTGTTGCCCGGCGATGGCAAAATCTGCAATTTCGACTGTCTATACTGTGAAATCGGCTTCAACAAAGACGGCTTCACACGCTCCAAGCATCCCTCTCGTGAGCTTGTGTTCAAGGAGTTGGAGCGGCAGTTGATTAAGATGCATGATGCGGGCGAAGTTCCCGATGTGCTCACGTTTGCCGGCAATGGCGAGCCAACGAGTCATCCGCACTTTCCGGAAATCATAGACGACACAGTTCGACTTCGTGACAAGTGGTGTCCTACGGCCAAAATCAGTGTGCTGAGCAATGCCACATTCACGGGAAGGCCTGCCGTTCGGGAGGCACTGATGAAAGTTGATAACAATATCTTGAAACTTGACACCGTAAACAACGATTATATTAGAAAGGTGGACCGCCCGGTGCAGCCCTCGTATGATGTCAACAAGATTATCGAAAACCTCAAACTGTTCAATGGTCATGTTATCGTGCAGACCATGTTTCTGAAAGGTGACGACACCGAAAACATGAGTGACAAATACGTATTGCCCTGGCTTAAAGCAATAGAGGAAATTCGTCCGGAGAGTGTGATGATTTATACGATTGACCGGGAAACGCCAGACCGGAAGCTGCGGAAAGCTGCGCCAGAAGAGTTAAACCGTATTCGAGATAGGGTAGTTGCTTTAGGCATTCCATGCACTGCATCCTATTGATACATGAAAATATGTGGATAGGTTCCAATTCGATGGGGAGATAAGCCGCCATGCGCACTTGACACACACCAATTTGGGTGAAACCATTTGGCCCGTGCATCGCAGTTATCCTGTATCCATAACTTCGTATAATAAGTTTCCGTTGGAAAACGTTAAAACGGTAAGTCTTGTGTTAACAAGCGTTATATTCGCAGAAGTTTTCCATTGGATATTTGTATTTATTCCAATTATATCATATCTTTGCGTTGTTTTCCATAGGAAACAAAATAAATAGATAACGCGATGAGTAAATTTAAAAACCTCTACGTATTGGCCGTTGTAGGCCTGGTTGGGCTATCAGCGTGCTCAGAGAAACAAAAGACAAAAAACGTTGAAAGTAATCAAGTAGAAACATTAAATAAAAAGGAGACTAAAAAAGTGAAAACAATAGAATTGACAAAAGAAACTTTCAAGCAGAAAGTAATGGACTATGAAGCCAATCCGACAAAGTGGAAATTTGCAGGCGACAAACCCGCCTTCATTGATTTCTATGCTACTTGGTGCGGTCCATGTAAGCAAACAGCACCGATCGTGGAAGAATTGGCCAACGACTATGATGGAAAAATAGATGTCTACAAAGTGGACGTGGACCAACAGCAAGAACTCGCTTCGCTTTTTGGCGTACAATCCATCCCTACTCTCATCTTCATCCCGATGGAAGGTGAGCCGCAAAAGGTAGTGGGCGCTATGGGCAAAGGTCAGTTTGAAGAGATTATTCAAAAGGTATTGTTAAAGTAATGTTTAAATGGACAGTTGCTGCTTATGTAAAATAAGGAATATTTACCGAAGTATTATTAGCTTTGAAACCCAGTTGCAACAAAAGCTTGGTTTGAATATGAACGAGGCCATGTTGCTATGTGTACTTTCAGATGGAGAAACCCGTCTGGCTGGCGAGATTGCCGAAGAACTCGGACTGACACGGTCTAATGCATCCAAGGTGATAGCCTCGTTGGAAAAGCAAATGTATATTCGCCGTCAAGCCTGTAAGGAAGACAGTAGATGTCAGCGGTTTCATATCACAAAAAAAGGATGTGAAATACTCAATCGGGTACATTGCGATGATATCAAAATTCCGGAGGCATTGGAGCAATATGCTCAATAATACAAGCGTGTAACCTATCAGAAGCCTATCTTTGGGAATGCCGAGGGTAGGCTTTTCTTTTTATATATCACGATTTAAAATTTCCCCAACATCTTATGAGAAAAGCCATTCGGGAACAACTTATCAAATATGCTGAACAGTTTGAAACCGCAAGTTTCATTCAGGGCGACCCTTCATGGTTTATGCATCAGGTAAAGGGCAGGCTGAATCAAGAAACTATGGCTTTTATTGCCGGTAGCCTGAGCTATGGTTCGCGTAAGCAATTTCTTCCCAAGATACAGACGTTATTGGACGCAAGTCAGGGCGAGCCATACGAATGGGTCAGAAGTGGGGCCTACGCCACGACCTTCCCGGACAATCATCAATGTTTTTACAGGCTCTATGATAATCACACTATGTTGTATTTTATGCGATCGTTGCAAAAACTGATTGCAACATACTGGTCGTTGGGAGAGTTTTCGTTTCAGGCCGTGCAGAATGGCAATGCTATGGATGGGGATGCACTCAAAGTGCTCACGGCCTTGTCTCATTATTTTAAAGAACAGGGGCTGACGGGAATTGTTCCCCAACCCGTCACTTCGCTATGCAAACGTCCGTGTATGTTTCTAAGATGGATGGTGCGTGATAATTCTCCTGTCGATCTCGGACTTTGGAGCAATCATATTGATAAAACGTCACTTTACATCCCTATGGACACCCATGTGATGCAGACGGCTCGGCGGTTGGGACTTGTCAGCACAAGGACAGCCTCGTGGGCTACTATACGAACACTGACCCGAGAAATGGCAAAAGTATTCCCTACAGACCCGGCCAGGGGTGACTTTGCATTGTATGGAGCCGACGCTTTAAAAGAGAATCCGACTTTTTCTACATAAAACTTGTAAGGATTCACATTGATGTTCTCTTTTTTTATTAATTTTGCAGCATAACAAAATTATACAATGAAGGCATTAAAAGAACGTATTCTGAAGGATGGGAAAAGTTTGCCGGGAGGCATTCTCAAAGTAGACAGTTTTATAAACCATCAGATGGACCCTTATCTGATGCGACAGATTGCGGTGGAATTTATCCGCCGCTTTGCGTATTCTGATATTACTAAAATCATAACCATAGAGGCCAGTGGAATAGCCCCGGCCGTGATGGTGGGACTGCTGATGGATGTTCCGGTAGTGTTTGCGAAGAAAAAGAAACCCTCCACCATGGACAATATGTTGTCTACTACCGTTTTCTCGTTTACCAAGCAGCGCAACTATACCGTAGTTGTTTCAAAGGAATATCTAAGTTCTGACGACAGAGTTATTTTCATTGATGATTTTCTTGCCAACGGTAACGCAGCCAAGGGCATAGCAGACCTTTGTCGACAAGCGGGCGCCAAGCTCGAGGGAATGGGATTTATTATTGAGAAATCTTTTCAGCACGGGCGTGATGAATTAGAAAAAATGAACATTAGGGTAGAAAGCCTTGCCGTTGTTGAATCCTTAGACAATTGCCAGATCAAGCTGAAAGAGGAATAATGATGGAAGCAGCAAAAAAAGAACTAATCTATGGCTTGAACGACCGCCCTCCCTTACGTGAAGCACTTTTTGCAGCGTTACAACATCTTCTGGCCATCTTCGTAGCCATTATCACCCCTCCGCTTATCATCAGTTCTGCTTTGCAATTTGATTTGGTAACCACAGGTTACCTCATCTCGATGTCTCTGTTTGTTTCCGGTGTGGCCACATTTGTACAATGCAGGCGAATTGGACCTATTGGCACGGGACTGCTGTGTGTGCAGGGAACTTCATTTTCATTTATCAGTCCCATTATCGGTGCTGGTATGCTGGGTATGGTAAATGGGAAAATGGATGTGGAATTGGGACTAAGCTATGTATTTGGCGGATGCATGGTAGCATCTGTCGTGGAGATGATCGTCAGTCGGTTGCTGCCTTATACTCGAAAAATCATAACTCCCTTGGTTGCGGGAATTGTAGTGAGCCTTATCGGAATGTGTCTGATAAAAGCAGGAATCAACTCGTGCGGAGGTGGTCAGGCGGCAATGGATGCCGGCCAATTCGGCTCTATGGAAAATCTGGGACTTGCACTGCTGGTATTAGTCAGTATAATCATCTTCAATCGCTCGAGCAATCAATATCTCCGTATGGGTTCCATTGTCTTAGGGCTTATCATTGGTTGTGTGGCAGCTTATATGTTGGGGCTGATAGATCTTTCGCAACTCAATGGTGGCAACACAATCAACATTCCCACACCGTTTAAGTATGGTCTAAATTTCGATATTGGTTCCATTATTGCGCTCGGGCTTATTTATCTGGTAACTGCCGTGGAGGCTTTCGGCGATATAACCGCCAACTCGTTGATTTCCGGAGAACCTGTAGAAGGTCCTAAATTTATGAAACGTGCCCAAGGAGGAATACTCGCAGATGGTTTTAATTCTTTTCTCGCGGCTGTGTTCAATTCTTTCCCCAATTCCATTTTCGCCCAAAACAATGGTATGATTCAACTCACGGGAGTGGCCAGCCGCTATGTGGGCTACTTCATTGCCGGCGCCTTGTTTGTTTTAGGGCTGTTTCCTGTTGTAGGACAATTATTTTCACTCATTCCCGATTGTGTCCTCGGTGGTGCAACGCTTCTCATGTTTGGTACGGTGGCAGCTGCGGGTATCAAAATCATTGCTTCGACGGACATAAATCGAAAGTCCATTCTTGTGATGGCCATCAGTTTTTCGTTGGGTCTGAGTGTGGAACTGGTGCCCAACATTCTCGACCAAATGCCTGATTTGGTAAAAAGCATTTTCTCAAGCGGAATTACCACAGGAGGGCTGGCCGCAATATTAGCCAATGCCCTAATACGTATCAAAGACTAAGATAGGAGAGGAACTAATACCCTAAATTTTCATCTACCAAGATAACGGTGTGGCGTCCTTTGGGGTGAGACATTCGTTGAATGGAGATATAATTGCATATACTGTTTTCAGATAGACAATTGTGGCAGGTACCGTCTTTCTGACATGGGGTTCCCAAATCAAAACGAGTCATATTTGTAGGTGCGGCTATCGAACGTGCCCGCTTAAGTGCGGTATCAGTGTCTTGGCATATTTTGTTCAGGCCCACAACGAAAATAACATGTTTCGGTCCCCATGTAATGGCTGCTACTCGGTTGCCGTTGCCGTCTATGTTTATAATGATGCCGTCTTCACTAATGGCGTTAACACTGGAAAGGTAAAAGTCACATTCAAAAGCTTTGCGGTAGACTTGCAATTTGTCCTCCTCGGTTGTGACATCGTCTCGGTCATACACATCATATTTCCCTGCCTTTAGCATGGTAGTAATACCCAATGAACGGATAGTGGCTGAGCCTCCCCACGTTACACTGCTTCCTTCAGGAATCAGCTCTTTTATCTTTTGGAGCACCTCTTCCGCATTATGACAAAAATAAGCTTCATAATGACGAAGTCTTAATCTTTCCAATAGATGTTCCGCAAGTCTTTCATTGCGTATCTCTTTCGCATTTTTCTTTATCATATTAATATATTATTTGTATATATCATCTACTCAATTATTTTATTCTATATATCTGTTTTAGTCAAGTTTAAAGTCTACCTTGTAATCAGGCTTTCATTACTGAAATAGCGCGTTTGGGAAGTACGTTTAGAAAATAAGCGATATTTTCCCTGGGTGATAATGAAAACAGCATACCATAATTTTTGATTTTTGTGGCCAATGCCTCAAAATTATATTTCCAACCAGAACGAATTGCGTTCTTACGGCCAAACTTGCCAAAATTGCCACGCTTAAATATGGTGTTCATAATAAAGGTCTCATATTTGAAGTCTGATGTAGAAACTGGAAAAATCATTTTCTTAACATCAAGACCCAATTGTTGATGAAGCAACACCTCAACAACGTGAAACGACCTGGTAAATCCTAATAGCCTAAGGAGCTTTGCAATCTTATCCTTTTGAGCTTGATTCATTTTCATGTGATTCATCAATATTGCGACATCACAGAACTGCCGTAGTCCTACGCCCAGCTCTATCAGATGGTGGTATAAATGCAAAAAGGTATAGACCAAATTTAACTCATCCTCCAATACTGGCACATGTACATTTCCAATAAGCCTGTTTACCAGTCTATTCTCTGCTATCATCCTATCAAACACACGCTGATTACGTCGTGACGCAAATCTCATGAGACAAAAATGCATCTCAAAAAGAATCTCATTATGTGTAAAGTTGACGTGCTGTTCCGAGTCTTCATTTTCTTTTTCAATCTTCACACCCCACTCTTTTTCTATTATTTGTAATGCTTTGTCAAAGCTATCAGGGTATACATAGAAATCTATGTCACCACACATCCGACATTCTGGATGGGGATAAAGCACGCTTAATGTCTGCCCCTTAACAACAAAAAACTTGATTTGATGAGACGAGAGTAAATCGCAAAGGGCTTGTAGTTCCTTATTAACTTTATCATTTTCTGATGCAAAGTGCCCTCTCAGGGCAAAAGTCTCAGCTGCATTGTATTTATTAAGCTTAATGTGATTTGCTATAAGTGAGTTAACTGCGAGCCCTTCTACCGTCTGCATTTTGCTTATCATCATCAGCTGTTGAAAGAGCTTGTCATCCACTTCTAATCCCGATGGTAGAGGTTTTTGCCATAGCTCAGATTTTATTAAAGAAAGAAAGATTTCTATCTTGTTCATTTTGGTATATCATTTTTCCTGCCATCAATAACCGAGTATATAGTATTATTTGGGTGATATTCCGGAACAATGTCCTGCATTCTCTTAACGATTTCCATGTCGTTGAAGCCAAAAGACATCTGTATTAAGTTATTTATGGCATTATTTATATCCTTAAAATCATATTCTCGCACCTTGGATATACGTACCTTCTCGTGGAAACTTGGAAGCGTATTTTCAGTATTTGACAAGACCTCTTCATAGAGTTTTTCGCCGGCACGTAGCCCGGTATATTTTATTTCAACGTTTTGTACACCACTCAGTTTAATCATTCGAGCCGCCAAATCTGCTATCTTCACAGGCTTACCCATATCAAAAACAAATATCTGACCTCCTCGTCCATGAGTGCCCGCTTCCAATACCAGCTTGCAAGCTTCCGGAATCAACATAAAGAAACGAATAATATTGGGGTCTGTAACCGTGACAGGGCCACCTGCTTTAATTTGCTTTTCAAACAAAGGAATGACCGAGCCGTTAGACCCAAGAACGTTACCGAAGCGGGTAGTTACAAACTGAGATATGGCAGGTAATCCCTCCCCATTTTTAATATTTCCTTCTTCTATGGCCTTGTTTAGGCTCTGACAGTATATCTCACAGATGCGCTTGGAACACCCCATTACATTAGTCGGGTTTACGGCCTTATCTGTAGATATCATTACGAATTTCTTTACATCGTATTTTACACTTAAATCTGCAATGATTTTTGTGTCGTGTACATTATTAAATACGGCCTCACTTGGATTATCCTCCATCATTGGCACATGTTTATAAGCTGCTGCATGAAAGAGATAGTCAGGCCTATACTTTGCAAAGATGGCTTCCATCCTTTTTTGCTGCGTTATGCTGACAACTATCGTTTCACAGGTAATGTTTGGATATTTGTTGGCCATCATTAGTCTGATGTCGTGCTGTGGAGTCTCCGCCTGGTCTATCAGAATCATATTTGCCGGGTTATAATTGGCTATTTGCCTAACCATTTCAGAGCCTATACTACCAGCAGAGCCGGTTATCATGATGCGCTTTCCACTCAGCATATTGCCAATAGCCTTCATGTCAACCTCAATCTCGTCTCTTGGCAATAAGTCTTCTATATTGATTTCCTTAAACTGTCTTGTAGAAAGTTCATCGCCTTCGCTCCATTCCTGGGAATGCATCATCATATAGATGTGCACACCGGTATTGATAAGCAGGTCTTGTAGTTTTTGGTCATTCCTAAAGCGCTCAGTTTGCAAGGGCGACACCAGAACGGCCTGTATATTCATTGCCTTTAATATCTCCGGCAATTTTTCGTTGGGTTCATACACTTTCACCCCCATCATTGTTCGTCCCCGGAAACTTTTTTCGTGTATGATGAAGCCCTTAAGCTGAAACTTGGAGGGCTTTGTATTACTAATCATCTTTGCCAAAGCCACTCCGCCTTCGCGCACACCATATACCATAGCCCGCTCACCTTTGTCCGAGCCGAAAGCCACATCATAAAGAGTCTTTACAAATATTCTCATAGCCCACATTAAAATGGTGGCTATGAAATACATGAGGAATATCTGACGCCCCTGCAATCTTATAAAGTTTAGATTTAAATAGTATACGGCATAATGGGCAATTTCAGCAATTACACAGCTTAGCGCCATAGCATAGGCTACACGTTGTAAATCAACAAACGAGGAATATCTGATAATCCCACTATAGGTGCGAAATATGCGAAAGCCAATAAGGTTAAAGCACATATATACCGCAATTGTTTTTGACAACAACGTAATATTACCTAATGTAACTGCGCCTCGGTAATACAGCCAAAATACAAGTATGCCGGATAAATAACAAATCAAACAGTCTAATATCAACACACTCCAATAGGGGAGGGCATCTTTCGTAAAATACCAATTTGCTAATTTGCTAAACACATTCATATTTCTTTGGTTTAAATATGACCTTGATTTTTATAACTTTCATTAACTAACGTCTTTGCAAAGATACTACCTTTTTTTACTAATTCATTGAAACTGTATAAAATAATCTTATAAAATATGCATAATCAGAGCTTGTGCTACGATATTGGTACTTTATGATCATAAAGATTGCAAAACTTTGGTTTTTTATTTAATTTTGCAATCCTAATAGGGCGTCATAATCGGTATTACCCCTTGAAAAAATATTAAATAGAATTATGCAGAAATGAATACATTAATATTAACATTAATCATTCCCTTTTTAGGCACAATGCTTGGGGCTGCCTTTGTCTTTTTTATGAGAGACGAGATGTCCTCTGTGCTTCAGAAGGCTTTGCTGGGCTTTGCCTCGGGGGTGATGGTGGCCGCCTCTATATGGTCGCTCATCATTCCCAGTATGGAGATGTCGGCAGAAATGGGCAAAATGATGGTTATACCTGCTGCGATAGGGTTGCTGGCGGGTATGGTGTTCTTGCTGATACTCGACACGATAACCCCTCACCTCCACATGGGCAATGCCAATCCCGAAGGCCCCAAGTCACATCTTTCCAAAGTAACGATGTTGTCATTGGCCGTCACGATACATAATTTCCCGGAGGGTATGGCTGTGGGTGTTGTGATTGCCGGAACCTTGCAGGGTGGCGATTTGATATCCGCTGCCGGAGCCATGTCATTGGCACTGGGTATTGCGATACAAAACATTCCTGAGGGCGCCATCATATCCATGCCGATGAAAGCAGCTGGTGGCAGCAAGCTGAAATCGTTTGTGATGGGTACGTTAAGTGGTGCGGTAGAGCCGGTAGGAGCCATTTTGGTCATTCTCTTAGCCTCAATCATGACGCCCATTTTGCCCTATCTCTTGTCTTTTGCTGCCGGAGCCATGCTTTATGTTGTGATAGAGGAGTTGATTCCTGAGGCTTCGCAAGGTAGACACTCCAACTGGTCAACCATTGGTTTTGCCATTGGCTTTGTCCTGATGATGGTGTTGGATGTTGTGCTGGGATAAGTTTTTCCCTTACAACACCTTCTTCCCATCTCATTTACGATGGGAAGAAGATTAATCCCGAGGCTATTTCACACCTTCCACCGTATATCCGAGCTTTTTAAGACCTTCGAGAACGCCTTTCTCGCCCGGCAGATGAGCTGCTCCCACAGCAAAGAATGTTGGTTTGGCGGCCATGATGGCGGGCATCTTGCCGAGCCAGTCAGCATTGCGGTTATTGATGAGCAAATCGTCTTCCTCGGGTTTGTTGTCACAGCTGTTGTTCATCTTCTCGTCCATCGCAGTTTTCAGAGCGTCAAGATTTTGCGCATAGAAAGCGCTGGTTATTTTTTCATTCATTTGTTCGATGAATGTGGTGTGGTTGAGAAAACACATCAGCAGTTCAACCTGGCGGCTCATGGGGAAGCTTTTGTATAGTGTTTCTGTTTGGAAAGCTACAGTCTCCAATCCGCCGACATACTCATTGTTTTTCTTAGCTTGGGCCTGAAAATACTGGTCGAATGTGTTAGTTGGGTCAAATTCGCCCATGTGTTTCATCATAAACGAGATTAAAGTGAGCTGGGTGGTCATGGCCATAGGTGTCATGCTGCCCATCTGAGCTTCTACCTGCGGACTGCTTAGATCTACTTGCATGGTCTTCTTGAGATATGCGTTTAGCTTGGCATATTGCTCCGTGTTGAGAATATCTTTCAACTTTTTTCCTTCTGGTAACGTCATGGCCGACTGCATATATTTCATGCTGTCGGGATTCATCATGTCGTCCCAAGGAAGCTCGCCGTACATCTGGTCGGTGTTGGTGAGCGCTTCTTTTACTCCGGGAATCTGGTTTACGAAGCCCGTATTGGCCAGATGATGAGTTCCGATGATGTAAGAGGGCTTCTCCAGCCCGTTCCCTGAAATTTTGTACATCAGTTGTGCGCTGGCTCCGATTGTGCATGCACAGGCGAAGAGCATTGTTGTTAGGAGTTTCTTCATAATGCTTAGGTGATAATAATATATTTATGAATTGACTTAAAATATATTTTTATGATGCCGCTTTTTGGTTACGATTTTGCCTTGCAGCCCCATCTTTTTCAAGGTTTTGCATGAATGTTTCTATGTCTGCCTTGATGGACTGGAACTGTTGGGACCGCATATAACCTAAATTTTTCTTCAGCATGGGCACAATGTCCTCCACACTGTTGCTGTAGCTTGTGAGCTCGTTGCGGCGCTGAGTGCTGTGCACGCTTTGTTTAGCGATTTCGTTTTCTCTTTCGCGAATCAGTTTTTCACAGATTTTAGTCATCATCGGCACAACGACTTTGTTGAACAAATGATGGCCTTGTATATAGAGATAGGCGTTTTGTGGTGTCACCCCAAGCCGCCTCAAGTCATTTTTCACGTGTGCATAACTTTGGCGTGCATCAGGATTGATACGCTGTAGTTGGTTTACCTTCTTACCAACCTTGCTCCTTACTCTCCTAATGATGTTGCCCACATTATTGAATGAGAAGTGCCCGGTTTCTATGACTCTAAGGAAATCGGTGATGGTGAATTTGTTGTAGTTGGGTGTGCGATAGTACCATATACTCCATATAAACAACGGATATATGGCTTCTGAAAAGTCGGCGAGGTATTTTTCCATATCGAACACGAAACGATCGTTCAATGTGACAGCCACACAGACATCATGGAGTGACTGGGCATAGCACTGTAGGTTTTCGATGGCATAGGCATAGGTATGGAAGATGTAGGGGTTGGAATTTACTTCCTCCGAGGTTATAGTCGCCCCTTGCTCCAAATAATCGTAGTCGGCATCAACACAAGCAATCATATCTTGCCCCACCTTGTTTGAGAGCAACTGCATCATGACGGCCTTCTTGCCACGTTCCAATCGTTGTATGCGCGTGGGCAGCATCACTTCGAAATATACCTTGTCGGTTTCAAACAGGCTAAGGATTCGTCTCCAGAAATAGACATCTTCATAACTCTCAACGTAAGCAACTATCTTGCGTCGGGCATTTTTGGATTTCAGCCGGTTGGCTGCTTCAAAATAAGAAGAGTTTAAGTTGTCATGTAGTCTTTTACCCATAGCTTTTTATTGTCCCGCTACTCCTGTGGAATAGCTTGTTGACTTTAGAGAAAGAATTGGGAATGGTGTTTATAATGCTTTGCATATACTGATATAGAATGGCATAAGACAGTTATTCGGGGGCAGTGATATCGTCCACCTCCGTCACATTGTCCATCCATCCATTCATAATCACAGCCGGGCTATGGGTGGTGAGAATGATTTGTACATTAGGATTCAGCTCGCGTATAAGGTCTATGAGTTGTTTTTGCCATTCGATGTGCAAACTCACTTCCGGCTCATCCATAAAGAGCACATAGTTTTGGTTGTCTTCCACAAGTACGGTGAGTAGCATGGCAAGAATTTGCTTTTCTCCGCTTGAGAGTTGATAGGGTAGGAGCGTCTCTCCTATCTGCGAGAACCTTATCTCATTTTCTGTTCTTACAATTTTTTTATTTGTATCGGCAAACAAGCTATCTATAAAGTCCTGAAACATCTTCTTGGGCTCGGACAGTTTCTGGGCGTGTTGGGCGGCATTGGGCTCTCCACTCTGCAACACTTGTATGATGCGGTTGCCTATGTTCACTTGGTAGTCCAGGTATTTGCGCTGGAGCTTAAACAGCTGCCAGTCGAGCTCTGTGGCAAGCGATAGGTCTATCTGGGTCACGGTTTCCGCATTCATCAGTGGCCGATCAAAGCTTCTGATGATGTCAAAACGTATGTGCGTGGCCTCCTCCGGTACCAGTTTGACACGTACTCCCTCAACCGATCCCTTACCGTTGGAAAACGCTTTTATCACTCGATTCAATATGGTGGATTTGCCTACACCGTTGACGCCGCTCAGGATGTTTACTTGGCGGTCAAGATTCCAGATAATGTGTTTTCGCCCTCCCCATAGGGATTCAATCTCAATCTGTTCGATATAGTCTGCGTATTTTTTCATATCCTAAGGTGCTTAATCTATGGCAAATATAATAAAAAAACTCCATCCCGCTACCCCTAACGAGCTTTATTCCTAACTTTGTAACTTTTTTTAGGATAAGTGCGATATGGATGGCGGCGATATGGACGGGAGAGGAAAACCGTGTGTACATTCAGCATAGGGTGCATTTGGTATCCCTGTTGTCTGAAGTTATAGTTACCCAATGGAAAGAAAAAGAGTTTAATATTGGTGTTTTTCCTTTACAAAAGTACTTCTATATTTCTCGTATTCAAAAATTGTTTTGCTTTCGTCCGAAATAAGCGAAATAGACGAAAATTTGTAGTTGTTTGATAATCAATGCGTTTTGTATATTTACATTATTCGGCCCAAGTTTATCGCCTGCGATTACATATCGAATGGCATGACGATAGGAACGTAACCGCATGATGGTTAGTCTTCTATCATGATGCCGTTAAACTCTAACCGCACGGTCTCAAGATGCTAACCGCAACGCCTTTTCTGTTTTCATGTTGCTCACGCATAGTATTGGGGAACAAACATAGCTCTTTTCTCTCTGGATGGTCTCAGAATAATTATTGAAAAATGGTAATTAAATTTTACGAATAAAAGAGTATAGGAGAGCCTAATCCCAATATTTTAAGTTATGTATCATAAATAGGAATATAGACCCATTATCGTATGCAGATCCCGTACCTCAATAGGGTGGAACCTTTGTAAAATTTTTGATTATGGAAGTTAAAGAAGTTAACAGAACAGAAAAGTCTGGATAAATCTTCGTATTTTTGTAAATACAGATAGACAGATACAGAAGCTGTCTTAACATTCAAAATATTCAAAACAACATACAACGATGACAAAAATATATAAGAAAATTACGGATTTGATAGGTAGCACACCTCTGGTAGAGCTGCCCAAGTTTTCTGCGGACAAAGGCTTGAAGAAGCCATTGATAGCCAAAGTGGAGTATTTCAATCCCGGTGGCAGTGTGAAAGACCGTATAGCACTGGCCATGATAGAAGCTGCCGAGCAGGATGGACGTCTGAAACCGGGGGCAACTATCATTGAGCCAACAAGCGGAAACACCGGAGTGGGGTTGGCTTTGGTGGCAGCTGTGAGAGGGTACAAGCTTATCCTTACGATGCCCGAGACCATGAGCGTGGAGCGTAGGAAGCTGGTGAAAGCTTATGGTGTTGAGGTGAAACTCACGAGTGGTGCCGACGGTATGAAAGGTGCCATCAAGGCCGCTGAGGAGTTACGCGACCGCATTCCGGGCTCGGTGATTCTTGGACAGTTTGACAACCCGGCCAACCCACAGATACATTATGAGACCACAGGAGCCGAAGTTTGGCAAGACACAGATGGTAAAGTCGATGTGTTTGTTGCTGGTGTAGGCACGGGCGGCACAGTGTCGGGAATCGGCAAATTTCTCAAAGAGAAAAATCCTAATGTGCAAATCATAGCAGTTGAGCCAGCCTCCTCTCCCGTATTGAGCGGTGGGGCAGCGGGATCACACAAAATCCAAGGTCTTGGAGCAGGTTTTGTGCCCAAGAATTACGACGCCAACGTGGTCGATGAAGTAATCACGGTTGATAACGATGACGCCATTCGGACTGGTCGTGAACTTGCTCGCCGGGACGGATTGTTGGTGGGCATCTCTTCGGGAGCTGCTGCCTTTGCAGCTGCTGAGGTAGCAGCACGACCCGGTAACGAAGGTAAGAATATTGTGGTGTTGTTGCCGGATACCGGAGAGCGTTATTTATCTACCGTGCTGTATGCATTTGATGAATACCCACTGTGATTTGAAATGCTGTCCTGAAAGTTACGATTAGGATGGTGATAAGACATGGTAAGTATCCCTACTGCTTAATTTTGTGGTACGGGATACTTATATTTATATCGGTCGGGGTAGCCCCAGTTGGCATTGGGATACCAATTTTTCTCTACCGAAACTTCCACCGACATGGTTGGGTTGGGCGTCCATCTGATGGCTGCGCCAAGCTTGTTGCCTAACTCATTATACAAAAATGGAGAATAGTTATATATACCTCGCCCGTAAGGATAGCCATAGGCCTGCAGCCCGTTGTTTATGATGTTTTTCTGGCCGTAGATGTAACCGGCCCAATGTTCGTTGAATTGGTAGCCCAATTCCCCATGCAGTCCTCCGGAGGTGTAGCTGTTGCCTGACCAGTTGACGTGGTTAATATATCCCCCAGCCGCTAACCATGCATGCTTGCCCAATGGCTGCAGCCACGTGGCGGAAAGATTTTGCGAAAATCCTGCACCTTTAGGAGCATTTTTACCGAAAGCTGCAAATACGCTCATTCCCAGACTCATATTGAGTCCTTGATGCAGTCCTCCATAGTTATAATAGGCCCATAACGGAGCCGGATAAACATAGAAGTTGTCTTGTGCGGGCAGCTCGGCTTCCGGCCCATAATATATGGTGTCTGTTGGCGTCGATGTTTGGCTTTGTGCATCCTTTTTTTTCGTGGGGCGCTCATGAACATTTGATGGCTGTTCTTCGATTTTAAGGGAGGGCTGCGTGAGAGTGGTCGGTGCTGTAGTAGGTGCGGCAAAATTTACGGCCGAACTCCCCGGAATCGTATATCCGGACGAGCTATACGGAGCTAATCTATCGTGTTGTGCAACAACCGACATGGTTGCACAAAGCAATAAAACCGTAATTAAAAATCTATTGTTTCTCATTTTTCTTCTCGTTTATAGCGCGAAGCCCTACTTTAGCGGCCTTGCAAATATATAGAATGTAGTTGATAACCCCCTCAAGGTTTAGATATTTTTATTATAGTTTTATATAAAAAACACTAAAGC
>JBMNUU010000039.1:0-23254 GCA_050946435.1 Prevotella sp.
GCCGGTCGACGTCCATAAGATGCAAGCATCTCATGCCGTTTCCCCTCGACTTGCATGTGTTAAGCCTGTAGCTAGCGTTCATCCTGAGCCAGGATCAAACTCTCCATTGTAAAATATATATTATGCACAGCCGGCCATAAGGCCGTATGCAAAAAGTTGTCTGTGCTCAGAACGCCATGATTATTGAAGTAAAAAGTAAACCTGTAATATAAGAATGATATTCAAAACAAATTGAACGGTTCTCTCATGCACCCTGTTCTGCAATATCGCTCAAAAAAGCGAATCGAAGAACGTGCTTCTTGTACTACTTCTCTGTTTATGTAAATATTTTCAAAGAACGATTTCTCTTAATCGCTAACCGAATTATTTTCGGAAAGCGAGTGCAAAGGTATATAAAATCCGGAGACCCTCCAAATTTTTCCGGAGAAATATTAGATTAATATGCTAACTTTTCCGAATTATTGACAAAGCAAGAGGAAAAGAGAAGAATAAAGAGGGATGAGAGAAGAAGCTCGGTTAGCCCAATTTCCTTTTGACAACGGCGGGATTACCGGCAGCAAGACTATCGTCGGGAATATCGCGAATGACAACAGAGCCGGCAGCAATCACGCAGCGTTTGCCAATGGTTACTCCCGGACAAACAATGACACCACCACCCAACCACGTATCATCGCCTATCACAATAGGGAGCGAAGTCTCTCGGGTGCCTCGCCGTGCTTTGTAATCCATGGGGTGAGTAGGTGTAAGCAGCTGACAAGCAGGACCGATTTTCACATCGTTGCCGATAGTCACCGTAGCACCGTCCAATATAATACACCCATAATTGATGAAGCTGTGCTCGCCCATGGAGATGCCATTCCCATGATCGCACTGAAAAGGCGGACACACCGCAGAACTCTCGGGGATGCCCGGTATCACTTCGTTCAAAACCTCACGATAATGCTCTGACGACAAGGTCAGGGCGTTGAGTTTCAGACATGCTTCCTTAGCATGTTTAAGACTGGCGCTTATCTCCGGGTCGGAGAAATCGTATAGTTCCTGCGAACGCATCTTCTGGAATTCCGTTTTCATCAGCTATATCGTAAATTAACAAGTGTTCTACGGGCACCCGTTTTGTGTCCTTACTATCATGCAAATATATGGTTTTTATCTGAAAGCCGATATTTTAGCTCATGATTTTTGAGACTTTTAAGACACAATCATCACTTGTCAGGACCCCCACACCTCCACACCCCGCAGAGTTCTGTCTGCAAATCTATCTTGTTTAGAGACGGAATATAAATATAAAAATGTATAAAAAGGCTATTATGTCCCTAAAAAAATGAGTTTACGGCCCGCATTTAGTGACAAAAAAGGTAACTTTGTATTGTGTCTAAGATAACTTTTTAAAATAATATTTGGAGTAACAGCCGCTATGAGTTTTAATATAAATAAAGGGAAGAAGAAAAGAGTTGTTATCGTTGGTGGTGGATTTGGCGGACTTAAATTGGCCAATCAACTCAAAGGCAGTGATTTCCAAGTTATTCTGATAGATAAGAATAACTATCATCAGTTTCCACCGCTTATCTATCAGGTGGCTTCCGCTGGCATGGAACCCAGTTCTATTTCGTTCCCTTTCAGAAAGAATTTTCAGAATCGCAAAAACTTTTTCTTCAGGATGGCCGAGTTGCGTGCCATCTATCCCGAAAAGAAAATGATACAGACGTCTATCGGTAAGGTGGAATACGACTACCTCGTTCTGGCTGCAGGTGCTACGACTAACTTCTTTGGCAACAAGAACGTAGCCGAATATGCCATGCCCATGAAGACCGTGTCGGAGGCTATGGGGCTGCAAAATGCTATTCTTAGTAATTTGGAACGCTCTATTACTTGTTCTACCAAGCAAGAACGACAAGAATTGCTCAATGTGGTAATTGTAGGAGGCGGTCCGACAGGTGTAGAAATCTCCGGCGCATTATCCGAAATGAAACGTACCGTTTTGCCACGCGACTATCCCGATCTCGATCCAAGCTTGATGAATATATACCTCATCGAATCCAACAATCGACTACTCTCGATCATGTCTCCCGATACGTCCGCAACGGTAGAGAATTATTTACGGAAGATGGGAGTCAATATTCTGCTGAACAAGAGAGTAACAGATTATCAAGACCATAAGGTGATTTTGGCCGACGGCAGTTCTATTTCCACCCGCACATTTATCTGGGTGTGCGGCATAACGGGGCAAACCGTAGGCAACCTTTCCGATGAACATTTGGGACACGGACATCGTATCAAGGTAGATGCCTTCAATCGGGTGGAAGGCATGCAGGACGTATTTGCCATCGGCGACCAGTGCATCATGACCGCCGACGAGGCCTACCCCAATGGTCACCCGCAGCTGGCACAAGTGGCTATTCAGCAAGGAGTGAACTTAGGCAAAAATCTCAAGCGGGCACTGAAAGGCAAAGAAATGGAACCCTTCTGTTATAAGAATTTAGGAACCATGGCTACAGTGGGGCGCAATAAGGCGGTTGCCGAGTTCGCAAGCTTCAAGATGAAAGGATTTTTTGCATGGCTGATGTGGCTGATAGTGCATCTCCGTTCGATATTGGGCGTGAGAAACAAGGTCGTCGTACTGCTTAATTGGGTTTATAATTATTTTAACTATAGCCAATCACTGCGAATGATTTTCTATCCTAAAAAGATGCGTGAAATTTCTGAGCGCGAAGCACGTGAGGCAACTACCCACTGGGGTGACTTGGATAAGGACAAATCAACCGGGCAATAGCAAGTTCTTGCAACTGGAGCATGATGCGTCGAAGTATGCCAGACCGAAGGGGTGCCGTCCGCTTTCCATTAATATTTGGCCAATGCAATCTTTAATCATCGCGGACGCACGAGTTTTCATCTCATATTAAATACAATTACACCTGCTAATAAACTCTATATATAGGATATGTTGTATCCTAATTGTAAAAAAACAGGTTGTCTGCTTCCTATCTTACAAATGTTTTGTTATCTTTGCACAATTATAAATCCATTACTAACTAATAAATAAAATATATGAACGAACAGGATTTGTTGAAACCCTATGTAATAGGATTGGACCTCGGCGGAACAAACTCCGTTTTTGGTATCGTAGACAGTCGCGGGGAGATTAAAGCCACTACCGCCATCAAAACCCAGGCTTTCACTGATGTAAAAGACTATGTAAAAGCTTCTGTTGATGCTTTGCAGATCATCATTGATCAGGTAGGCGGCATCGACACCATCAAAGCTATGGGAATTGGGGCTCCCAACGGCAACTTCTACAAAGGCACCATCGAGTTTGCCCCCAATTTGGTATGGGGCCACGACGACATTGTGCCCTTAGCAGATATGTTTTCTGAGAAGCTGGGCATTCCCGTTGGACTGACCAATGATGCCAACGCTGCCGCCATTGGCGAAATGACCTACGGCGTGGCTCGCGGTATGAAGAACTTTATCATGATTACCCTGGGTACCGGTGTTGGTTCAGGCATTGTTATCGACGGCAAGATGGTATATGGCTGCGATGGCTTTGCCGGAGAATTGGGGCACGTTACGGTGTTCCGCGAAAACGGACGTTCATGCGGATGTGGCCGTCATGGATGCCTCGAGGCATATTGCTCGGCAACAGGCGTTGCACGCACTGCCCGCGAGGCTCTCACGAAGTCTGATGAGCCCTCACTGTTGCGCGACATGAAGCCGGAAGACATCACCTCACTGGATGTAAGTATCGCAGCCGGCAAGGGCGACAAACTGGCTAAACAAATTTTTGATTTTACCGGCAAACTGCTCGGTGAGGCTTGTGCCAACTTCGCAGCCTTCTCTTCCCCAGAGGCATTCATCTTCTTTGGTGGACTGACCAAAGCCGGCGAACTCATCATGAAGCCTATCCGCGAAAGCTACGACGAGCACATACTCAAAATCTTCAAGGGCAAAGCCAAATTCCTCGTCAGCGGCTTGGAAGGCAGTTCGGCAGCCGTACTTGGCGCCTCCGCTGTGGGATGGGAGCTGTAATCGAAAGCTGATTGCAACAAATCGTTACGTATTCCCCACACCCCATCATAAGGGCATCAACGCTTTCATCACGAAAGGTTGATGCCTTTGTTTCATTCATCACATTCTATTTAAAATCGGAAAACATGAACATTGCAGAAGCCAAACATCTTGGGCACAATCGCATCGCCCTCACCTACGCTAACACTGACGTGACCTACACCACCGATATTCCGACCTCCCACGGCGGACTCGAGGAATATCCTTCGCCCACTGCACTTATGGCCGAAGCCCTGGCCGCCTGTGCACTTACCACAGCCTGTCTATGGAGCACCAATCACGATATTGACCATTCTAAATTCCATGCCACCGTGGAGAACATGGAGATCGACCCCACAGCCAACGCCGTGAGCGACATCACCATCCGTTTTCACTTTAACCGCAATATCGCCGCCGAACTGCGGCCACGCATAGAGGCAGCCACCCGTCGCGGATGCACCGTAGGCAACACACTCACAACCAACAAACACTTTATATTCGACTACGACATATAGCAAATAGAACGTCTCTCCGGATGTTAAGAGCTATTGAGCAAGTATGAAGTATTTTATTCTGTGTACTTTGTTATTCCGCTCATGTCAGGCATCCAAAATGGAATGTTTATGGAAATGCGGACGTACGGGTCGTACGGCCTCACGAATTAACATGTTTCATACGATGGAAATGTTAAAGCCCTATTTATTTTTAGGAAATGCTTGTGGGATTTTCTTCCGTTTTTGTACTTTTGCACGCGAATTAGAAATATTCAGAATAACATTTGCAAAAACATAAGCTCACAAGCCCATGAACAATACGGTGAAAGGATACGTTTGCGGTGTCATTGCAGCAGTTTCCTACGGCACCAATCCCCTGGGGGCTCTCTTCCTCTACGAAGACGGTCTGCGTCCCACTTCTGTGCTGTTCTATAGATTCGCTTTCGGCGCTGTCATCCTGGCTGCCATCATGATAGCCGAGCACCAGTCGTTTGCCATCAACAAGTACGAAGCCAAGGTACTGGCGACGCTGGGGTTGCTGTTTGCCGCCTCATCGCTCAGCTATTACTACAGCTTCATGTATATGGCAGCCGGACTGGCCTCCACCATCTTGTTTTTATATCCTGTCATGGTGGCCGTCATCATGGCGCTGTTTTTCAAAGAAAAGCTCACCTCCGGCACCCTGCTGTCCATCGGGCTGGCACTGGGCGGCATCCTGCTGCTCTATCAGGGCGACGGCAACGGCACGCTGAGTCTCATGGGAATGATACTCGTCATCATCTCCGCTCTCACCTATGCGCTCTACATCGTGATGCTCAACCGTTCCCATATCCGCATGTCGGCGGTGAAAATCACCTTCTATGCCCTTGTGGTCTGTGTGATTTGCAACGTCATCTCATCCTTTTTTGACCCTGCCGGAGGCCTCCAGCCTCTCCCCACTCCGCGCGCCTGGCTCTTTGCCGTTGAGCTCGGCTTGCTGCCCACCGTCGTTTCTTTGGTTACGATGTCCGTTGCCGTGAAGCACATCGGCAGCACCCCCACCGCCATCATGGGTGCCTTAGAGCCTCTCACAGCCGTCGTGATTGGTGCTGTGGTATTCGGAGAGGTGCTCACGCCACGCATTATTCTTGGCATCCAACTCATTCTCATGGGCGTAATTATCATCGTGCTGGCCAAGCAACTGTCTTACCAGCGTATGCTCAAACTCATTCCTCATCACAATCAGCATCAGATGCGGCATCGCAGAACGCGACAGCCCGCCCGACCTTTCAAGTCGCGAGCTGTAGGCAGGCATCACAGAATGACTTATTGAAACAATACGACAAAAGGTCTTTTATACGTCGCATATTTAAAATCAAAAGTCCTTTTGTCCGAAATACGCGAAAAACAGGCTTGTTTTACAACATATTGTCTTTCAGCACGTTATAGAGAATTCTGTCTTTTCTCCACATTTTTGTTTTCTGTTGCGACCGCCGTTGCTACTCAACGGCAGGATCGTTAGTGCTCCATCGTAACGCCGATAAAGCCCAACGCGACCATGACTAAGGCTCAACCGCACCGCCATTAGATACCAACCGCAACCTATCCCGATGCTATTTCTCCCCTCCACCTTGTCATCTGACACCGCAGAGAGCATCCTGCCGTTCCAGAATGTGAGAAATTTTGCACTCGTTGATCGGCACTTTTTCTTGACAAAATACGGATAAAGTCGAAATGGGTAGAGGCACAATCCACGTCTCACATTACGTGAACATTCTGGAAACCAATGATGAACACGAATTTGTAATGGTAGCGAATGGGGTACAGATTATTACTATTGCCGTTTGACAAAACATTAATATTGCTTATAAAAACACAAATATCTTGGTCAGACAGACGAAATAACATAGATTTTCGTTATCTAAACATCTAATCTTTAAATCGCAAACGATGGATATCAAAACATTTATAACGACATTCAGAAAGGCCTTTGGCGATACAGCTCCTCTGCCTATCGCTTTCGGTTATAGCACAGTGCCAGCCGAGGAGCCACGTAAGATTCCTCGGTGCTTAATTGGCGCAATCAGTAAGGTGCGCAATGGTAATCCCCTTACACTGACCGCAGAGAACGTGAAATGCGGGGGTGGCGGCTTCTATACGGGAATGCACGAATTGCCGGAATATGTTCCGACTTTCGTTTCAGGTCAGGAACATTATAAGCAGACGCCCGAAATGGTGATGGATTATGTGCAAAAACTCGATATGCACGTGAATGAGAAGCCCTATCTCAACTTCGTGCGTATCGACAAACTGGATAGTCTGGATGACGTGGAGGCAATTCTCTTTTGGGCAACGCCCGACATCCTTTCTGGGCTTACGGCGTGGACATTCTATGACAACAATGACATGAACGCCGTGTTAGCGCCCTTTGGGTCGGGATGTGCCAGTATAGTCAGTCTTGCTATCAAAGAGAATCACGAAGGCGGCCGGCACTGCTTCATTGGTATGCTCGACCCGTCAGCCCGTCCGCTCGTTCCCAAGTATGAACTGACTTTCACCGTTCCCAAGTGTCGTTTCGTAGAGATGCTCAGCACCATGAAAGATTCTGCCCTGTTCCAGCATGCCTTCTCCATAATTAAAAAGAGAATCAACGGAGAGATACAAAAGGATTGATTGTACACCGACAAACGGTAACTGTGTGTGAAAACACGATGATGCGTGTCATGATTGTACGCATTAGCAGGGACAGCATAAAAAACTTGACATATCCGAGCCTATCTCCTCCAAAATGCGTAATTTTGCAGGCGTTATGCTGATTATTCTCACCGTACTTACTTATTTTGCAGTCCTGCTGCTGTTCAGCCGCTTCACGGCCCGTCGGTCCAACAACGACACCTTTTTCCGGGGTAACCGCAAGTCGCCCTGGTATATGGTGGCTTTCGGCATGGTGGGAGCCAGCATCTCGGGCATCACGTTTGTCTCCGTGCCGGGCATGGTGATGAAGATAGACATGACCTATCTGCAAATGTGCTTGGGCTTCATCTTAGGCTATTTCGTCGTGGCCTTCGTGTTGCTCCCCGTCTACTACAAGCTCAACCTCACTACCATCTATACCTGGCTCGACGACCGTCTGGGGCATCGTTCCTACAAGACCGGAGCCTCGTTTTTCCTGCTTTCCAAGATGACGGGCGCCGCTGTCAGATTCTATGTGGTGTGCTTCATTCTGCAACACTTTGTCTTCCGGCAACTCAATGTTCCGTTTCCCGTCACTGTTGTGGGCATGGTATGTCTCATTTGGCTCTACACGCGTCGGGGCGGCATCAAGACCCTGGTGTGGACCGACACCTTCCAGACCACCTGTATGTTTACCGCGCTCATCCTCATCATCGTCCAAGTGGTATCGGCCCTCGACATGACGATGGGCGAGGCTGTCAGTGCCATTGTCGCCGACAGTCACAGCAGGATATTCGTATTCGACGACTGGGTGTCGCGGCAGAACTTTTGGAAACAACTGTTCAGCGGTATGTTTGTCACTATCGTCATGACGGGACTCGACCAAGACATGATGCAGAAAAACCTTACGTGCAAGAATCTACGGGACGCACAGAAAGATATGTGTACCTATGGTTTTGCGTTTTTCCCCGCCAATGCCCTGTTTTTAGCCTTAGGCCTTTTGCTCATGATGCTCGCCCAGCGCCAGGGCATCGCCCTACCCTCTCAGGGAGACGACTTGCTGCCCATGTTTGCCGCTACGGGGCGCTTGGGCACAGCCGTCGTGATATTCTTCACCATCGGCGTGCTGGCCGCTGCCTTCTCATCGGCCGACTCGGCCTTGACGGCCCTCACCACCAGCTTTTGCGTAGACCTTTGCAACCGACCTGACGACGAGCGACTGCGCCATCGCACACACATAGGTATGGCCGTCGTGTTCACCCTATTTATATTATTGTTTAAAGCGCTCAACTCCACCAGCGTTATCGATGCCATCTATATTCTCTGTTCCTACACCTATGGTCCGCTACTCGGCCTGTTTGCCTACGGGCTGCTCACCCGACAGCGCACCCACGACCGTCTGGTGCCCTATATCTGCGTGGCTTCTCCCCTGCTCTGCTATGCCGTAGACACCATTACCTATGCTGCCACCGGCTACAAATTTGGCTACGAGCTGCTCATGCTCAACGGCGGACTCACCTTTTTCGGGCTATGGATAGCCGGAAGGCTGCGGTCGGCATGACGGCAAGCATTAACGAGTCAGCCCATCTGCCACGACCGAAGTCGAACAGATGGGCTGATTGTTTACACGTATGGATAATACGTTTTTTGTGTTTATTGAGAATGAATGGCTGATTTTCTTAACATCCTGTACCGTCGATATTGCACGACGGTCCGCCTGTCTCATCTGAGCTCAGGCCTGCCTCCTCGGGCGACAGAGTAACGGTACCGTCTTCCAATACAAAGCACGGAATCCCGACATGCCCTTTCTGTTTGGCCTCATCAAACACGGCACTGCTGTCACGCAGCCGCAGGAACTCTTTGAGCAGGCTCACGTGTTCGCCAATATCTATCACCTCATAACGACCGTCACCCTTTACCTGTTTGTACACCGTCTGGCAGTGGGGGCAAGTTTTCATACCATAAATCTTAATCATAGTTTATCCTCCTCTTAGGTTTAGTGATTGCAAACCTTGCTTTTGTCCACCGTAAACCCGGAATTGCCGGCAGGCATAAACTTGCCGTGCTGCTCCAAAAAGTCCACAAGTTGTTCGGCATTCAAGCCTTCTGCCGAGCAAGTGTGAAACTGTGCGTCGGCTCCGAATTTATCTGTAATGGCCTTTATGAGGCTTTCACGTGTCGGATAACTGTTGCCTTCCATCATTTGGATTACTTCATGTCCGTGTATCATAATCTCTTAAATTTTAACGTTAATACTGTTGAAGACACTAATCGTATTCAAAAAATGAATACTATTGAAAACGTTGCAAAAACAATGCCGTTGCGCAACATGGCAAGCAACAAATAAAATCTAAAAACAAAAATTAGAATCTTTTAACCCCTTCATGACAGAAATGGACATCCGCCCATAGTGAGGACTTCGGCTCAATAAGAAAAAGGTGGGGGTAATTTACTTTGTTATTGAGCACCCCATTGATGGAATCAAATAGTCTGAATAGTCTGACCAGTCTGACAGGTCCAACCTATCTAACTAAGCTGACCCGTCTGATAACAACATCAGCCACCTCTCCATGGGAGAAGTGGCTGACCCGTTTATGTATTCTTGTCGTTGCCCTAATATCTACGACGAGGAGTAGCTATAGCCTCGACAAGAGAAAAATCTATTTACGCCGCTGCGGCATAAATCCAGTTGTACACATAGCTGCACACGCCAAAGGCCACGATGCCAAGAGTGCAGACGGCCAGAGCCAATTTGGTATTGACGTGGCTGTGGAACGTTGGCAGCGGATTGTCGTTGTGCTTGATATACATGGCCTTCACAATGAGGAGATAGTAATACAAGCTGATAACGGTATTGACCAATGCGATGAGCACCACTGCATAAATCATAGCCCCCATTGTGGTGGTAATGTCTGAGCCTTGCACAGCTGCCATGAAGGCAAAGAACTTGGAGAACATACCGGCAAACGGAGGAATACCACCGAGAGAGAACAAGGCAAGGGTCATGATGAGCGACAAGCGGGGGTTGGTCTTGTAGAAGCCATTATAGGCATCCATGTTGACAACACCACCGTTGTGTTCCTCTACCGCAGCGATGATACCAAACACGGCAAGGTTGGCCACGACGTAGATGAGCACGTAGTAGGTCAAGGCCGTGACGCCCATGGCCGAATTACCCACAACGGCCAACATGATGTAGCCAGCCTGGGAGATGGAACTGAACGCCATGAATCGCTTGAGATCTTTCTGATGGATGGCGAAGAGGTTGGCTACGGTGATAGACAGCACAATGACTATCATCATCATATACTGCCAGTGCTCCACCATACCGCCAAAAACCTTCATCAAGATGGCGCAAAGTGCAAAGGCAGCAGCGCCCTTGGACACCACGCTGAGATAGCCGGTAACTGCCGTCGGTGCGCCCTGATAGCTGTCGGCCGTCCAGAAATGGAATGGCACGAGAGAAATCTTGAAGCCCAAGCCACTAAAGAAGAACACCATGCCGACGATGGTTATCCATGACCCGTCGAGGTATTGAATCATATCGTCGAAATAGAGTGTGCCGGAGGCTGCATAGAGGAAGCTGATGCCATAGAGCATCACACCACTGGAAAACGTGGCGGTGAGGATGAACTTAGCGCCGGCCTCGGCAGAATGGTGACGGTATTTGTCGAAAGCCACGAGACAGGCCATGGGCACGGATGCCAGCTCAAGACCAAGGAAGAACAGCAGGAAATGGTTGGCACTGACCATCATGTTCATGCCCAAGAGCGTGGCAAGGACCAGTTCGTAGAACTCGCCTTCCTTGAAATTGGTATCGGGACGGTTGAGCCATTCACGTGCCATAATCACCACGATGAGTGTGCCGAAGGCAAGAATGGACTTGATGACACCAATGGCCGGACCGGCAATATACATACCGCCGAAAGTCGAAGCGTCAACAGTAGGTTGGATATTGATGAGAATATGACCAAGTAGGAGCACACTAACCAACGGATTGAACCACTGGCGAGATTGCTGCTCCCCCGGCTTCGGAGCCGTGAACAGGTCTGCAATGAAAACGATTACCAGAATAGCCATCAGTGTGACTTCCGGAATCATATTTAAAAACTGACTGTAATCGATTTGCATAATTAAATATTTTTGAATCTCTCCCATTCCCTCCGGCAGTAAAGATGCCCACTAAGAACGTTCGGGACACAATGCCTTGGAAAGGATGGGGGCGAGACTTCCTTTTTACATTCCTGCTATTACTCCGCTTCCCGCAATGTGATGAATCATTGGAGCTACGGCATCGTTAATAATGTTCTGTGCCCAGAGAGGGAACGTTCCGAGTCCGGCCACACAGAAAATGAGCGCACCCACGGCGAGACGCTCGTCCCACGTGGCATCGGTGAGCTTGTAATAGTCCTGGTCGGGTACTTTCTGATAGAGAATCTTGCCCACCACACGGAGGATATACACCGCCGTGATGACGATTGAGGTACAGGCGATGATGGTACAAGTGCGATGGAACGTATCATTTACTTGGAACGAGCCAACAAAGATGTTCATCTCAGCGACGAAGCCGGAAAACAAGGGGAGGCCGAGATTGGCCAAACCTGCTACAACATAGGCTACCGACAAGAAAGGCAGAATCTTCATCAAGCCGCCCAAACGACGCACATCACGTGTGCCGGTGCGGTGATAAATCATACCAATGACGGCAAAGAAAAGAGCGGTCATCAAACCGTGAGAAAGCATCTGGAGCACAGCACCGGTGATAGCGGTCTGAGTCATCATGCAAAGGGCAAAGAGCACCATACCACAGTGAGACACCGAAGAATAGGCGTTGATATACTTGAGGTCGGTCTGCACACAGGCGGAGAGCGCACCGTAGACCACAGAAATGGTGGTGAGAACGAGGAAGATTCCGCACAACTCACGGGCGGCGTCGGGCAACAGGAACATGGCGACACGGAAACAGCCGTAGCCTCCAAGTTTCATGAGCACACCGGCATGGAGCATAGATACAGCCGTCGGGGCTGAAGCATGACCGTCGGGCGACCATGTGTGGAAGGGGAACAACGCGCCAAGCACGCCAAAGCCAATGAAGATGAACGGGAAAAATACCTTCTGGATAAACACGGGAATGGCCTTGCTCTGGGCAATAGCCATGACATCCATGGTGTAGGTGCCGCTATACTGGCCATTGAAGAAATAGATGCCAAGAATACCGATGATAAGAAGGGCGGAGCCACCCATGAGCATCAAGGTGAGCTTCATGGCCGAATATTCCTTAGGTCCCGTTCCCCATACGCCAATCAGCAGATACATTGGGATAAGGGCGACTTCATAGAACATAAACATGGTGAAGAGGTCTTCGCTGATGAAGAAGCCGAACACACCGGCAGAAAGAAGCGTAAACCAAAGGAAAAACTCCTTCTGCATGGGGTGATGTTGCCACGACGCAAAAGTACCGGTGAACACGATGATGGCTGAAAGCAGAATCATGACCACGGAAATGCCGTCGACACCTGTTCTATAGAATATGTTTAAAGGCTCAAACCAAGGAATAGCATCGCCGAAAAGGAAGGGGTATTGGTCGGCGGGCATGGTTGCACGCGCACCCAAAAACGCAAAGACGAGGTAGATAGCCAAGGCCAGCAAAGCGACAGAGCCAACAGCCATGACACCTCGCACCTGACTGTCGTTGCGGGCAAGCCAAAGGGCAAGCAACATCAGGACGGGAATAACAACGAATAATGTTAGAAAAGTCATTATCTTATCTTGTTCTTAATTGATAATTCTGTGAGCTTAGATACAAAGCAAAATCAAAGTGAGTGCCACACTTCCGGTGAGGAACCACACGGCATACTGGCGCACATCTCCACTCTGCCATGGACGAATGGTCTCGCCGGCCTCCTGCGTAGCCCATGCGGAGAAATTGAACATACCGTCGATAACGTGACGGTCGAACCACGCGATGGGTATAGAGAAACAGCGGAAAACAATCTTATGGGTGAAGAATTGCCAAGCATTGTCGATATAGAAACGATTGAGAGCCGCCTTGTGGAGTCTCGGCATACGCTTTTGCAGCATGTCGGGAGCGGGATTTTCGCCACTCTTATACATCCAAGTGGCCAGCCCTAAACCAATAATAGCTACGGCTATGCTGGTCCAAGCCACCGGGCTCCACGTCCAGAATTGGAAGGTCTGCAGGGCGATGTCTTCGCTCTGACCGTTAGCAGACACGAAGTGTCCGAACGGAATCATACCTGCAAAGATGGAGACAATGGACAGGAACACCAGCGGGCCCCACATCACGAAAGGAACTTCTTGTGGGCGACGGCGATGGTCGGGGTCCTGCTCATAATATGACTTACCCCAAAAGATCACATAGTAGAGACGGAACATATAGAAAGCCGTCATGCCGGAAACTAGCGTCATAAACCATCCCATATAGGGAGAGAAATAGAAACACGCTGCCACAATCTCGTCTTTGGAGAAGAAGCCCGCAAAAGGAGGGATACCACTAATGGCGAGGCATCCGATGAGGAAGCAGACATTGGTGATAGGCATATACTTATGTAAGCCACCCATGTATTCCTTGAAGTTCGAGCCAATAATCACGATAATGGCACCGGAGCAAAGGAAGAGCAATGCCTTGAACATGGCATGGGTGAACAAATGGAACATTCCGGCCATATAGCCCACGCCGCCATGTCCTTCCAAAGAAGTTGACACGCCGAGGGCAACAAGCATATAGGCAATCTGAGAAATCGTAGAGAAAGCCAAGCCACGCTTGATATCAGACTGTGTACAAGCTACAGCTGCGGCATAAAAAGCGGTGAACGCAGCAATGTAGGCTACATAATGGAGCGTTTCGGGCGCAAACTGTATCCAAATGGGGAACAGCGATGCCACCTGGAACACACCGGCAACAACCATCGTTGCTGCGTGGATCAACGCACTGACCGGCGTCGGACCCTCCATAGCATCAGGCAACCAGATGTGCAGGGGGAACATGGCCGACTTACCGGCACCACCAATAAACATGAGGAACAAGGCCATAGGCAACACCCAGGCAGCCCCCGGGAGATTGTTAACCGCAGTCTGATCGACACTCAGGTCATAGTTGAACGTTCCCACATAGAAGCTATAGAACAGAATACCAATGAGGAAGAATAGGTCGGCAAAACGAGTGACAATGAACGCCTTTTTGGAAGCGTGTACAGCCTCGTGTTTGGGATAGTAGAAGCCAATGAGCAAATACGAGCACACTCCCACTAACTCCCAGAACATATACATCTGGAAAAGATTGGTAGCCACTACGAGTCCCAACATTGACATGGTGAACAACGAAAGAAAAGCGTAGAAGCGCTGGAAGCCATGCTCATAGCCTTCCTTCTTGTAGTTCTCGTCACGCTCGGCCATGTAACCGAAACTGTAGATGTGGACCATAGCGCTGACGGTGGTAATCACTATCAGCATCATCACGCTGATAGGCGTCAGGCGAAGACCTATCTTGAACAACAAATCGGTGCCGAGGATGGTCTTGCCGAAGTCAAGCCATGTGAAATTGAACACCGTCAGCGTGGGATATACTCCGGAAGCCAAACGGCCATTGACCACGTCAACCTCTTCAAAGGGCGTAACCACGTGGCCCGTATAGAAAAAATATTTATAAGCGGTGTACAGGCTCATGCCCCACAGCAACAACAATACCGCCGTGCCGATGTAGCCCGCTACCGGCTTTTTCATCTTCATACCACATAAACCGAGCAGCAAAAAGCTCAAGAACGGGAGAAGAAGTATTAAAAAAGAATAACTATATTCCATTGCTAATCTTAGAATTTCATGTTTTCAATACTGTTCACCTGGTCACTGTGGTAGTTTCGGTAAACGTTGATAATAATGGCCAGGGCCACTGCAGTCTCAGCAGCGCTTACTCCAATAGAGAACAGCGTGAAGAACATACCCTCCATCTGCTCAGGAAAGAAGAAACGATTGATGACCGCAAAGTTCAGGTCGACAGCATTCAATATGAGCTCCACGGAAATGAGCATGGCTATCAAATTGCGTCGGGTTACAAAGCCGAAGACGCCGATAAAGAATAAAAGGGCACCGAGACCCAATAATAATTCTACAGGAATTGTCATTTCTTATCCTCCTTTCTTGCAATCATGATGCCTCCGATGATGCAAGCCAGCAGGAATACTGAAATAAGCTCGAAAGGCAATACATACTGATACTTTTCACTACCGACAAGGGCTTCGCCAATCTTCTGCATGGGAAGCTCGAGGTCGGCCACACTGTTGAATTTGGCGTGGGCCAGGAACTCGCTCTTAAGATAAACCACAAGGACTGTGCCCAGCCCAACAAGCGAGATGAGCGCGCCTTGAACGACACGTTTTCCTTTGAAACGCTCGACAAGGCCCTGCAACGTGTGCTTGGACGTCAAATTGATGGCGAAGATATACATCAATGTGATACCTCCGGCATAAATGCTTATCTGCGCCGCGCCGAGGAAGGTATAGCCGAGCAGAAAATAAATGCCGGCAATGCCAAACAGCACAAAGAGCAGAAACGTGGCCGCACGCATGATGCGGGCGGTGAGCACTGATGCTACTGCTGAGCCAAGAATGACCACAGCAAGAATACAAAATACTACGAGATTTGCCATAATCTATTACTTGGTCTTAGTGTTAAACTTACCGATGGTCAGCGGGGCGCCGCCATCTTTTACCAAATGAGGCAGACTGCCGCCCTCATAAACTTCCTTGTCCAGATGGAGCACGAGCTTCGACCGGTCGAACACTGCGTTCTCAAAGTCGTTGGTGAATTCAATTGCGTCAAAGTTACAAGCATTAACGCAAAGTTGGCAGAACATACAGTCGCCGAGGTCGTACTGGTAATCGTCCAGCTTCCTCTTCTTGCGGCCGGTTTCCTCATTCACTTCCATGTGCGACAGAATTTTGATGGTGTCGTTAGGACAGGCTTTCTCGCACATGGTACAGGCTACACACTTATGTGCCCCATTCTCATCGCGCTTGAACACAAGGCGTCCACGGAAACGTGGAGAAATGTGCAGCGTGGTCTTGCGATTCTCGGGGTACTGCTCGGTCGACTTGGGCGTAAAGTATTCCCGCAACGTGGTCTTCAAACCAACACCCAGCGTCTTTATCCCGTCGGCAATGCCCTGGAAATATGTTTTTTCTTTATTTGACATTTCTTTACCTTATTATTTAATGTACCAACCCAGTGTCACGCAAACGGTCATCAATACCAAATTGAGCAGCGACAACGGCATGATATATTTCCACTCGAGTTTCAGAATCTGGTCAATGCGCAGACGGGGGAATGTCCAGCGAATCCACATCAACAGCCAAACCACAGCGAAGGTCTTGCCAAAAAACCAAATGAAACCGGGAATCCAGTTCATCACGTTGTCAAAACCCGCAATGCCGATGTTCAGCGGAGCCCATCCGCCGAGGAACACAGCAGTGGCGATACCTGCAACCACAAAGAGATTCAGATATTCGGCCAAATAATAGAATCCGAAGCCCATACCCGAATACTCGGTATGATAACCTGCGGTAAGCTCGCTCTCGGCCTCAGCCATGTCAAACGGGCCACGATTGGCCTCGGCATTGCCAGCTACGAGAAAAGCCAGGAAAGCAATGATGGCGGGGATGTGCCCTTTGATGATCAGCCAATTCCAAGGCCCTGTCTGTGCCTCGACAATGCCACTCACCTGCATCGTTCCCGTCAGCACAACTGCTGCAATGAGACACAGTCCGAGAGACATTTCGTAAGAAATCATCTGCACGGCACTACGCATGGCCGAAACCACCGAATACTTGTTGTTGCTCCCCCATCCGGCCAGGAAGATACCCACCACGCCGATAGAGGAAATGGCCGTGATGAGAAACACGCCCACATTGAAATCGAGGATATGGGCACCCTTGTTCCAGGGCAGGAACGAGAACGTACCCACCGAAGCAGCAATCACGAGGAAAGGTGCCAGCCAATAGAGAAACTTGTCGGCCTTGTCAATGGTGAAAATCTCCTTAATCAGCATCTTCACCACATCGGCAAACACCTGGAAGATACCCCAGGGACCCACACGCATCGGCCCAAGACGACACTGGAAGTAGGCGCAGACCTTACGCTCCATGAAGATCAAGGCGATGGCGATCAGCGCGTATGCCGTGAGAATCAGTACGCCCACGACGACGCACTCTATCAATATGGTCCAGAAATCTCCCAAACCAAGCGTTTGTCGCATGAGATTGTCAAACCATGTTGTAACTATACTAAAATCAAACATATCTTATTTCTTTTTATTCTATTCAACTTTTGGTTTTAGTATTATCTGTCCAAATCAGGAATTACAAAATCGATGGCAGCCCCTGTAGCCACAAGGTCGGCTATCTTCTGTCCTTTCAGCATCTTGTCGAAAGCTCCGACGAGCGTCAGACCCATCGGACGCATCTTGACACGATAGGGCATTTTGTCACCACGACTGTCAAGGTAAACGCCAAACTCGCCAGCGCCGCCCTCTACAGAGAAATACCACTGTCCCTCGGGCACTTTGATAATGGGCTTCTGCTTGATATAGAAGTCGCCCTCAGGAATATTGTCTATCAGTTGTTCGATGATGTCGAGACTCTGATAAATCTCGTTGATGTGAATCATGTAGCGTTCCATCGAGTCGCCCGCTGTACCGACAATCTCCTTGAAGTCCACCTTATTATATAGGGCATACGGATGACTCTTGCGAACATCATTGTGCCACCCCGACGCACGACCGGCCGGACCGGTTACGGCGTAGTTGATACAATCCGTCATGTTCATGGGGCCCACGCCCTCGAGGCGCTGATGCGTGATGACGTTGTCGCCAAACACATCCAGATATTCCTGTATCATCGGGCGCAAATACTTGCAGAGCGTCTTGGTATTGTTCACAAAGTTGGGGTCGATATCGTCCTGCAGTCCACCTATTCTATAATAGTTCTGAATAAGTCGGCCCCCCGTGGTCTCCTCCATCACGTTGAGCACGTGCTCACGGTCACGCATACAGTAAAGAAATGCGGTGAGCGCGCTCAAGTCCTGCGCACAGGTACCGAGGAACAGCAAGTGGTTGTCAATGCGCTGCAACTCGTCCATGATGGTGCGGATATACTGTATGCGGTCGCTGAGTTCGATACCCATCGCCTCTTCAATCACGCCTACCAGCGCATGACGATGGTGCATGGCGCACAGATAATTCAGACGGTCGGTCAGCGCCAGCGTCTGAGGATAGGTCATGTCCTCCATCATCTTCTCCATACCACGATGGATATAGCCCAGATGGGGATAAATATGCTTGATGGTTTCGCCGTCTACCACCGTCTGCAAGCGCAGCACGCCATGCGTAGACGGGTGGTTGGGACCGAAGTTGATCACGAAATCGTCTGCGTCAAACAAACGATGCTTGGTCTCTACCAACTTGCCATACTTGTCAAGATTCCACTCCGACGTCCAGTCCACATCCGGCTCGTCGGTCGTTGGAAACCGGTTGGCCTCCGGACTCATGTCGAAGTCCTTGCGAAGCGGATATCCCGTAAAGTCGTTTCTCATGAACAGCCGTCGCATATCGGGATGGCCCAAGAACTTGATGCCGAGGAAATCGAACACCTCGCGCTCCATCAGGTCGGCGGCTTTCCACAGGCCGATGACCGAGGGAATCACGTATTCCCCGTCCACCGTTTTGGCGATTTGCTTCACCGACACACGTTCGTGCGACTGTGTGTTCTCAAGAATGTAGATACACCCCAGCCCTTCCTCTGGCCCGAAGTCTTCGCCTACAATGGTCACAAGGTAGTCGAAATGTTTCTCATTCTTCAACTCGGCCATCTCCACAGCAAAGCTGTCAAATCCGAATTCTTTATTTTCTAATTTCATTTTATTCCGATGCCTTAGTTGTTTCCGATGATGTTTCAGCAGCAGGAGTCTCCTTGTTTAGCGTCTCCAACTCCTTGTCCAACTCGTCGATGTCCTCCTGAGTCGGCGCGCCGGCCACGATGATGGGTGCCTTATTGCCTATCTTGGCATGGGCAATGTTGCCGTTGCTCAGTCCACGCAAACCGCCACGCGACATACTGTCTTCGCGCTCCTCGGCAGTCATCTTGTGGTTAGCACCACCAAAGAATTTCTCTACCTTAATTTTACGCTGCAACTGCATCATACCATAGATGATGGCTTCCGGACGCGGGGGGCATCCGGGGATATACACATCGACAGGCACCAGTTCGTCGATGCCGCGCACCACACTATAGCTCTTTTTGAAAGGGCCGCCGCTGATGGTACAGCCACCGACGGCCACCACATATTTGGGCTCGGCCATTTCGTCATACAGACGCTTGAACACGGGGGCCATCTTGTTGGTTATCGTACCGGCACACATGATGAGGTCGGCCTGTCGGGGAGAGTTGCGCGTCACCTCCCAACCAAAACGGGCCATATCATAACGGGCACAACCGATGGCCATAAACTCTATACCACAGCACGACGTTCCGAACGTCAGCGACCAGGGCGAATTGCTTCGTCCCCAGTTGATGGCGGCGTCCAGAGAGCCCAACACCACGTTGGCCCCACCGTCGTTCAGTTCTTTCGCTATCTTTTCGAGGCTTTCGTTGTCCTTAAACTCGTCGTAAGGCACACTCTTAATGGCCGCTCTCTTATTTACTTCCATTCAAGCGCTCCTTTCCGCCAGGCATAAGCCAGGCCAAACACCAATACCATCAGGAAGAAACCGATGCTAACAAGAGCCATCGGTCCAAACTGTTTCACAACCACCGCCCAGGGATACAGAAGCACGGTCTCGATATCGAACACCAAGAACAAGATGGCAAACAGATAGTAGCCCACGTGCATAGGCAGCCACGAACTGCCACGCGTGGGAATACCACACTCGAAAGCCTCACCTTTCACCGGATTGTACGAACGCGGGCCAATGAGTTTGGCGATGACATATGCAGCAACCACCAACGTCACAGCCGTCAGCAAAACGGTAATGAACAAAGTGAAATTCATAAATAAATATTACGTTTTAAATCAATTCGCTTAAGCAAGCGCAAAGGTAATAAATCTTTCTGGAACATTGCAATGTTTTAACTAAAAAGCTTCAGATGCCCGAAGATTCTGGCTCCGCAGAAACTTGCTTAGGGGCATAAATCTTATAGGGCCGTACGGCCCATGCGTCCGCAGCCATGGCAATACCTATTACTCATTAATGGGCGGCCTGTTTACGAAAAAGCGGATGCACGACTCGTGCATCCGCATCACCATTGCAATGGCTGTTAATCACTGATTGGTCGACTGTAACTCATCGTTCCCAATCTATTACTTGCTATTTAATCCCATAGCGGAACATTGTCCCAAGCGTCATTATCGTCTATGGGTTCGAATTCCGTTCGCTTAGATCCGGCGTCTTCGTCCTCATCACGTGCCGAAATAGTTTTCAGCAATCCATCGGCATTGATTACCAATACTTCCGCAAATGGTTGTTGATATGTCTTTTTCACCATGTCGTTTATTTAATGATTATTTTCTTACCGTTCTGAATATATACACCCTTTTGCAAGCCATCAAAGCTACCCATGGGGCTCACCATCTTACCATCGATGGAATAGATCGGAGCATTGGAGCGCTCTTGAGGAGCGAGCGTTTGGTCGATACCATTGGCGGTGCCGTCGAAGCTCAGCACAATGCTCTTGGCGCCATTGGCCGTTGCCGAGCGCAGGTAAGCGCGGAAAGGCTTGAAGTTGGCACCGGTGGATTTCACATAGTTGAACTTCTGCGTATTGAAACCGAAGATATAGTTGGTGTAGCCGCCATCTGTGGCCGGCAAACGATCAAATTTATAGGTACCGATGAAATCACCTGCGGCGATATTGCTTGCCGGAATTTCCTTATTGGCAAACTCGAGCGGTGTATCGTTGGCCGTTTCAATGGCTTCGGAAGGCTCGATGAGGTAAGGTTTGTCAGCCTCGGTAGCTGTTACTTCTTTAAATGTGGCTGTATTGCCGTTGGCTGTAGAGAACTCGTAAGCATTGGTCACATTAAATTTCTGCAAATCATTTGCATCCATGGCAAACGGAAGGCAAATTGTAGACATGCTATAATATTTGTCTCCATACTGTTTACGTGCGAAATTGCGGTCGAACCACACCTTGTCGGCCGTAAAACCTTCGTTGACGCCGAATGTGTAACCGCTTCTTTTGTATTGGGTGTTGTCCTGATTGGCCCACACGCCGGTATTCACCTTGAAACCATCTGCATCGGTCGTTAACACGCCTCGGTCAGTGAGATAGAGTAGTGGTGTGTGCCCGATTGCTCCGTCCTTACCTTCAACCACTACATTACACGGATGCTCATGTCCTTCCAGTGAGAAGATAGAATTAGCGCCCACCTTGACGACACGGTTGAGATTGTCGCCACGGTCGAAGAGGCTAAACTTCCTTTGGTTAGACAGGTCAACCCACGATGTATTGATATTCTTGTCATTGACATCATTATCCGCGCCATTAGCAGAGGTCTGATAATAGGTGTCCTGATTGGGACGCCATAACAGAAAGACATCGCTTACTTGGAAAGGTTGATCTGAAGAGAGCAACATACGTCCCCAACACTCCATGGTCCAGAGGTCAGCATCAACGGTTGAATTTGGGTTAACGATACGCATAGCACCTTCCAACTTCACCCATCCTCCGTTGGCGATACGCTTCAGATAGTCTACACGCCCTGTGGGATAGATCGTACCGTAAATCTGGTTATTCGGGTCATCGGACATGCCTACGCCCTTAACCTTTGCATTGTCCGGATATATATACTTGTATTGCTTCGTCACGGGGTCAGCGTATTGTAATCCCATCTGTATAACACCGTCTTTTGGTGCTCGTACGATAGCCTGCATCATAAAATGGCTGCTCAGGTCTTTTGCGTTTTCCTTCGTCGTCATGGGCAATACGGCATTGAGGCTCAGTTCGTATTTATTGTTATCCTTATTGTATTGAGCCGCAACAACGCTGTTGTCGTTAATTTCTCCTGTCCAGTCCAGCGCTGTAACATATTTGTTTTCTGCCTTTAAGCGACCAATGCCCGGATTGACTGGGTCGTTTTCATCAACATATTCACCTGTTGTAAATTGAGTCCAAACCGGGTTAAAAAGGTAGGTTCCGTCGCCCGATTTCTTGGCGAAGCGTACGCTTTTGTTTAGACTTTCCCATTTCTTGTCATAGCGATTGTACATATTCGTGCGATAGTGGCGTATAGTGCCTTCTGTGGTGCTGTAGCAAAGATTCATGGTCTCCGGATCCCTCGGGCGTGGAATACTGATGGTTTCCAAATAGTCGCCATTTTTGGCCACTAAAAATATTTTTATACTACTTTGCACGTCCATATCCCACCAATAGCCATCATTGAACACATGATCATTGGGGAAAATCCAATTATAATCAGACCTATTAACATTCTCCGATTTATAATAAGTGAAATAGAAGGGGAAATCTTTCTCGTATATCTTACCATCATTACCCTTATAACGAGAATAAGATGAAGTAAGGTTGTATCGCGTTTCACCATAATAGCCATAGAACTTTATATTTCCTGACGAATTGAAACCTTCAATATTTCCTATACGCATCTTAAAATCTGCCCATCGGTCATTGGCAATACGGTCTTTTGTAGTTTCATTCCTGAACGAGAAGGTGATTGTACCTATGATGTTGGTATAATAATATCCGTTTACATAACCGTTTCGCGGCTGCGTGGTATAAGTGTATAGCCACTCCGTGCCATCACTGCTGAGTTTCCAGCCGTAATCATCGTTTTGCGCTTTGGCGACAGAGCACAACAAAAGTACCGCCAGCAGCAGTACATACCGTGTAAATGTTTTCCTCATAACTAATGATTTTATAAAATTTAATATATTTTTTACTATCCCATAAAAATCTTTGATCGGAAAGAAGAATGAAAGAGGAAAGTTCAAATAGCAATGTATATAATTATTTTGTTGATGTTAATTGTATATCCTTAAATTC
>JBMNUU010000040.1:0-21041 GCA_050946435.1 Prevotella sp.
TATATTTATATAATACTGTGTAAATAAATTAATATATAAATATATGTAAATTCTTTTGTTATAATATATAGATATGTTCAAATGTATTTATATATAAGTATCTTTATGTTTTTAGTTTATTATATATTTATATATAGATATTATTATATTAATATATTTATATTTTAATGATTAAATATTTTAAAATATGTTTGTGTATTTAGATGAAAATATCTATATTTGCACATATAATTATATATAAATATAATGATATGAAAAATCGTAAAATCGTATTTGCCAACCAGAAGGGAGGTGTGGGTAAGTCTACGCTGTGTATTCTCTTTGCCAATTACTTGGCGTGGAAGAAGCAGGATGTGTGTATCATCGATACGGACCTGCAGAAGTCTATTTCCATGCAACGCCGCAAGGATATTGAGATATACGAAGGGCAGGAGGAGCCTTATACAATACAGGATTTCGACGTGCAAGACCCTGAGACGATGCAGCAACTCATGGATTCTGCAACAGAAACTGAGGGTTACGTGCTGTTCGACTCTCCGGGTAATGTTTCTGAAGACGGATTGGTGCCGATGTTCACTTCCGCCGACTTTATCATTTGCCCTTATGAATATGAGGAGAAGACATTGGACTCCACGGGAACGTTTGTGCAAGTCATCAATGCTTTGAGGCAGGCCACGCCGGAGATGACGGGAAAGCTTTTCTTCGTGCCCAACCGCATTGACGTACGAATCGGTACGGCCGATGAGTTGAAAATGTGGAAACAGACTGATGCCATTTTTAAGCAGCTCGGCTCGGTTACACCGCGTGTCACGGCACGCGCAGCACTGAAACGCATCAACACCTTTGAAATTACGTCAGCTCAGCGCGATGCCGTAAAACCCGCGTTCGATTTCATGCTTCGCCGGATGAAAGAGTAGGGTAGGGCGGCAAGTACAAAGGTATAAGCAAATTCAAAAGTGTATGAATGTATAAATGTATAGAAATATAAATATATAAAAATATAAGACTATGGCAAAGAAAAAAACACGAGTCATGCTTCCCGGTGGTATTCAAGGACTGGTGCATGATTTACAGAATGGGACATCCAAATATGCTCAGAGGCCGATTGTCGAAGAAGTAGACAACGAAGATGACAACGAGAAAAAGGAGGATTCTTCCGACGATTCCAAAAAGACCACGGAGCAGGGTAGGGGAGTGGAAGCGAAACCTAACGGTGGCAATGCCGATGAACGTCAAACAGCGGACAAAAATGCGGGACAGCCAACCTCTGCAACTGAGCGGGTACGCACAGAGGTGACGCCTGTTGACACGACTTCGACCGCACGGCCGGCTAAGTCGACTCCGATGAATGAGGATGAGGACCAGGCTGTGACAGTTCCCTCGTCATCGTCAAAAACAGAAGATGCTGCTGCCGGAAAGCCGGCCATGCGCGAGTATCACATCGTGAAGGACGACTCGAAGGATAGTTGGGATTTGTTCATCGATATGGCTCGCCAATATAAGTCGGGTGGGGGCAAGCTGGCCACAATCTACATTGATGAGACGCTGAAGAGTGTGTTGGACCGCATGAAATATGCCGGATCGGAGAAGCTCTCCACCTCGGCTATCCTGAGTTCCATCGTGGCACGCTTCATTTATGACCACGAGGACGAAATCAGAAAGGTGCTGTTTAGTGGCGATTTGCTCTAAAAAACACAGTAGGGCTGCCTGCAATACGCAACTTTTACTCTGGGGAATCAGTTTTTATACTTCATAATGCAATATGCATTATTTTTGGGAGACGATTGTCTCCCTTTTTTTATTGTATATAGTGCATTTGTCATAGTGCTCTTTGGGCTTAGTAGGAAAAAAGGTGGGGACTATAAGTATAGCTTTGTTAGGGGGTATAGGATAATATAGAGAGTTATAAGATAATATGAGGGGTGTAGGATAATGTAGGACCTTATTAGATAAGATAGGACAGTGTTAGATAAAATAAAGGTCTACAGGAAGGTGTATTTATCCTGTTACAGTAATATTATTGACTTATGTTGTTCATCCGATTGATACGTCACATTCATAGGTATGCAATATGGAAGAAATACCTTTGCAGCGAAAAGGAATTGTTTATAAGGATACAAAATGACAAAACGAAAATTATTAGTAATCTTGCTATGCATGATTACGTGTTTTCTTGTTTTCCCATTTCAGATGAATGCGCGGGAAAATTTGAATTCTCTCCTACAAGGAAATGTAAAAGACGCCCATGGGGAGGCGCTTATCGGCGTAACTATCAGGCAGAAAGGAGCCACAACAGGTACTGTGACAGATGTTAATGGCGATTTCGAACTGGCACTGCCGGAAAAGTCGACAATCGAGGTGTCGTATATCGGCTATCAGACGCAGAACATTAGATGGAACGGGAAATCGTTTATCAACATTGTGATGCTTGAGGACCAGAAGAGTCTGGACGAAGTGGTTGTCGTGGGCTATGGCACACAGACCAAACGCGACATTACCGGCGCAGTGACGGATGTGAAGGCGGAAGGCATGGCCGATATGCCTGTCAATCAGTTTGCCCAGCAGTTGCAGGGAAAGGTTGCCGGCGTACAGATCAATCAATACAGCGGTCAGCCAGGACGTGGCATTCAGTTCAGAATTCGTGGTGCGGCCTCGTTGTTTGCCAGCAACCAGCCTTTAGTGGTGGTAGACGGTTTGCCCATCACCGGCAGCATCAACAACATCAACCCTGCTGAAATAGAATCGTTCTCGGTGCTGAAAGACGCGTCTTCGACCTCGCTTTACGGGTCGCGCGCCGCCAATGGTGTGATTATGATCACGACCAAGCAGGCAACTACCGGAAAACTGAACATCTCGTTTGATGCCAACTACGGTATTCAGAAAATACCGGAGAGCAAGCAATATAAAATGATGAACGCGCGCGAGTTTGCGGAGTTCCAAAATGAATACTATGAAGACAGGGTCAAATATGAGGGCTACACGGGCAAACTGAATCCCGTGTACGAAAATCCGGAACGTTATGGTGAGGGCACGAATTGGTTTAAGACCTTAACCCAGACCGCCCCGATACAATCGTATAACCTGACGGTGCGCAACGGCTCAAAGAACTCTTCGACCGTGGCTGTGGCCGGCTATTCAAAACAGGAGGGTGTCATCTTGAATACCTCGACGGAACTCTTCTCGTTTCGACTGAATCAGAAGTTTAATTTCGACGACAAACTGTTGCTGACCTTCAGTGTTGCGCCGAGTTATAGAAAAGACCACAACAACCGTATGAATACCGACGGATTGGGTGGATTGGTGGAAAAGATTTTCGAGTCGAGCCCACTGGTAAGTCCCGTGAATGAAGACGGCACTTATCCCTTGTTTGTCAATTCGCCGGGTATGGTGAGTACCGTCAATCCTTATGCCGTGCTGACGCGACAAAAAGACGACTATGCCACGACGCGTATACTTGCCAATGCCAATATCGCCTATAACTTCTTGGACGGATTCTCCTTTAAGATAAACTTGGGTGTCGACAAAGGAGCTGAGACGAGAAATCGCTTCTATCCCTCATACACGGTGCCCAAGCTGGAGGCCAGCGGGTATAGCAGTTCGGTTGACAATTATTCATGGACGGCCGATTTCATGTTGGGCTATCAGAAAACGTTGGCCGAGAAACACAATTTTGACGTTCTGCTGGGCTATTCGGCACAGCGTTTCAAGCAAACCAGCAACAACGTCTCCGGCACAAACTTCCCGAGCGATGATGTCGAGTGGTTGAGTGCAGCAACCGTGATCACGGGCGGGGGCAGCAACACGACAGGTTATGCACTGCTGTCACAGCTGGCCAGAGTCAACTACAATTACGACCGCAAGTATATTCTCTCGGCAGCCATCAGGCGAGACGGTTCCTCCCGATTTGGTGCCAATAAGAAATACGGTTATTTCCCGTCGGTGTCTGCCGGCTGGGTGGTGAGCGACGAGAATTTCTGGAAGGTGAAGCCCATCAATTTCTTCAAAGTCAGAATAAGCTATGGTGTTACCGGTAACAACAACATCGGCAACTACACCTTCATGGCCAACATGGGACAATATAATTATGTGAGCGACAATGCGCTCGTTTCCGGCGGCTCGATCAGCAGTCTGGGCAATACCGAACTGGCGTGGGAGAGAAACAAGCAGTTTGATGTAGGTTTCGATATGAACTTCTTTAACAACCGCCTTACCTTCACGTATGATTATTATCGCAAGGTTACCGACGGTTTGATTATGAACATGCCCGTTCCCCGTGCCTCGGGCTTCACGTCGATTAAGACCAACGTGGGTGTCATTCATTTCTGGGGACATGAGTTCTCCATCCACTCGGTCAACTTCTCAGGCAATTTCAATTGGACCACCGATTTCAATATTTCGTTCGACCGAAACAAGGTGAAGTCATTGGTCAGCCCGGGTTATATCAGGCGCAACAACACGATTACTTCCGACTATTATCGCCATCAGGAAGGCCATCCGCTCGGCCAGTTCTACGGTTTCGTTTTCGACGGACTTTACAAAGATGCCGAAGACTTGGCCAATTCGCCTAAGTATGGTTCAAACTCCGATGTGGGTACAATCAAGATGAAAGACGTGAGCGGGCCTGACGGAAAGCCCGATGGCAAGATAACCAATGAGTACGACAGAACATTCATTGGCGACCCGACCCCCGATTTCATCTATGGTATGACCAATAACTTCAGGTACAAAAACTTTGATATGACGATTTCGATGGCCGGCTCGGTCGGTGGAAAGATTCTGAACCCGACACGATGGGCCTATCTCTCTAACTTGGACGGCGCGCGCATGATGCTGAAAGAGACCAAGGACCGGTGGCGTTCGGAGGAAAACCCCGGCTCGGGCAAGTATCCGCGCACAAAGTCAGGCACCACAGCCATCGGCCGCTCGGTCAATTCCCAATGGATCGAGAACGGGTCTTATCTTTCCGTGAAAAACATTTCGTTAGGCTATAAGTTTAAGCTGGACCGTAAAAAGGCGTTCATCGACTATGTCAGGCTGTATATGTCTATCCAGAACGCATTGACCATTACCGGCTACAAGGGTGCAAATCCGGAGGTCAATGTGGGTGGTATGGATCCTACCAAAGGTATAGGTATCGACGAGAACGCCTATCCGGTGCCCAGAACAATCAGTTTCGGTGTGAATATAGGAATTTAAAAAAGCAGGAAAATTATGAAAACAAATATATTGAAACCGCTTATTTTGTGTGTAGGCTTGCTGGCGTCATCGTGCAGTGACAGCTTTATAGAATTGTCGCCCGAAGACCAGTCGTCAAGCGACACCTTCTTCAAAGACGTCAATGGCATGAATCAGGCCTTGATAGCCACCTACGTGCCTTTGCGCGATTTTCTGGTCAACGACTTCTACGTTGGCGAATTGAGGTCCGACAACACGCACTACGATTATAGACCTACCAACCAGGGCACGGCCATTGTGTTCAGGCAAGACATTGCCGATTTTATCAACACGCCGGTCAACAACTATGTCAATGCCGTCTACTTCCATTTGTACAAGGTCATTTCCAGAGCCAACATCGTGTTGGACAGGTCTGAGACCGCAACCTTGGAAGACGCAGACAGGAAGCGCATCGTGGGCGAGGCAAAGTTTTTAAGAGCGTTTGCCTATTACAAGCTGGTGAGATATTTCGGCGGAGTGCCATTGTATCTTCATGAAGTTTCGAAGGCAGGCGATACCTTTGTGAAGCGCTCTTCGGAGGAGGAGGTCTATAAGGTCATTTTAGACGACGTAGATGTAGCGATAGCCAACCTTAATCCACCGGCTAAATTTCCGCAAAACGGATATGCAACCAAGGGCGCTGCCGTGATGCTGAAAGCCGACGTGCTTGTCACTCTGAAGCAATATGCCGAGGCCGAGAAGCTCTTGAAATCGCTGAGTGGCATGGGTTACGGCTTGCTGGATGAGTATGCCGATGTCTTCAAACTTGACAACAAGAACAGTAAAGAGTCTATCTTTGAAGTTCAATACAAGCAGGGGCTGCAGGGAGGACAGCAGAGCGACCTGATTTATCGTTTCCTGCCCCGGTCCAAAAACACGGAAATCATTACGGGTGTGAAGACTGACAATGGCGGCATTGGCGGTTGGGGCACACCGACAGACGATCTGATCCGGTCTTATGAGCCCGGCGACAAGCGACTGGAGGTTTCCATCGGCTTTGCGGAAGGAGCCTTCAACGACAGCTATGATTTTGTCTTCTCGGGCAAGACCAGCATTTTAGATTATTTGAGTGGCAAGGCGACAAAGGGCATCCCCTACGTTAAGAAATATGTGACGCCACACGTCGACAAATCAAACACTGACAACAACTGGCCCATCTATCGCTATTCCGAGGCACTGCTGCTGTTGGCCGAGGTGCTCAACGAGCAGGGTAAGGGAGAAGAGGCTCTGCCGTATATCAACCAAGTGAGAAACAGGGCCGGCTTAGGCAATGTGACAGTTACCGATAAAGCTCAGTTGCAGGATATCATCTTGAAAGAGCGCCGGGCTGAATTTGCTTTTGAAAACCATCGTTGGCTCGATTTGGTGAGGTCCGGCAAAGCTATCGAAATCATGACGGCCTATGGTCGGGAACTGAAAAAAACACAGACGTATCTGAATGACGACACCTATCAGATAACCAAGGAAAAATTCATTTATCCCATTCCGTTCTCAGAGATAGGCATCTATCCGGAACTAACGCAGAATCCGGGTTATTAAAACAACAGAAAACAGAACAATATGAAAAGACAAATTATAAGCGTCTTGATGGCTTTTGTCATCGCTTCCTTTACCGAAGGATATGCCAAAGTCGCAGCAAAAGACACCCCTCGATCGTTCACCATCGCAGTCCTGCCTGATACCCAGTATTATTCAGAGGAGATACATGGCGGAAGCGGCGATATTTTCCAGAATATCGTGAAGTGGATCGTAGACAACAGAGAGAAGGAAAACATTGCCTATGTCATGCATTTAGGCGATATTGTTGAAGCGGGCAACAGAAATCCTGCGGCATGGGCTATCGCGTCTAAGGCCATGTACCAGTTGGAAAAGCCGTTGCCCGGTTTCCCCGAAGGCATCCCATACGGTTTGGCTGTCGGCAACCACGACCAGCAGCCGAGCCAGTATGCCAAGACAGGCTCGACGAAATTCTACAACCAGTATTTCGGTGTAGACCATTTTAAGGGTAGAAAGTATTATGGCGGACATTTTGGCGATGACAACGACACCCATTACGACCTGTTTTCAGCGTGCGGATTAAATTTCATCGTTATCTATATCGAGTATGATTCTTTCAACGAACAGCAGGCCGAGATGAATGCTTGGGCCAGCAGTCTGCTCGACAAATATCATGACAGAAAAGCCATCATCGTGACCCATGCGCTGTTGTCCAATAATCCTGTGGCAGGCTCAAATATTGCCGGGCAGGCACCGTTCGGCCGACAGGCACAGCGCATTTATGAGCAGTTGAAAGGGCACGATAACATCGTCATGATGATTGGCGGCCACGTTGGCGACAATGGCGAAGGCTTCAGACAAGACACCTATAACGGCCATTGCATCAAAAGCTTCTTGTGCGACTATCAAAATCGACCGCTGGGAGGCAACGGGATGATGCGCCTTTATACTTTCGACCTGCAGGAAGACAAAATCAAAGTCAGGTCGCTGTCTCCTTATCAAGGTTATGAAGAGACCGATGCCGATTCAAAATTTGAGGTCCCGTTCATGCGCATGCCGTCAGCATCGCGTATGTACGACTTCAACGGTGATGGGAAAACCGACCCCGTGACCTATGACAGAGGCAATTGGCTGGATGCGGAGGGCAAAGTGTTTGCATCCGTATGGAATTGTGGCGGAGTGGCTGTGCCTGCTTGTGTCAACGATTATATCAAGACGGCCCCGCTGGTGTATAAGGCCAATGGCGGTTTCTTTCTGTCGCCTGAAGGAAACAGGGTGCCTTTTGGTGAAGCGATGTCTATTCCCGTGCCTGCCGATTATTCCGGTGATGGCATTGCCGATTTGGCAACGTGGAATCCCGAAACGGCTATATGGCATGTGCAGGGACAAGAAGATGTGCGTCATGGTTGGAAAGCGTCTGTTCCGGTGCCGGCCGATTATGATGGAGACGGAAGAACCGATATTGCCGTGTGGCGTTTGAAAAATCATACATGGTATATTCATGGAGTAGGCAATGTGCCTTTCGGACAAGACGGCGACGTTCCTGTGCCTGCCGATTATAACGGAGACGGCAGGGCCGAGATGGCTGTGTGGAGACCGTCGACTGGCGAATGGCTCATTTATGGACAAGACAAAAAGGTGAAACTTGGACGAATGGGGAATCTGCCTGTTCCCGGCGACTATCTGGGGAAAGGATATGTCCAGAAAGCTGTTTTCGATCAGGAAGCCCAGCGTATAGTTCTCGAGGACGGCACAAAAATAAAGATGAAAGGCAGCCTCGAGCAGATTGTCAACTTTCCCTATGCCATCAGGCGCTATTATTTGCAGGAAATATTGAAAAAATAACCCCGCCATAACCCTAAGCGAGGCCTGCCTAAACGTATGAACAACGTTTTGGGCAGGCCTCGCATTCGTCTGCGCCCCATGGTGGCCGTTGCGTGTTGCGGTTAGGGCCTATTCGCATTGCGACTACGGCTCAACCGCAATGCGACTAAAGCCTAACCGCAGTGCGGTTAAGCCTTAGCCGCACTGCCGTTGAGTAGTAACGGTTTTGATCGGTCGGACTGGCTGGGACTGGTCGGACAAGTCAGATTGGTCAGACTGTTCAGATAATCGGCAAACTGAATCTGCTTTTAGCTAATAAAATGGTAATTTTATAGGCAAAATACTATCTTTTCGTTGCTATATAAGTGTATTCTATATAAAAAAAGAGTAACTTTACACCGATTATTTTCGATCATAAGATTTTATGTATTTATACTTCAAATAAATCAGTATCATATGAAGCGCATTCTTGTTTTAATAATGTTGGTACTTTCCGTTAAGGTCGGGCTGGCTCAGCGTGTATTGTATGATAGGACAAAGGATGGGGTGAGAACGGTCGCCATGACGGGTAAGACCTTCGATATTCACATGCGGTCACATAAAGTGTCGTTAACAGGGGTTGTGTATAATGATGAGACTATCTATATGATAGACGTGTACACCTATGTTGAGATATCCGAAAACAGTAAGTTGGTCTTCACGTTATTTGATGGGGAGGAGGTCGCCTTAAACGCTGTGAACAAGAGCGATGGCTATGTGCTCATGATTCCCACACTGGGAAGTATGATGCCTGTCATTCCTTTTCCCAACAACACCGGACGGTATGAAATATCGACTGAACAGCTGAATAAGATTTTTGCTTCCGGCATCCAAAGCATGAAAATCTCATCAGGTAGTGATTCGAGAGATAGAACTTGGAAGAAGGATAAACTCGGTATCTTTTTGAAAAACTCGTTTGACAAGCTTCAGCTGAGATTGGAAAAATAAGAGCGGTCTGATGACAATATGATATGGAACAAACTAACAAGTTGAAATTTTAATATGAAATAATTGCAATATTATTTTCATATATCATTACTTTTCCATAACTTTGTGAAAGCAATCACCGAATAGCCTGTTGTTGACAGGCGAAGCGAAAGGGTAGGGGAGTTATCCCGTTTCTTGCCCCATCTTTTATGGCATACGAATCAATGGTGTATGCGGGTCGAGTTGCGACCGTAGTTGATATTCGGCGATAGGCTTGAATTATTAATTTTTAAAATCATAGAAATTATGGACATTAACAAAAAAATGCAGGACGCTTTTAATGCGCAAATCAAAGAAGAACTATATTCATCAAATCTTTATCTCCAAATGGCTTTCTGGTTCCGCAAGGAAGGTTGGAAAGGTTTTGCCAACTGGATGTTTAAGCAGAGCGACGAGGAGAAGGAGCACGCTATGGAAATGGCCGACTTCGTGTTGAATCGCGGGGGTGAGGTGCTGCTTACCGAGATTCCTGCCGTTGAAACTTCTTGGGCAAACCCAAAGAACGTGTTTGAGAAGGCTATGGAGCACGAGAAGAGAGTATCAGACCTGATCAGCAAGTTGGCCGACGTTGCCGACGAGGAGAAGGACCGTGCTTCTGCAAACTTCTGCGACAAGTATGTAGACGAGCAAGTGGAGGAGGAGAAGAACTTGCGTGACATCCTGAATCATTTCAGTCACGACGAGCGGGCTATCTCAGCCATCGACCATCACATGATGAGTAGAGCATAAGACGGTTTGAGAATAACAATCGATATAAAGTGGGCTGTGCCGTTGCGGTGCAGCCCAAATTATTTAAGTGAAGAGTGATGAGGAAAGAGTGAAGAATTGGGAAGGAAGAATAATGAGCTCGTGTGTCTGCCAATTGCTATGCCCGCCAATCATGATTTTGTCCACTACCCCTCGCGCATTCACCATCAATAAATGGCCGATTATCATTGGCAGAATGAGCTCCTCACTGGCAGATATAATGGGTTTGGCACAGTATTTGTAATTTGTCCAATATTAAAATACTAAAAGAAAGAAAGGAACACAATTATGACAAAAGACAGAAAAGTTATCAAGAGCGTACGCGGCTATCGCACTCAGGATGGCGCAGGTGTCAACCTGGTACGAGTATTGGGCAATGAGACCGTTTATGACTTCGACCCCATCCTCATGCTCGACTCTTTCGACACCACCAATCCGGAGGACTTCTCTGCAGGATTCCCTACCCATCCGCATCGCGGCATCGAGACCGTAACTTTCATAGCGGAAGGTAGTATCAGACATAAAGACAATCTCGGCAACGAGGCCACCGTGAGCAACGGTGGTGCACAATGGCTCACAGCAGGCTCCGGTGCTTTCCACTCCGAATTCATGTCTGCCGACACGCGTCTCCTCGGCGTACAGATGTGGCTCAATCTACCCAAAAAGGATAAGATGTGTCCACCGGCCTATCACAGCATCGAGAATAAGGATATACAAGAATTCGCTTTTGACGGCGGCAAGCTGCGGCTTATATGCGGCGAATACCAAGGGCACAAGGGTTATCAAAGTAAATATCTGCCTTTGAGCTATTATGACATCATCCTTGATCCGCATGCCAAACTATCGCTCGATATGGCCAACGATGACTCGGTCATGGCCTTCACACTGCAAGGCAATGCCAACATAGGCGGCTCGAAGGTCATGGAGAAGACGGCTGTCAAATTGGACGAAGGCGACCACCTTGTACTCGAGACCGGAGACAAGGGCGCCGAGATATTGGTCATGATTTCTCGTCCACTCAATGAGCCGGTGTCATGGTACGGCCCTATTGTGATGAATACGATGGGAGAAATCAAAACTGCCGTGAACGAGCTGAACAACGGCACCTTTGTCAAAGCCAAAACTAAATATTAAAGGTAGGGCATCCCTGACCTCCCTTGCCAGAGGGGTAGGGGAGTGTGCCAAACCGTTCAAACCAACCTAAAGCAGGTGGCGATAGAGCCACCTGCTTTTTTTATTTACTCCATTGGATGCTTACGCCCTTTCCTGCTGTTTCATATCCTTAGCAAGTTTCTGCTGACCCCTTTTCCGCATGCAAGAAAGAACAGGTCTTGTCATTCTGACGGATTGACAGCAGCCTTGCTCTTCTGTCGCAGAATTAGGCTTTTTGTCGTATGCCGAACTTTCCCTCTCTTCTTTCTTGTTTATGAAGCCCACGATTTGTTCAGTGTATGTCATAGATTTCACGGCGAAAAAATAATCAGTCAACTATTGTGAGGAATGTCTTTTTTGTGTACCTTTACATCACTAATCCTAAAGGGCCTTATGTTTATGTTTAGAATTGATATCATCTTGTTCTGTTTGCTGTGTGCCACACATGTGTCTGCCGGCAATTTCAATCTTGAACAAGATTTGGTGAGGCTTGATTCCGTTGTGTCGAACTATAAAACGTACATCGCTGCCAAAGAGAAAGAGATTGCCACCTATCGTCACAATAGCGGACTGCTTGTCGCTGCCAGCGATAAATACCTATATAACAGGCAACTCTTTGAACTTTATCTCAAATTCAACTCAGATTCTGCCGTGTGCTATGCCGAGAAGTGTGTGGCCATTGCTTCACGAAAAGGCATGGAGGCCGAATATACCATGTCGCGTATAGATTTGGCCATGGCCTATGCATTCAGGGGAGATATGATCGAAGCTCAAGAACTGTTGGCCCAGATAGGCGACATTGAGCTTCTGGAGGAGCCGCTCCGCACCAAGATGGCCATCGCCATGCTGGAGACAAAAATTAGAAGAAACTATCAGCCCCAACAACGAAGGAGCAAAGACTACCGTAGGCTAATAGACCGAATATGGGTTGAATACGGACGATACCTCAAGCCGGAAAACTGGATGAATGATTATTACAAAAGTCTTATCACAGAGCGTGTGGACTTGCCAAAGGTAATGAGCATCGTAAAGAAAACACCTAAGCCCTCTGTTCAGGCAGCCATGCTCTATCAGGTTGTGGCGCTGGGCTATAGAAACAAAGGAGACGAAAAGGGCGATTACCACTATCTGATACTCTCGGCCATCAACGACATCAAATCGGCCAACCGTGAGGCCATGTCGTTGGTACAGATTATCAATTCACCCTTTATCGACAAGGGCAGCAAGCGGGCAGTGAAATATGCCATGCTGTGCGCAGACAATGCCAGGATTTACAATGATAAGTGGCGCAGTCTGGATATAGTGACGGCTCATTCCATCATCACCCAGCAATATGAAAGAAAGCTGGAAAAACAGGAATCGACCATGAAAATCACCATCGTGCTGCTTGTGGTGGCCATTGTCGCCATTTGCCTGCTGTACTATCTGGTGTTGCGCAAGAGGCGGAAGGCTATAGAGCTGATCGCCAAGATACGTATGATGAACCAGACCTTGCGAGACATGGTGGAGCGCGAGAAGCAGATGCAGACGATGCTGAAAGAAAACAACGACCGACTGGAGGCAGAGATACAAATGCGCAACACCAACTTTATCAACGTGTACCAGCTCGTGTCGAAATATATACAGGAGGAGAAAGATTTCAGGAAACGGGTGTTCAACCAGATTACGTCGGGGAAGATAGACAAAGCCCGCAGTGCCCTCGCCTCGACAAGTGAGACCGAGAAATACAAGCATGGCTTTTATCAGCAGTTTGACCAGGCCTTTCTCACCTCGCATCCCGACTTTATCGACAAGTTCAACGCCTTGCTCAAGCCCGACTGTCAGGTGAGTCTCACCGAGACGGGAGAGCTCACTCCTGAACTACGCATCTATGCCTTAGTGAGCATAGGCATCACTGATAGTGTGTCGATAGCCAGTTTCCTGCATTACTCCCCACAAACGGTGTATAACTACAGGCTGAAAATGCGCCACAACGCCTGCATCAGTGAAAAGACATTTGCAGACACTGTGGCGCGTTTCTACGCCAAGGCCGATATTTGACCCTCAGGACGTGCTCGCCCCCTTAGGGCATGAACTGCCGGAAGCGAGCTACCATATCTCCGAACATCAAGCGGCTGTCTATCCGTGTATAGACGCGGATGATTCTACCCGTGGGGTTGGGCAAGTACTGACCGCTGTCGTCTATCTTCGGGCAGGGGGTGGGTGTCCACTGAGAACTGCTGGGGTCGGCCTCAAAGCCACTTTGCAAGGAGGTCATCAGCACTAAAGGCGAATCGCCGAGGATGTAGGTCTCGCCCATGGCAATCCCCATTCCGTCAAGTCGTGCCATAAGTTCGTCGATGGTGTCGCTCAGAAATCTACCCATCTTTCCGCATGGCTTGACATAGGCGTGCATCTCGCTCGTACTATACAGGCATTGCCTGTACACGTCGCGTGGAATCTGCCATATACGCACATCGCTCTTGTTGAATACCACCTGGCAGGCCGGAATACTCAGATTGAGATTGTATTCCACCGGCGAATAGCCGGGAGGCGGCACGGAACCAAAGCTATACTCCTGACCGCCAATCCACACCACAATCATATTCTTGCTGATTTCAGGCGCCTGCAACAGCGCGCAGGCCACATTGCTCAGGGCTGCTCCGCAAAGCACATACAGGGGGTTGTCGGGGGTGCACTTGCGAGCTTCGCTCACAATGAGCCGTGCCCCTTCCGACTCTACGGGCTGCTCGGTGGAGGTAAGCGGCTGCTCCATGCCCGGGACAACCGTATATTTGCCTTTCATACCCATGAGTTCCAACAGATGATTGGCTTTTTCAACCGACTCCGTGGCCTGGTCTTTCCGGTTGGTAAAACCGCCTTGGGCGCTCAGGTGTCCTCCCACAATACCCACAATATCGGTGGAAGGACACAATGCTTGGTGAGCCAGTTGGAACAAGCCATCCGGGTCACCGCAAAAATCATTATCAATCAGTACTTTCACCTTGGTGAGCTGGGCATAGCCGGACAATCCGAACAGCAGCAGGGTGAGAAGGGTAATTATTTTCTTTCGCATAATATCTATTTCTTTTTCTTCAAAGTTAACATACCCCTCATTTCTGAAAGATTTGAGGATAGTTCACAATAAAATAAACAGGGGTACAGCTCCACGCATGACAATAGCTGTTGAGCAGGGTGTAGCCGTTATAAGATGAGAACATCTGGTTGTCTGGGACATAGTATTCCCAAAAAGTGTCTGCACCAAGACGGACCATACCGCCCCAATACTGCTCTACATAAGAACGGGCTTCGGTATTCATACCGCAATGTAGCATGGCGGCAACAAGGAAGTGACAGGCATAGGGCGTGCCGGGTTTGACAGAGGTCTCACTGGCGAGCACGTGACGGATAGCCCGGCGAGCTTCTTTTGCGGTAAGCATATCGCCCAGTACGGCCCACGATGTGCCCGTAACGGATTGCTGGCGTTCGGGGCCGCTCACAACGGTTTGGTTCTTGGCATCCCAATAGGCCCGGCGCCCTGCCTTGCGCATGAGGTTGGCTTGACGGGGAAGCCGAGCCACTTCGTCGCCTTTCCCTATTTTGGAGGCGATGTCACAAAGCCGATCCATCACATAGGGTAGATAGCTTTGGATTGCGGCATGCGTGTCCAAAGAGTTGGGAGCCCAGTCGAAAAAGAGAATAGATACCGGCATGCCCTTAAACTGGTAGCCGGTGTTGCTGTACAGATGGTTATGATCAACAGCTTTTTCCAGTACGGCTTCTACCTGTCGTTTGGCCACTGGCCATAGGTCTGTCGCTGTTTCCTTATCATTGGTGGCGTTGAGATAATCGCTCAAAGTCAGCACATAGGATAGGGCATAGTCGACAAAGAAGGTTTGCTGAGCGTGCGGCTTGGGATATTCAACCATGTTGGAATAGAGCAATCCATTGTTCGGATTAGCCAAACCGGCAAGTAGATACAGGCAACGTTTGGTCATGTCGAACTGCTTGAAAGAGGCCGAATTGGCCAGGGCTTGCAGATAAAGGTCGCCCATCCATAGGCGCTGGTCACGTTTGGGGCCATCCTCAAAAACGCCTTGCATACAGCCTCTCAATGTATTCTCAGATACACGCACGATGTCCTTGAATATCTGTGGCGTGGTCGGTGCCAAACTTACGTGAGACTCTCCGGCTGAGGAGGTGGCTTCAAACGTGATGTTGTCGAAGCAGAAATCGCTGTAAATGCTTGTTCCTATGGTCTCTATCTTCATGTAGCGGGCCGCTATTCGACGATTGAACGTGAACGCACCGCTATAGTCGACGTCACAAATGAAATCCTGCAACCAGCCTCGACTGAGGCTGCCCGTATATGGGTCTATGGGCAATGCCAAGTCGCTGGGCACTTCTCCAAAGGTCACCTTGAATCGTAACACGGCATCCTGCATGCCCTGAATATCGCGTATTTTGAATCGAACATGCCCCACCAAGTGTTCGCCGAAATCCACAATAACCGTTTTCTTGGTCTTGAATGATTTTTCATATAGGTCTGCTATATCGCCAGACTTGACAGCCTTATATCCCTGAAAGGCATTGGGGTCTTTCACAATCTGCACTTCCTGGGTCGGATGATGTACGGTCCGTATTAACCGGGGCTTGCAAGCCTCCGCTTTCTGCATCCACCGTTGCTGCTGTTCTGGCGTGTAGCACTGTGCCGCTGCCCCCATGGAGCAGCTGAGCAATAGTAACAAAGAGGATACGAGGTTTGATGTCTTCATATCTATTGATTAAATGATTCTCCGGTGTTTCTGATTTTCAAAACGCACCGTAGGAATAGCGTAAACTTTAATACGGGAACAAACTTTCGATATACTGATAGCGCTGTTCCAGTTGAGGGTCGGCCGTTACTTTGCTCTGCACATTCAGTTGCAGTACCGGAGCCACTGCTTTGTCATTCGTCGCGTGCCATTCCACAAGCCCCAAACCGTTGGGATTGCCGGTCTTGACAAAGTTGGCATAATAGTTTATAAACTGGTCGGACACCGTGTAGTCCTCGGGTTGCCAGTCGTAAACACGGTTGGTGGGCAGATTTCCCATGGCGTATTCTATGTCCGCAGAGTGGACGGCACCCTTGAGCTTGGGCGTGGCAGGCGTGTCCGCTTTCTTCTCCTGAACACCTCCGGCCAGTCCGGCAACCTTGTCTTTAGCCTTCATTTCCGGGCGTGGATGGCAATAGTTATATCGGTATATGGGTTGACGGCAGGTCTGGTTGTGCATTTTCCACCATCTCCATGTTGAAAATCCTATAAACATGTCAGAAGCAAGCTGGATGGCATTTTCACTCTGCACGTCTGCATCGGCATGAATACCATACATCTCCAGAATCTTATCGGCATGATTTCCGAAACGCCCGGCAACAGCATCTCTCACATTCTTCAATGTTGCAGACTTGCCCTGAAGAATGAACGACGGCACCATTTCGTTGGAATTTCCGCCGACAAGGAGCGGAATCTGCATCTGTGCTCCCTTGGCATAAGTCGTCATGGGCTGCTCCGTGAGGAAATAGCCGTCGATGTTATATTGCGGAACACTCTTTACGCTCGCACGTTTGAGCAGTTCTTCGGCTGGCAAGGCACGCAGCTCTTTCAGGTTTTTGCAGCCCAAGGCTTTCATTTTCTCATCGCCTGTCTTTTCAGCTTCTTTCAGCGTGGCCACGCGCTGATACCCCAATACCGAGCCACTCGACCCCATGGCTTGGGCAAAAAGTCCTTTGCACAGGGGCGATGCCATCAGCACGCTGACAGACATGGAGCCGGCAGATTCGCCTACAATGGTGATGCGAGACGGGTCGCCGCCAAAGGCCTTGATGTTGTTTTTCACCCATGTGATGGCGGCCACTTGATCCAGGAATCCGTAATTGCCCGAGCCCTTATAGGCCGTCTCCTTTGACAGCGCCGAATTGGCGTAGAAGCCAAAGATGCCCTCTCTGTAGTTTGCCGTGATCGAGATCACGCCTTTGCGGGCCATGGACAGTCCGGCATATCGGGGCTCGCTGCCACTACCGGCCATCAAGCCTCCGCCATTGAAGTAGATTAATACGGGAAGGCCCTCGTTCATGGTCTTGGAAGGAGACCAGATGTTCAGGTAGAGACAGTCTTCGCTCATCTTGCTTGTTCCGAAATTCATGTCGCCGAAGATATTCTCCTGCATCGGATTCGGCCCAAATTCAACGGCTTTGCGCACGCCTTGCCAGGGTTTTACAGGTTGTGGAGCCTTCCACCGGAGGTCGCCGACCGGAGGAGCGGCAAACGGAACTCCCTTAAACACCATGACTCCCGATTCGTTTACACCCTCAAGCACACCTTCTGCAACGCTCACCTGAGGTCCGTTTTGGGCACTGGCCATCCCTGTGACAAGGAGTACTGCCCACAAAACCAATAGTTTCTTCATAATATAAATTGTTTAGGACGATATAATCTGATGATAGGTGGGATATTATAACCACTATATCTTATTTCTTCTGATTTAAAGATTTAACTAAATTCTGCAATTCACCATCCACATTCTCACGTGCCTCACTATGGACATCGAATATCATGGTGTATTTCTTGTCCGGTTGATAAGCCGGCCACTGGGGTACACCCTTGCCGTTAGGGTTGCCTGTGCGAGCGAAGTTAATCCACGCGCTGCTCATCACGTCTCCCAACCGAATGGCCTCGGGCAGGGCGTCGGTTTCGAAAGCACATCGCGTCACGTTATTAAACACATAGGGCAGTTCCATGCAGTGCATGGCCTTGAGAGTTCCGTCAAGGGAAGTGCTCTGATAGGTAAACAGATAATTCCATACCGCTGCCGCCTTATCTTTGGCCTTGGTTTCTGTCTGTGCCAATGCCTGTGGCCGATATTTAAAGTCTATCAGGGGCATGTCTATGGTCTTGAGTTGAGGATAGGCTTTGCGAAAAGCCGACACATACTTATCTGTCGCATCCCCATACATTTTATGCAGCATAGCCATGACCTGCTCATCGCTCTGCGCTAAGTATCCTGGTGTGACAACGGCAGGCAGGGCGGCAAACTCGTTCAGACACGACCCCACAATCATCGGAATGTCGGCCGACACCCTCTCACTGCCATTGTGAAATGCGTCGTCAGGCAAGAGTTCGCCATCCTTGGTGGGCATCCAGCCCCAAATACTAACGCGCGCACTCTCTCCCGCAGCATCGGCCGCTTTTTTCACTTCTTTACACGCCTTGGTGCCGGCGGCCAAAAGCTCTGCATAGGGCACCTTCTCTATTTCCGCAATCCGGTCGGCAGATAGGCCCAAATACTCAGCCGTCAACTCGCCTATCTTCCGAGAATACTTGTCTGGCATGAAAGTGGCTCCGCTACCGCTTTGCACAATCGCCTTATGAAACAGGCCTTTGGCTGCAGGCATACACAACAGTGAGGAGACTTTTCGGCCACCGCCGGACTGTCCAAAAATCGTGACGTTATCAGGATCGCCACCAAAGTTGGATATATTGGAATGTACCCATCGCAGGGCGGCCACAATGTCGAGCATACCCAAATTGGCAGAATGTTTATATTTCTCTCCAAAAGAAGAAAGATTGAGAAATCCCAAGACATTCAGTCGATGGTTGAGTGAAACGACGACCACATCACCTTTTTTTACCAGGGAAGCCCCGTCATAGGCAGGCTGCTCCTGACCTGAGCCTGTGGAGAAACCTCCACCATGCAACCACACCATCACCGGACGCCGCTTGCCGTCGCCAATGCCCCGAGTCCATATATTCACACGCAGACAATCCTCGCCCGGGAAGCCATCATCCCATTGCGACGCGAAGGCCACGTTATCCATCAACCATCCGGAGCGAAACTCTTGAGGGCAGGTTGGCCCGTAATAGCGGGAAGACCTGACACCGGTCCATGCTTTCGGGGCATGCGGCTCTTCGAAACGTGATGCTTCAGCATAAGGAATGCCCTTGTAGTTGTAGATGCCATTTTCTATATATCCGGCCACCTTGCCATATTGTGTCTCCACCGTGGAAGCAGCTGTAGAGCTATTCATTGAATAGCCTGTTATTGCGTTTTGCGCCATAAGGGCGGAGGGCAAGAAGCCCACCACCACATTGACACACCATATCAGAATCTTGTCTTTCATATATGTTTCATTCATTTATATACAATCCACTTTCATTTCCACTTTCGTTCTTTATCGGGAAGTCAGAAGTTGATATGCGTGGCAAATTCTACGGTGAACGGACGGATAAACGAACCGGCCATCACATAATTCTTGTAGGCAGACACGTCCTCCAACAAGTCGGCCGCACCAATTGAGCCCGACGCTCCCTTCTGATTGAAGAAATTGATGACATTAACCGAGAACCCCACCTTCTTGTTGAGCGTATAGTCAACACCGCCGAAGGTCTCCCAACGACCGTTGAAGTACAAGGTGTTGGTCTTGTTGATATATTGTTTGCTCTGATAACGGAAACTTGCCCACACACGGAACTTATCGAAACTGTAGCTGGGGTCGAGTTCAATAATTGTCTTGCTCACGCCCGTGGTAATTTTGTCGGTGAAGTCATAGCTTTTGGTAGTACCGTCAGTAAACTGAGCATTGATTACGAAATCCTTGTATTTCGGGTTCTGCAAGGTGAGCAAACCGTGAAAGATGAAGCCCTTGAAGGGAGTCACGACCACGTCAGTAGTCCAACCCATTGTCTGTACGTTATAGGTAATAGGGATGGTCACGACGTCCGAAGCATTGTTGGGATTGGTGAACTGTGTGCGGTTCTTATAGTTGCTCTGACTGATGATGGAAACCTGGGATACCAACTTCACCCAACTGTTGTTATAGAAAATTCCGGCACGTCCCAAATGAATATTGACGGGGTCGAGGATAGGCATGTAGGCACCGGCAAAGTCTTGAGAATTGGGATGTTGCATAGCATATACATATTCTCCAAGCACGCCGAAGCCATGACTAATGGTGTAACGTCCGCTGGCTGTCGCTGCCGGATTTACCCACGTTTTGCTGAACTCTGTTTTCGAACCTTTGTTAACTGAGAAATTCACGGTACGCACATTCTCCGGATGGGTTGGGGTCTGGTCGGTAGCATTCATAAAAGCCAGCGCGTTATCTCCACCTATGGAATAAAGCTCGCCACGTAACCCCGCCGACAGCCATAAGCGGTCTGTTACCTGCCAGTCATCATTGGCATAGAGCGATGTCTTCGTTTCGTGTGAGTCATAATATTCGCCACCGGTGTTGGCCGCAAACTGCTGGCTGCCGAAGTGATTCAGCCAAACGGGGTCGGCCTCTACCGTATGAGCGAACACACCGGTGCTGGCTTGGATGCCCTGACGGTTCCAATAAAACTGGGTTCCCAGCCGCCAATTGTGTTTTCTGTTGGCACTCTTGCCGGTCAGCTCAGCCTTGGTGAGCCAATCACGCTCAAAGCCCACGTCTCTTAACACCTCAAATTCGCAGCGAATCCGTTTGCTCGAACCAATTTAATTGTTACGCGTGCGTGAGGCATCAGATTGAGGCCAATGATGCCTTAGTAATGCCATTATAGACAGAATTGCCCATATACGGATAC
>JBMNUU010000041.1:0-19775 GCA_050946435.1 Prevotella sp.
TTCAACTGTTTATAATGAAATTGCCAAATATTTATGATAAATGTTATCAACTTATCCACGTCACATCATCCTTATCATCTTTTTATTTAATTTTTAATATAAAATAAAAATAATATAATGAGGTGTGAATAAGATTTCTATTTCTGGCTCTCTATTTAAAAAAATGATATTTTATTATTGCTTGGAACGTTTCCACTTATCTATACACCAGGGACCGTAAATTCCAGTCAAGAATGCTAATGGTATGTAAACATAAGATGGAAGAGAAATAAAATGAAGCAATACTTGTAGCGACAAGATTTGGAAAAGACCGGAATAAAGATAAATAGTGTATGTAGCCCCATAGAGATGATGCAGAAATTTTAATTGATAGCGGTCGTAGAGCGTAGCCAGTGCCATGCACATCAGAATACCGTTGGTGGCCTTGACCCATTCCATGGAACGAAAATAGGGCACATACAATAATACCACGGAGAGCAGAAAGGTGAAAGAGAGCAGGACGAAAGGGGAGAGCTGTCGTAGTTGTTGCTCGTAGTTGTATTTTCTGAAAACATATCCCATCACGAAATAAACTATATAATAGGCCACACCCAAGAGATTGAGCAGGCTCTCATGATGAAAGTCGATGAGGATGTTGATGCCGACGCAAACCAATAATACAATTCTGATGTCTACGTGGAATGGGATTTTTTGGCCTACTCGGGCCATGGAGACAAACACAAGGATAACGAGGAAGAGTGTGGGTAGAAACCAAAAGGCACTCAGCACGTTGTGGTAAGGATAGAGTAGCATGTCTGCATAGCTGTGCCAATTAAGGGCGATAGGTCGCACGGTGTAACTGCTCATGAGTGCTTTGGGCACAAACAACAGGTTGCTGATGACAAAATAAGGCAGTAGCAGGCGACGTGCTTTTCGTGTGATATAACCGCTTCTTCCATACAGCTTGAGCGTATGTAGGGAGGGATGGATATGACGCAATAGATAGCCCGAAATGAAGAAAAACAGTGGCATGTGGAACCCATAGATCCACCGGATAAATGGATTGTCGGGACTGATACGGTAAAACGAGTGACCGAGCACTACTAAAATGATGCCGAATGTCTGCAAAAATGATATGTGGGAAAGCTGTTGTTTCATCGTTCCACCACCTTTACCTGTTTGCCGTCCACTATCCATACATGGTCGTAGCCCTCGTTTATTTTTTGGCTTATCATGTCGTCGAGACAGCATTTAGCCTTGTCCTCACTGATATGTTCGTCTTTTAGCACTTTGGGCCAATGGTGTCTGGTGTAAAAATAAACGGCATTTCCCCAGCCGAAGGCATCGTAGGGAATGACGCAAAACGATGAATATTTCTGTTCATGGTGGTCTATCGAGATGCAAAATGCCTTTTGAGCCGGGTGCTTGGATTGGGTTATCACTTGTTCAGCCATTTTTTTACCCATCATTCCGGAGCGGTAGGATTCCAGATAATGACGGCCGTCGACCATCACAGCCGATAGGGAATAGAGCAGGAATGTGATGGCTATGCGACGACGGTTTGAACTGTCTTGATAAACAATATATGCCAAGAGCAATGCCACGACTCCCAATGCGGCGTAGGCGTGCATCGTGCTGAAGAGGGTGAGGAGGTGTGGGGCTGCGGCCAAAAGCGCGGCCACAATCAGTGAAAGCGACTTGTGCTGTGTCCAGACCTTTACATTATTAATGAGCAAAACATAGAGCAGAGGAAGTGAGAGGGCTGTGGTGGTGATAAGGAATGGAAGGTTGCGGCTCGGCTTGTGAAACAAACTGATGAAATCTGTGGAACAACAGGTGAGGACGATGAGCTTCGCAAGATTGGCTATTTTGGTGGCGATGATGGATTGCAAATATTTATTGCTGTCGGATAATGTGTAGTGAGGCAGCGTCAGTCTCACGGCAGCATAGACCACAGCGAGACCCACGGCTAAGACGATGTGACGCCGGAATGTTGCTTTATCCGTCTTACTGAACGTGTATGCTATGAAAGGAACAATGAAAATCCACATCACACCATTCTCTTTTGAGAAGGTGGCCAGCAGGCAAAACACCATCCAAAGGGTTGTGCGATGCTTGTATGGACTAAGATAGAAAGCCAAGGCCACAAGTCCGAACGTAGCAGAATAAATTTGGTTGATGGAGTCTATGCCCAACACCGCACCCAACATGGCTGGTGAGATGAAATAAAACACGGCTCCTATGGTAGCCGGAAAGCGGCTGAAATGCAGTTGACGGGATATAACATATATCATCATCGCACCGAGAAAATGGCCTAAATAGATGACGATATGGTTGAGAGCGGGAAAGAGATCAAGGTCGATAGCCACGACATAACCAAAGATAGCATCTAAAGGCCGCCAGTAATTGCCGTAGGGCAAAATGAATTTGAGGAAGTCAGGGTCTTCGTTTGGATAGGTGAGATAGGTCCAGTCGTCGAAAGTAGGCAATAGTTTTGTAAGCGCGTAAATGACAAAAGGACTGATAATGATAATCAGCAGAAGTAGGATTTTTTCTATTTTTGCCATGTTTTTATCTCACAATTGCGATTTTGCAAACTACACCTTTCTCACCTTCCGGGGTGGCCACTTCGACCATATACACACCAGAGGCTACAGGTCGGCCGCTTTGGTCAATTCCATACCATTTGTATTTTTCGCCTGAGGCACGCCCTTCTTTTACCAGTGTACCATTTGCGGTGACAATCTTCACGTCGGCATTGTCGGTGAGTCCGGTAATGGTGATGGGTCCGGTGTAGTCGGGTCTAACAGGATTAGGATAAGCGTAAACATTGTCTTTGGTCATGCCTTGCCCGGCGGTTGTGGCGTTGCTCATATACGAGCATAGTCCTTTGTCGGTGCCGAAAAACACTTCTCCCGTAGACTCATTGATGGCTATGTCTTCGATATTGTTAGAGAGTAGAGGACTGTTTGTTGCCGTAAAATGCTCGATTTGGCCAATGTTGTTGGCACTGATGAGATAAACACCATTGCCGTTGGTACCAAACCATTTGCGATTGGCTTGGTCTATGGCCATACATGAAATATCTACCAAAGAAAGAAGATAGTCGGCAAAGTTGGTGCCGTCGTTGCGGGGAACTTTGATTTGGGTAAATGTAGGGTTGTCGGACATGATTTCCTCGGGGGCCAGATAGAGGGGCCCGGCATCGGTTCCAACCCATATATTGCCCTCAAGGTCTTCGTTAACGCAGTGTACATAATGTACGTTTACGATAGCTCCATCATCGTTTCTGAAAGAAGTATAGGCTTTGAGAATATCTTTTTCAGGTTGATAGGAATAGAAAGAAGGCAGAAACCAGTTGTTGTTGACAAACCACATCATTCCTTTGCTGTCTGTCATCATGTTTTTCAAATCTCCCAAACTCTTGTTGCTGATACCTGCATCATTGAGTTTCATCAATAAGGGCTGTGGGTGAGAAACCCATTTTCGGTCGGCGGTGTAGGTGATGATGGATTGCGTAGGGGCTTGACTGTTGAGCAACCAGAGGTTTCCGTTGTTGTCGAATAGGGTGCCAGTAACTAATTCATATTCCTTTTCGTTACCTTTATACGATTCGATGGGCGAGTTGTCGCTGTTGTAAAAAGTGGTGAATTTGCCTTTATTAAACTCGTAAAGTCCGTTTCTGCCGCCAGCCATAAGGTGTTCGGAGTCGTTTGGGTCAATGTCAAAGGTATATATATTTTCGTATTTGAGACTGGTGGCTTCACTGATGCCCTCGTCTTGAAAAAAAGTCCATTCTTGATTGTCAAGCACCTGAATGCATCCCTTTTGTATTGTAGCAAAAGTTCCTCCGCAGGTATATAGTTTGCCTTGGTGCATCTTCATAAACCCGAAATAATTGTATTTTGGACCGCCGGGAGATAGTGTTTTCACCAAAGCAAGGTTGTCGGGATTCATGGTTTTGGGTCTGGCCGTATAATCACCTATGCGTGACCATTTATTTTTGTCGAGGAGATTGTCAGTCAATAAGCCTCGATACAATCCTTGTTTGCTGCTTGCCGCATAGAGGTATCCATCCTCAATGTAGCTGTAATTCACCTGAAACCCCAACTGATAAGTGTCACTAATTTCCGCATCGGCAACGTTGATTTTGATAATTCCAAACCCTGTGGAGAGATAAGCATAGTTTCCAGACGTATTGATGTTGTAGACAGTCTTGTCCGAAGTCATCGATTTGTTCATGTAATCGGCAATGTTTACCACGTTGCTGTTTTGCTCCAAGAGGTCTATATTTTGGTTTTCATAGACGATGACGAGGCGCTTAGCTTTTTGGCACCAGGCTATATGGGCAATACCACAATCGTTCAAAACGGTGGTCTTATCGTAGGTTTGAAGGCTCTTATCGGTCTTATTGTATGAGTATAGCGCATTCGAAGCCAAGACGTAAAGCATATTGCTGCCTGCCTCTTCTATTTCTGTGGGATTATAATAACTGAGGTATGCCTTCCATTGTCCGGTCTGGGAGAATAGAGGAGAAGCATATAAACCCAAAAGAACGATAAAGTAAAAGAAAACCGTTATCTCTTTTGGGAAGTGTGTATTTGCTGTTCTGTGAAATATTTTATTATTCATAACCGTAAATCAAGGGTTATCAATAGAACGACAAAACACTGAATCTATTGTTTCAGAGCACATTAATGATTCAAATACCAAGCATTGTTGGTATCAATATCATACTGTTTGCGTGTCATAGGTATGCCTATGTTGCTTATTCAAGTCATTGTCGACCTGCAATCTATGGTGTGTGACACGCTTTAGCCGATGGTCATTTTTAAGCGTTTTTCAAATATTCGGCCAATTTCTTCACAGCCTTAGCTCTGTGGCTTATCTTGTTTTTGACTTCCTCTCCAAGTTCTGCAAAACTCTTGTTGTAGCCCTCTGGAATGAAGAGAGGGTCATAACCGAAGCCTTCAGTACCATGCTTTTCGGTGTCGATTCGGCCTTTCACTTCTTCTTTAAATTGTATTTCGCGATAGCCAAGGGGATTTGTTTCATTCACCTCAAGAAGCGAAATGACCGTGCGAAAACGCGCTTTGCGGTTGTCTTTACCCTTTAGCTCACGTAGGAGTTTGGCTATATTAGCCTCACTATTGTGGTCGGTGCCTTCGGCATAGCGGGCCGAATGGACGCCCGGTGCACCGTTTAGTGCTTCCACTTCGAGTCCGGTATCATCAGCAAAACAATTGAGATGATAGTGGTCGAAGATGTATTCGGCTTTCTGGTGTGCATTTTCTTCGAGCGTATTGCCCGTTTCTGGGATGTCGTCATGGCAGCCGATGTCTGAAAGAGACACTATTTCGAAGTCGTCTCCAAGTATTTCTCTAATTTCCTGTAGCTTGTGCTTGTTGTTGGTAGCAAATACTATTTTCATTGTATAATGATATTTTCTGTAAACCGATTGTAGGATATCAAATGGGTAAAAAATCGATTTTGAGGAGCGTTACAAACAAATTAACGAAGAGTTACGAAAGAGATTACCGCAGGAAAAAATCCTTAGGTCGTCTTAGTTTGTGAGGGATGATTCTTGGGTAGCTTTACTTTGATGTTGTCAAATCCCTCGCCATACACACCGATAACGGAACTTTGGCTCACAAATGCGTTGGGGTCTATGATCTTAATCAGTCTGAATATTGATGTGCTTTCACGCTTTTTAGCCAAAATACACAGCACTTTCATTTCTTGTCCTGTATACCATCCGTGTCCGTCGAGGATGGTTACGCCGTGATCCATGTCTGTTGCGATGGCATTGGCTATTTCTTGATATTTCTTCGAGAAAATCATGAATTGCACAGATTCTCGCCGGGCATTCATCACGTAGTCGAGCATAAAGTTTTCGACAACCATCGTACACAAACCAAAAACTACCTTGTGCACTCTGCTGAAAGCATCACCAAACTGTGGTATAAAGAGACAGCTTCCAATGATACAAAGGTCTACGGCAATGAGCACCTGACCCAGAGACACGTTATAGAATTTGTTAACCGAGGCGGCAATAATATCTGTTCCACCTGTCGAGCCATTGTTCATAAACACAATAGCCAGTGATGTTCCGGTCATGGTACAGCCTATGAGCAGCGACATAAAATCCTGTCCTTCACCTAAAATCTTGACATAGGCGCCTGCTTGGTCCACAGGCATGACTTCCTGCACGGCCCACAACAAAAACGACAACATAAAGATGGCATAGATGGTCTTCATCAGAAACTTGAGACCTAATATCTTGAGTGCCAATGCCAACAATGCGGCGTTGATGATAAAATAACTATCTTGAATCGGTATTTCGATGGCATAGAATATAATGGCGGCCATACCGGTAACGCCACCTGTCACAATTTCATAGGGCAACAGAAAGAGGCCCCATGCGAATGCATAAAGCATCAAACCAAGGGTAATAAATATATAATCCTTGGCTTCATTGAAAATGATGCGATGGTCGATAGTCATAAAAGAAAGTTTATGTCATGTAATATAGAAAATTTAAATGTGAAGTTGGGGAGTTTTTAACTCCCTCAACTGTTATTTCACCACGATATTTACGATTTTCTTGGGCACAACAATGACCTTTATAATCTGTTTGCCATCGATGTACTTAGCAGTACGCTCGTCCTCCAGAGTTTGCTTTTCGATGTCTTCCTTCGTGGCATCAACAGCAAAAGTCTTTTGAAAACGTGCCTTTCCATTGAAACTGACGGTCATTTGAATCTCATTCTCCGCGAGATATTCCTCGTTCCATTCAGGCCATTCAGCATCGCAGACCGAGCCTTCCTGGCCTAACTGTTCCCAGAGTTCTTCGGCAATGTGTGGTGTGAAGGGAGCAATGAGCACAACAAGTTGCTTCAGCAGTTCTCGGCTGTGGCACTTCTGTTGTCCCAGTTCGTTTACACAAATCATGAAAGCCGATATGCTCGTGTTGTAAGAGAAGTCCTCAATGTCTTTCGTCACTTTCTTAATGAGCTTATGAAGACTCTTCAAACTATCCTTCGATGGCTCCGAATTGTCGATGATAGCGTTACCCGTGCGATTGTCGAAGAACAAGTTCCAGAACTTCTTCAAGAATCTGAAGCATCCGTCAATGCCATTCGTATCCCAGGGCTTGCTGGCCTCCACAGGGCCGAGGAACATCTCATACAGGCGCAGCGTGTCGGCTCCATAGTCTCGAATGATATCGTCGGGATTCACCACATTGTACATAGACTTCGACATTTTCTCCGTTGCCCATCCGCAGATATACTTGCCGTCTTCAAGAATAAACTCCGCGTTGTTGTATTCCGGACGCCACTGTTTGAAAGCCTCTGTGTCGAGAATATCGTTTTTCACAAGGTTGACCCATACGTGTATAGGTGTCACTTCCTTGTAGTTGGCGCGCAGATTATAACTCACAAATACGGGCTTGTCAGTGCTGCTGAGTTCTTCCACACGATAAACAAAGTTGCTCCGACCTTGAATCATGCCTTGATTGATGAGCTTCTGGAATGGTTCTTCCTCAAAGCTTACACCCAGGTCAAACAAGAATTTGTTCCAGAATCGGCTGTAAATCAGGTGTCCCGTAGCATGTTCCGTACCGCCGACGTAGAGGTCTACGTGTCTCCAGTATTCAGCTGCCGACTTGCAAACCAGTTCCTGGTCGTCGTGAGGGTCCATATATCTCAGGTAATACGCACTCGAACCGGCAAAACCTGGCATAGTGAATAGGTCGATGGGGAAGACGGTTTTCTCGTCTATCTTACTATTGTCTACAATGCGTTTTTTCTTCGTGTTCCATGCCCATTTGGAGGCTCTGCCCAATGGTGGCTCACCGGTCTCTGTGGGCTTGTATTCCTTAATCTCCGGCAATTTGATGGGAAGACATTCCTCAGGAATCATCTTGGGTATACCGTTGTCGTAGTAAACGGGGAACGGCTCACCCCAGTAGCGTTGGCGAGAGAAGATGGCGTCGCGTATGCGATAGTTTACTTTCACTTTGCCGATACCCTTTTCACTCACAAATTTCTTTGTGGCAGCAATGGCTTCTTCCACTGTCAAACCGTTGAGAGAGAATCCGTCTAAGCTGTCTTTGCCTTTTATCGGCGAATTGGTCACAATGCCTTCCTTAGCATCAAAACTGTTCTCAGACACGTCGGCACCCTCAATCAATGGTATGATGGGCAAGTCGAAATGCTTGGCAAAGGCATAGTCGCGACTGTCGTGGGCCGGAACAGCCATAATGGCGCCGGTGCCATAGCCCGACAACACATACTCGGAAATCCAAATAGGGATGGGCTCGTTGGTAAGGGGATTAATGGCAAAAGAGCCGGTAAACACGCCCGTCACCTTGCGGTCGGATATGCGTTCGCGCTCGGTGCGCTTCTTCACATACGTCAGATACTGCTCCACCTCGCTTTTCTGCTCGGGTGTTATGAGTTGATTCACATAGTCTGACTCGGGGGCAAGCACCATAAAAGTCACACCAAACATGGTGTCGGCACGGGTCGTGAAGATGGTGATAGATAAATCAGAATTCTGAATTTTGAATTCCACCTCAGCGCCTTCTGAACGTCCTATCCAGTTTTTCTGGGTCTCGATGATGGAGTCGCTCCAATCCACCGTGTTGAGTCCATCGAGCAATCGCTGTGCGTATGCCGACACTCGCAGACACCACTGGCTCATCTTTTTCTGAACAACAGGGAATCCTCCTCGTTCGGAAACACCGTCTACTACCTCGTCGTTGGCTAGAACGGTGCCCAGTGCAGCACACCAGTTCACCATCGTTTCGCCCTTATAGGCAATGCGATAGTTCATCAGCGTGTCAGACTTCTGCTTCTCGTCCATAGCGTTCCATTCCTCAGCGGTGAAATCTGTGGTGTCATCTGTCCGAGCTGCGTCAATACCCTTGCTGCCCTCTTCCTCGAAGTGCTTAATCAGTTCTTCGATAGGCATGGCCTTATTCAACGTTTTGTCGAAATAAGAGTTGAACATTTTTTGAAATGCCCATTGTGTCCAGTGATAGTATTGCGGGTCACAGGTGCGAATTTCGCGTTCCCAGTCAAAGCAGAAACCAATTTTATCGAGTTGCTCGCGATATCTCTTGATATTGTTTTCGGTGGTTATGGCCGGATGTTGGCCGGTCTGTATAGCATATTGCTCGGCAGGCAGTCCGTAAGCATCAAAGCCCATAGGATTGAGGACGTTGAAACCTTGCAGACGCTTGAAACGTGCATAAATATCGCTGGCTATATATCCTAACGGATGGCCCACATGGAGCCCGGCACCTGATGGGTATGGGAACATGTTGAGCACATAGAATTTCTGGCGGTCAGGGTCTTCCATAACCTCATAGGTATGGCGCTCAACCCATCTCTTTTGCCATTTTTGTTCAATTTCTCTGAAATTGTATTCCATCTTTTATTTCTTAGTATTAAGTATCACCGTATTAATAAATTATTGCAAAGATACGGCAAAAAGAAGAAAAAGCAAAGGAAAATAATGAAAAACAAAAGGTGTCTCTCTTTTCACGATTCAGGCTAAAAATTGCTTTTGTCAGTCTCCAATATCATGTATGGCAGGCCAATAAAAGGAGTGAAGAAGCATGTATCGAGCACGGACAAGCCAGCTATAACTGGCCGGCTTCTACCTGCAGCACAACCCTTTCGGTGAGCCTGTCCACACCGTCAGGATCGTATTTTTTCTTCAGACTGGCTCCGAAGACCCATGCGAAGGCTTGATAGAATCCGGCGCGGATTGGACCAAGAAACCCTTTGATGAGCTCGTAACTCGAACTGTTACATTCTCGGTAGATGAGCCTGATGAGGAGTTTGCCCTGACTGTAGGTCAGTTTTTTCATGCGTGGAGTGTATTCCTGCTTGATGCTCTTTTCTACTAATTTCATGTGTTCATCCCGGGCCTTCTTGTCGGGCAGTGTTTCGAGATAATCGCCCGTCTCGATAATAATTCTGTTTACTTCCTTGGCGATGGGAAGCACCTTTTTCACATTGAAAACCAATCGGTTGTAAGCAGCGCGCTGACGGGCGTTCTTGAACGTGGGCTCCGAGAAAACCCATATATTGTTCATCTCGACATACTGTATGGAATCGTGGCCCAGCTGCACCTTTCCCACCTTCACCATTGGTACAAAAGTGGGACTGTCCATATCCACCTCGCGGTCTTCGGGGTTGATGCGCTTCGGCTTGTCGGTCTGGGCATAGATGCCCATCGACAATATCATGAACATAAGTATGGTCCACAACTTCCTTATCATGGTCGCAAAATTACAATCTATTTTGTCAACGTCAAAAGGATTTGATTTAAAAAACATGAAAGCCGCGATGCCTACTCTTTGCTCCATGACTCACAGGCGACAGCAACCGCATATGCAATGGTATTGTTGGACAGGAGTTTCAGTGCATGCCGACCGATAGATTACGGAGAATAGATGACTTGTATTTTTCCTTACAAATGCTTCTCCATACTTCGCGTATTTAAAAACAAACTCGCTTCCGTCCGAAATTCGTGAAATTTTTGAAAGTTTACAATGGGTTGATAATCAGCATCTTCCTAAATTAAGCCCTTATGCTCTTATTTTCGCTATGTGCGGTTGGATATGGAACGGCAGGACGAAAGGGCCCTAACCGCAGTGCGAAAGGACCTCTTCCGCGGGGCGGTTAAAGCCTAACCATATTGCCGTTAAGCCTCCGCCATGATGAGACGGAATAAAAAATCTAAAAAGCGGACGGTTTTTATTTACTTCGGACAGATGATGAGGGCCGAGACATAGCTCTTTTTGCTCCAGATGCCCTGAAAAGCAAACACTGGGAATTGGTTATTAATTTTTACACGTCATTAGAAATATGATGGAGTGGAGTAGTGGATAAAATTTCTGATATTCGGCCAGTTGATCGGTTTGCAAAACCATTGTGGAAGGTGAACGACAAAACCATGGCGTTTTCTTTGCATATATCACCCTTTTTTACGACCTTTGCAATAGAGGTGTTCCACTGTGGAGCCACCAACTACCAACCCCCATTATTAACATGAAGATTACCGCTGTCGTTGTGACCTACAACCGTCTTACGCTTTTGAAGCAGGTCATTGCCGCTTTGCAGAAAAACAATCCGTCCGACATTATCGTTGTCAATAATGGCTCTACCGATGGCACCCATGAGTGGCTCGATGGTCAGACGCAGCTCAATGTGGTCCATCAGGACAATGTGGGAGGCTCCGGAGGATTCTACACCGGCATACAAAAGGCCTACCGTGAGGGAGCCGACTGGATATGGTGCATGGACGATGATGTGATGCCCCATGCCGATTGTCTGAGCCATCTTCTCCGCCATGCTGACCGGCCCGGTATCGGCATCATGTCGCCACGCCGATTGCTTGACGGAAAAGTGTTCACACACGAGTTTCAGCATTTCAATTTCACCAATCCGCTGACCTCCATGCACGGCCGGAAACTCGCCAAGATGCAAATCGAGAGCCCTACTCCCATTGTCGGGTGCGATTTTGAAGGCCCGTTTATTTCGCGAGAAGTGGTGGAGCGCATCGGACTGCCAAACAAGGATTTGTTTATTTTCTATGATGACACCGACTATTGTCTGCGTGCCCATCTTGCCGGTTTCGACTTGCTTTATGTGCCCGATGCCCTCATGGATAAGCACCTATTTTTCAGCGAAGACAATTGGGCGACGCGCAACCGAAAGAAAAAATGGAAGCGCTATTACCAGGTGCGCAACGGCGCATATATCAACCACCGCTATGGCAAAAACTGGGGTGTGCGGTATCTACGCAGCCTTATCGGTGTCATAGGCTATTATATCCCGGCATTGCTCAGTATGCCTTTCAGCAATGCGTGGCACAGACGTGACCTCAAAATGTTGTGGGAGGCTTACACAGACGGGGTGAACGAACGTCTGGGCAAGCGCGAGGAATAACTATCGGAAGACCTCTTGACAGAGGTGAAAAATTCTTCTGACGGCATATTGCAAACGCAATATGCCGTCGATCAATATCAATGGTGAGAAAGGTTTATTTGCTAAATTTTTTGCATAGGCGTCGAACCGACTGCTGCTTGAACGCTTTGAAAATGGCGGGTGCCATTTCCTTATAACTGTGTTCGGTGTCGAACACAACATTGCCGTGACTGGTTACAGCGTGGATGGGAGTCATATAGTTGTCGCCATACTGTCGTCTGAGACAACTGTCATAATCGCCTGGAACAGGCACTTTCATGTTTTCAAAATCCATCCATTCGGTATGGTCAAAGGCTTTGGCCTCATAAGTGAAATCGGTTCCGGCAAACGACAGTTCAGCCCAGTATCGACTGCTCTCAACAGGTGTATTCCTCAAGCAATCCTCCGAACGTTTGTAGATGTTTTCCCAACCGTATTTCCTGATGAGATATTTGCTTTTATACTTCCTGAATATTTGCAGCCATCTGCCCGAATACAACACGTTGAGATGGGCAGCCTTGAGGAGCCGCTGTATTTTTCTGGATTGTCTGACCACTCTTCGGGCCTCGTCGGCATCTTCCGGGACGCCATCGAGTGGAAAAATATCGATGAAAATACCCTGGTTGAACTTGCGATACGACTCGCTTGGACGTATGGCGGTGGTGTCGCTGTTTCTCAGTTGCGCGTGGCCCCGGAAATAATCTACATCCGTATAGGCTGACTGGAAGAAAGAAGGCGACTGGAAAGCCGAAGGCCCTATCTGCACGAGACGGTCGTAATCGGGACGGGGCATACACACGTCCAAATCGTCATCCCAGGGGATATACCCATGATGGCGCACGGCGCCCAACATTGTGCCGCCGTCTACCCAGCAGCGCAGCCCGTTGGCCTGGCAAACATCGAGTAGCTGGCGCAGAAGCTCCAGCTGTATGGCCCATATTTTCTTCATTTCGGCAGATACTTGATATCCGCTCCTTACTTCATCGTGTGAATTGAATTCTTGCATACTGTGCAGTTCGTCTTAACTTTGTCATGCAAAGGTAATATTTTTTTAATGTTGTCGTAAGAATAGAGATAAAAAGTTGTAACTTTGCACATTATAAATAAGAAAGTCATGCTAAATTTCACAATAGGGCCGGTAATGTGCAGCGATTCTGTCAGGAAAATGGGAGGTGAGCAGGTTCCCTACTTCCGAACGGCGGAGTTTTCTGATACAATGAAGGAAAACGAGCAGTTGATGCTCCGTTTTGCGAAGGCCCCTCGTGGCTCCCGTGCTGTTTTCATTACGGGGTCGGGCACGGCATCTATGGAAGCCTCGGTGATGAATTTGTTCTCGCCCGACGACAAGGTGCTGGTGGTCAACGGTGGAAGTTTTGGGCAGCGTTTTGTGCAGTTGTGTGAAATTCATGATATTCCCTTTACCGAAATCAAGATGGAAATGGGTGAGCCGCTTGTCAAGCAGCAGCTCGACCCGTTTGAAAATCAAGGCTACACGGGGTTTCTCGTCAATCTGGACGAAACCTCTACCGGAGTGCTTTACGACATCCATCTCATTTCGGATTTTTGTCGTCGCAACCATATTTTCCTGCTTGTAGACTCCATCAGTTCTTTCCTTGCCGATGCTTTCGATATGGAAGCTTTGGGCGTGGACGCAATGATTACGGGTTCGCAGAAGGCATTGGCGTGTCCACCGGGCGTGTCTATTATTGTTTTGGCACCATTGGCCATCAGTCGGGCCAATCACAGTCGGGCCAAAACCATGTATCTGAACCTGAAGGATGCGTTGAAAAACGGGGAGCGTGGACAGACACCCTTCACGCCGGCCGTCGGCATACTGCGCCAAATCAATGTTCGACTCAAAGAGATTGAGGCGGCAGGAGGCGTGGAAGCTGAAAACGAGCGCATCAAGACACAGGCCGCTGACTTTAGAAACAAAATCAAGGACTTGCCTTTTGAAATTGTGTCAAAATCGCTGTCGAATGCCGTCACGCCGCTGCATCCCCTGAATGTATCGGCCTATGACCTGTTCCTGAAGCTCAAAGACGAATACGGAATCTGGATATGTCCCAATGGTGGAGACTTGGCTGAGAAAGTGTTTAGGGTGGGGCATCTCGGAAACTTAACCCCTGACGACAACACAACACTCATCAATGCCTTCAAGGATTTACAGCGCAGAGGACTGCTTTAACCAACAGACGAGTAGAAATGATTAAAGTTGTTACATACGGAACATTCGATTTGCTCCATTACGGACACATCAATTTGCTGAAGCACGCAAAGGCTTTGGGAGACTATCTCATCGTGGGCATCACAGCGGACACGTTTGACAGGGAGCGCGGCAAACTCAATGTGCAGCAGTCGCTCATGGAGCGTGTGGAGGCCGTTAGGGCCACGGGACTCGCCGACAAGATTATCATAGAGGAATATCAAGGTCAGAAAATAGACGATATCAAGCGCTACGATGTCGATATATTCACCGTGGGCTCCGATTGGAAAGGCAGATTCGACTATCTGGAGGAATATTGCAAGGTGGTCTATCTTGACCGTACGGTGGGCGTATCGAGTACCGAAATACGTACCGAGCAGCAGACATTGAGGTTGGGATTGGTAGGTACATCGCCTATCCTGAACAAAATCTACAGGGAGAGCGGATATGTGAATGGGCTTGAAGTGAGCGGTGTTTATTCACAGAACAGCCATTACCTGACCGAGCCGCTGAAGCAGCTTGCCAGTCAAACTCCATCGTTCGAAGCACTGCTCGACAAATGTGATGCTTTCTATATTATTTCAGATCCTAACCAACATTATCAGCAAATCAAACTTGCCCTTGAGCACGGCAAGCACGTGCTGTCTGAATCGCCCATAGTCATGGATTTGGACCAATGGCAAGAACTCAAGGATATGGCCAGGACCAACGGGTTGGCACTCATGGATTCCATCAAAACGGCATACTCCACAGCCTATTATCGGCTCCTCTTGTTGGCCAAAAGCGGTATCATTGGCCGTATCGTTTCGATAGATGCCACGTGCACAAGCTTGTACAATTTTGATAATTTGCAAATGCTGAATAAGGAGACACCCGAGTGGAACAGTATCTGTGCATGGGGGCCGACGGCCATGCTGCCCATCTATCAGCTCTTGGGATGCGACTATTCGTCGAAGACAATAGCTACAAATCTTATTCCCAACTCAGAGCGAGACTTCGACCTTTTCACCCGAATATCGTTCATCTATCCCCATGCCGTTGCTTCTCTCAAGGTGGGAAGGGGGGTGAAATCGGAAGGAGAACTTATCATTTCGGGCACTAAAGGTTATATCTACGTACCGGCTCCCTGGTGGAAGACCGACTATTTTGAGGTGCGCTACGAGAATCCTTCCGAGAATAAACAATACTTTTACCAGTTGGACGGTGAGGGAATACGATATGAACTGCTGTCGTTTCAGAAGTCGGTGTTTACGAAAAAGGATTTCTCATACGTGTCTGACGAGGTGTCGCGGGCGATTGTCAAGACCATATCCGATTTCAACAAACGGAAGGATACGGTTATCATATAGGCTTTGTCACAGCTTCAAACGCAGCTGAAGCTCCAAATCGCTCATGCTTTTGCTTTTGATTTCCTGCAGGCTACTGCCGATAGTCTGCCTGTCAAAATAGGTTGTTGTTCCTATTTTGGCAATCGCCATCATGCTCTTTCCGAGTTCCGCACGCACGTTGAAAGCATAGCGTAGGCCCTCGCCAAAGAAAGAAGGAAACGAGAAACTATAGAGCAATCCCTTTTCGTACATATAGATTCGGGCGTTGTAGTCGTCGGTATTGAAGTAGCCTATCGTAGCGTGAAGTCTCAGTCGACGGTGGTTGTAGCCCAATGCTTCACTCAGCATATATCCGAAACTATTGGTGGTGAAGTGGCAGAGCGACAAGTCGGCTTGTGTTTGCGATGACCATCGGCCGGTGTGATAAGCGGCGGCCAGTCGGCCACGGTGTTCGTTTCTGTAATTCAGAGCCGACTTGTCGGCATTGTCTCTTTGGCGCATCTTCAACCGATAGCGTGCCAATAGGTCCCAACGCTTTCGGCTATAGGCTATTTGCAGGAAATTGTCGAAGCAGTGAGACGATTCCCGAGCTTGGTATTTAGCCCATGGAAAATAGGCCATGTCCATGTAAAACGCAACGTTCAGTCCCCGTTTGGGCGTCCAGTTGCCGCCCATGTACACCCCACTTTCATTGTTTACCGCACCTCCTTCGGCAAAGCTTTGGCCGAATAGAGCCGTGTATTGATACGGATAATAGCGTTGGAGAGCCATCATCGAGAAGTTGGATGTGAGCTGATAGCTGATGCTGTTGATGGTGGCCACGGAGCCACAGTCGCCGGTTGCCGTTTCGCCTGCAACGTTCAGGCGATTGGAAATATAGCCGTAATCGATGCTGACGTTCCAAAATCGGCGGCCCGCAGGATACCAGGCTCTATAGCGTTGTGTCGTGTTGGGACGCAGTTCACGGTCGAAGGCGGTGTAAAGTCCACTGACTCCGACATGAAAACCGTTGTTGAAATAGTTGAGATTGCCTCCCACGAGTGTTTGCGAAGTGTTTCTGCGTCGCCGCATTTCGCTTTCGGTGCGGTGGTATCCGGTCTTCAATATCGTAGCCACCGTACCCGAATCTTTATTCAGTGTGGCATCCACTTTGCGCCATGAGGCAAAGGCCGTCAGGTCGAGGCCTTTTACCAGTTCTATGGTTGCAGCCCCGCCCTGCAAATAATTGGCTTCCAAGCGACTGCTGTGGGCGAAGATATTGTTGCCCGAACGGCCGAGCATGGACAGCGTATTGATTTTGCCGAGCCCGAAAGAATTGTTCAGCACAAGGCCCATACCGAAGCGCAGTCGGTATCGGCCCAGCGCCACCGCCTTGATACGGCCGACGTTTTTCAGCATCACATAGAAGGAATAGAAGTCGTAGCCCGCCGGATTTTTGCCGGCAAAGAACGGCTCGCCGGCGTCTTGGGAAGCCACCAGGCCAGCCTTGATATGCCGGCCCGATGAGAAAGTATAGCGCAACCAGTGCTTATATTTGTAGCCCAGATAGCCGTTTTTGTCTCCTTTTCGGTCATAAAAAGGTATTTTCAGCATCCCCACAAGCTCATGTTTCCCATACTTCAATATGTTTTTCAGCGATGGTATCGTGTCTCTCGATAGCTCCGGACGAATCTCCACAAACTGCATCAGCATATCCACTTCACGCCGTTCGAGCGAAGGAATCATGCGCAATTCGATGGGCGTTTCAATCCTCTGTGCCCTGTCGCGATATTCCATGATATCCATTATTTGCTGCGCTGAGAGGAAAGGCAACTGCTCCAAATCCTCTCGCGTGCAACGGTTGAGGTCCAGTTTGTTGGCGGCTATTCCGCTCAACACCTCATAAGTCTGCTCCCAATCTTCCGATTCCACGTCTTCTGTCTGCGCCATACGGTTGAAATAGTCTTCCCATGATTGTTTGGATTGAGCAAAAACAGCCATCGACCATAAGAGCAATAGCTGCGACAGCAGGATTCTGTACATGATGACGGATTTAAAATTCACGATTGAAAAGCTGCTGATTATCTCTCATTTTATTCCGCAAACAGATGAAAAGGCACACGGAACGGGTTGGAACAAACATAAAGATAAGATTAGTAGTTGACGATAGAAGTATCTTTTTTCACTGATAGTGAAATGATGTTGGATGTAAAGGCTTGCCCTATCGCGGGCATCGTGGGACGTATCAGTTGCTGGGTTGGGTCAGCACGGCGAGGGCTTGACGTACAGCGGCCGTAAAGTAATGGCCGGAACGCAACCGATTGCTGACCTCCATTACATGGTCCCGCATACGCTGAATGTCGTCCGCAGACAGGCTTTTGAGTCGTTCGCTCAGCTCTTCGATGCTGCCTATGGCGAATCCCGCCCCTTCCTTCTCAATGATAGGAGCCACCGCTGCCTCTTTCCAGATGATAACAGGGAGGCCGGCACGCAGATAGAAAGAGACCTTATGAGGGCTGTTCCATCGCAGATATTCGCCGAAATTACCGGAGCAAGTATCCACCGAATCGCCGTCCCAGACGAATCCGAAGTCGCCTTTTACACCACCGATAAAGTCTTCCGAATTGATGAAACCGTGCAAATGTACCTTGTCGCTGCCTTTTAAGCCGGGAAGACCACTCTCGTTTCCATAGATCTCCAACTGATAATTCTGGATGTAAGGCTGCATCTTGAGAAGGAAAGAATTTTTTCGCGGTGCCAGCGCGCCGGCATAAACCAAGCGCGGAGAGGTGGCAGAGACCTGACGGGGGGAGTCGGATGCCACGCTCTTGGAACGATAATCGAAGAGTTGCAAGGCCCCCACAGGTCTTGTAAGACCATGTTGCGACAGCCAGCTTTGCATCTTCTCGTTGGATGCGATGACATAATCGGTGTGTATCAAACGTTTGATTTCTTGCTCGATGGTGAGTTTCTTGCGTCGCATACTGCCCAAATCGTGTATCAAGGCAATCGTCCTGGCATGGCGGAGATGTGCAAAATTACAGATGAAAGCAAAGTATTTCTTGACAGGATATTGCAAAACCACAATATCTCCGGGCTTGATGGTCAGCATCATCTTGATGATTCCCACCAGGTCCAGGAAGAAAGTGAGAATCTTACTGTTGTAATACGTCGTACCAAGTCCAAGGTTATGTGCCCCCATTTGGCGCAGAGTTGTCTCGTTGTCGGTCTTGGCCTTGTTGCCGGAGCCATCAATTCCCCGATAATTTCGGGAGATGAAACAAAGTCGGTATGTCATAACTCTAACTTAAAAGGTATTTCATGTTTTCTTTGATAACGCCTCCAGAACTTGGCCCGGGCCGGCATAGCGATGGCCAAAGCCTTGTCGGGGTCTTCATTTCTCAGTTTGGCATATTCGCTGATAAGTATTTCTGTAAACGCCTTGGGCCCCCAGAACTTGATGAGATTCAACAGTCCCATCTTGATATTGACCTCTCCGAAGTGCATCCTGTTGATGTCGACGAGGCAGAAGTGATACCCTTCGCCATCCTTTTTCCATAGGATATTGCCGGGCGTGAAGTCCTTGTGCATCACGTTTTGGCCGTGCATATAGGCGGCATAACGGGCCAGAGCTCGGGCGGCCTCTTCGTATTCGCCCGCCTGAGCGTTTCCGAACTCGTAGAAAGTGTGTCCCCAACTGATTTGCTCACTGATGAAATAAGTGTAGCGCAACAATCCGAGGGCATTTCTTTCTTCAATGAGTGCTATGGCCTTCGGGGTACATATACCCTTGCTCAGCAAGATGGTGGAGTATTCAAAAGCCCGTTGCGCCTTGGGTTTTCGGATGCCCCAGGAGTATATCAAGCGGTTGGGGCCTTGCGGAATATGGTATTGTTTGACGTTCAAAGGCTGTCCATCGGGTGCTTCCATCACCTTGATGATGTTCCTTAGATTGTATATTTCCTTTCCCCGATGATTGAAGCCATGAGGAATGTCTTCAATATAGGCTCTTAGATGCTCGTATTCCGGTTTGATAGTGATCTTCATATTGTCAGGCCTTGTTGCGTGGTATAATCTTCCCGTTGACCGTCTTGAATCTTCTATTGAATTCTTCGTGTGTACGCTTCCATCGGTTGTGAGTCCACAGATAGGGCACGGGATTGTTGCGTATCGATGTTTCGAGCATCTGGAAGAAGCGGCGTGTGATTTCAAATTCGGGCAGACTGTTGGGGTCGTCGGTGATGAGCCGATAAGTCACTTGGTAGTATCCGCGCTTGGGTCTTGTCATATCCACGTAGT
>JBMNUU010000042.1:0-19402 GCA_050946435.1 Prevotella sp.
TATTGCGGTGGGGTCCCACCTCTTCCCATTTCGAACAGAGAAGTTAAGCCCGCCCGCGCCGATGGTACTGCAATGCAATGCGGGAGAGTAGGTCGCTGCCTATTTTGATCGAGGTCCCTGTTGGCAAATGCCGACGGGGACCTTTTTTTGTGTTCTCTTGCTGGCAGTATAGTGCGCGTAGTAGGGCTTTATAGGATGATATAGGGTTTCATAGGATGATATAGGAACTTATAAGAGAGATAAGGATTTATAGGAGATTATAGGAGATGAAAGAGTAAGTTTCTATGGATTTCATGCACTTTCCAAACTCTGCTTTCCGTTATCGGAGATGGACCTAAAGATGCAATATTCGGCACGGTTATACGTTAGTATAGGTGATATGCAGTGGACGGACAGAATAAGACAAGTTAAGATTTTCCTTGTGTTGGCAGCAATGTTGATTGCTGTAGGGTCTTTGCTTGTGTCACATACTCTGACAAAGGATCTGAAAGTGCAGGAGCAGCATAAAATGGAGGTGTGGGCTGAAGCGATGCGCACGCTGAATCAAGCGGACGAAAATACCGACCTTAATCTTGTGCTGAAAGTCTTGAATGATAACAATTCGATTCCGGTTATTGTATTGAACTCTGCCGGTGAGGTGACCGATTACCGTAATCTCGCCCTGGATGCCAAGGACGATAAGGATAGTCTGCGTCAGGCAACGCTGCTTGGCAGGCGGTTATTAGCTGAAGGAAGGAATATAAGAATTGCTTTAGATGAGCAGAAAACCGACTATATAGACGTTTGTTATGATGAATCGGTTATGCTCAAGCGATTGTCGATATATCCTTTTGTTCAACTTGGCGTGGTGCTGATTTTTGTTGTAGTGGCGATATTTGCCCTGCTTACCTCCAAGAAGGCAGAACAGAATAAGGTTTGGGTGGGGCTGTCAAAGGAGACGGCCCATCAGCTTGGCACACCTACGTCCAGTTTGATGGCATGGGTGGAGATTTTGAAAGAGAATTATCCGAATGACGAGTTGATTCCGGAGATGGATAAGGATGTAAAGCGATTGCAATTGATAGCAGACCGTTTTTCCAAGATAGGATCATTTCCGGAGCCTATTCCTACAAGTCTTAATCAAGTGATAGATCACGTCATAGACTATATGGACCGTCGAACAAGTAAGAAGGTGGAGATGATTAAGAAGATGCCGGAGCATGACGTCATTGTAGACCTTAATTCCTCTTTGTTTGAATGGGTGCTGGAGAATCTTTCAAAGAATGCTGTTGATGCGATGGGAGGCGACGCTGGTAAAATAACTGTCCGCGTTGAAGATACGGAATCCAGGATCTTTATTTATGTTTCTGATACCGGCAAGGGAATTAAGAAAAAGGATATAAGCAATATTTTCCGGCCCGGTTTTACGACTAAGGAGCGCGGATGGGGCTTGGGACTCAGTCTCGCAAGAAGAATTGTCGAAGAATATCATAAGGGAAAGATTTATGTGAAAAGTTCTGAGATGGGGCGAGGCACAACATTCTGCATAGAACTACGGAAGTCGTAAACCCTCTTGAAGACTGGTCATGAGAGGCTTATTTAGCGTACTGAAATGCTCTTTTTTGTATTATCCCAGGGCTTTGACTTTTTTTTCTCTTTTTAATGAGTTTTTGTCGGAAAAAATATGTAACTTTGCAGCCCAAAGTGTGGATATGTCTTATTTAGAACAATTTAAGATAGACCTAATAAGTTTGAACGGAGGTGATGACACCTTCGAATTCGACTTGGATGACACTTACTTTGAGGCGATAGAAGCCCCGATGGTGAGGAAAGGTCGGCTGCATACGACATTGAACATCCGTTATGCGGATGGCTGCTATGCTATGGATTTCCACACGAAGGGCTCGGTGGTGTTGCCCTGCGACCTATGTCTTGATGATATGGAACAGGAAATCTCAACGGACAACCACTTGACAGTCCAATTTGGAGAAGGCAACTCAGAGGATGATGACCTGGTGATATTGAACGAGGACGAAGGAATACTCGACGTATCTTGGTACATCTACGAATTCATAGAACTCAGCATCCCACTCAGGCATGTGCATGCACCTGGAAAATGCAACCCTGCCATGATGAAGATTCTTGAAGAGCATTCGGCCGCCCGAAGCGGTGATGGAGATGATGAAAAGCCTATGGACTCCCGATGGGAAGCACTTAGTAAGTTAAAAAGCAAAGAATAATAATTTAAACATTAAAGTATTATGGCACATCCTAAAAGAAGACAGTCAAAGACACGTACTCGTAAAAGAAGAACTCACGATAAAGCAGTAGCACCTACATTGGCCGTTTGTCCTAACTGTGGCGCATACTATGTATACCACACTGTTTGCCCTACTTGCGGCTACTATCGTGGTAAGGTTGCTATTGTCAAGGAGACCGTTGAGTAATGGGTAAGATTAACGCTGTAATCACAGGTGTTGGTGGCTACGTGCCCGACTATGTTCTCACCAATGAGGAATTGTCGCGCATGGTAGACACCAGTGATGAGTGGATTACAACACGTGTGGGTATCAAGGAGCGCAGAATCCTCAAGGAGGAAGGGCTTGGGAGCAGTTATATGGCGCGTAAGGCGGCTAAACAGCTCTTGCGTAAAACTGGTGTTGATCCAGACACCATTGATGCACTGATACTTTCCACTTCGACTCCTGACTACGCGTTCCCTTCCACGGCGAGCATTGTGCTCGGCAAGCTCGGGCTCAAAAATGCCCATGCCTTTGATATGTCGTGCGCGTGCTGTGGATTCCTATATGCCATGGACACCGCTTCGGCGCTGATTCAAAGCGGACGCTACAAGAAGATCATAGTTATCTCTGCTGAGAAGATGTCTTCCGTTGTAGACTATACTGATCGTCAGACCTGTGTTCTCTTTGGCGATGGTGCTGGAGCCGTGCTCGTAGAAGCTACGGAAGAAGATGGAGTGGGATTTCAGGATTCATTCCTCCGTACCGATGGCAAGGGACTTCCTTTCCTGCATATGAAGGCCGGTGGTAGTGTTTGCCCGCCGTCTCACTTTACGGTGGACCATCATCTGCACTATATTTATCAGGAGGGTCGCAATGTTTTCCGTCACGCCGTTACCGATATGGGAAATGACGTGGAAGAAATCATGAAGCGCAACAACTTGTCTGCCGAAGATGTGAGATGGGTTGTGCCTCACGAGGCAAATCTGAGAATCATCGAGGCTGTTGCCAAGCGTGCGAATGTTCCCATCGAGAAGGTGATGATCAATATTGACCACTATGGCAATACGAGTTCCGCAACCATCCCGTTGGCTTTGTGGGACAATGAGTCCAAGTTGAAGAAGGGCGACAATGTCATCATGACAGCCTTCGGCGCCGGTTTTGTTCATGGAGCCTCATATTACAAATGGGGATACGACGGAGCGACAGTCGCAGATAAGAAGTAATCCAAATAACCTATACAAAAGCGCATCCTTCATCTATATGAATCATGCGTTTTTTTATTCTTTCATTCTTGTTAAATCCAAACACAAATATGCATAAGGCAGGTTTCGTAAATATTGTGGGTAATCCGAATGTGGGCAAGTCTACGCTGATGAACCAGCTTGTCGGCGAGAAGATCAGCATTGCCACCTTTAAGGCACAGACCACGCGCCACCGCATCATGGGCATTGTCAACAGTCCTGATATGCAGATCGTCTTCTCTGATACTCCGGGTGTGCTGAAGCCCAATTACAAGATGCAGGAGATGATGCTGGCGTTCTCGGAGTCTGCCCTTGCCGATGCAGACATTCTGTTGTATGTTACGGATGTTGTGGAGGATCCAGAGAAAAACATGGATTTCCTCAATCGCGTGAAGAAGATGACGATTCCCGTGATATTGCTTATCAACAAGATAGACGAAACCAATCAGCAGACCCTTGGAGACCTGGTGGAGAAATGGCACCAATTGCTTCCCAATGCTGAGATTCTGCCCATTTCGGCCAAGAATAAGTTTGGAACCGATATTCTGATGAAGCGTATAGAGGAGTTGTTGCCGGAGAGCCCGGCTTATTTTGACAAAGACCAGCTAACCGACAAGCCTGCAAAATTCTTCGTGTCGGAGATTATCCGTGAAAAGATTCTGCGCTATTACGATAAGGAGATTCCCTATTCCGTAGAGGTGAATGTGGAACGCTTCAAGGAGAGTGAGGATCTGGTGCGTATCAATGCCGTGATTTATGTAGAACGCGACTCGCAGAAGGGCATTATCATTGGACATCAGGGTATGGCTTTAAAGAAGGTGTCTACCGAGGCCCGCAAAAGCCTGGAGAAATTCTTTGGCAAGAAAATTTTCCTCGAAGTCTTTGTGAAAGTCGACAAGGACTGGCGCAACTCGCAGCGGGAACTGACTAACTTCGGGTATAACCCGCAGTAGTTTTCAACTTCCTTAACTAATATAGAATATGGCAAATTTAGTAGCTATCGTTGGACGCCCGAATGTGGGCAAGTCCACGCTTTTCAACCGTTTGACTCAGACACGTCACGCAATTGTCAGTGAAGTTGCGGGCACCACTCGCGACCGTCAGTATGGAAAATGCAGTTGGGGGGGCAGAGAGTTCTCGGTTGTAGATACTGGCGGATGGGTCGTGAAATCAGATGATGTTTTTGAAGACGCCATTCGACAGCAGGTGAAGATTGCCTCCAGCGAGGCCGATCTCATCCTCTTCCTTGTGGATGTGGAGACAGGTCTTACCGACTGGGATGAGGACGTAGCGAAGATTCTTCGCAAGGCCAACTTGCCGGTTATTCTTGTGGCAAACAAAGTAGACAATAGCGGTGAGGCCTACGTTGCAGCCGAGTTTTATAAGCTGGGCCTGGGCGACCCTGTATGTATCAGTGCGGCTACGGGTGGGGGCACCGGCGATTTGCTGGATATGGTACTCGAAAAGTTGCCTATGAGCAATGAAGACGAGATAGAGGAGGAGATACCCCGCTTTGCCGTAGTGGGGCGCCCAAATGCCGGAAAGTCGAGTCTTATCAATGCGTTCATTGGTGAGGAACGCAATATCGTTACCGAGATTGCCGGCACCACTCGCGACAGCATCTACACGCGTTACAATAAGTTTGGCTTCGATTTCTATTTGGTCGACACGGCAGGTATCCGTCGAAAGAACAAGGTGACCGAAGACCTGGAGTTCTACAGTGTGATGCGCAGCATTCGCGCCATTGAGAATAGCGACGTGTGCATTCTTATCATCGATGCTACGCGCGGTATCGAGTCACAGGACATGAATATCTTCCAACTCATCCAGCGTAACCATAAGAGTTTGGTTGTGGTGGTGAACAAGTGGGATTTGGTGGAGCAGAAGGACCAGAAAGTCATTAGAACTTTCGAAGAAGCCATCCATGAACGTATGGCACCATTTGTCGATTTCCCCATCATCTTTGCCTCTGCCCTCACCAAGCAGCGCATCTTCAAAATACTTGAAACTGCCAAGCAGGTGTATTTCAATCGCAATGCGCGTGTCGGTACCACAAAGCTCAACGAAGTGATGCTTCCCATCATTGAGCAGACTCCACCGCCATCCATCAAGGGCAAGTATATCAAGATAAAGTATTGCTCGCAGCTGCCTAATACGCAAATTCCATCCTTCGTTTTCTATGCGAATTTGCCGCAGTATGTTAAGGAGAACTATCGTCGCTTCTTGGAGAATAAGATTCGTGAGCATTGGCCGATGCATGGCTGTCCCATCAATGTGTTTATAAGGAAAAAGTAGTTTTAATTCATCATTCACAATTCACAATTGGGCTGCGCAGTGTAATTCAAAATTCACAATTCACAATTCATAATTAGCGACGCGCGATTATATTAGGTGGTGTTCTGTTGGCGATTATGTTTATCGATGCATTAGTCAATTGTACATTATCAAATAAAAAGAAGCACTTGATCAATTAAAAAATGAAGCACTTGTTGTTGTATGTATTTGGTTTTTGCGTTCTGTGTTGCTGCAGTCACGGGCCCACGCCCGAGGAGGTGGCCGGGCAGACCGCTAAGGCCTATTACGATTTACTGATACAGGGCAAGTACGACCAATTTGTTGACGGACGTTATCATTCCGACTCCATTCCGTCCGCCTATCGGGAGCAGCTTATCACCAATGCCAAGATGTTTGCAGGTTGGCAGAAAAAGGAGCGTCAAGGCATTCTCAACGTGCGCGTCATGGATGTCAAAACCGATACAATTAATCAGGATACCAACGTTTTACTTGAATTCACCTATGGGGACAGCACAAACGAAGTAGTGATGGTGCCTATGGTGGAGCAAGACGGAGTGTGGTATATGAGATGACGTGCATTAGGTGCGCCCGTATTGCGCGTGTCATGTGAGTCTACAGCATATGCGACATACCCGCAGAAAGGAGCCGTTATGCCGCTGTTGTGGTGCTGAGCGTCGAACAGCGCCATGAAAAACACAGAAGACTGATTGTGGCAGGTCGCAACATAAGCCTGTATGTAAAGTAAAGAAAATGTAATGCGGGTGAGCATGAATTGAAACATAATTTGTTTTCCTTTGTACCTGATTAATGTAGACATGGATACAGGATAGCCGAAAGTGCATGGATACAGCATATTTGAAAACAAATTCGAAGATGAAGAAACAAATTGTAAGTCTTGTTTTATTTCTGTTTGTAGCAGGAAGTGGTGCGCCATTGGCCAAAACGTTCAAGTTGAAAGGCAAAGTATGCGACACCTTAGGCAACCCCATTGCTCATGTTGTGGTCAACGACGGTGTACATTTTACACAGACCGATAATAAGGGTAACTGGCGGTTGGAGTCTGACACCACAGTCAGTAAGTTTGTTAGCATTTCCACGCCTGCAGCCTATAAGCTGGGCCAAACCCGCGGACTCGCTTCCGGGCATTATGTGCCTATGCGCGATATCGTGAAGACCAAGAAGCACCGTTTTATATTGGAGAAACGGCCTGCCGAATTGACGAGTTTCTATTACATTGCAATATCCGACCCACAGGTGAAAAACGAGCACGATATGACCCGATGGAAGACTGAGGCATTGCCTGACCTCAAGGTCACGGTCGACTCGCTGAAAAGCAGTCGTGAGGTTATTGGTATGACGCTTGGAGACTTGGTCTTCGACAGCATGCACTTGTATGAGGAATATAAAAGTAGTTTGCAGGACATGGGCATGACCGTGTTCCAAACCATTGGCAACCACGATTTCAACCGTCGTTATGCGAGTTTGCTCTATATGCCCAAGGGTAGTGAGGTATACGCGGAAATGAACTATCACAAGCATTTCGGTCCCGTCAACTATTCTTTCAATGTGGGCAAGGTGCATGTCATCACTCTCAAGAGCATCGATTATAAAGGTAATAAGAAATATACCGAGCAGCTCACCCCTGAAGAAATCGACTGGATTAAACATGATTTAAGCTACGTACCCAAAGGTACGATTGTTTTTCTGAATATGCACGCTGCCGGATGGAATGTAGAAGGTGGTGGCGGAAACTTGCGCAATGCTGAAAAACTGTCTGAACTCTTGAAGGGATACCGAGCCCATGTATTCAGCGGGCACACTCATTTCTTTCAGAATGTGGAACCCCGAAAGCAACTCTACCAGCATAATATAGGCGCAGCCTGTGGTGCTTGGTGGGCAAGTTGGGTCAACCGTTGTGGCGCTCCCAACGGTTATCTCGTGGTCGATGTGAATGGCGACGACGTCAAGTGGCATTACAAGAGTACGCGTCAGGATAACAACTATCAGTTCAGACTTTATTCGCCCGGCCAATTCCTGACACAGAAGGACGCTATTGTGGCCAACGTGTGGGATTGGGATGCCCAATGCAAGGTGGAATGGTATCAGGATGGGACCCTCATGGGGGCTATGGAACAATTTGTAGATGCGGACCAAACCTATCGGGAGACTATCAATAAACAGGACAAAGTCCTCAATACGCCACATCTTTTCCGGGCCGTTCCTTCGGCTTCGGCCAAAAGTGTGCGCGTTGTGTTTACCAATCGTTTTGGCGAGCAATACAGCCAGACGCTTTCGCTCGAACCTGTCAAGCTGTCGCGCATCATCGCTCACAGAGGATATTGGCAGACTGCCAGCTCCGCCCAAAACTCCATTGCGGCCCTGGAGAAGGCTGACTCAATAGGTACTTACGGCTCTGAGTTCGACGTGCAGCGCACGAAGGATGGGGTGCTTGTCGTCAATCATGACCCGACGATTAACGGGGTGAAAATCAGTGAGGTCAACTATGCCGACATCAAAGACATGACGCTGAAAAACGGAGAAACATTGCCAACCTTAGCGGAATATCTGGCTAAGGGCGGAAAGAACAAGGTGGCTAAAATGATAGTCGAAATCAAGGAGCAGCCCACGCCTAAAGACGAAGACAAGTGTGTGGATCGTGTCTTGAAACTGGTTAGAGAAGGTGACTACCTTGGGGATGTGGAATACATTTCGTTCAGTAAACGGGTATGCCAGCGCTTGCACGACCGGGCATACGGCGCCAAGATCTCATATCTTGGGGGCGACCTCACGCCTCAGCAGGTGAAGGACATGGGACTTACCGGCATCGATTACAGTGCAAAGGCGTATAAGAAACATCCCGAATGGATTTCTGAGGCTAAGAAATTGGGTCTTACGGTGAATGTATGGACGGTCAACGACCCGAAAGAAATCACTTATTTCCTTGCCCAAGGCGTGGATTTTGTAACCACAAATAATCCTGTGGAAGGCATGGAGATAGAAAAGAAAATGTAAAGACACCCATAATTTACGCAACGAAACAGCACGGGTGAAACGGGATTGTTTTATGGAGTATAGGTGAATTAGGAATGAAAAATCCTGCTATTCCGTGTTGATCGTTGTTTGATACAAATAATCTTTATTCTTATATTGGTACGGGTTTCAAGGGGACTACAACCCTCGAAGCCCGTTTGTTGTTCCCCAGTCGTTGTTGGTGACGCTTTTTTTCCGTTCGTCGTCGTCTTCTTGTTCTGCTTCCTTCACTTTTTGGAACAGGTCGCTGGCAAACACCAGTTCGTTGAGTCGTTTGTTGGTGGATGTCATCACTTCGTCTTTCGTGCCTTGCCATTCCTTGTGGCCCTTATAGATGAATATGATGTTTTCGCCAATGCCCATCACCGAGTTCATGTCGTGGGTGTTGATAATGGTGGTGATGTTGAAGTCCTTGGTGAGTTCTGAAAGCAATTTGTCAATGACGAGCGAGGTCTTCGGGTCGAGTCCGGAATTAGGCTCGTCGCAGAAGAGATATTTGGGATTCATCACGATGGCCCTGGCAATGGCCACACGCTTCTGCATACCTCCGGATATTTCGCCGGGATATTTGTGTTGCGCATCCATCAGGTTGACGCGTTCGAGACATTCTTGGGCGCGCTTCACCCTTTCCCGATAATTCATGTTGGAAAACATATCGAGTGGGAATTGCACATTTTCAAGCACCGACATTGCATCGAATAGAGCGGCATTTTGGAAGATCATTCCCATTTCGCGCCGCATCATCACTTGTTTGCGTTTAGACATGGTCACGAAGTTTCGCCCGTCATATAAGACTTCTCCGCTGGTGGGTTTGAGCAGCCCTACAATATTTTTCACGAGTACGGTCTTGCCGGACCCGCTCTGTCCGATAATGAGATTGGTCTTGCCGGTCTCGAATTTGGCGCTGATGCCCTTGAGAACGGTTTTATCTTCGAAAGATTTGACTAAGTTTTTTACTTCAATCATAACCCTTGTGTTATCTTTTGTTCTATCGGCCGGCCGAGGTCGACATGGTTACTGTTTCTATTCTTATGCACACGCGTCTTGTTTCCTGTCGCCTCTCGACGAGACGGGTGCTGAGACTCAAGAAAGTAGCTGAGTCAGGAACACGTCTGAGAATAGCACCAATACGCTGCTCGACACCACCGCTTCTGTCGAGGCTTGGCCTACTTCTACCGAGCCTCCCTTTACGGTGTACCCATAGAATGATGATACACTGGCGATGATAAAGGCGAAAAACAAGCTCTTGATGATACTCATCCACATAAACCACTCGTTGAAGGAGCGCACCATACCGGCCGTGAGGTCGTCAGGCGATATCAAGTGCCCGATATAGGCCGTGGCGTAGGCTCCCACGAGGCCCATCGCCGAGGAGAATATCACGAGGAAGGGCATGATGGTAACCAGGCCTATGATTTTGGGTAGGATGAGATAACTGGCCGAATTGATGCCCATGATGTCGAGGGCGTCGATTTGTTGAGTCACACGCATGGTGCCCAGTTCGGATGCAATGTTAGATCCCACCTTTCCCGAGAGGATGAGACACATGATGGAACTGGAAAACTCCAGCAGCATGATTTCACGGGTGGTGTAGCCCGCTACCCATCGGGGCATCCAAGGGCTCTGGATGTTCACTTTCATCTGGATACAGATAACGGCTCCGATAAAGAAACTGATGAGCAGCACGATGCCGATGGAGTCGACACCCAGCTGGGCCAGTTCCTTGATGTATCGTTTGAAAAACATACGCATCTTCTCTGGACGGGAGAATGCCCGCCCGATGAGGATGATGTAGTTGCCTAAAGCGGTGAGATGTTTATGCAGAAAATTGGTGATCAACATATAATGCCAATGATTATTCCATGCAAAAGTAACTAAAATCTTGATGAAACAACGAATCTGCTGCGGTTTTTATGTTTTATTACGCTTACGCGCTGATTTAGACACCGTTTTCCACTTTGAATTCATGGTTTTGCGGTCTCAGTTCATGCCGTTTTATTTGTACAAATCAGCTGTGCAAAGTCCTGTGTATCTTGATGTGTAAAAATAGTTGGTTGTTTTCCAGTGATTTTAAGTTAGATCATCTGGAGAAAAATGCGCTATGTTTCTGTGCTCGGAACCTGTGCGGATGAGTGGGAAAATTCGACAGGCGGTGCGCTTATTATCTTATGGCGGTGCGTTTCGGGCTCCGTCGCACCGTGATGAAGCCCGAAACGCATCGCGGTTAGGCTCTTCTCGTCCTGCCATTCGATATTCAATCGTAAACGATAAAATTGGGGTCGTAAAGGTGATTTTGCTAAACGCTTGATTATCAACAAACTACGAAATGCCTCAATTTTATCGAATTTCGGACCGATGGATTCCTATTTTTGAATATGCAAAATTTGGAGGGGAGTTTGTCAAGAAAAATATCAGCATTCACCATTTCAAGATTTTACTCTGGCATTTTATGGCAGAAATAACATTCCGGGAAGTGTATGTATTGTAGAAAAAACATATCTTTGCAAGATCGAGAACAGATCGGTAGACTCTGCTGCAGGTCGATGATATGATTAAGTTATAGACGCTTTACACTATGTTATATTTTAAATTTTATGATAAATCATATAAAGGAGTTCCTCCTTTGCATAAAAAGTGTCGAACTCCTTGGGGAAAATTATTGAATAGACTTAATAAGATGTTCTGTCCAAACCCCAACTTTGATGATAAAATACCCTATGTGGTCCAATGGTTTGTAGAGTATGACGATATAGACTATCATCAGGTTGTTCGCGAAATAGGATTTGACTTTCAGCATCATATTATCGTGAAGCTACCTGATAAAAGAAACTATGGTTTTTGGATAGATTCTAATATGGAGATTGAAAATTTTAAGAAAGACTTTGATATTCAAATGGCAACAAAACAGGAATTTAATAATTTGTGGGAATCTGTATATTATGACAGGTAGTCTGATAGGCTCTTACCAACTTGCAATGAGTCATTTACCACGGACTCTGGCAAAGATTAGTTAGTTGTATATATGGATAGTACTTCTTATCTATGGCAAGAAGACAGCGAAAACTACCGTAATTGGTTTACATCGCGGCTATACGGGGCACGATTACTTGGCTCAATTCGGATTGGTCAACACGAACCGTAGGTTACTGTCGCGGAGCGAGGAAGTAACTATTGTTGCCATTTCTTCCTTTTTACAATGTATTTTCGTACATTTGCAAGCAAAATTATTCATCAAGATGGAATCTGAAAAACTTTCTACGCTTCGCACGGAGGGGCTCGTCAAGCGTTACGGCGAGCGAACGGTGGCCGACGGGGTGAGCATTAGCGTCCGCCAGGGTGAGATTGTGGGACTCCTCGGTCCAAACGGTGCGGGGAAGACAACGTCATTCTATATGACAACAGGTCTTATCGTACCCAATGAGGGCCATGTTTACATTGATGATACGGAGATAACCGGCTATCCTGTATACAAGCGGGCGCGAGCCGGTATCGGCTATCTGCCTCAGGAAGCCAGCGTGTTTAGAAAACTGAGTGTGGAAGACAATATCATGGCTGTGTTGGAGATGACAAAGCTTACCCATGAACAGCAGTTGGCCAAACTGGAAAGTCTGATACGCGAGTTCCGTCTTGACAAAGTGCGCAAGAACAAAGGTGACCGTCTCTCGGGAGGAGAGCGACGTCGTACGGAGATTGCACGCTGCCTGGCCATCGATCCTAAGTTTATTATGCTCGATGAGCCTTTTGCCGGGGTCGACCCTATTGCCGTAGAAGATATACAGCACATTGTGTGGCGTTTGAAATACCGGAATATCGGCATTCTCATCACAGACCATAATGTGCAGGAGACGCTTTCGGTGACAGACCGTGCCTATCTATTGTTCGAAGGACGAATTCTGTTCCAGGGAGTTCCGGAGGAATTGGCGGCCAACAAGATTGTACGTAAAAACTATTTGAGTGACAACTTTGTCTATAGAAAGTTTCAGTCGAACGAAGAGGACAGGCTCTTTGCAAAGGAAATGGGCAAGGACCTCTCCGAGGGAGAATGAGGGCATGGAGCTGGCTCAGTAGAAACCTACTTGAGGTATGCAGTCGTGCGCCCCTACTTGGACACATGACTTGTGCGCCTTAAATACACGACAATTTAATTCCGTCAATGGGGTAAAATCAATAACAAAATTCCACACCTTTTTCCTATTGAAGCGTTTTAGTTACTTAGGCGAGAATTTATTTTAAGGTTTACAGAGAAAAGATACACAATGAATGTGTTATAAAAGAGATTTTTGCACTTGTTTGTGTAATCCACAAAATATGGACGTATGGTTAAAAAAACAAATTTTTGTTTTATATATTAGGTATATTCGTTAATTATGAGTAATTTTGCGCTTCAAAATTGCATATACCCCTTTTGGATAAAAATTAAATTATAAATATTGAAGAGATGAAAGTTTCATTTGAAAATCCCGACAAGATCAATGCTTTGTTGACCATCACTGTCGAAGAGGATGATTACAAGAATGATGTCGAGAAGACACTGAAAGACTATCGCAAAAAGGCTAACGTGCCCGGCTTCCGTCCCGGTCAGGTCCCTATGGGAATGATTAAGCGCCAATTTGGCACGTCAGTAAAGATGGATGCCATCAACAAATTGATTGGCAACGAGATACAGAAGTATATTACCGACAACAAGATTCAGATGCTCGGCGAGCCGTTGGCTTCGGAAAAGCAGGAGCCCCAGGAGTTGGATAAACCGGCACCCTATACATTCATGTTCGACATTGCCGTTGCACCGGAGTTTGACATTGAGCTCTCTGCCAAGGATAAGGTGGATTTCTATGAAATAGAAGTGGACGACGCTTTGATAGACCGTCAGGTCGATATGTTTGCTTCTCGCGCGGGCAAATATGAGACGGTGGAGGAATACAAAGAAGGCGATATGCTGAAGGGTGACCTGCGCGAACTTGACGAGAAGGGCAGCACCAAGGAAGGCGGACTGACCGTTGAGGCAGCCGTTATCATGCCTAACTACATCAAGGCTGACGACCAGAAGAAACTGTTTGACGGCGCAAAGGCTGGTGACATCATCACTTTCAATCCGCGTAAGGCATATCCCGAGGGCGACACAGAAGTATCTTCGCTCTTGAAGATTAAGAAGGAAGAGATTGCCGAGCATTCTGGTGATTTCAGCTATCAGATTACAGAGATTCAGCGTTTCCAAAACCATGCAGTGGATCAGGAGCTGTTCGACCAGACCTTTGGAAAGGATGCTGTGAAGGACGAAAAAGAGTTCCGTGCTAAGATTGCAGAGGGTCTGAAGGCCCAGCTTGCCACTGACAGCAATTACAAGTTCTTGCTCGATTTGCGCAAGTATGCAGAAGATAAGGTTGGTCAGCTGACATTCCCCGATGCTCTTTTGAAGCGCATCATGAAGAAGAATAACCCGGATAAGGATCAGGAATTCTTCGACAAGAATTATGAGCCCAGCATTAAGGAATTGACGTGGAGCCTTATTCGTAACAAAATCGTGGCCCAGACCAGCATCAAGATTGAAGACGAAGACGTGAAGAACGCTGCTCGTGAGACAGCGCGCGCTCAGTTTGCACAATACGGTATGAACAATGTTCCGGACGAGTACGTAGACAATTATGCTGACGAACTGCTGAAAAAGCAGGAGACCGTGCAGAACTTCGTTGACCGTGCAGTTGACGTGAAGCTCGTTGATGCCGTAAAGGGAATTGTGAAGCTGAACAAGAAGAAAATATCTTTGGACGAATTCAACAAGATGATGGGAGAGTAATCTCTATCAGTATATAAGATGAAGGGGAGCCAGGACGGATGTTAGGGCTCCTCTTTTTTTATGATATATACGGTATAAGTGAAGTTGGGGAGGAGTAAATGCTGAGCGCATTCTCATGATGTTGCGCTTGTATTTGATAAATCAAGATTTCTAATCTGTTTTTTGCCGCATTTCCCTTTCTCCCCAAATAATCTATTTTTAGAAAAAATAATCTTCCTAATCAGGGGGTTGTCGACTTTTTTTAGTATCTTTGTGTTGCTAATATGATAAAAAGAGACCGAGATCTCTTTTCTTGTTTCAATAATAAAGGAAAGTTTATGAATAACGATTTTAGAAAATTCGCAACGAAACATTTGGGAATGGATGGCTTGGTGCTGGACGATGTGGTGAAGGCGCAGTCTCGTTATCTCAATCCATATATACTTGAGGAGCGTCAGCTTAATGTGACGCAGATGGACGTGTTCTCGCGTTTGATGATGGACCGTATCATCTTCCTCGGTACGGAGGTAGACGACTATACTGCCAACACGTTGCAGGCTCAGTTGCTTTATCTTGATTCGGTAGATAATGGTAAGGACATTTCTATTTACATCAACAGTCCTGGCGGTAGCGTAACTGCCGGTTTGGGTATCTATGACACCATGCAATTCATTACCAGCGACGTGGCTACCATTTGTACGGGTATGGCTGCATCGATGGCTGCCGTATTGCTCGTTGCCGGTACTGAGGGCAAGCGTTCGGCACTGCCTCATGCCCGCGTGATGATACATCAGCCGTTGGGCGGTGTGCAAGGACAGGCTTCGGATATAGAGATTGAAGCCCGTGAGATCTTGAAGTTCAAGAAAGAACTTTACACTATTATCTCCGACCATTCGCATCAACCCTACGAAAAGGTTTGGAAGGATAGCGACCGTAACTACTGGATGAACGCAGAGGAAGCTAAGGATTACGGTATGATTGATGCAGTGTTGGCACGTAAAAAATAAGGGAATAGGAAATGTCGAAGAAAGTTTGTAGTTTCTGCGGAAGGAGCGAAGATGAAGTAAGACTGCTTATTACAGGACTCAACGGGTATATATGTGAGAACTGTGCGGCGCAGGCTTATAACATTGTGGAGCAGAGCGGCATATTGGAGGAGACTGCTGAAAAATCAGAAGCCTCCAAGCCCTATAAGCCCAGCCGGAAGGTCCCTAAGCCCAAGGAAATTAAGGCTTATCTTGACGAATACATTATCGGGCAAGATGAGGCCAAACGGTACTTGGCAGTGTCGGTGTACAACCATTACAAACGCCTGCAGCAGCCTGAGGACGAGGATGGTGTGGAAATCGAGAAGAGTAATATTATTATGGTGGGCTCTACGGGTACGGGTAAAACCCTGTTGGCGCGTACCATCGCTACGCTGCTCGATGTTCCTTTCACGATCGTAGACGCTACGGTGTTTACCGAGGCCGGATATGTGGGTGAGGATGTGGAGAGCATCCTAAGCCGTCTGCTACAGGTGGCCAACTATGACGTGCCGGCTGCAGAGCGTGGTATAGTTTTTATCGACGAGATAGATAAAATTGCACGCAAGAGCGATAACCCGAGCATCACGCGGGACGTGAGCGGTGAAGGTGTGCAGCAAGGACTGCTGAAACTCCTTGAAGGAACGGTAGTGAATGTGCCGCCTAAGGGAGGACGTAAACATCCGGACCAGGATTACATTCACGTGAACACGAAGAATATCCTCTTTATATGTGGTGGTGCTTTCGATGGTATAGAGCGTAAAATAGCTCAGAGGCTCAACACCCATGTGGTGGGATATAGTTCGGTGCAGAACACACGCAACATAGACAAGACAGACTTGATGAAGTATATCCTGCCGCAGGATTTGAAATCGTTTGGACTTATACCCGAACTCATTGGCCGTGTGCCGGTGCTGACCTATCTGAATCCATTGGATCGTAAGGCGCTGCGCCGAATCTTAGTAGAGCCTAAAAACTCTATCATTAAGCAGTTCGTGAAATTGTTTGCCATGGACCATATCACCCTCACGTTTTCTGAGGAAGCCCTTGATTTTATGGTAGACAAGGCTGTGGAATATAAACTCGGAGCCCGTGGGTTGCGTTCCATTGTGGAGACCGTGATCATGGATGCGATGTATGACGTTCCTTCGCGTCGTATCAAGAAGTTTGAGGTCTCGCTCGATTATGCAAAGGCGCAGCTTGAAAAATCACATATTCAGAAGCTCGAATCTGCATGACATTATATGGGTGCCATGAAGTAGGCAACGACTAAAAGGTATCTAATTCTATGATGAAGAAAGAAAATCTTACACTACACTTGAAGCAGTATTTCGGCTTTGACTCGTTCAAAGGCGATCAGGAGGCTATTATCAGAAATTTGATGAATGGAAACGACTCTTTTGTGCTGATGCCTACGGGCGGTGGCAAGAGCCTGTGTTACCAGTTGCCGTCGCTCCTCATGGAGGGAACGGCCATCGTCATATCGCCCCTGATTGCCCTGATGAAGAATCAGGTGGATGTGGTCAACGGGCTGACTGAGGAAAGTGGGGTGGCTCATTTCTTGAATTCATCGCTCAACAAGCAGGCTATTACACAGGTAGAGGAGGATGTGCATTCCGGTAAGACGAAATTGCTGTATGTGGCTCCGGAGTCGCTCAATAAATCGGATAATCTTGAGTTTTTCCAATCTTTCAAGATTTCTTTTTATGCGATTGACGAAGCGCATTGTATTTCGGAGTGGGGCCATGATTTCCGTCCGGAATACAGGAATATCCGACCTACGATAGACAAGATAGCATCCTCGCATGGAGAGAAGCGGGCACCTATTATCGCATTAACGGCAACAGCTACCGACAAAGTACGCTCGGATATCAAGAAAAGTTTGGGCATTGTGGATGCGCTCGATTTCAAGAGCTCGTTCAATCGACCCAACCTGTATTACGAGGTGCGTCAGAAGTTGAGCGAAGAAGATGCCGACAGCCAGATTATTCGTTTCCTGAAGAATCATGAGGGCAAGAGCGGCATCATCTATTGCCTGTCTCGCAAAAAAGTGGAAGAACTGTCTAAAAAACTACAGATTAACGGTTTCAAGGCAGCCCCCTATCATGCAGGTCTTGATACAGAGGTGCGTACCCAGACGCAGGATGATTTTCTGCGTGAGGATATCGATATTATCGTGGCTACCATTGCCTTTGGTATGGGGATAGACAAGCCCGATGTGAGATTTGTCATTCATTATGACATTCCCAAGAGCCTCGAAGGTTATTATCAGGAGACCGGCCGTGCCGGGCGCGATGGCGGCGAGGGACTGTGTATAGCCTTCTATTCCCCCAAGGATTTGAAGAAACTGGAGAAGTTTACGGACAATAAGGGGGAGGCCGAAAAGGAAATCGGTCGACAGTTGCTGGAGGAGACCAAGGCCTATGCGGAGTCGTCGGTGTGTCGTAGGAAAATTCTGCTTCACTATTTTGGAGAAGAGTATTCCCAGGAGAATTGTGGCAATTGCGATAACTGCAAGCACCCGCAGAAGCCTAAAGATGCCAAGGAGGCGCTGCTGGTGGTGCTCAAAGCGATTAAGGCGGTAAAGGAAGACTTCGACCAGCCTTATATCGTTGACTTCGTGAGAGGACGTGCCACTGATAATATTGTACGTCATGGGCACAATGAATTGCCGGAGTTTGGTAATGGAAAAAAGATAAACGAGAAGTGTTCGACGATATGGAACCCCGTCATCAGGCAAGCCATGATATCGCATTACATTTATAAAGATGTGGAAAACTACGGCTTCTTGAAGTTGACTCCCGAAGGACGTTGCTTCATCAAGAGTCCCAAGCCGTTCTCGGTGGTGCTCGACAGACAGTTTGATGAATCGGAGGATAGTGGCGGTGGCAATGTCAGTGCCTTGGACGACAGGCTATATAAGTTGTTGAAGGGTCTTCGCAAGGATGTGGCGCGCAAACACAATTTACCCCCATATGTTATTTTCCAGGATGTTTCCATCACGCTTATGGCCACCAATTATCCTATCAGTATGGATGAGCTGTTACAGATACAGGGTGTGGGACAAGGCAAGGCCAGAAAGTTCGGTGCCGATTTTATAGCCCTTATCAAGCGCTATTGCGAGGAAAATGATATCCAACGCACCGACATGATGCGCGTGATTAGTTTGCCAAACAAGTCGCAGAAGAAGCTGAAAATTATAGAACTCATTGACAAGCGAGTGCCTTTGGACGAGATAGCAAGTTCACAAGGGTGCACTTTTGACGAGTTGCTGGACGATATAGAATCGATAGTAAATAGTGGTATGAAGGTGAATATCAGCTATTATATTGATGATGAAGAGATTGCCGACCCTGATGAGGTTGCTGATATATACGAATATTTCCGCACCAGTGAGACTGACGACATCGATGAGGCTATCGACGAAGTGGATATTTACGACGACGAAGATGGTCTCACCGCGGAGGAGAAGGCTCGGCTGGTACTTATCAAATTCATATCGGAAGAAGGAAACTAAGAGCTTGAAGCCATAAAGTTAGAGGGAAATTCCCATCAACTTGAATCCCCATTAATAAGAAATTCATATAAACTGATAGAGGCGGAGCACGAAAAGTGTTCCGCCTTCTTAGTGACATTACGCAGTTAGGACATAATCGCTCCTGTGCAATTCTACTTAAAAACAATTTTCGAGGCTCCAATAAAAAATATCAATAAAAATTTGGAGGGGAAAAATATTCATTGTATCTTTGCACCCGCAATCCGAGATAATCGGGCGTTTAGCTCAGCTGGTTTAGAGCATCTGCCTTACAAGCAGAG
>JBMNUU010000043.1:0-19355 GCA_050946435.1 Prevotella sp.
GCAATGCAATGCGGGAGAGTAGGTCGCTGCCTATTTTGATCGAGGTCCCTGTTGGCAACTGCCGACGGGGACCTTTTTTTGTGTTCTCTTGCCGGCAGTATAGTGGGTGTAGTAGGGCTTTATGGGATAATGTAGAAACTTATAGGAGAGATAAGAATTTATAGGAGATTATAGAAGGAGGAATGAAAGAGTAGAAATCTATAGGAGGATATGGAGTTTATAGAAGAATGGAAGACTATCTCGGTTTAGGGCTCAGATAAAAAATCAGCTGACCTATAATGTTATAGGGCAGCTAATTCCTTTCGTTATACTCAATCTAATATTATTTTTTATTTAAATATTGTTCAGCACGTATTAAATCCTCGGGAGTATCAATCCCGATAGTTTCAATGTCTGTTAGGCCAACCTTAATACGATAGCCATTTTGCAACCATCTTAATTGTTCAAGTTTTTCTGCTTTTTCTAAAGGAGACTGAGGCAGTTGTGTTATTTCTTTCAAAACATCCCTTTTATATGCATATATACCAAGATGCTTGATGAATGGGAACTTCTGCAGCCACGACTCATTGTCAACTCCTCTTATAAATGGGATGACCGAACGAGAGAAATATAAAGCAAAATTGTTGATATCTGTTACAATCTTGGGTGAGTTTGGATTCATCAAAGCTTGCGCGTCGGTAAAGTATTTGCCTATTGTCGCAATTTGTGTATTGGGGTCTTCAAAAAGTTGGCAAATTGTGTTTATTTGAGATGTTTGAATAAAGGGCTCATCTCCTTGTATATTTACTATTATGTCAGCGTTTGTACCGATTTTGTCAACTGCTTCCTGAATCCTGTCAGTACCACTTTTATGGTCTGTGCGCGTCATTACAGCTTTTCCTCCAAAACTTTCCACAGCATCATAGATTCGCTTGTCATCTGTTGCAACCCATGCGTTTGCGAGTGTTTGGGTAACCTTTTCATATACATGCTGTATAACAGGTTTTCCTGCTAATTTAGCCAATGGTTTTCCCGGAAAACGTGTCGATGCATATCGTGCCGGGATGATTGCAATTATCTCCATATTCATACGATTACTTGTCATGCAAATGTACAAAAATATATACAACGAATCTTATTTAATAATGTTAAAATCATATTTTGTTGATTTAATTATATGTTTGTGCTCGTACTAATTCGATAATTATTACTATCTTTGACATTGAATTGATATACAATGAATGGTGAAAAATAAGATATTAACTTTATTATTCCTTACAATTCCTTTATACTGCAATGCCCAAAAGATAACCTTAGGCTCTTGTACTGTTGAGGAAGTGGGAATAAAAGGAGTATATAAGGGGCAGCTGGTTTCAGGAAAGCCTCATGGCAAAGGAAGTATTCTGTTTGATAATGGGAATACTTATGAAGGAGAGTTTGTCAAAGGCAAACGTCAAGGCTACGGCGTGTTTACGTTTTCAGATGGCGAGAAGTATGAGGGTCAGTGGCTGTTAAACCAGCAGCATGGCCAGGGCACCTATTATTTTAATAATAATAATAAGTACGTGGGTCTGTGGTTTCGAGATTATCAGCAGGGCCATGGCATTATGTACTATTTCAACGGAGACAAGTATGACGGAGACTGGTACCATGATGTTCGCCAGGGGAAAGGGAAATATACCTATGCAAGCGGTGCTTTCTATAAAGGGCAGTGGCGTGATGATAAGAAAGAGGGAAAGGGCTCTTTCGACTGGGGCGATGGTACTACTTATGTTGGAGAATGGGTTAATAACCAGCGTTCAGGCTATGGCGTGAATAAATATGCCGATGGCGATGTGTATAAAGGCCAATGGAAAGACGATATACAGCAGGGACGTGGCATATATATATTCCAGAATGGAGACCGGTATGAGGGCGACTACGACCAAGGTGAACGTACAGGCGAGGGCATATTTAAATATGCTAACGGCGACCGATATACAGGACATTTCTTAGAAGGAGCACGCGATGGTCAAGGGACCTTTGTCTGGGCGAATGGTGACAAGTATGAGGGCCAATGGAAAAACGATTTGCAAAATGGTCGCGGTAAGTTGACCAAACATAATAAAGACGTGTTTGAAGGCGATTTTGTGAATGGCAAGATAGAGGGCGAAGTAATCATTCACTATGCTGACGGTTCCCGTTTCAAAGGCACCTATAAAAACGGTATGCGCAACGGGAAGGCCATAGAAGAGGATAAGGACGGCAAGCGTTTTGAAGGAACTTATATCAATGATATACGCGACGGGCGTTTTGTAGAGAAAGACCGCAATGGTAATATAATCTCTACCGGACATTACGATAGTGGCCGTAGATTCAATGATAATTAAACTATAAATACATAAGAAATATGATTATCGATTCATTGGATAATTTAGAGAAGTATATTTCTTTAAATCCCCTTTTTCAAGAAGTTATAGATTTTCTAAAAAACCACGACTGGGACCAGGTTGAAGATGGCAAACATCTGCTGAAAGGCAATGATGCCTTTGTCAATGTACAAACGCTCAAAGGCAAACGCCCCGCAGAAGCCGACATGGAATATCACAGAAAGATGATAGATGTTCAGGTGCCGATTAGTGCTCCGGAAACTTATGGCTATATTCCTGCGACGGAATTACCTGCAGCTGCTTACAACGCAGAGAATGATATGGGAAAGATTCCCGGTGTGGCTTCTCAAACTTTCGTAACGGTTAAGCCCGGACAGTTTGTCATATTCATGCCTCAGGATGGCCATGCCCCTGGAATTTCAGATCAGCCTCAATTGCGTAAAGCTATATTCAAGGTGAAAGCGTAAGCGCATACAAATCATTTAATACCAATAAATACTATGGCAACTCAAAGAAAAACATCAGACAATGCTATGCCGAAGACCTCTCTTTCAAGCGAGACGTCTGCTTCCAAACATATTGGAATAGTGGCTCACGACCCTTATCTTGAGCCTTTCGAGGATGCAATACGTGGACGCCACGACCATGCTTTATGGAAGTTGGGACAGTTGACCCGGAATGGCAAGATGTCCCTTTCCGATTTTGCCAACGGTTCGGTATATTTTGGTTTGCACAAGATACCGCGTGGTGGTTGGGTGTTTCGGGAATGGGCCCCAAATGCCACAGCTATTTATTTGGTGGGCGACTTCAATGACTGGACAGAGCATGAGGACTATCGATGCACCCGAATTGGTGACAGCGGCAACTGGGAACTCAAGCTCCCGGCAAAGGCCATGAAGCACGGCGATCTGTATAAACTCCACATCAAATGGGATGGGGGTGAGGGAGAGCGAATCCCCGCGTGGACACAACGAGTTGTCCAAGACGAGTCCACCAAAATATTCTCCGCTCAGGTATGGGCTCCTAAGCGTAGCTATAAATGGAAGAACCAAACGTTCCGTCCCGAAAAATCACCTTTGCTCATCTACGAGTGTCACATTGGAATGGCTCAGGATGCCGAGAAGGTAGGAACTTATACCGAATTCAAAGACAATGTGCTGCCTCGCATTGCCAAGGCTGGCTACAACTGCATCCAGGTGATGGCTATACAGGAGCATCCTTATTATGGAAGTTTCGGCTATCATGTCAGCTCTTTCTTCGCACCGTCAAGCCGCTTCGGCACACCGGAGGAGTTGAAAGAACTGATTGACACAGCACATGGCATGGGCATTGCCGTCATTATGGACATTGTTCATTCTCATGCCGTGAAGAATGAAGTCGAAGGCTTGGGCAATTTTGCCGGCGACCCTAATCAGTATTTTTATCCGGGCGATCGTCATGAACATCCGGCCTGGGATAGTCTCTGTTTCGACTACGGCAAAGACGATGTGCTTCATTTTCTGCTCAGTAATTGCAAATATTGGCTCGAAGAGTATCATTTCGACGGATTCCGCTTTGACGGCGTGACTTCCATGCTCTACTATAGTCATGGATTGGGTGAAGCGTTTGTCACTTATGGCGATTACTTCAATGGCCATGAGGACGACAATGCCATTTGCTATCTTACATTGGCCAATTTCCTCATTCACGAGGTGAATCCTCATGCCATCACGATAGCCGAGGAGGTGAGTGGCATGCCGGGTTTGGCAGCCGAATTCGAGGATGGCGGATATGGTTTTGACTATCGTCTGGCCATGAATATTCCGGACTACTGGATTAAAATCATCAAGGAATTGAAAGACGAGGATTGGAAGCCGAGCAGCATCTTCTGGGAAATCAAGAACAGACGCTCCGACGAGAAAACCATCTCGTATTGCGAAAGTCACGACCAGGCTTTGGTTGGCGACAAAACCATTATCTTCCGACTAGTAGATGCAGATATGTATTGGCATTTCAAGAAAGGCGATGAGAACGGTATGGTGCATCGTGGCATTGCGCTTCACAAAATGATACGGCTTGCCACTGCGTCTGCCATGAACGGCGGATATCTCAACTTTATGGGCAATGAGTTCGGCCATCCCGAATGGATCGACTTCCCGCGCGAGGGCAACGGCTGGAGCTACAAATATGCCCGTCGTCAATGGAATCTTGTCGACAATAAGGATTTGGACTACCATTATTTGGGCGATTTTGATGCTGCAATGCTCAAGGTCTTAAAGAGTGAGGCCGGTTTCAATGAGTATCCCGTACAGGAAATTTGGCATAACGATGGCGACCAAATATTGGCCTTCATGCGAGGCAGTCTCATCTTTGTGTTCAATTTCTCACCTACTCGCTCATTCGCAGATTACGGCTTCTTGGTGCCTGAGGGCGCCTATGAAGTCCAGCTCAATAGTGATGCCGTCGAGTTCGGAGGCAGGGGTTTAGCCGATGATAGCGTCACCCATTTCACCAATCACGATGACCTTTATGCTCCCGATCATAAGGGGTGGCTCAAACTCTATATTCCCGCCCGTTCGGCCGTTGTATTAAGACGAAAGTAAATTATTGACAACTCAATTTATGACGAATCAACTAAAGCGGGGCACAGCGTTTTTGCGAGCGTTGTGTGCCGTTCTCTTTCTATTTTTCTCCTTTTTCTATTTGTACGACTATCAGGCAGACATCTTGTCGGTCACTCAGCATGTGTTATCCAAGGGAGTCACCCATTATGACCGTACCATCGGTGCTGTCGTCATCACCCTCGTGCTCGGTTTGCTCCAGTTGGTCATTTATGCTGTTACCCGTCTCAATGGTTATTTCCATGCACTTACTTTTTTCCCCTCCTTCCTGCTGCTGGGCATATTGACTGATGTTTCTCCACAGCTGGAACAGGAGAGTTATATTGGTCATTGGTATTGGATATTTCCACTTCTGATGATTATCTTCTTTGGTGTGACCTGGATGTGCAGACAGATAGAGTCTATGCGTCTGCAGTCGAAAAGCGTTGGAGTTGTGTCACTAATATGGGTCAACCTCCTGTTCATGGTCGCCATGATGCTCATGACCTGCCTTATAGGCTGCAGCGACCATTTGTTCCATCATCGTATGCGCGTGGAAAATCTGTTGTTGTCCGGAAAATATGATGAAGCGACTCGCATAGGTCTTTCGGAAGAAGAGACCGACAGCAGTTTGACGTTTCTCAGAATATACGCCTTGTCCAAAACTCATCAACTTGGTGAACGCCTTTTTGAATATCCGCTGATGGGAAAGTCGGATGCCATGTTGCCGAATAACGAAAGTGTAAAGCTAATGATGGTGCCGGAGACAGATGTTTATAAGGAGCTTGGCGTTTTTTTCAATAAGAAAATGCACCCGACAGATTATTTCAATCATCTCCATTCCACGAAGTGGGCAACTCGAGCTTCGCACGACTGGCTCTTATGTGCTTACCTGCTCGATGGCAATATAGACGCCTTTGCCAATGCCCTACCTAAATATTACCAGATAGACTCTTTGCTTCCGAAGCATTACAAAGAAGCATTAACCCTTTATGTCCATCAGACTCCTCAGCCTTCCATCGTCTATAAAAGCCCTGTGCTGGAAGCCGATTATGAGGATTTCACGTCCTTGCGACGCAGGTATAAAGACGTCAGACTCCGCAATAACAAGCTCCGCGACAGCTATGGTAAGACCTATTGGTACTATTATTATTGTGAGTAGGCTGTGAACAAGCGTTACTACATTGACCCCAACTTCATGGATGGAGCAAGCAATCGTATTGGATCATCCGTAGGTCATCCCGCATTCTATATGGCTATTACTTGACTTAGTAGGAACTTACTGGCCGGAATAGTCAGACGATTGACAGACGCGGGCCGTACGTCCCTGCTGCTGCATCCCCCTAAAGATTTTCTACTGAGTCTATTACTTATTGATATGTAAAATTTAATGACTGATTCTTAGTGTTTATTTCCCGGGACATCTGGAGAAAAAGAGACTATGTTTCAGTCTTTTTTTACCAGCCCTCGCGACACGAAAATGGCAAGGGTTGTGCGGTTGGTATCTTGTTACAGGACGGTTAGGTCTTAACGTTTGTGCGGTTACGACTTAGTCGCATTGCGACTAAGTCGTAACCGTTGCACCGTTTGATAGTCAAACGTGGGCGGCAATATCGGGGACAAAAGCCCGGTATTTTGAAATATGCTGACTGTCAACTCCTTGCAAATTTCCACAAAAATCGCGTATTTCGGACAAAAGTAGTATTGTTTTTGAATACGCGCAGCATAATGAGATGTTTGTAAAGAAATTTCCGTCACTGCTATGGTGCGGAGAAAGGAATCATGAAACATACTTTGTTGTCGGATTGAATGTTTCTGCAAACAATAGGATGACATTCTCGAAAAAATCATTATCTTTGCACATGCAATTGGTTCTCCGTTTGCGAGATTAAAATGGGAACCGGGTGAAAATCCCGGACAGTCCCGCTGCTGTAATCGGCATTATGAGGCGTGAACAAGTCACTGAGCATTATCGGGAAGACTCATGCCGTAGGCCGTAAGTCAGAAGACCTGCCATTGCTGACTATATTTCTTGTTCTCGAGGAAGAATGCGAAAGAAAATGCCCTTTATCTACATCTATGGGTTAGCCCTATGCCCTTTCACGGCTATGGCTCAACAAGATTCCATCTCACTTTCTACGGTCGAGGTGGTTGCACCTACGCTTGCTCGTCATATGGGTGGAACCAGCGAGATGCAGACTTTGAGTAAGGATGACCTGCAACAATTAGGTATTGGCAACGTGGCTGATGCCGTGAAGCGTTTTGCCGGCGTCTGTGTGAAAGACTATGGAGGCATTGGCGGCATGAAGACCGTGTCTATACACAACCTTGGGGCCCACCATACGACTTTGGTCTATGACGGTTTAGCGGTGAGCAATACGCAGGCAGGACAAGTGGATGTGGGCCGATACGACACCGGAAATCTTGAAAGTTTGTCGCTTACCATAGGCGATGAAGACAATCTGATGCTTTCGGCCAGACAGTATGCTGCTGCTGGAACATTGAGTCTCATTACCGAGCGGCCTACCTTTAAAGGCCCCCGTGATTGGTCGATGCGGTCCAACGTCAACGTCGGTATGTTTGGGTTGGTGTCGCCCTCTGTGCTATATGCGCAAAAATTAGGTCGTCGCACGGTTGCCTCTGTGTATGGCAAGTTCACTCGTGCGGACGGGAACTATCCGTTCACGCTGCACAATGGCAAATTGCGCACGCGCGAGCATCGATACAACTCGGACATCAATGCGTGGAGGACAGAGGCGAACGTGTATCACACTTTTATGGATTCCAGTCGGTTGGAAGCCAAAATCAATTACTATTATTCGCGTCGCGGACTGCCCGGAACGGTGATTCTGTATGCCAATCCGTCTGACGAGCGATTGTGGGATGAGGAATTTTTTGCGCAGGCGAATTATCAGCGCCGACTGTCAAAAGAGTTGCAGCTGGTCGCCCGATTTAAATACACCCATTCGTGGAATCGTTATCGTGACTGGGGCTCGCAATATGCCAATGGCGTTCGCACCGACGTGAATCGTCAGGACGAATATTACGGCTCGGCCACATTGGGCTGGAATATTGCCCGAGGGCTAGATTTCGCGTTGGCAGAAGACCTGAGTCATAATGTGTTGAAAAACAATGTGTATGTCAATACCAATTACGACGTACCTCGCCCGACCCGCTGGACGTCTATCACAGCGATGGCGCTGAAATGGCGATATGGCAGATTGAAACTCAATGGTAATCTTGCCTATACTTTCGCAAAGGAGCACGTGGAAGTGGGGGAGGCTCCCGACGACAAGAAACGGCTTGCTCCCTCGGTTTCCTTGAACATCAGACCGTTTCGCTATCAGCAGTTTTATGTGCGGGCGATGTGGAAAAACACTTTCCGTGTCCCAACCTTCAACGACTTGTATTACCGACGATTGGGAAACATAAACCTGCGCCCGGAGTTGGCACGGGAATACAGTTTGGGGCTGACTTGGAACACGCATTACAAGGCGATGAGATACTTGGCGATGACGGTAGACGGGTATTATAACGACGTGAAAGACAAAATAGTCGCCTTCCCGAGTATGTATGTGTGGCGTATGGCCAACTATGGGAAAGTAAAAATCACCGGGGTCGATCTAACACTTGGCAGTCAGCTGGATTTCGATAGGCAGTGGAACGTGAAAGGAAGTGCTTCGGCCACATGGCAGAGAGCGGTGGACAAAACTAAGAAAACCTCGCGTACCTATAACAATATGCTGCCCTATACCCCACGATGGAGTGGTAGCGGGTCGCTCGTATTGACCACACCCTATCTGAATATCGGGTATTCCGTCGTGATGCAGGGGAGCCGTTACAGTATGGGCCAAAATCTCAGAGAATATCGAATGCCTGCATTTTGGGAACACAGCATGACGATTGGTCGTGACTTCAAATTGAATAGATGTGTGGTGCATACGCAGATAAAAGTGGAGAATCTGACCAACGAACAATACGACATCATACAATATTATCCCATGCCGGGCCGTCAGTTCATGGCAATGGTTGGGATTGAGCTTTAGATCGAATCATACAAAAAATATCAAATATATAATAAATGAAAACGATGAAAAAAGGAAAAATTTGGTTGTTGAGTGTTGTGGCCTTGGTGGCCGGTTTTACGTCGTGTAGTGATGATGACGAGTGGAACACGCTTGGAGACGGAAAGGTCAAAATGAAAAGTAGTGCCCGTGCGTTCATTCTGAATGAGGGCAATATGAATAAAAACAATTCTAAGCTCTACTACTTTGATTGGAGCGAGCCAACCGAGACCGTTCAGGAACTTTTTGAAGCCCAAAACGAGAAAAAGTTAGGCGATACGGGGAATGACATTGAGGTTGTAGACAACAATCGGATTGCTGTTGCGGTGAACGTGAGCAACTATGTTTGTCTGCTCGACGGCTATGGCATTGAGAAAGACCGCATCAGCTTTGAACAATACAAAAACCTCGGTCAGGTGAGAAGTATTAAGGAAGAAGACGGTATTATCTATGCCATTTCATACGGTGGCTACGTGAGCCGAATCAAGATAAACGGCTACCAGCTTCAGTATGTGGACTCGTTGAAGGTTGGCGACCGCCCGGAAGACATTGCCGAGTTGGACGGGAAACTCTACGTCACCCTGCAGGGCACGGATTATAAAGATAATCGTCTCGCTATTGTGAACAGTGATTTCAAGACCGTAAGTTATACTACGATTATGCAAGATCCTGTTAAAATATATGAGGAAGACGGTAAATTGTTCATTCAGGGTTTTGGTGCCACCTTTAATTATCCTTGGGGAATATTCGATCCCAAGACCGGCAAGTATAGCGAGATAGGCACTGCGTCTTGTATGGGAACGGGCGAGGGTATACTCTATCTTGCCCTCAGCAATACCGATTGGGTTACTTACGAAACGACAACAACCCTCTCCGCATACAACGTGAAGACGGCAAAATTAGATGAGGCCTTCTTCAAAAATGTACCGGAAGTGCTTACTTCTTCGTCGGTTTACAGCATCAGTGCCAATCCTTATAATGGAAACATTTATGTAGCGACAACGGATTTCATAACGGAGAGCATATTCTATGTGTTCGATCAGCAGGGCAATTTCTTGCGTCAGTTCTCCTATGCAAGTCCAAGTCCAAACAAAATCGTTTTCTTGAGATAAGATGAGAAAACTGTATGGCATATTATTCGCGATAGCGTTGCTCTGTGCTTGCACCGGGAGGAAAACTTCCGATGCAGGACAGAGCGACACCCTTGCATTGCGATATGCTCAACTATTGCAGATCAGTGAACAGGAAGGACGGATGGAAGCAACCGTCTCCGACCCCTGGAAGCAGGGAAAAACGTTGCAAAGTGTTCGTGTCGGGCAGGTGAAGTCGGACGGATGCATCATGCCTTTACAACGTGTCGTGGTGTTTACCACCTCACATTGCCAGCTTTTGGAGTATCTGGGACTGGCCAACCGCATCGTGGGCGTCTGCGATTTGCAATATATCCTAATACCCGATATCCAGCAGCGGGCAAGTGATGGAAGAATAAGGGATTGCGGAGATGCCATGAGCCCCGACATCGAAAAGATTATAGACCTACACCCCGATGCCATTTTTGTGAGTCCGTTTGACGGCAGTGGTGGATTTGGCAAATTGGAGAAGCTGGGTATTCCCATCATCCAGACAGCCGATTACATGGAGACCTCTGCGCTGGGCAGGGCCGAATGGATGCGCTATTACGGCCGGCTGTTCGGACAGGGACGGCGTGCTGATTCGCTCTTCCATGTTGTAGACTCCACCTATCATAGTCTGAAGCAATATGCTGCCGGTCTTCCCCAAGGACGCAGCATCCTCACCGAGCGCAAGACAGGGGCCACATGGTACACGCCCGGTGGGTCGAGCAGTATGGGCACCATCATCAAGGATGCCAACGGCCGTTACGCCTTTTCCGACGATAAACATGGAGGAAGTCTCGCCTTGTCGGCTGAGCAGATTATCGACAAAGCCGGGGAAAGCGATGTGTGGGCCTTCAAATACAACGGTGCAAAGATGATGTCGCGCGAGGATCTGCTCCGCGAGTTTCATGGTTACAAAGCTCTCAAGGCCTTCCGGACGGGTGAAATCTACGAGAGCAATGTCTCAGTGTCGCCCTATTTCGAAGAGACGCCCTTCCGCCCCGATTACCTTTTAAGAGAGATGATCATATTGTTGCATCCCCAGGCCAATATTGGGACGCTAAGATATTATAAGCATTTGTAAACACGCAGGAAAGAAAAAGGTTTGCAATAGTTCCGCTTTCCATGCGTTATGATAATGATGAGAACAAGACCGATATATTCCTTACTGATAGTTGCCCTTATCGCATTATGCGGTATGGGACTGGTGCATGGGAGTGTCGACATTCCCTTGCACGAGATATGGAATATTCTTAGTGGTGACGAAGTGCAGAAAGAGAGCTGGAAGTTTATCATCATGGAAAGCCGTTTGCCCCAAATCCTCACCGCATTGTTGTCGGGAGGTGCGTTGGCGGCGAGCGGACTGTTGCTGCAAACGGCCTTTCGTAATCCCCTGGCAGCCCCCGACATTTTTGGGGTGACGAGTGGGGCAAGCCTTGCAGTGGCCTTGCTCACCCTGGCTCCGGCGCTGGTCTCTTCCATCACGTTGAGCTATATCTCCTCGGTGGTGGCGGCTTTCGTGGGTGCCATGGCCGTCACAGCATTGATATGGACATTGGGGAAGATGGTGCGTAGCAATGTAGTGCTTATCATTATAGGCATCATGATAGGTTATCTGGCCTCAAGCGCCATAACGCTTCTCAACTTCTTTGCCACCGAAGAAGGCGTGAAAAACTTTGCCGTATGGGGGATGGGAAATTTTGGAAACGTCTCGATGGGACAAATGCCATTCTTTGCAACGATCACCTTACTGACGACAGCGGCAACCCTATTGTTGATGAAACCGCTCAACGCCCTGCTCATGGGGGAGCGCTATGCAGAAAACCTGGGCATCAATGTGCACCGTGTGCGTAACATTTTACTGGTGGTAACGGGATTGCTAACAGCCGTGGTTACGGCTTTCTGCGGTCCGATAGCTTTTATCGCACTGGCCGTTCCCCATATCGCAAGACTGTTACTCCACACGTCAGACCACCGACATTTGTTGCCCGTCACGATTTTGACGGGTGGCGTAGTGGCTCTGCTATGCAACGTATTGACGACTTTGCCCGGAGAGGCCGGCATCCTGCCACTCAACGCAGTGACACCCATTATAGGAGCGCCGGTTATTATTTATGTCATTATAAAAAGATAAGGAAATGATTACCACAAAAAGAGGAGATAGAGGCGAAACCTCGCTGTATGACGGAACACGCGTGAATAAGGACGATGCACGGATAGAACTCAATGGAGAACTTGACGAGTTGAATGCTATGCTCGGACTTTGCAAGGCCGTGACGCAACAACTGGAGCCTTACGAGCAGATACAAAAGGAGTTGATGATCGTTATGGGCATCGTGGCCAACGGCTATCAGGCGAGGTCTGATGCGGATGCCTTGACGAGAGCGCTCCATACACTTCTTGTGGCCATAGACAGGATGGAAGCCTACATTAAACGCGAGACAGAAGGCAAGAAGTTTAATTTTGTGATGCCCGGCAGAAACTTGCCGGATGCCGCCCTGCACCTGGCACGTACCAAAACACGGACTTGTGAGCGCAGGCTCGTAACGCTATCGCATTTGGAGGGTGCGGATAAGCAGCAGGAAGAATGGACTGTTCTAAAGAAATATCTAAATCGCCTTTCCGATTATTTGTTTTGTTTGTGCAATCGATAGAATAATAGCAAAAAAACGGTACGTCATGGATAAAATGTCGTAACTTTGGGGTGGACTAACGAGATCATCTTGCTGACGGGCAAGATGAGGACCGGAGCAGAGACGTTGCTTCGCGCTCTTGAGCAGAGTTCTGGCTAATCTTTACATTAACGACATACAAATCTCATTCTATGACAAGATTCTTAATCCTATTTTTTGCTGCTCTTGGTAGTTTTGTGCCGATGGCACAGGCCCAGAAGGCAGATTTCCATAATCGCAGGTTGAGTGACGACCGTCGCGTGGAACTGGTTTTGCAACAGCTCACCCTTGACGAGAAAATAGCTCTGTTGTCTACAAATCTTGGTGTGCCCCGCCTGGGTATCCCCGCTTGTGGGCAGGCAGAGGGTCTCCACGGACTGGCTCTGGGCGGTCCGGGACGGTGGGGCAAGCGCATCACCAATGCTGACGGAAGTCAAGGACAGATAGAATTTCCTACTACCATCTTCCCACAGGCCTATGGGTTGGGCGCCACCTGGAATCCTGAACTGATAACCCGTGTCGGCAATCAGATGGCTACCGAAATGCGCTATTACTACCAATCTCCTCTTGTAGACCATCGGAATGCCCTCGTTTTGCGCGCTCCCAATGCTGATCTTGCACGCGACCCACGCTGGGGGCGCACCGAGGAGAGTTATGGAGAAGACCCATATCTCACGGCTATGATGACCGAGGCGATGGTCAGGGGTATTCAAGGTGATGACCCGAACTATTGGAAAGCAGCCGCGTTGATGAAGCATTTTTTGGCCAATAGCAACGAAGACGGTCGTGATTCTACCTCGAGCGACTTTGACAATCAGTTGTTTCGTGAATACTATAGTTACCCTTTCTATCGGGGCATTGCCCGAGGAGGTAGCAGGGCTTTTATGGCTTCCTATAATGCGTGGAACGGAGTGACCATGTGCGTGCACCCGGCGCTTGACTCGATAGCCAGACGGCAGTGGGGACAGAACGGAATTATCTGTACTGATGGCGGTGGTTTGAGGTTGCTTGTTAATGCTCATCATGCCTATCCTACGCTTGCCGAAGGCGCTGCAGCTACGATTAAAGCCACTACCGGACAATTTCTCGATGAGTATGAATCTTATGTGCGCGAGGCTTTGAAAAAGGGGTTGGTTAGTGAGACTGATATTGACCGTGCCATACGGGGTAATCTGTATGTGGCTCTGAAATTGGGTTTGTTCGATGGTGATGACAGTCCGAATCCCTATTTGAAGATTGGCCGTGACACCACAGCAGAAGCACCTTTTGATGCCCCTGCAGCACATCGGTTGGCACGCGAAGTGACTGCCCAATCGGTCGTGCTGCTCAAGAACGATCCCGCTCGTAGCTTGCTTCCCTTAGATACCCGTCGGGTGAAGCGTATCGCTGTGATAGGGCCATACGCTAACAATATTGTGCAGGACTGGTATAGTGGAAAACCGCCCTATGAGGTCACGATTTTAGAGGGTGTATGCCGTGCCGTACAGGGGCAGGATGTCGAGGTAAAATATGTTCCGGACAACCAGATGGGACGAGCCGAGCAGTTGGCGGCATGGGCCGATGTGGTGCTGGTGTGTGTGGGCAATCATCCCTTTGGCACGCGTGCCGATTGGAAGTTTTGCCCTGTAGCCAGCGACGGACGGGAAGCGGTAGACCGCAAATCATTGCGGCTGCCTGATGAGGATTGGCTCAAATTGATTTATCGTGCCAATCCCAATACCGTCTTGGTATTGGTCAGCAGTTTCCCATACACCATCAATTGGAGTGAGGACCATCTGCCTGCTATTGTACAGATCACCCATTGTTCGCAGGAACAAGGCAACGGTTTGGCCGATGTGCTCTTTGGAAAAGTGAATCCTGCCGGTAGACTCACGCAGACATGGGTGCGCGATATTACCGACTTGCCTCCAATGATGGACTATGACATTCGTCACGGGCGCACTTATAGGTATGTCCGTAAGCCCGTGCTTTATCCTTTCGGCTATGGTTTGAGTTATACCACATTTAGCTATGGAGTCGTAAAGAACATTCGTGCCACAAAGACAGGCTATCGCATCACAGTGCCGATTACCAACACCGGGAGTCTCGATGGTGACGAGGTGGTGCAGGCCTATGCCGTCGACGGAGGGCCCTCCAACAATGGACCGGAGAAGCGTTTGTGCGCTTTTACCCGTGTCTCGATACCTCGTGGGAAAACGGTTGAGGTGGAGCTTAATATCGAAGGCGAACGGATTGGACACTGGGATGAAGCGAAGCATCGATTTGTAATGCCTTCATCTCCTGTTCAGCTGCAAATCGGCGCCTCGTCGGAAGATATTCGTCAGCAAGTCATTTGCAAGTAAGGTATGGTTACGGCCTAATCTTTTCCATGCTTTTTGTAGCAGGATGCGGAGGTCCTATAGTCTTATAGGCCTCTCTGTATGCAATGGGTGATCAATTGGAAAGTAGGGTTATAAACAAAAAATAGGAGCGTTGATAACGTTCCTATTTTTCTATGGTAAGTTTGTTGGAGTAAATCTTTTTTAATAGGCGCTTTTGAACTCTTCGAGGAAACGGGTGTCATTTTCAGAGAAGAGACGAAGGTCGTTGACGCGGTATTTCAAGTTGGTGATACGCTCCACGCCCATACCGAATGCATAGCCGGTATACACACTGGAGTCGATACCACAGGCTTCGAGGTCGTGAGGGTCTACCATACCGCATCCCAGAATTTCAACCCATCCCGTGTGTTTGCAGAATCCGCAACCTTTGCCACCACAGATGTTGCACGAGATGTCCATCTCGGCACTGGGTTCCGTGAAGGGGAAATAGGATGGACGTAGGCGAATCTTGGTGTCGGCACCGAACATCTCACGTGCGAACGTCAGAAGCACCTGCTTTAAGTCAGAGAAGCTGACGCCCTTATCTACATACAACCCCTCAACCTGATGGAAGAAGCAATGGGCGCGTGCCGAAATGGCTTCGTTGCGATATACACGTCCCGGGCAGAGCATGCGGATTGGCGGCTTGTGCGTCTCCATATAGTGTGCCTCGTCGCCGGAAGTGTGGGAACGCAAGAGGACGTTCTTGGTCACGTCATTCGGATTCTGCGAAATGAAGAAAGTGTCTTGCATATCACGTGCGGGGTGGTCGGCGGCAAAGTTAAGCATGGTAAACACATGCTTGTCATCGTCGATTTCCGGTCCCTGATACAGGGTGAAGCCCATGCGCTGGAATATGTCGATAATCTCATTCTTGACGATAGTCAGTGGGTGGCGTGTGCCCAATGGTATTGGGTAAGCCGTGCGGGTGAGGTCAATTTTCTCAGTGCCGGTTTCTGTGGTAGCTACCTGCTCGCGCAGCTCATTAATCTTGTTGATGGCAGCCTGCTTGAGCTCGTTAATCTTGATGCCAACAGTTCTCTTCTGGTCGGCGGCAACATTGCGGAAATCAGCCATGACGGCGTTGATTTCACCTTTTTTGCTTAGATATTTCAGTCTGAGATTCTCAATGTCTTCCGCATTCTTGGCAGTCATCTCAGCCACTTCTTTGAGAAGTTCGTCTATCTTGTCTAATATCATAATTTAAATTCCAGTTCTCGGTTTGAATGCAAAGTTACTAAGTTTTATTGGAAAAAGTAAACTAATATGGAAAATAATGTGTAATTTTGCGTAGCTATTTGAATGATTTGATATGAGAAAAGGAATTGCCTTCATCTTCTTGTTAATGCTGCTTTCTGCGATATTGATACCCTATGGATGTACCGACAAGAAGCCGGAGCCGGTGGATACCATACAAGCGGATACTATCCTTGAAGACACCATAGTGCAGGATTCTACTGAAAATGTGATAGCTGAAACACCGATGCCTAAGGCAGCCGATGAACTGTTTGATGATTTTATCTTTAATTTTGCTGCCAATGGTAAACTCCAGCGGAAACGTATAGTATTTCCCTTGCCCGTGTATCGCGATGGAAAGATGGAAAGAAAAATTGAGAAGCGGAAGTGGGAAATGGAGCGTTTCTTTATGCGCCAGGGATATTACACGCTTATTTTGGACAACCAGAAACAGGAGGAGGCAGTTAAGGATACGACCGTGAACCATGTCGCCATTGAGAAAATTCATTTTAATAGCGAAACCGTACAGACTTATTGCTTTGATAAAATACGTGGGGAATGGATGTTGACGGCCATGCGCTATCAGCCCATTGACAAGAATCGGAATGCAAGTTTCCTAAGGTTTTATGACCATTTTTCCACCGATTCGGCCTTCCAGGTGCAGAGTTTAGCAGATGAAGTGGAATTTACAGCGCCCGATCCCGATGATGATTTCTCTACAATTACGGGGGTGATAATGCCCCAGCAATGGTTTGATTTCAAACCGGGAATTATCCCCAGCGGACTCATCTATAATGTGATTTATGGGCGGAAGTATGATAATTCCGACCAAAAAATATTGGTTATCAGGGGTATTGCCAACGGCTTGGAAATGGAAATGATTTTTGAGAGAATGGGGGAACATTGGAAGTTGGTAAAGTTTTATAGTTAATTGTTCCGAATACTCGTCCCCTGATAGTGGAATTTCTATGATGAAGCAATTTAAGAATTATTCTCTATTACATAATAACACGTTTGGTATTGACCAGAAGTGTGACGAACTCATTATCTTTGAGACAGTGGATGATGCTGTGGTGCTGGTCCGAGAAATGCTTGGACAGGACACGCAGATGTTTCCGATATTGATTCTTGGTGGGGGCAGCAATCTGTTACTGACGAAGGATTTTCACGGCAAGGTGCTGACGGCGGCTAAGAAATTCGAAGTGGAAGTGCTGCCGAGTGCCGGGGATGAAGAGACGATCTTGCTTCGATGTTGGGCCGGTACGACGTTTGATGATGTCGTGGCATACGCTGTGGAGCATGGATATTATGGCATAGAGAACCTGAGCTTGATACCCGGAGAATGTGGGGCTTCGGCCGTGCAGAATATTGGCGCATACGGTGTTGAGATCAAGGATGTGATAGATACTATCGAGGCTGTGCAGTTGTCTACGGGTGAGATGGTCACTATTAGTGCCGATGAATGTGGCTATGGATATCGCAGGAGTCGTTTCAAGCAAGAGTGGAAAGACAAATATCTCATTACACACGTCACGTATAGACTTTCGCGCCGATTCACCCCTCATCTTGAATATGGCAATATTCGTAAGGTGATGGAAGAAAACGACATGACGGAAAAAGATTTGACGGCACAAGGATTGCGCGATATTATCATCAACATTCGACGGGCAAAGTTGCCGGATCCCTCCGAATTGGGCAATGCAGGAAGCTTCTTTATGAATCCGATAGTGGATAAAGACACATTAAATGGATTGAAAGAGCGTTATCCTGATGTTCGATATTTCGAAGTTGAAGACCCCACATCGATGCATTCTACGCATGTTTCGAAAGACAAATGTACCACAAAATATTATAAGATTCCTGCCGGATGGATGATAGACAGATGTGGATGGAAGGGCCGTCGGCTTGGCAATGTGGGTGTTTACGAGAAGCAAGCTCTTGTATTAGTGAATTACGGAGGCGCAACAGGAAATGATGTTGTGGCCTTAATGCATAGAATTCAGGAGGATGTTTATTCTAAGTTTAGAATACATATCTATCCGGAAGTAAATATAAAATAGAGTATTGAAGTTTAAATTTTTAGGAACGGGCACGTCCAATGGTGTGCCGGTTATTGGTTGCAATTGTGAGGTTTGCAGAAGTACAAACGCTCACGATAAACGTTATCGGGCGGCGGCTATGTTGGAAACAGAGCGTAGCAGGGTGCTGATAGATTGCGGACCGGATATCAGAATGCAACTTATTCCATTGGCCTTTCGCAAAATTGATGCGGTATTGCTCACCCATGAACATTATGATCATGTGGGTGGCCTTGACGATTTGCGTCCTTACTGCACTTTTGGAGACATCGACATCTATGCCAATGAAATTACGGTAAAGACCGTCAAGCATAATTTTCCGTATTGTTTTGCAGAACAACTGTATCCCGGTGTGCCCAAACTGAACCTGCATACTATCCGCAAACACAAGCTTATGCGGGTGGGAGACATCGATATCATGCCCATAGAAGTGATGCACGACCGTTTGCCAATTTTGGCTTACCGATTCGGAACGATGGCTTATATCACGGATATGAAAACCATTGCTCAGGAGGAGATCGCCTACCTCGAGGGTGTTGAGACGTTGGTTATCAACGCTCTGAGATGGGTGAAACCGCATCACAGCCATTTGATTATTCCCGAAGCCATAGAATTTGCCCGTAGAGTTGGGGCCAGACAGACTTACTTCACACATGTCACCCACAAGATAGGGCTGCATGATGCGGCAAATGCCCAATTGCCTAAAGGCTTTATGTTTGCCTACGATGGTATGGAGTTGGAAATATAACGTGATATGGAGAGAAAAAGGAAGCTATGCTTCAAGTACAATTCCTATTGCAACTTCTTATTATAAATAAGCTACAGTATTTTTAAAAAAGGCATAAAAAAAGGAGTACCGATGTACTCCAACCTTGTTAACCTTAAATCTAATACTATGAAAAA
>JBMNUU010000044.1:0-18714 GCA_050946435.1 Prevotella sp.
ATTTGTATATGGGCAATTCTGTCTATAATGGCATTACTAAGGCATCATTGGCCTCAATCTGATGCCTCACGCACGCGTAACAATTAAATTGGTTCGAGCAAACGGATTCGCTGCGAATTTGAGGATATCCGCATTGAAAGCTTATCTCAGAAATGCTCTGTGTAGTATCTATCAGCATACGTGTGGCATAGCCCAATCGAATATCAATGATATAGTCACTCAGCGTGCGCCCTGTATGTATTTTGAAGAATCGGGAGAAGGCGCAGTCGCTCATATTGGCTATGGCGGCAAGGTCTTTCAACTTGATGTCGTACATATAATTCTCGTTGATGTAGTTCTTCACCTTGAGAATACGACGGCTGTCGTCCTCGATATTCACTTTAGCATAGCTGGTTGATGCCAACGTGCGGGAGCCTTCGCAGTGGGCGAGGGTGTTAAGAATGGAAAGAAACTGTATGAGAGCCTCGAAGTTGTCGTTGATTTGGCTGAGTGAGTTCAGTTTGTCATAGACTTTCATAATAGCCGACATGTCGAAGCATAAGCCTTTGCGGGCCTCGTGTATCATATTCCGAATATGCTCAAAAGGTTTTTTATCGAAGAAGCCACCGCCTTCGTCATCGCCAAATTTAAACTGGACGGTGATTTCTCGGATATCTTCACTTTTACATTCGGCTTGCTCCCACACGTGTTCCAGGTTGCAGCTTGTGATAAGAACAAGGTCGTATTCGCCGACAATCTCGGCTTTATCACCCACGATACGGCGTGCGCCGGCAGCATGCTCGACGAAGTTCAACTCATACACTTCATGATTGTGGATGGGATAGGTAAATTCCTTCTTGTGCCGGTCGGCAATATAGAGCGCATCTTTTTCCATGAGCGGCGTAATCTCATGCAATACATAACCTTCTGTCATTTCCATCTGTTTTGATACATTTGCAAACTTAGTGAAAATAGTGGTCGATAACGAACTTTCTATGTTAAAGATATGTTATATGAGTATGCTTATGGGTTACCGGGAGCCCAGCAGGACGAGTTAAGGCTCCGGAATGTCCCGTTCCATCAGTTCCAGACACATCCGACTGTTGTGATAGGGACATTTCCAAAATCCCGCTTTATCGTCATCGCGGTTGATAGAGCCATCTTCATTTCTGCCCCAAAACCATTCGCCCAACTCATAGTCGATGAGTTGCTGCTTGGTATATTCCCAGCAGCGTAGTGCAATATCGAGGGCGTGTCGGTCACTGAATTGCTGATAGAGGTCAATATGTCCGATAATGCATTCGCACATCACCCACCATTGCCGTTCCCAGTCGGTTTTACCGCTGTCGGTCCTGTGTTCGTGAATGAGCGAACCGTCAGGTTGCAGACCTTCGTCAGCAGCTTCGGCAATCTGTGGCAACACGTTTTTTACCCGTTTAATAAGATGTGGGTCGCCTAAGACGAGAGCTGCTTCATGGAGCAACCATACGGCTTCGATATCGTGACCATAGCTGTGTACATTGCGTTTGCCGTTCCATTGTTCATCGAAAAACAAGTCCAGGTGACGAGTGCGGGGATTCCATATTTTGTCGAGAAAGATGTCGATGAGATTTCTGATTTGCTTTTGAAGGTCCTCGTTAGGCCACACCCGATAGAGGTTGGTGTAAGGCTCAATCACATGTAAGTGGGTGTTCATGGTCTTGGCAACGTTCTCATCCTTATCGCTCAACCTCATGTCGTCGATGGGTTGCCATTCACGGGTGAGGGCTTCGGTATAGCCATTGTTTGTCTTGTCGAAGGCGTAGGTCTCAATGTCATGATATAAGGCGATGGCCTTCTCCAGGGATGTTGCATCGCCTGTGGCCCGTGCATACTCGCTCAGGCCATAGATGGCAAAGCCGATGGCGTATGTTTGTTTTTTGGTGTCGCATGGTAGCCCTTGATAGGTCAAGCTCCAGTAAACACCACCATATTCACGGTCGATGAACTTCTCGATGAGATAATCCTTTGCACGGGTCGCCGCGTGAAGATAATCAGTATTCCGAGTCACCCGGTATGCAGCTGAGAATGCCCAAAGTATGCGTGCGTTGAGGATGGCTCCCTTGTCAGCTTTAGGATGAATATGACCGTAGCCGTCGGCCTGTCCGTAGAAACCGCCTTGTTCGTGGTCCACCATATGCTGCAGCCAATAGTTCAGAATGTGGTGGTCCAACGTTTGCCACATCTCGGCTTTGAGTTCTTTAATAGTGGTCATAATTTTTAGTTTTGAAGAGGATGGGCGAATACAGCCTGGCGCTTTTTATCCAGTTTCATAGTGATTTTCCTCATCTTTTTCTCCGAAAGAGGATAGAAAATAATAACGATTATTGTGTACGGTTTTTAGCAATAAGTTGTTTAATGTTCTCCACACTGGCCGAAGTGGTCAACCTGTCTTCCGGAGTATTCAGACAATAGTCAGTCAATTGGTCAATGGTAGATGTAGCCACGTGCATTCTTGTGTCTGAGGAGGCATAATAGATAAACACTTTTCCGTCTTCGTCGGCTATCCATCCACTGGAGAATACCACGTTCATTACGTCGCCGATATATTCAATTCCTTCCGGCACCAAGAAGTAGCCGCCGGGCTGTGCAATCACCTTTGTGGGATCGTCGAGCGCAGTCATATAGAGGTAGAGTACGTAACGCAGTCCACTGGCACAAGCTCTCACGCCATGAGCAAGGTGCAACCATCCCTTGTCAGTTTTGATGGGGTGGGGGCCTTCCCCGTTTTTCACCTCCATGATGGTATGGTAATGACGGGCGTTGATGATTTTCTCCTCTGTTACTTCGGCATGAGTAATATCATCTACCAATGCCCATCCAATGCCGCCGCCGGAGCCGGCATCGATGAATCCGTCTTGCGGGCGGGTGTAAAGTGCATATTTTCCATCGACAAATTCAGGGTGAAGCACCACGTTACGCTGCTGACTCTTGGTCTTGAGGTCAGGCAATCGTTCCCAGTTTACCAGGTCTTTAGTACGTGCAATGCCAGCTGCGGCAGTGGCTGCCGACAAATCTTCGGGGTGGTTGTCATCGTGACGCTCGGCACAGAAAATGCCGTAGATATACCCATCCTCATGCGCTGTGAGTCGCATATCATAGATGTTGGTGGCTGGAACATTGCTGTCGGGCATGGTGATAGGCTCTTCCCAGAAATGGAAATTGTCTATTCCGTTTGGGCTTTCAGCTACGGCAAAGAAACTTTTTCGGTCAGCTCCTTCCACGCGTACGACCAGAAGGTATTTGCCCTTCCACTTGATGGCACCCGCATTGAAAGCTGCGTTTATCATGATGCGCTGTTCAAAAAATGGGTTATCCTTCTCATTGAAGTCATATTTCCATTCCAACGGAGTATGCTCGGCGGTGATAATGGGATATTTATATTTTGTATATATGCCATTTGTCGATAGCAAAGGCACGTTTTTGCGGGTAATAAGTTCTTTATAACGTTGTCTTACCGCAGCAACTTTAGCTTGAAAATCTGTCATCGTTACTTATGTTTTTATTGTTGTTTAAGAGTGTTTGCCGAATAGTTTGAGGCTATTTATTGATGTCTTTCAGGAACAGCGTGTTTTTGTCGGAATAGAATTTTCGGAAGTCTTCTGCGCAGCTCTTTTCTGGAGCGGGACCAAAATTCTCCTCCTTCATATCCCAGGCATTGCGCCATAATAGCACGTAGCATGGGTTGAAGCCAGCCAAAGCGGGTCGAAGCACGTGGGTAAACCAATTGGGGTCGGGTGTGTTGCGATAGCCTGCTTCCGTAATGGCGTAGAGTTTATGGTGTGCCGAGGCATAATCTTGCATGATTTTTAGCTCTTTTTGGCATGTAGAGATAAACTCTCTACCAGTGTCGTTCTGGTAGATGTCGACGCCAAGAAGGTCCACATACTTGTCTCCGGGGTAGAAAGAGAAGAAGTGTTCTGGTGTGTCGGCGGCGTCAGCACCGGGCGAATAGCTCCATACCACGTGCTCAACTTTGGCTTTTCTGAATTGCTTTACGATCATTTGGTAGAGCGATTTGAACTCATCGGCGGTGCAATGCTTTGCTCCCCACCAAAACCAATTGCCGCTCATCTCATGCAATGGTCGGAAAATGACCGGTATGGGTTTCCCGTTGGCATCCCGAAGTGAGTTAATAAAGTCGATGACACGGCTTATCCACAGTTGCATTTTGCGATGTTGAGCACCGCCTGGCAGACAATCAGCCACAGCAGGTACGTCCACATTCCATGCATTTTCGCCATTGACCGGATTGTCTGCGTGCCAACTTAGGGTAACGATACCCCCTTTCTGGGCGAAGTCGATAATCTGTTCGCGCATCTTGTTGAACGGCACGCCGTCAATATTTCTCTCTTTGCCATTCTCAATTCCCGATAGTTCGCAACCCAATACGGCCGGGTAGTCCCCACAAACGTCTTTCATGTCACTGCGTCCGTATTCCCATTTCCATGTCGTGCCATAGAAAAGGGCATCTTGCTGGCCAATCATGATACCTTTGTGTTGTAGAGAAGCCAATCTGTTGATGAGATTTTGAGCTGGAGACTTCTTACCGGCAAAGGAAACTATGCATGCCATATAACAAAGAAATATTAATATTGCTCGTTTCATCTTATTGAAGTTTTATTTGATATATTTGATAAGTTCTTATTCGAGATCAACTATTGAAACTTGTTGTTTGTGGAAGTGTTCATAAAAGGCCTTGATTCAGATTGTTATTTAATGTTGCAAAGATAGATTAATTAAGTGATAATTCATGGTACTATTTTGCCCATTTATGACACTCTTAGGATATTATAAAAGTATTATTAAGTATATTAAATCCTATTGACGTTAGGTAATTAACGCAAAAGTCTTACTTTTATACAGAAGCTGCATATCTATGATCCGTTGTACGAGTCGGTATTGTAAACAAGAAAGTACCAAATTGTATTTTTGGCACATTTCTTCTTAAAAGTATGCCTTCTTGCCTATGTAAAAAGGTTGATATAAATGAAAAGTGTAAATAATTGAAAAAATAATGTCATTATATTGTGTTGCTAATATCTATCTTTGTAGTATGATTGACAATCTGAGTAGCGATGATTCAGAAAAGAATCGCCTATAAACTTTATACTGATGATATCGTATTATCCTTCTAAACATTTATAAAGGCTTTAAAAAAGTAGCAATTCCATGATTGAGATTTGATGGTCGTAAACTTCGATTCTCTTTCTTGGGGACAGGAGCTGAGATCTTCAATAAACGATAAAACAACGAATAAGAAAATGAAGAAAATTAGTGTCTTTTTGCTGTTTCTCTTTGGTTTAGTAGAAACCCATGCAGCAGTTTATAACATTACAGAGTTTGGAGCTGTTGGCGATGGTACTACTTTAACTACAAAAGCCATTCAAAAGACCATCGACCGATGTTATCGTGACGGTGGTGGACAAGTGTATGTCCCCCAAGGGGTTTACCTTACGGGAACGTTAAACTTGAAGTCTAATGTGGAATTTCATTTTGAAACCGGTGCGGTGCTCAAGGCCACGACAGACCTAACCCAGTATCAGAAACATAATGAATTTCCCGCAGGTGTTTTTTATACAGAAAATGCGGATAATGTATCGATTACGGGTAACGGTACGATATTTGGACAGGGCATGGAATTTATGTATGCCGACAGTGCAAAAATCATTACTGGTGATGCCGTGAAATACATCAGACAGAAAGAAAATTTTCGGAAAGTTGAGAGCGGAGTAGGAGACGGGCCATTGTATCCTAAAGATAGATTCCACCAGATGATTGTCTTCAGCAACTGTACCAATGTTACCTTGAAAGATTTCAAGTGTAAGGATGCGCCTTACTGGACCTTCCTTATTGTACATTGCGAAGACGTCATAGTTAGAGGATTGCGTATAGATAACAATTTGCTCATTCCAAATAGTGACGGACTTGATATCAACTCATCGAGCAATGTTACGGTTTCCGATTGCATTTTCTCTTGTGGAGATGATGCTATCGTTCTCGCAGGTTATGCCCATCATTATGGCGACCCTGGATACAAAGATATTTTGAAACCGTCGAGAAACATAATGGTTTCCAATTGTGTGTTGCGCTCACGTTCAAGCGCAATTCGTGTTGGTGGTTGGGACCAGAATGCTATGGAAAACTATAGTTTTAACAATATCACAATCTATGAGTCAAATTGTGGCATTAACATTACGGTCAGAGATCGTGAAGGTCTGACCAATGCCAACTTTAGCAATATCTCCATTGAGACCCGGCAGCACACCGGAGACTGGTGGGGGAATGGCGAGCCCATTAAGATTTCCTGTTTGAAGGGAGTAGAGGGTGCAAGTGTCGGAAGTGTCAAGAATGTTAATTTTTCCAATATCAATTGTGTGGGTGAGAATGCGATATTATTGTATGCCGAAGACCCGGGTATGATCGACAATGTGTCATTTGATCATTTCACGTTTACCCTTAAACAAAGTAAGCTCGAGAAAGTGTCCGGAGGTAATTTTGATCTCAGACCGAATATAGTAGAAGGAAAAGAGATTTACGCCTCGGATATTCCAATTTTCCATGTTGAGAATGCCACTAACATTCATCTCACTAATGGAACACTAAGCTGGGGAGAAGTACATGAATCTTACTTTAAAAATGCAATTAAGGCAATCAATGTTAATGGATTTGACATCAAGTCGACGACAGCCCAGCCATCTCCTGTATATCCTAAGAGCAAAGCCGTTGATTTTGACAATTGCAATCGTGTTAATAGTGAATTATAGAAAAGCATAATTATAGAATGCAATAGGTAACACAAGATTCATATTCGGTAATTTTCTTGTTGTCCATTATTAAATATCACAAGGCTGCTGCTGAAACAAATGCAACAGCCCTGTGATATTTTATATGATTTACAAAATTTGATTCAATGGTGCCATCGTTGCTCTGCTTGTAAAGTTTAGTTACCTTTTTTCAGTGATTTCTTTTTAAACATCTGGAGAAAAATGGACTATGTTTTAGTCGTTATCATCAACTCTTGCGACATGAAAAAAGGAGGGGTAACGCAATTTTTAGATTGTCATAATACGACAAAGCTTTAACCGCAGTACGGTAAGGCTTCAACGGCTGTGCGGAAGAGCCTCAATCACATTGTGGTTTGGGCTCTTCCGCACAGCCGTTCGATAGCTAATCGCAGGTGGTAAAATTGCGGATGTAAAGACGTATTTTCAAAACGGTCTGATTATCAGTTCACTACAAACTTTCGTGTATTTTGTATATTTCGAGCAAAGGCAATGTGATTTTTGAATACGCAAAATATACGAGCACATTTGTAAATATAAATCTTGACGTTTTACGCTTCGATATTTTATCAAATAACTATAATTAATGTTTATATTCAATGATTCACAGCTTGGTGAGACGATAGGTCACCACGTCGTGGGAGGGAATGGTCACCTTGCGTTCCGTCTTGTTCTTTTTACTGGTTTTGCCTTCATTTTTGTGGGTCCACACATTACGCACCCGATAGATGGTTTGGTCAAAGCCTGTGCTCCGTTTGCTCACCTCTTCGTCCGTGAGGTTGTATTCCTGCCAGTTGATTTCAAAATCTATGGCACGGGTGGTAGGGTTGAGGAGCGTCATGGCCCAGTCTCCGCCGGCCAGAGGCTTAAACCACACTTCAATATCGTTACTGGTACAGAGGTGCAGCCCTTGCACGCCGAGAGTGTCTTGGTTGAGCGCTATCACTTCACGATTGGCAATAATCTCTTTGGTTGTCTCGCTCATGGTCCGGATATCATTTCCCAATATCAGCGGACTTGCCATCATACACCACATGGTGAAATGTGCGCGGTCTTCATTTTCACTCATGCCGTTTCCACATTCGAGCATATCCGGATCGTTCCAATGCCCTTTGCCGGCATAGATACGAAGCGATTCGTTTTTTCGGATGCAATCCATGACACTGTATTGAGAAAAGGGCGACACACGCGTGGAATCGAACGAGCACCATATATCAGCTCCTATACGCCATGAATGCCCAATGTCACGAGCCCATTTCCAAGGACTGTTGCTGCCCCATTCACACATGGAGAGGAAGATGGGACGTCCCGCGGCCCTAAGCGCGTCGCTCATAAGTTGATAGGCTCCTTTGGGGTTGATGTTTGTCGTGTTGCACCAGTCTTCTTTCAAATAGTCTATGCCCCACCGTGCATATTGCAAGGCATCTTGATATTCATGTCCCAGCGAGCCCGGTCTTCCGGCGCAGGTTTCCGTGCCGCAGTCGCTGTATATGCCTAATCGGAGTCCTTTTTGATGCACATAGTCGGCCAGGGCCTTAATGCCGTGTGGAAATTTAACGGGATCGGCTTGGATGAAACCGTCAGCATCGCGTTCCCCGTGCCAGCAGTCGTCGATGTTGATGTATATGTAGCCGGCATCTTTCAGCCCGGAAGTGACCATCGCATCGGCAATACCCTTGATGATGTCCTCGTTGATATTACCTTGAAATTTGTTCCATGAGCTCCATCCCATTTGAGGAGTGTCAGCCAAATTCTCCCATTTTTGAGCATACCCAATGAATGGGAGAAGACTTAAAATTAGACAAAGAATAGCACCTTTTTTCATAGAATTTTGTCTTTAGTTAAATGATATGTAGTCTTTTCGTATGTAAAGATAAAATTATTTATGGAGAATAGGTTGTGTTTTCTTGTTTAAAATTAATATTTTACTTTCTTGCTCTTGAAAAGTGTCATTTATGAACTTTTATTTCGATGGTCTAAAAAGTATCTCTTATGGATGCTATGTTCTCTTTTTTTGTCTTTCTCCAATTTCAATCTTACGTTTTAGGATGGTCTCATGCTGAGAATGGGAGAGGGGAAAGACGAGTATTTCTACGGTAAACACGTATTGCATCGCTGTTTGAGAATAAATTTTTTGCGAATAGCTGTTTATCATGGTCACCCTTATTTGTATAGCCCCAATGATATATAATAAGGTGTATCGATATATATTATAACGTGTAACCTAAAGACGTTTGCAACTGGTAGTACGTTTTTTAGGTGGAGTTGTTGAAAGCTGAAACCATGGGCTGCGGAGATTCGGATGAGGGGTAAAAATAAGGGTGTGTTAAACACTTGTGAATGAAACAAAAAATAAGTTTATCAAAATAGTGTAATGAAAAGACAAAATAGTATCATTGTATTAGGAAAATATAATTTAAATTTGCAGATGATATAGTAAAAAGTCGTGTTACAAACTATTAAACTTGACAAATACTTAATACTTATCCTACAATCAAGATAGTATTTACCTAAATATAAAATCTAACAATAAAAAGATGATAATTTAAATCTTTATGATGATCATATTTGATCAAAGCTTAAACCAAATAATTTATGGAACTAACTTACAACAAGCATGCTTTATTGCTTACAGGATTTTTTTCCTTGGCATTGCTTAGCTATTCGCCGTGTATCTACGCGAGTGGCGAACCACATCTTTCTGCTGTCGCACAGCAAGCTCGGCAGATTCGAGGTAATGTTTCTGATAACCAAGGACCTATCATTGGTGCCACGGTAAGGGTACAGGGGACTAAAGATGCCACTGTCACCGATTTGGATGGAAACTTTACACTCAATGTTCCCAGGGGTGCTGTGCTCGAAGTCTCTTATGTGGGCTACACGTCCCAAATTATCAAGACCGACGGTCGCACTACCTATAACATTAATCTCGAAGAAGACCAACATTCCATCGACGAGGTGGTCGTCGTAGGTTATGGTACGATGAAGAAGAGCGATTTAGCCGGTGCTTCGGCTTCGTTGGACGAGAAAACGCTCAAATCGGCGCCGATTACCAATGTGGACCAGGCCTTGCAGGGCCGTATTGCAGGTATCACCTCGATGCAGACGTCGGGTGCTCCCGGGTCGGCCGTGTCCATCAATATTCGTGGTCTGGCTACAATCAATGCCAATTCCGACCCGCTCTATGTGGTCGATGGCGTAATCTGGCAGGGTGGCTCCAACAGCGGTGCGAGTCTGGGACTCGGCGACGCCTTAGGTAATGGCAGCCACTCAGCTGTATCGCCATTATCTCTGCTCAATCCTTCTGACATCGTGAGCATGGAGGTGTTGAAAGACGCATCGGCCACTGCTATTTATGGTGCTCAGGGCGCTAACGGTGTAGTGCTCATCACGACTAAGCACGGCAAGAGCGGTGAGGCTAAGTTCTCCTACAACGGAAAAGTGACGATGGCGCGCCAGAACAGACGCCTGGACATTATGAACTTGCGTGAATTTGCAGGCTTTTATAATGACATGGTGATTCAGGGCGAAATTGCCGACCCCGATTTGAACTATAGTGACCCTTCTATCCTCGGTGTGGGTACCAATTGGCAGGATGCTGTGTTCCAGACAGCATGGTCTAATTCCCATCAGGTGAGTGCAGAGGGTGGCACAGATAAAGTGAAATATTTTGTATCGGGCAACTATTCTGACCAGGACGGTACGATTATCGGCAGTAATTTCAGTCGATATTCATTCCGTGCTAATCTTGACGCACAACTCAAGAAATGGCTGAAGCTTGGCATGAACGCTACATACAGCAAGGCCAGCGAGAGCCTGAAACTGGCTGATAGTGATGAAGGCTTGATATCATACTCGCTCACCACTCCGCCCGATATTCAAATCTACAATATTGATGGAGGCTATTCCAGTGTGTCCAAAGAAGGATTTGTTAATCCTAACCCAATAGCCCTGGCCAAGCTCGACGATATTTTGCTCGACCGACAGACGCTAAATGGTAGTATTTTTGTTGATGTGACGCCCTTAAAGCATTTTGTGTGGCACTCACAGCTTGGCTTCAATATAGGAGCATCCAGGGCAGATACCTATAATCCGAAGGTAGACCTCGGTACGTGGAACCGTAACCAGAATCAGAGCCGTATCCAGAAAAACAGCAATCAATACTGGTCGCTCAACAACTATCTGACCTATACCAACCAGTTTGGTAAGCACAGTGTTTCGGCCATGCTTGGCCAAGAGATGTGGGAATCGAAATATGATTATGTTTCGACTTTCAACACTAATTTGCCAAGTGATATTATACATAACCCCGCATTGGGTACAGGCGATCCGCAGATTGGTGATGGATGGGGTAGTAGTGCAATGGCCTCTTTCTTCACTCGTGAGACTTATAATTACGACGATCGCTATTTGGCCACCTACACTTACCGTTATGACGGTAGTTCCAATTTTGGTCCAAACAAACGATGGGCTGGATTCCATTCTTTGGCTGTTGCATGGAGATTTTCCAATGAGGAATTTGTCAAGAGTTGGGCAGGCGACTGGCTGAGCAATGGTAAACTTCGCATAGGATGGGGTCAGACGGGTAACTCCGGCATCGGTGGTTACCGTTGGGGCTCGGCCATGTCGGTCATGGCTACCGGTCTTGGCACTAGTTATCGTCCCAGCAACCTGAAGAATCTCGATATCAAGTGGGAGACTCAGGAGCAATGGAACGTGGGGCTCGACCTTGGCTTCTTCAGCAATCGGTTGAATGTCACATTAGACTGGTATAGTAAGGAGTCAAAGGATATGCTGATGCAACTCATCCTCCCGTCGATTATGGGAACGAGCGGCAACGCTTCTTCCGTTCTCGCTGCGCCATGGGGTAACTATGGTGACATCAGTAACTCAGGTTTTGAGGTGAGTATCAATGCTCGGCCGATAGTTTCGAAAAACTTTGAATGGACCACTGATTTCAACATCTCGTTCAACAGTAACGAGCTAAAGAGTCTCTCCGGAAGTACAGCATTGCTGGGCTACGGACAGTGGAATGATGTGGTGTCGCGCACAGTGCCTGGCCAGTCTCTGTTCCGTTTCTATGGTTATGAGGTGGAAGGAATCTACAAGGATTTCAACGACATCATCAATTCTCCGGTGAACACCTTGCAGCAAAACAATCCTATCATTACTAACGCAGACGGAACGAAGTCATGGAATCCCGATCCATCTAAGTATAGTCGGACCAACACCACGTTTGTGGGTGATATCAAATATAAGGATGTGAACAATGATGGTGTTATCGATGAAAACGATAAGACCGACCTCGGTTCTCCATTCCCCGATTTTACTTTTGGTTTCAACAATACCTTCCGTTATCGTAATTTCGACTTGAACATCTTTATTAACGGTGTTTGCGGTGGAAAAGTGGGTAACTATATGAAGATGAAACTGACTCAGATGAATACTGCTTGGTCTAATCAGTTGACGGAGGTCAATGGACGTGCTCATCTGATGCCTGCCGATGGTGATATGTCAGACCGATGGTTTGACGATGTTTCTCGGGTAGTGGTTTCGAATGTTGATGCTGCCTTGCCTCGAGCAACACTCAATGACCCCAACAACAACGATGCGTGGAGCAGCCGTTATATTGAAAGTGGTACTTACCTTCGACTGAAGAGTCTCACGTTGGGATATACTTTTGACCGTAAGCTCATTCAGCGTATCGGTCTGACCAATCTGCGAGTGTCATTGAATGCAACCAACTTATTTACCATTACAGGTTATGACGGATATGATCCGGAAGTGGGTATATCCCCGGCAAGTGCCAACGTCTACAATTTGGACAATGGCCGTTATCCGTCTCCAACTACTTTCTCTCTGGGATTAGATGTGTCATTTTAACGATTATTGAAAGGAAATAACAATGAAAACCAAGAATATAAAATATGTTGTAGTTGCCATGCTCGTGGGCCTGGGTTTCTCCTCATGCGATGACTTTTTAGACAGGCCGGTGGAGGATAACTACAATACTGAAAACTATTATCAGTCGGATGAGGCTTGCGTCTCGGGCGTGAACTACATCTACAACTCGCCCTGGTATGATTTCCAGCGTGGTTTTATCAAAGTGGGAGAGGTCCTCTCGGGTAATATGTATATGGGCGGGAGTCCGTATCTTAATTTTAGTGTTAACGGTTCTGATATAGACCTTATCAATATGTCTTATTCGCTTTGGTCAGTCATTGGTCATTGCAGTACGGTGTATGAGTCGCTGAAAGGCGCCAATGCATCCGAAGCGGTGAAAAACCAGTGTGAGGGCGAATGTCTTGCATGGAAGGCTATGGCTTATTTCTTCCTTGTCCGGTCGTTTGGCGATGTACCTATCGTACATAGCAACTCTGAAAATTTGGCTGCCGGTGACTACAACACATTGCCGAAGGTGCAGAAAGCCGATGTCTATGATTATATCATTATGACTCTTGAGAAAGCCATGGAGTTGCTTCCGAAAGCCAAAAGCACTACAGGTCGCATAGACTACTATTGTGCCGAGGGGCTGTTAGCTAAGGTTTATCTGACCAGAGCTGGGGTGTCGGGCACGTTGAATAAGGATGATTTGGCTAAGGCTGCATCCTATGCAAAAGATGTTATCGATAATTCCGGGCGCTCGCTATTGGCAGTCTATTCCGATATTTTCCGTGGCAGCAACAATGCCAGTGATGAGAGTCTCTTTGCATGGCGTTGGACCGTGGGTGCTCAGTGGACCAGCCAGAACACTCTCCAGAGTGACCTTGCCCCCCAAGGTTTTGACGAGAATGGTGACTGCTGGGGGGGATGGAGTGGCCCATCGCTCGATTTGATAGAAGCCTACGGAGTTTCCCCGATGGATGACCCTGCCAAGCGCATCGACAAGGATGCTCGTCGACAGGCTACGGTGATGCTGGCCGGTGATGTTTACGACTATTTCTGGCGTGATAAGGATTTAGGCAATGGCAAGAAAGGACTGGATTATCTCAAGTTCTGGTATGACAAGGACTACAACGGCGCAGCCACCGGAGAGTGCCAGGCACCTTGTGGCGGTACTAACGTGAAGAATCTTTATGGTGACAATGCCGATCATTTGGCAGAGACGGGTATTTCTGCCGGCCGTATGGCCAATGCTCTGGCTACACATATATTGCGCCTTTCGGATGTGTATCTTGTACTTGCAGAAGCACATGCACTGATGGATGGCGGCACCACAACCAATGCAGATGCCTTGGCTGCCTTTAATGCAGTGCATCAGCGGGCAGTACCTACCGATGTAGAAAAGAGCAAACTGACTTTCGACGATGTATGGAAAGAGCGCCGGTTGGAGTTTGCCGGAGAGGGCGATCGCTGGTACGACTTTGTGCGTCGAAGCTATTATGATGTCAACGCTTGTATTGCTGAAATCAAGGCACAGAGGCGAAATGCGCTGTTTAACTGTAACACAGTCTACAAGAGATACTTTGAATCGGGAGTGTGGTCGCACAATGAGGCCGAAGGAGAGATGCAGTATGATGAGGATACACCTGTTCCCAACGTGACTGAACACAGTTTTCAGTTGCCGTTCCCGACAGAGGATGTGGCTTTGAATCCTAACCTCGGAAGCAATGTGGAGGCTGTCCATGTGGACGTACGCAGTACCTATAGTTACTAAATGTCATTAACCTAAAACGACTTATCAAAATGAAAACATTAAATATAAAATGGACTTGTATGATTGCGATTGCTGCAGTCAGTGTTGCCTTGTCCTCTTGCAAGGACGAGCCCGACAAATATGAGCCTACCGGTGGAAGTCCAACAGTGTATTACATCCGTCCGGTGGATGTTAGTAGCAGAGATTCACTGCTTGTTTCTGCACCTATGGAGACTTCGATTTGTCTGGTGGGAGACAACCTAAGAAGTATCAAGGCACTTGTCTTCAACGACCAAAAGGCAGTGCTCAATACCAGTTATATGACTGATAATACACTTATAGTTTCCGTGCCAAAAACTATTCCAACAGTAGTGTCGGACAAGATGTACATCATTACGACGGGCAACGATACTATTCCATACGACTTCAAGGTCATTGTTCCCGCACCAACAATATTAGCGATGAGCAATGAATGGGCCGATGCCGGACAGGAGGTGACTATTACCGGAGATTTTTTCCTCGACTACGATAACTTCCCCTTGGAGATTACTGTGGGCAATAACTATAAGGTCCCACGCAGTGCAATAACAGCAATTTCCAAGACGCGTATCACCATGACGATGCCGGAAGATATGCCAGAACACGAGAAAATAACTATTTCTTCGAAGTATGGCTCTACTAAGGCGCCATTTGAATATAGGGATAATCGTGGAATGTTGTTCGATTTTGACACTCCCTACGATGGAACAAACGTGCTTGGCAATCATGGATGGCATGCTCGCCCCATACAGTCTGATGAGACTTCGCTCAGCGGTAATTATCTTCTGCTTGGCGATACCAAGATGGATGCTGAGGGCAGTTGGAATGATGGAAACTTCTCTTTCGAGTATTGGGCCGGAACTTGGAACATGACTTTTGACGGTGATGGACCCAAATTGAACGATGTAGCCGACTTCTCCAATTGGGAGGAAAAGAGCTTGAAGTTTGAAATGCTTGTTCCTTCGGCCAACCCTTGGCGTGCCGCGCCTATGCAACTTATTTTTGCAGGCACGGATAAGGTGACGATCTTTAATGGCAATAACACTTTCTTCCATGCTGAAGACGGGTGGGGACGGGCGCTCTATATGCCTTGGCATAACGATGACACCTCTTATGACACAGGAGACGAATGGGTGACGGTAACGATTCCTTTCACCGATTTCAATAAGGATTGGGATGGAAACGCTGCCAAAAAGAAATTTACCACGGTAGATGACTTCGCAAGTTTGACCATCTTCGTTGTTACGGGAAGCTATAGCGATAAGACGGTTATCCCCACTGGTGTCGAATGTCATCCTATCATCAAGATTGATAATATTCGTGTGGTTCCCAATAAATAATGCTAAACAAAATTTGAGATATGAAAAAATTTATCAATAAGATATCTGTCCTGTTGACGGCGGCCCTTCTTGGGCTGTCGTTGACAGCCTGCAACGAAGGGGATGATCTGAATACAGACCAGTATGGCAATGAAATTACCTTGAATTCCTTTGGTCCATCTCCGGTGTTGCGTGGAGGCACGCTTTACTTCTATGGCAGTAATCTTGACCAGATTACTGAGGTCGACCTGCCGGGTGCAGATCCTATCACTTCCATTGAAGTGGGCAGTGCTGGAGCCCATAGTCAGATTTCCATCCAGGTCCCGGCCGAAAAGTGTGACACAGGACGCGTCACTTTGATAACGGCTAAAGGAGGAAAGATAACGACTGTTACTCCGATTACCTATCGTGAAGACATTGAGATTTCCACGTTCTATGTTGGGGCTGAAGGTACGCTTTCCGGTAATGTTGGTGATGTAGTCACTGTGAAAGGTGATTATTTGAATCTTATTCACGGCATTATATTTACCGAGAACGATACGGTCAAGGACGACCAGTTTGTTGCTCACGACCGTTACACCATACAAGTAGCTATTCCGGAAGGAGCGCGTACCGGCAAACTCACACTAACTGACCTTGCGGCATCGCCCACTGAGTTGCAGACCGATGAGGCGCTTGCTGTTAATCTGCCAACGGTGACTGGCATTACTCCTAAGTCGCCTAAGGCCGGACAGACGATTACTGTGAGTGGCACTGGGTTGTCCCAAATTGCCAGTGTTAAATTAGAAGGTGCCGTTGTTGAAGACTCCAATTTTATTTCCAAGAATGCACAGGTCCTAACGTTTGCATTGCCTGATAATGCGTCCGACGGTGAAGTTTCCCTTGTTACTAAATCAGGCGTCAGCATTCCGGCAGGAGAAATCACGACAGTGGTTCCTTCTAACCTGAGCGTAGCGCCTTCACCAGTGAAGAATGAGGATAAAATCAATATCTCCGGCAAGGACCTTGACTTGGTTACCGGCATTGCTTTTCCGAATGCCGAGGGTAAATTGGAATCTGTTTCTGCTTCAAAGGTTGTTGCCGTTGTGCCAGAAACCGCTCAAGAAGGCGACATTACGCTGAGCCTTGCCAATGGTAAGACGGTGACGGTGGCATATAGCTTGGTAAAGCCTACGGTTACCAGCTGTACCCCGTCATCGCTCATTGCAGGCAACAAAGTTGTCATAAAGGGTAAGGATCTCGATCTTGTGAGTTCAGTAACATTCCCGGGAGAGGTACCTCAGACTGTGAGCGAATTCATTGCTAACGATGCTGCAGCTATTGGCTTAACTGTTCCTGCAGCAGCTTCTGGTACGGGATTCACTCTGGACTTAAAGAACGGAACAACGGTAGAAATCACTTCTGGATTGACTATTCAGGCTGCTACGGACCCATCTGTCAGTGCCGTAGAACCGGCAAGTGCGACAGCTGGCTCTACAATTACCATAACGGGTAAGAATTTTGATAGGGTGGAGAATATCTACATTGGTACTTACAAGGTAACCAAATACAGCTCACGCACCTCGACAACGTTTGTCTGTGAGGTTCCTGCTACGGCAAAAGTAGGCACCTATAAACTTTCGTTCGAAGGATTTGACGGTAAACGCTATGAAGTTGGTACATTTGAAGTAGTATCTGCAGAATTGGATATTGCAACATGTTGTGTCATCGAAGACCGTAGTCAGGTGGTGGGTTTCCCATTGACGCTTAATTGGTCTGACCCCGGACGCTTCCGCATTCAAAACAATCTTACACCCAGTCTGAAAGATTTGAAGCTCACGGCCGGAACTTCTAAGATTATCTTCTATAAGTCGGGTCAAGGACAGCTACAGTTTAACGATCCGAATTGGTCTCAGTTAGCCATACTTAAAGACGATGAAGATGCCGAGAAGGCTATGGAAGTAGTGTTCACTCAGGATATGATAGACTGGGTTACGGGAGCCAAGACTGATGGCTGGAGCAACACTTGCTTTATCATTCAAGGCGATGGAATGACAGTTTCGAAGGTTACCATTATTCCTTAACAACAAGGAATGGTTTTATCTGAATTTTCGAAATAGTTATAATGGAAGAATGGATACTTTACCTTGATGGTGAGCTTTTGTCTCATCAACGGGCAAGTAGCCATTCTTTCTGTTAGATAGTTTGTTATCAATAGTTTTCAATATGAAAAGATTGATTTTTACATATATAATGCTTGTTTGTGCAGTAGTTAGTTTTGCTGGCACAGGCAAGTCTTTGTTTGTTACGTTTACGGATAACACTAAAGTAGAGTTTGCCCTTGTTGAGACACCTGTTGTTACGGTGTCGGATAACTCACTCGTCATTACCACTACATCGACTAAGGCCTCCTATCTCTTGCAAAAAGTTAGTATGTTTACATACGGCACCACGACGGCCATCCGTACATTACCCATTGATGGGGTAAGTATCACTCCAAATCGTATTGTTTTCAATGGAATAGCTCAACAAGTTCGCGTCTTTGCCCTTGACGGCAGTAGAGTGAAGACTTATCCTGTTGTTGTGAACGGGTCCACGATAATATCGCTTGACAATTTGCCTCGTGGTATTTACATTATCAGTATGAATGGTAAATCGTTTAAAATCGTACGAAAATGAAAAAGCTCCTTTCTCTTTTTATCATACTATTCTTCTCTATGACCGTATCGGCACAAGTTGATGGAGACCAAATAACAATCAACTTGAATAATGGGAAGAAGACAACATATAATCTGACTGGCTCCTCTAATGCTCTTTCTTCACTGAAACATTCTGCCAACGGGGAAATGGAGGTATACCTTAAAGGTCTTGAAGAGATCGGTGCGTGGGAAACATACGATGTAAATTCCATAAGCAGTATTATCTTTAATGTCCAGCG
>JBMNUU010000045.1:0-17979 GCA_050946435.1 Prevotella sp.
TATTTGTATATGGGCAATTCTGTCTATAATGGCATTACTAAGGCATCATTGGCCTCAATCTGATGCCTCACGCACGCGTAACAATTAAATTGGTTCGAGCAAACGGATTCGCTGCGAATTTGAGGAATAATAAAGATTAAAAAAAAGAAACGACACCCGTCTCAAGGTCCAACCGATGAGCACGGGATTCCGTTTGTCTATCAGTTTGTTATAGGCACGACTCTCCTTCTATATCCGGATTGTCTTCCTAAAGACAGCCTTTCCACAGGCTTGCAGGGCTATTATAAACTTCTATCTATCGTTCTCCGTCTTCATTTACCCTTCAACTGATCGGCATAGAAGTTGATGGCCTTGCGCGTTATCTGCTCGGCCTCTTCCATCGTGCAGTCCAACTGACCGCCACTGGCATTGAAATGCCCGCCGCCATTGAAGAAGCGCTTTGCCATATCCTCCACCGAGAAGTCGTCCACCGACCGCAGACTCACCCAAATTTTGTTGTCCACACGGTCGTCCTCACGCAACGAGATAGACACCTTCATGCCCTTGATGCGCAGTGGCACATTCACCAGTCCTTCACCATCGCCACGCACATAGTGGAAATCGTGGATATTCTGGCGCGTCAGTGTGAAATAGGAGGCGTGCAAATCCTCAAACACATTGAGCTTTTGAGACATCAGATAGCCCCGCAGGCGAATGGCCCACTGACTGTAATTGTTATAAACATTGCGGTAAATCCTGTCCTTGTCAATATGTTTGGTCAGCAGCTGGCAGACGATAAAATAAATTTCCGGGCGTGTAGAATTGAAGGTAAATCCTCCCGTATCGGTCATCATGCCGCAATAGATGGGTGTGGCAAACTTTCTTGTCAGGTCTTCATAGCCTCCCAACTGCCATACCACACGGAACACTACCTCAGACGCCGAGCTCAAATCCGGATGCGAGATTGCAATTTCCGCCGGCAGTGTGGGGCTCAGATGATGGTCGAACATCACCCTCGGGGCCTCGCATCGCGTCAGCGTTTCTTCCATAGCCTCCACGCGATTGAGCGCGTTATAGTCGATGCAGAACACCAGCTGAGCCTTGTCGAACAGCTGCTGCACCTCGTCAGGATGTTTGTCATATCTAATGATGCGCTCGCTCAACGGCAGCCATTGCAAAAAATCGGGATAGCCATTGGGCACAATCACCGTCGGCTCCTTGCCGTAGTGTTCGCGCAAATATTCCGCCCATCCCAAGGAAGACCCCAGGGCATCGCCATCCGGACGTGAGTGGGTCGTGATTATTATATGTTCTGCAGCAGCTATCAAGCGCTCCAGAGTTTCAACTTGTTCTGCTGATAAAAGATTCAATTCCATAATAGGTGCAAAGGTAATAAAAAGATTGGAAACCGCTCCGCTCACATCACAGGTTTTTCTCAAAGAAAAAACCGACACGATCAGTAAAATCCAAGCACAAGGATTTCACGAATATTCAGACGAGTTCCGTCAAAAAAACTTCACTATAAAACGCACCGCACGCTTTCAACATCCAGCTCAAAAAGAGCTATGTTTCCCATGATTTTTATCGGCCGGTACCACTGCCGCAAACAAGTGGGAGTGCGGTTTGGGCTCAAACGTTCTGCCGTTAAGACTCCATCATACGCCGGAAAAGGCCGAAAGACCATGCGACAACGGCCTTTTCGCCATGCCGTTAGGCCTCAACCGCATCTTCAATAGAAAACTTACAATATGCATAGGTAGGCATTTCTCTCATAAGTTGCACACAACCAACTACTTATGGAAAACGCACAGAATTAGCGAATTCCAATCCGTTAGCTTTTTATTTTGAAATAAGCCCAGCATTTTAGCCCTTTTGTAAACTTATTTAGGAGCTTCAAGGGCAGACGCACGAGCCGTGCATCCCTACCCCGCGCGAGACTTTCCATACCATAAAAAATAAATGTCTTCCTCCCTTTTTCTTACAGAGCCCTTTTCAGACTATCGCAAACCAAAACAGCCGCACGATGCAAATATCCATGCACCGTGCGGCCGTACTTCATACTGTGCCGAGCGTCTTAGAACAGTTTGTTGGGATAAGTTCCCTCGTCCACAAGTTTCTGAATCTTCTCAACGACGCTGGGGCGGTCGGCAGCATAGGTCACTCCAAACCACTTGCTGGTGGTGTCGAGCACCTTCACCGTAGCCGTCTTGTCGTTGATGAGCTTGTTGACCATCAACGGGATAAAGAATTCCGCCTTCTTGTTCTCCATGTTCTTGGGGTCAGACAGGAATGTCTTGAAATACTCTTCGCTATAGTCGAAATAGTCTGGTGTGAATCCCCACACGTTCATCGATACCGGCGTGTTCTCACCCACCGTTACCCATGCTCCGTTGTCATCTTTATACTGGATATCCTCGCCATGACGCTCTATCTCTGTGCGCTCTACGACGGTGGTCAGATTCTCCTCGGCATCTTTCGAGCAGATACCGCGAGCCACTGTGCCGTTCTCGCTCAGGGTGTTGCCCACACGGAAGCCCACCATAGCATAGCTGTTTTTGCTACCCTCTGGCAGGTTGGCCAAGAACTTGCCCATCACCATAAAGCAGTCGCGATTGTAGAAATCGTCGCAGTTGATCACGCAGAACGGCTCCTTGATAACGTCCTTGGCCATGAGCACAGCGTGATTGGTACCCCATGGCTTCTCGCGTCCTTCAGGCACGGAGAATCCCTCGGGAAGCGCATCCAAGCTCTGGAACACAAGTTCTGCGGGGATGTGGCCCTCATATTTTGAAAGCACCTGCTCACGGAACTGCTGCTCAAAATCCTTACGAATTACGAACACAATCTTTCCGAAGCCTGCTTTCATGGCATCATAAATAGAATAGTCCATGATGGTCTCGCCGTTAGGTCCCAGACCGTCCAACTGCTTCAAACCGCCATAGCGGCTGCCCATACCTGCAGCGAGGAGTAACAATGTTGGTTTCATTTGTAATGTGTTTATAAGTTTATCAATTGTTCACTGTATGCAAAGGTAATAAAAAAGTAAAAGGGCAGGGAGACAAATGTGGAAAAAAATATAAAAGGGCACTTCTTTTTAGGATATGGACTCGCAACGCCAAACCACAAATGCAAAATGGACATAACTTTTTTAAACCATCGTCTAAATAGCAATAATTTCGGGTGTAATTGAAAAATATCTTAGAAAATGCTGCCTCATGTTATTTTATATATGTAATTTTATCTCCCCTTTCCAAATTATTCGTAATTTTGGTTAGCCAAACTCCAAATAAATTAATAAGGATGCGGAAAATATCGACCCGCTATCTGACAATTGGAAACAGAAAAACAAAAGGCTATCGGAATCAACCTACAATATAATTCTCACCAGCCTTATATCATGTATTGTGCGATTTATAATTATAAACCATATAACAAACAAAATGAAGAGAAATTTAAGATTTATGGTACTGCTTCTTCTGGCATGGGTTACCACGTCGGCATCAGCAGAAGAATACAGCTACGTATTCAACGACGGGGCGTTCACCGGGCAGGGCACAGAAGCCCTCGGCAGTGTTGATTGGACTATCCAAGCTCCCGGAGACCTTTATTGGGGATATGGCAGTGACAAAGGCCAGCAAATCGGAAGTGCGAGAAAGCCTGCAAAAACAATAACGCTATCGACCAACGGTATTACGGAAAATGTTTCCCAAATCGTTGTGGAAACCAGCGGTGCCAATTCTATCTCGGCAATGCTTGAAGTCTCGGTAGGCGGAACAGCATACACTACGACAGGTGGCAATGCCTACAACTTGACCAACACCTCTACGGAAGCTACTTTCACGGGAAGCGCGGCCGGAGAAATCAAACTGGTCTACACCAACATGAGTGCGAAAGCCATATACATCAAAGCCATCAAGGTTTACTATGGTGAAGGTGGCTCGGGAGAAACAATAGAGCCTAAACCGGAGGAGATTGTTTCCGTGAAAAGCATCGCCGAACTAAACGCCTTGGAAGACGGTCAGTTGGCCGCTCTGTATTTGAGTGACGAGGCAAATGCACGCGTTACCTTCGCATACGACAAATACACTTACCTGCGTGACAACACGGGGGCGGTTTGTTTGTATAACATTGATAAGAAAATGACCTACAATCAACACGTGGCCGGCTATATCACGGGCAAGAAAACCGTTATCGGCAATATGCCCGCTTTCACGGCAACCCCAAACACCACTGCCTTTATGCTGATTGCGGCCGACCCAGTGACCGAACCCAACGTGGAACCCATTGAGACCACAGCCGCAGAGCTGTCCGGGCACTATGCAGACTGGGTGAGCGTCAAGAATGTGAAAATGGCTGATGGCCAACAAGGGCAAGATGCCACAGGCTCTGTGAACGTGGTCAACACTTTCAACATATCGGAATATGCTGATATTCAATCGGGAAAGGAATACAATATCTACGGCATCGTCAACTCAACGACGGATGGCGACCTCAACCTTTCTCCCATACACAACGTGGCCAACAAACGCACAGGCAATCCTTCGGCCGACATGGAAGCCGACTTCCTGCCGCTGACTTTAACCTCAACCGGCATCCATCAAATGAATATGGAACAGAACAAGAACACCACCGTCTATGACCTGATGGGACGCAAAGTTTCTCCAAGCCACATGACTAAGGGAGTGTATATTATCAATGGGAAGAAATATGTTAAATAATCAGTGATCGCATCATACAACGATTGATTTAGAAAATTATGAAAAGACAACTATTACTTTTAGTCACCATATTCACGGCGTTGGCCATGCCGGCTCAAACCGGTAAGAAAGTAAAGACCGTAGAACTGAATACCGGCTACCAGTTTCATTTTGAAAAAGAAACACAAGACAGCGTGCGCGTTATCTTTACACCAAGCCACGATTCGCTCGGTATCAAGATATACGACAAGAACAACGGTGAGACAGACTTCCTGTATTCCCAGATTCATCATGTGGAGTTTTGGGCTGCGGCAATAAATCCTGATAACACAAACCGCAACAATAGCGATGACCTTGAAAGAAACCATGAAGCATGGAGACTGGAATTTCCAAGACTACACCAAGGAGATGAGAGTTTCACATACGAGATAACCCACTATGGAAAAGACATATATGGTCAACAAGCGGTGAATTTCTCGCTGGAATGGGACGGAGAAAAGCAAGCCAATCGATGGACCTGCTATCAGCTATATGCTGACAACCTCGTTAAAAAAACAAACCGGAAGGACAATTTCAGAGAAGACCCGGCTATCACCAATCCGCAGCATCGCACTACATTGGGGCAATATAAAGGCTCCGGCTATTCGCGCGGACACTTGTGCCCTTCGGGCGACAGAGTGAATACCCATGAACAAAACGATCAGACTTTCTTCCTGAGCAATATGCAGGCACAAATTCAAAGCCACAACGGCGGCGTATGGAATACTTTGGAAGGAGATGTAAGAGCATACGCCTCTCAATGCGACACGCTTTATGTGATCAAGGCAGCCACCATCGACAAACAAGAGGATGTGGCAGGCCGTTCGAAGAGTGGCAACCTGCTCGTACCCAAATATTTCTATATGGCTCTGCTGGCCTACGATAAGGCAAAAGACGAATACCACGCACTCGGCATTTGGTCGCCGCATTACAAGGCAAGCCCCACAGCATATATCACCATTGCGGAACTGGAGGAGAGGACAGGCATCGACTTCTTCTGTAACCTGCCGGACGAAATCGAGAAAGCGGTGGAGACGGATCGCAGCAATGCAAACGCTGCCTACTGGGGAGTGACGTTCTACGGAGAAGGAAAGGAACTGCCGGGATTTAATTCCGGGGAACACAAGAATCTGGTAAATTTCTGGTAAAACATTTGATCAAACACACTATTAGGGCTGAATTCCTCGTTTGGAGTTCAGCCCTATATTATTGTGGACACAGCAATGAAAGCAGACCCGCGAACATTCGGCCCATCAATAATCAACAGGCATTGCAATGATGACGCCAGTGGTGTGGACCGGTACAGACGAATTATTCAGACCTGAATGAACGGAAATAATAGAAACAGGTCAGACACTTGAAAATCAATGTAATCAGACCAAGACTCGCCATTACATTCGAGAGTATATCATATTGATCGAAAAGAATGAATCCCATGGAGAAAACGTAAGGAAGAAGAAGCGTGACCGCCAAGCAGATACCCGCCAACCTGATGTAACCTCGAAACCTACTGATAAACACCACAGAAAGCATCAGCAAGAGAAGGCTGTTTACCAGGCCTAAAATATTCGGAACAATAAGGCTCATCGTCAACCAAAGTGTGGACGGCAAGAGGCCCAACACGAAAATTAACACCATCATGACGATAATCGATAGGCACAGCCATTGAGCCCAGCTATTACGTTGGCGAAACTGAAGCATGAATTCAAAATAAAACAAGCATTTGCCCAACATGAGGGCCAACGCAACCAACGTGTTGAATACCGCTGATTTCAGGATGGGATAAAACAGCATGAACAAGGCGTTGTCATAACTGCTCTCTATGATTCGTCCTCGAAACTCGAAATACAGCAAGATGATGAAAATAGCTATCATTGCTATTCTCAGTCGAGAGGTCGTCTTTTCGTTTACAATAAAATAAGTATTGTTCATGACACTAATTTGATATTTGAGATGGGAAACGATGCGCTTCTCCATAACGCCTGCCGCCCATCTCTATTTGCTCCAACCGCTTTAGGACACAAGCTATATCAGAACGGATAACCGATTGCTAAATGAAGGCTCTGACTGTCCTTGAAAGAATCCATGTTGTAGAAGCCCGACTTGTAAGGCACGTGCAGGCCAACACCCCAGTCCACACGAATGACAAGGAAATCCATATCATAGCGAAGTCCTACGCCTGTGCCGAGCGCCGTTTCCTTGAGTACGTTCTTCAGCTTGAACGTTCCTCCTTGACGATAGGTGCTGTGCATATCCCAGACATTTCCGGCATCGATGAACACGGCCCCATAGAGATTTCCAAAAAGGCGGGGACGGTATTCCAGGTTGGCCAACAAACGTATGTCACCGGTCTGGTCAAGATAAGATACATAGGAATCTCCATCGTTATGATAACTTCCCGGGCCGACAAACCTCACGGTAAAGGCACGGATGCTGTTGGCTCCACCAACATAAAACTGCTCACTATAGGGAGACCCTGAGGAATTACCGAAAGACCAGATGGCACCGGCATTGAAATGAGCCACAAGAGTGCTATGCTCTGATACCAGCCAGGTCTTCGTAAACTCTGACTCCACTTTCACAAATTGAGCATACGGATTGCCAAACAAGCGCTTGTCTTTGTCACCCCATTTGTTGTTGCCCACCATATAGGCCAATGACAGCAAGTTGCCCGCTTCACTCACAGTGGTTTGCCACCATATAGGATTGCGATACTTAGAGGGGCTGGTATAGGTGAAGACGTATTGTATCTTGGGCACAAACTGGTTGCGCATGGTATAATACAGATAGGGATTCTTCGCCATGATGGAATCGAACTTGGCGGTGGTACTCCTCATGTGTTCGTATGAGAAAATAAGTGGACTAAACTGATGCCGCCTTGTTGCCGACGTTTGGACGTTGTAGGTCCACTCACCCGACTCCACGTTACGTTTGAAATAGCTGGCCCGCCTGATGATGTCGGTAGAAAGCTTGAGCGTTGTGGTCGGCATGGAGAAGAAATTGTTACGACGGAAGCGACGATGCAACCGACGACGGAATTTATTGGCAAAGGGGATGACCAACCGAGGGAACTGCAACGACACGTCGAGGCCGTATTGATAACTGTTTAATCGGGATGACGTGCCCTCCGCACGGTGTCCCGTCTGCCACTCATAGCTGCCTCGAAGATTAATATCCAGCTGTTCGCCTCCTCGGAAAGCGTTGCGTTTGGTCAGACCTATCACCAGCCCGGGACCGAGACGGTTGTTGGTCTTGCCCATCATGTTAGCCTCTACATAAAAATCATAGGGCTTGTCGAACACGCAGTTCAACTTGAGGTCGAGCGTATCGCTCAGCCCCGTCGTGTCGCGAGGGGTGAATTTGAAATCAACCATGCTGAATATGCCGGTACTCGAAAGGCGTGTGAGGCTCTCCTGATGGTTGGCATAGCTGTAAAGCTGTCTGGGGCGCAGCTTCATAGACCTGAGTATCACAGGGGTACGCACCGGCGGGCGCCGACCGTTATATCTCACGGTAATGACACGCCGCTTGACAGAATCATGAAGCTCCTCCATGAAACGCTTGCGCATATCTATCTCTATATTCCCGATATACCATTTGCGCGTGGCCATATCGGGAATGTTAGCAATCTGTTGGAATCTCAGCTGCACCTTGCCGGGAACAGCAATGGTGTCGGCAAGATAGGATGCAAAAGACGGCTGATAAAAATAGAATCCGTTGTTGCGGAGCAGTTTCGTGATGCGCATCTTCTCCCCTTCGAGTGTTGCCACATCGAAAGCATCGCCCTTTTTTATCAGAGTCTCGGTCTTTGTACTGTCTATCAGACTATCGGCAACCCCTTCGAACCCCACGTATCTCATGCTATCAATGGTGAAGAGATGCCCCATATTCACCTTATAGCCTATTTTGGCCTTCTTGGGGTTGCTCTGCTTCTCAATTTCGTAGTCTACGTTGCCACGAAAATATCCGTGAGCGCGCAGCACCTCCTTGCCCACCGAAGCGCGAAGTTTCGGGTTAACCCCACTCAGCAGAACCGGCTTGGAGCCAAAGGTTTTGAGCATCCACTTATCGAAACCACCCTCAGCATCTGCATACTCGTTCCATATCCACAATCCGGGAAGAAATGGAGAACGAATCTTGCTGCTCCCGAAGAGCGCCCCATTGGGAGCGGTGGCAAGGGCGGCCCCAACTTCCTCCTGGGTAGTGATGAAGTGCTCGCCCTTTTCCGGTGCATCGTATTCTATGTTAGAAATACCCGTAAAGAGCTGCTCGCCCTCGGGAATGCCCTTAGTAGTCGAACAGGCCGACAGCAACGCAAAAGCCAGCAGACTAATGATGATATGGTTTGCTTTCATTACTTTATTGTATCTTGCTTTATGGTGTCTCGTTTTATTCTATTTTGTTTTAACGTATCACGTTTTATCGTATCCTGCTTTATGCTATTGTTTCGGAGAGGACGCATACGCTCGTCATTCTTGTCGGACCGGAAAATGTCCTTGAAGTGGCGCAGTTTGCGCTTCCACATAAATCCTGCACCAAACTTGCTTACTTCTCCCTCCAGCCAATCATAATCGTTGCGCTTGTAGAACAAGGTGAGATATTTGCTGGAGGTGGGACTGAGTCGATATTCGAACGTTACGTTGTCGAAGAACGTATCGTTCTCGTTCGGCATCTCGGCACCCGACGACAATTTGCCACCAACGATGATGCGCAGCCTGTTGTTCCAGAAACGCTTGGCAAACTTGAAAGAATAATCGGTGTGCATATCGCCGGTATCGGTGAAAGAATTGTCAACGCCGAAGCTGACATCCAGCGTGCGCAGGGCCTTACCCGAGATTTGATTAATCTGACTGTTGAGGAAGGCGCTAAGTGCAGAGTTCATGTCAAATCCAGCCGTGCTTCCATCGGCCAGATACATGCCCGTTGTGAGCATGGCTACAGCCATTTTACCCCGTTCCTCCTTAGACATCGCTTGTAACTGATTGTGGATGGTCATATCTTCCGGTGCATCGATAATAAACTCGAGGCCCATATCCTGGAGCGTCTTAGTGACAATCACACCACTGGTGAACTTCACCACACGTTCGTTGCCGGAAGTAGCACCCACATTAGCCTTCGTTTCCTCCGTAGCCGTGAGGTTAAGCGCCGGATTCATCGGATCGCCACGGAACTGTATGTAACTATCGTCCTCGATGGTAAACGTCTTGAGGGGAATTATGGGCAATGAATATTTCATTTCGCCCTCACCAATGGTGTATCGACCCGTGAGGCGGACATCGTCTACCATATTGTAGATCAAGCGCATATCTCCGCCCCCCACAACGTCAATGTAGTTGGAATGGTCGGCATTGAGGAAGCAATTGACGTGAACACCCTCATCGATATTGATAGATAGGTCCATATCCAGACCCGTGAGGGGCGGCCGATTGATCACCTGGGTGGTGGTGTCGTTGAAATCCACAAACTCTACCAGGCCCTCCAACTGGTTATCGTTGGAGAGAGGAGAATCCTTCAGAATGTATTTAAGGTCTGTGTTGCCAAGTACCTCCAATCGGCCGCGCATACGCAGATTGTCAAGCAGTCCCTGCATAGTACCATAGAAATTGACGTAGGCCTTTCCGTAAGCATCCGACCGGGCCGTTTCTTTGGAGTCTACAAGCAGATAGTTCTCTGCACGCATACGCATATTCATATTCATGCGTTCGGTATCGGAGAAATCAAAATAGCCCTGGATATTGAGTGGACTGTCATTATGAGCGAACATCTCAAAATTTTCAAGGAGCAAACGACTGTTCTGAATGGTGACAGGGTCGTTGGCAAAACGCATCTCCACCCCATACGGCTCACTAAACATATAGGTGGAATCGAGATACACCTCCCCGTTGACATCAGGACTGGACAACGAGCCCCTGATGGACAGTGAGCCCTCGGCATAGCCTTTGAAACCTATGATCTTGTCCGGAATGAAGCCGTTGGCCAGGTCCATAGGGAAACGGTTCAAATCTATCTGGGCATCGAGCACGCCCTTGCCCGAAGAGAAATAGGTACCATTGAGCACGCCAACCTCGGTTCCGTCATGTATGAATATCCCATCCACATAATGACCGCCGTCCGGACGTGGCATATAGGTGAACTCTGAGCCCAAATCTCCCATAGGATTGCCCTCGTAAACCATACTGTCTATATACACTGACGAAGACACCGTCATTTCGTCCGGCGTTTGCACAACGTGGAAATCGCCGTTCAGAATGCCCTCCAAGTTCGGCGTGAAGGGAATCATGGCCAGGGCCTCTCCGATGTCAAAATGCCGGGTGCCAATCGTAATGTCTTGCAGGGCCTCCGTATTTTCATCATTGCTATAAATCTGGATGCCCATCCCGTCAGCAGCCTGGAGTGCCATATTGGCCTTGACACGCTGGTCATCGCCCAGGTAGATATAGTTGCTGTCGTTTACGGAAAATTCCTTGTAGCCTATGATCGGCTTATCGCCCGTGAAATGGATGCTGGTTCCGTGTTCCTGCATCGAAGCTTGCAGGGCCAGACGGACTCCTAAGGAGTCGTTCTCATCGTACACGCGTGTGCGGGCAAACGTACCTTTCTCATTGATGGAGCCATCAAGAAAAGCATTGAAGACATATTGGGGATTGCCCTTGCGATTGCGGAGCTGGGCAAAATAGGTAGTTTGGGCTTCGCTGGAAGAAAAACCAAACCTCACGGTATCGACTTGGAAACCATTAAGCAAAAGCGAGTCTACATAGACGTCACCGTTCAGCCCTGATAACGGTGATGATTCCAAGTCCATAAACGCACTGCTCAATCCGTAGCCGTAATGGTTTAAGAGATGGACAACGATGTTGTCTTTACCGGAATAGAGGAAAATGCGAGCATTGGGGAGCCGTTCACGCAGACGCGGCTGGTCGATGTGTTTGTTTTTGAGTTGGCTTTGCAACTCAGAGAGAAAACCGTTGCTGTTATCAAGCAACTGCTCATACCCGCCGGCTGATCCCATATTCAATGTGAAATCGCCACTCTCCACAATGGCATGGGTGGTATCGGCTGATGTGAATAAATCGAACTCTACATTCTTCGGGCGATACACTTCTTGCGTATCTTTCAATGTGATATCGCTCAGTGAGCCTTGCACATGGTACAGCTTTTTCAAATCGGAGGAAAGGTCCAAATGGGCACACGTCGCCACCGTTAACGGCTCATCAACAACGTGTAAGCCATACAAGTCCAACTGCTTGAAATCACCAAACACTGTGCCCCGGAATCTTTTGCCTTTGGTCAGGGCATCTACCGTGAATTTGCCGTCTATCAGAGGATTCCGGCTATCTACGTTGGCCATAATGCGCCCATTGCGTATCGTGGCGTCCGCATTAATATGATTCAGGTTATAATCGCCATACATGAAGTTTTCAATCTTGGCCTTGGCCGTCAAACTCGTACGGGGCGACATCATGTCGGTACCCGCTCCATGAGCGTCTATCATTCCCGTAAAAGGATGCAACTGCATCTTGGGCAAGAAGTTTTGGAGCGGCAAGGCATGGGCATTCAACTTTACATTATATGCCGTTTTCAAAGCATCGAAATCGACTCCACCCCGCAAGGTGCCGCCCCCCTGTGAGGCGATAAAGTTTGCGGCATATCGACTGCCGTTCACTTTGACATCGCCATTCAGCACGATGCCTTCTGGAATTTGGAGCGTCTGCCGCGTGTCTTTATCCAGCATGGCCTTTACAAAGTCGAGATTCTTTGATTGGGCATCTATATTCATACGGGCACTCAACCGGCTGCTGTCCGCAAGGTTTTCCGCAATGCCGTTGGCTTTGAGCTTCAATGCCCCGGGAAGATTCATGTTCAAGTTCTTGAGGCGCATCTTTTGCATATTGCCATACACCTCCGCTACAACGACTAAAGGCTTGTTGGGCCATTGTCGTTTCATGTCATGAGGCATACCGTCACCGGCAAAGATCATCAAATCCTGTTTGCCCAACTGCCCTCTGACTTTTGCATCGAGATGACCGGGAAGACTGTCATCAAACGCGTTTAAATCCATCTTATAGTCTAAAGCCAGAGTGGTTCCCGCCTTGGTTTCCAAATACATATCCGGCACAGAAAACCTCGTACTGTCCATTGAGAGTTTTCCATGGAAATCGTCAACTGCCAGTCCGCTCTTTTCTATGAATGCGACTTTCGATATCTTGGCATTCATTCCGGAGCCACCATAAGAGAGAGAGTCTATCTTTAATTTTAATCCATCAAGTGACAAATGATTGTAATCCAATCCGTTGACCTGCGGCTCATAATTAAGATCATATTTCAAACGGCCTTTATCCCAATCCAAATGGGCAACAGTGTAGAGACTCTTCTGAAGATCAAGATAGGTATTCCTTACATTAACGTCGCCCAGATAAGCATTCACAGCCATCGTGTCACCCGGCATATGAATGGTGAAGTCGGCATTCTTGGCCTTGAGTTTTACCAACCGGATTTTCCAGTTGGTGCTGCTTGAAGTCGTGTCTGGCGGGACCGTATCACTCAGTTCGATATTCAGAGTGGCATCGCTCAGCAATGCGTTGTTTACGTTGACAAGCTCCTTTCCAAGGTTAATGCCATGAGCTTGTACGGAAAAATGACCAACGTTGCCCTTGATGCGTGCAAAGGCAATAAGGTTTCCGGTGTTGACTATCACGTGGTTGAACGTCAACTCATCAATCATAACCTGCTTACTGAAAAGAGGCAAAAGCTGTACATCGGCCACAACCTCGCCAATGTACGCAACTGTATCCGTTATATTTTTCAGAGAATCATTGGGTTGCAGCACCTTGACTTCTTCCAAAGACAAATCCAATGGAAATTTCAAGCTGACATGATCTATGCTGATCTGCATATCCATTTCTTCCGACGCATACGCCGTAACTTCGTTCACAGCCCATCTCTGAATCGGAGGGATATAAAACAGAAGACACAATATAATAATCAGAAGAACTGGTATCCCAATGGCTATACCACCCCACTTTAAATATTTTCTCATAAGACACTGGTCAAAGCGTGTAATGCAAAGTAAATAAAAAAAACGGAATTAATATCCATTTTAGGATAAAAATTGTTCGAAGTGACCGCTTTTTATACTTTTCGTTATATCATTCCATAACACATCGTTGGGCAGAGGGGAGTCTAATGCTATCAATTTCTTAGACACCGGATGGACAAATTCTATCCGACAGGCTAATAAAGAAATGCTGCCATCCGGATTGCTGCGCTTTGCCCCATACTTCAAATCGCCCTTGATGGGGCAACCTATATGCGCAAGCTGGCATCTTATTTGATGATGACGGCCTGTGAGAAGTTGTATCTCCAATAAATTATAATGATCTGAATGCCCTATAAGACGATAATTGAGGATGGCCTTCTTGGAGCCATCTAATTCATGATCGTAAGCATAACTTTTGTTCTGCTTCTCATTCCGCACTAACCAATTGGTTAGCGTTCCCATATCATGGGGAGGAGCGTTCTTAGTGATAGCCCAATAGGTCTTATGCACTTCTCCCCGACGAAACATATTGTTGAGACGGGTCAAGGCCTTACTTGTACGTGCAAAAACAACCAGTCCGGAAACAGGACGGTCAAGACGATGCACAACACCCAAGAAAACCGCTCCGGGCTTCTTGTACTTTTCCTTGATATAACCCTTCACCGTTTCTGAAAGGGGGACATCGCCAGTTTTATCACCCTGGACAATCTCCCCGCTTTCCTTATACACGATGATTAGGTGATTATCTTCATATACGACCTTCATCCTAATCTCTTTCTCATCCTTCAAATTACATGTTCATACCACCGTCTACCTGGATAACTTGGCCGGAAACATAGCTGGAAAGATCTGAAGCCAGATAAACTGCGGTATTCGCTATGTCATCCACAGTCCCACCTCTGCGAAGTGGTATCTTGGAAATCCACTCCTTACGGATGTTTTCAGGTAAGGCCTGGGTCATAGCAGTATCGATAAAGCCCGGTGCGATGGCATTAGCGCGAATGCCCTTAGGACCCATCTCCTGGCCGATACTCTTGGCCAATGCTATCAAACCAGCCTTCGATGCGGCATAATTAGCCTGTCCTGCATTACCGTGCACACCAACAACACTTGCCATATTGATAATACTACCGTTACGCTGGCGCATCATTACCGGTACACAGGCATGGATAAAGTTGAAAGCACTCTTTAAATTAACAGCAATGACAGCATCCCACTGCTGCTCTGTCATACGAAGCATCAGTCCATCTTTGGTGATTCCGGCATTGTTTACCAAAATATCAACTGAGCCAAATTCCTCTTTGACTTGCTTGACCACTTTCTCTGATTCAGCAAAATCGGCAGCATTACTTGCGTAGCCCTTTGCTTTAACTCCAAAAGACGCTATCTCGCGCTCTGTGGCTAAGCCTCCATGTTCCTCATCTATAAAAAGATCAGTAAAGGCTATGTTAGCGCCTTCTTGAGCAAACCTTAAGGCTATTGCTTTACCAATACCACGTGCAGCACCTGTAATAAGTGCCGTCTTTCCTGTCAGTAATTTCATATTAAGTATGATTGGTTGTTATGTTGTTATAAAAAAATATGTTTATTTCAGTGTACTACGCTTGCCCAAAGCTCCATAAACCACTTTGGCAACCAATGGCTTACTTGATTCCTCTGTCAGACCATGACCCAATCGCCCATAAATAAATGGAACTTCCAGCCCTTTGATACAATAATGAGTGATATCGGCCACTAAGTCAACATTGTCGATATCGAATTCGCCATCCGCTTTTCCCTCTGCATACACTTTACGGAAAAGCTCGATCTCATCCTCGTCAAAATTCTTTCTGACCTTCTCTACCGTCCAAATGTTTCTAAAGAATTCTGCGTGCAGGTTACCGTTGCGCACTACAGTTTCCTTTATCATACTCAAATGAGTATAGATAAGTTCTATTATTTTGTCCTGAGGATGGATATTCTTGGATGCCACCTCATCTAATTTGTCGCTTAGGCGTTCTAACTCCGATTCTATTACAGCATAGTAAACGTCCTCTTTCCTACTAAAATAAGTATAAAGCGTACGACGTCCCTTTCCTGACGCCACAGCAATGTCATTCATTGTTGTACCAGCCACACCATTTTTTGCAAAAAGCTGGCGCGCTACATCAACAAGTTTCTGTCTCGTTTTAGTAATTGACATATCTATAAATTCTTCAAAATAAAATGGCAACGAAGTTATTGCACCCCTATATACCTGTGTGCAAAAATATGATTTTTCCTTGAAACAAGCAAACATCATCACAGAAAAAAAAGAAAATATTAAAAAATTAAAATATCACAGTAAACATTTGGAAATTACAATAAAAAGCACTACCTTTGCAAATGCAAAGAAGAAAAACAGGTAACTGTTATACAAAATTCTTTGACAGATAATATCGCGGAGTGGAGCAGTTGGTAGCTCGCCAGGCTCATAACCTGGAGGTCGCATGTTCGAGTCCTGCCTCCGCAACTTATACGCTCAGACAGCCGGGAAATAATGGCTTCTGAGCGTTTTTTATTTCTCGCTCAATGGCAACTCCACGCATCACATAGATTCAGCAGGAAAAGGTGAAGGCTATACGTATAGCTTTAGTAAGCTAAATAAAAAGAATTCATGATCAAGGCTCAGTAGAAACTTGTTTGGGGGTACGAAGCAGGTAGAGTGTACGCCTCGTACGTCTGCCAATCATCCCACCAGTGCGACTCGTCTTTTTAAATAATTAAAGAGTCAATTATATTAACAAAAAGCCCTCTGAATTTAGTTTATTTAAAAATAACTTTGTCTTCGTTTGAAATACGTAAAATATGCGGTAGCTTATAAATGCCTGGCAATCAGAACTTTTGAGAAGATGACATTTCCCCTCCAATTTTACCACTTGCGATTAAGTATCTAATGGCATGACGAGAAGGCTTCAACCGCAGTGCGGTTGGACTTTTTCCACGTGGCCGACAAGGCCTAACCATGTTATGAGAAGATACTAACCGCAGCAACCCTACGCTTTTTGGAAATACTCAGCCCGGTTATGACGAGAAAAGATAGTCCTTTTTTCTCTGGATGCCTCGAAAATAACTATCAAAAATTAGTAATTACATTTTACCATTTTAGAGAATATCATAAACAAACAAACCGATAATCAATATTGACTATCGGTTTGTTTGTGATAACAATTTTAAATATTATCAATGTTTCATTGCAGCTATAACTTTTTCAAAATAACGCTGTGTACTACGTTTACTGTAGTTGTTACCTCCATTCCAAGACCTAATTGCTTTCTCCACATTGTTCGTTGGATTGTATTTTGACTGGTACAATAAAAACATTTCTTTTGACTTTTTTATGCTAAACCGGTCTGACAAGGTGTAACGCCGTTTGCTGTTTCTACTCTTTAAAATCTGATTGCAGTCAGCAACCATTATAGGTGTAATTTGCATTACGCCCACAGAATTTCCACTTTTAGCTTTGGGATTTCCTCCACTCTCAACCATGATTATGGCATCTATAACTTTACTCCAATCAAAAATTGAGACCTTGTCTGTCTTTTTAAAAGCATTCGCTGCTTGGACTGAACAAACCGTAAAAAACATTACTGAAATAAATAATGTCCTCTTAATTTTCTCCATGATTAAAAAATTATGGAACCTGAATGACAAAAGTCATTCGCGACTATGCTTATGAGAAAAAGTTTAGTCATAGTCTCAGCTCCGTTAAGATACTTTGGCGAATAGCACCGCCAAAACAAAAAGCAGTTGTTATCCTTTATTCTTATTGGGTGCAAAGATACGAAAAAAAACCAATTCCACCAAGCTATTTTGTTTTTTTAAACACTCGTATTAAACTTGTAAAAAATTGGATATCAACAAGATATGAATACAGAACACATCCTTTAAATCATGGAAGGTAGAGTCTGAAAAGAGATAAATAAGAACACTTTACTACTGAGTCTTATATGTCCTATAGCCCCCCAATATTCTCCTATAAATCTCCTATATTCTCTATAGACTCTTATACTCTCCTATAAGTTTCTACATTATCCTATAAAACTCTACTACGCCCACTATACTGCCGGCAAGAGAACACAAAAAAAGGTCCCCGTCGGCAGTTGCCAACAGGGACCTTTATCAAAATAGGCAGCGACCTACTCTCCCGCATTGCATTGCAGTACCATCGGCGCGGGCGGGCTTAACTTCTCTGTTCGAAATGGGAAG
>JBMNUU010000046.1:0-17721 GCA_050946435.1 Prevotella sp.
TCCTCCATGAACACAAGAGGGTATCAGTTGCGCTTCCGGGAGTTCCATAAAAAGCTATTTGATATAAAAAGACCAATGCACCGAAAGCTGTGCATTGGTCGACTCATTATTGGTACTCCGACCGGGAGTGTGTTTTGTTTGGCTAAATACCTGATAATCAAATATACGTGTTTCCCTAATTTGTGTTTTGTACGTCTTTTTGTACGTGCATAGTGCCTTTTGCGTGTTTTGTGCCTTTATCGATCCAAGGATTTTGCCTCACCGGCGGATGAGGCCGACAATCTTATAAACCGCACCTACATCGGCCTTGGACACCTCGAAGTCGGGATATTCAGGATTGAACGACACGCAGCGGAAGCTGTCGCCGGCGTCGTAGAGGCGCTTGAGCACCGCCCCGTCGCGCGTGTCGAGCACATGCGCCTTGCCCCACTCGATAAAGTCGTGCACTTTCCTCATCGCGATTTCGTCGCCGCCCTCGAACTTGGGCTCCATGGAGTTGCCCTGAACGATCATGGTGCAGTCATAGTCGGGGAAAGCCCTGATGATGGGCACCTGCTCGCAGTCAGACAGCATCGCGCTGTCGGCAAACCCGATAAGCCCACCAGCCACGACGGTCATGGGCAGGCGCGGACGCGTCTCCACGGGTTTGCCATTTTCGTCCACGGGGGTATCCTCCGTGATAATCATGGGGCCAGTGCCAGTTAGAAGCCAGTCCTTGTTGAGGTTGGGGAACGTGGCAATGACAGCATTAATAGTTTTTGCCGATGGTTCAGTCCCACGAGAAAGCATATTTGCAAGTGTGCGTTGAGGCACACCTATTTTTTTAGCAAAAGCGTTCACAGACAAATTTCCTTTCTCGATAATCTGTCTAATCCTTTGATTTACTGCTTTTTCCATACTTTTACTATTTAGAATATGAACAAATAGCCCATAAGGGCTTATATTTATGGGCTAATAATTTGTATAATTAGACCATTTGGGCTGTCTTTGCACTTGAATTAGTTAAACAAACAAGGGTACAAGAAAGCCGTCGGCACTATTTGCCAACACTTACTACACACACAACGCAAATATACGGCGGTTTTTCTTTCCCCCCAAATTATTAAGCAAGAAAACAATAAAAGACATGGAAGTTATTAGAGCAAAACGAGTGACAAGGGACATGGTGAGAGCCATCGAGCCGGGACGATCCGTCTGCTTCTGCCTGCCCGACGGCAAGGCCTGCGAGTGCGCGCGGTCTGTGATTAGCCAGATTAAGGCCATAGAGCGCGTCGACCTGTCCGCAACGGTTAACTATGCAGACAGTTTAATCACAATAACACGGAGGTGACCATGGGAGTAGCACAGATAGCAATTATCGTATTGACCGTTGCATCGGTCGTAGTGGCCGTCAGGGAGGGTGTGCTGATGATTGTAGAATCATTCAGACACCCGAGGAAGTAGACCGTGGACGGCATCCTGTAATAGTACACATAACGAAAGGAACGAGAAAATGAAATCAAAAGAGACAGATTTTTATAAAAAGCTATATCTGGCAACTTTGACTGATATAAATGAAAAGCTATTCCAGACCACTCTCGCCCCGGGTTTCGATGGTAATGAAATAAGCATGCTTACTATGCAAGACTTGGACACTTTGGCGAGAAAGGCCTTGATAGATGAAATCCGCATGTATTTTATTATGCGAGAGCCTGAGTTTAGGGACGAGATTTGCAAATGGGTGACAGATGCCCCACGAGATGAATGGGTGCCTCGACTGGTATTCCTCAAGCTCAGGAACCATAGACATGGCTGCTGGGCAGACAACTGGTCAGACCTGTACGACAAGATAAAACAGAACAAGCCACAGCCCGGAAGGAGCGAGGAAGACGTTGCAAGGAGCATCCGGGCAGAGGCGGAGAGTGTTAAAAATGACCCCTTCTACAACAGAGTTGCCAGCAAAGAGCCAAGAAAGGCCGCCAAAATGGTGGAGAGCCACACAAATATATTCCGCAGAATCCTCCGGCGTCTTTGGCCTGCATATCCACCGGAATTGTAGAACGCACGGCCATGCGCTGTCATTACCCTTTTATAGGGGTCATAACAGCCGTCATCGACCATTCTCGCAATGATAGAGAGATTTCTGTCTCCATCCTCATCGAATACGGTCACATGCTTATGCGCGAGTTCAAGGGCTTGGTCGAGCTCTTTCAATGACAATTTAATTCTACTCATACTATTAAAAATTAGACAATCGCAAATATAAAGAATTTTTGGAGAGGAAGCGCACACTTCTACTCATAATTAAAAATTAGACACTTTTAATCGTGCTTCCTCTCCGCTTTTAAAACACCTGACAAAATGGAAAACAAAATCACAATTTTCAACAGCCCGCAGTTCGGAGATATCCGGACAGCCGGCACACCCGACAAACCATTGTTTTGTCTGGCAGACGTATGCAGAGTGCTCGAATTAAGAGTTGACGGAGTTACTCCAAGGCTTAAGACCCCCGGGGTCAATCGGATTGGGGTAGGGGTACAGACGGGTACAAAGAAAGACGGAACACCCGCCATTCAGAAAATAGACATGACTTTCATCTCCGAGAGGAATCTCTACTTGGTAATCATGCGCAGCGACAAGCCCCAAGCCGAGCCGTTTCAGGAATGGGTGTGCGGAGAGGTGCTCCCCGCTATCCGCAAGACGGGCGGGTACATGGCCGTGAAGCCCGACGACACCCCCGAGGAAATCATGGCACGGGCGCTGCTCATCGCACAGGACACCATGAGGCGTCAGGTTGAGCGGATAGCAAACTTGAAGACAGAGACGCGCAAGCAGGCAAGGAAGATTAAGGACGACGCCCCAAAAGTGCTGTTTGCCAATGCCATGAAGGCGTCAGACCGAAGCATCCTCGTGGGCGAGCTGGCCAAGATCCTCAAGCAGAACGGATACAACACTGGACAAAAGCGCCTGTTCGCTTGGCTCCGCGAGCACGGTTTTCTGATGAAGGGAGGATCGGAGCGTAACCAACCCACGCAGCGCAGCATGGAGCAGGGACTCTTCGAGGTGACCAAGGGTGTGGTGACCCGACCCGACGACACCGTGATAACAACGGTGACGACCAAGGTGACAACCAAGGGACAGCAATATTTCATCAACAAATTTATCACCCAGCCGAAACTGATATGATAAACATTTAAACTGACGATTGACATGCAGAGCAAAACGATAATACAGATGTCGGCTGAAGACCTGGAAGACTTCGCGCTCGCTATCGTGGCGAAGATCAGGTCGATGGATGCCGAGGCAAGGGCTAAGGCTGTGGAGAAAGCCAAAGGCAAGGACGACCGGCAAGGTGGTTTGCTGACCGCCGAAGAAGCCTGCCAGATACTTGGTGTGACGAGAGGCACGCTCTGGCGATGGGATCGCGAGGGATTGCTCAGGAAGGTCAAGGCCGGGAGGAAGGTGCTCTATATGCGCAAGGATGTGCTGGGCTTTATCAAAAAGTGAGGCCGCATCGGGCTTTTACGTGTCGTTTGAGCAGAAACAGAATCTATTATTAACATGATAAACAAGGAATAAAATGCAAACAGACTTTAATTTAAATGTACGGGTGACCGTGGGAGTCACTCCCGCGCTGGAAACCCTGCTGAACTCACTGTCGCTGAAAGCACCACAGGTGCCCGGGGCGGTGGTAGAGCTGCAGAGCACACCCGCCGTGGATAATCCAAAAGTAAAGGATGTCCCCATCGTGGAGAAGCCGGAAACAGAGGAAGATGATGACGCCCCTCTGGCAGCAAAGGCACCAAAGAAGTTCACCAAGGCCGACATCAGGGCTGCCATCGATGAGACACGGCGACGGCTCATTGGAGATGACTACAAGGAAAACGCCACCTCGGATAATTATAAGAAGTATTACAGGGCGCTGACGCAAAAGTTCAAGAAAATAGCCGTCTTCTTGGGCGCTGACAGACCCAGTGCACTGCCCGAAGATAAAATAAGGGACTTTGTCTCACAGTGTGATGAGCTTGCCATCGCCGATGACGGAACCATAAGCCCCGCTGCACCCTTTTAACATCGATACCCATGCCAGACAAACATGCATTATTATCTCCCAGTTCAGCCCACAGATGGATGAACTGCACGGCCGCCCCGCTGCTGGAGGCCAAGGAGGAAGACCAGAGCAGCATCTTTGCCGAAGAGGGCACGCTGGCTCACGCCTACTGCGCACGGAAGCTCAAAGCATTCCTAAAACAGGATACCACAGATGAGGAGCACGAAATCAAGGCGCTCAGCGCCCAATACCACACCGGGGAGATGGACGAATACACCGACACCTACAAAACCATCGTGCTGGAGAAATTCAACGCCGCGAGGGTCAAGACACCGGACGCAAAACTGCTGGTGGAGGTCAGGTTGGATTTCGGTCGTTACATCCCTGAGGCCTTCGGCACGTCCGATGCCATCATCATTGCCGACGACATGATGGAAGTCATTGATTTCAAGTACGGCAAAGGTGTCAGGGTGTCGGCCGTGGAGAATCCACAAATGATGATATACGCCCTTGGCGCATGGGACTTGTTCAACTTCGAATACGACATCCGACGCATCAAGATGACCATCGTGCAGCCGCGCATCGATAACCTGAGCGAATATGAGATGGACGCGGAAGAGCTGCTGTCATGGGCGAAGCAGGAATTATCGCCCAAGGCAAGAGAGGCCTACAAGGGAGGAACGCAGCAGCCTGGAGACTGGTGCCGTTTCTGCAAGGTGAGAGCCAAGTGCAAGACGTTGGCCACATCATGCACGGAGGCGCAAAAAGCCAACCCCGACCCAAGGCTCATCGGCAAGGAAGACATGGCACAAACCATATTGCCCCTGCTGCCCACCATCAAGACATGGCTGACGGCCGTTGAGGAATACAGTCTGGAGCAGGCGCTCGCTGGCGTGGAATACAACGGTTACAAAGTGGTGGAGGGTAGGAGCAACCGAAAGATAACCGACCCCGAGGCCGTCATGAAGCTGCTGGGCGAGCAGGGCTTTGCACGCGAGAGCTACATCAGACCGACCGAACTGCAGACCATCACCAACCTCGAGCGGAACATCGGCAAGAAGCAATTCAGTGAGCTGTGCGGGGACTACATCGACAAACCTCAGGGCAAGCCAACACTGGTGCCCGTATCGGACAAACGTCCCGCGCTGAACATGGCGGAAGAGGATTTCAGAAACATCAATTTATAAACCATTAAAATTTAAAAAAATGATTGATCCACAAATTACGAATGAAACAAAGGTAGTGTTTGGCCCGTGCCGGCTGAGTTACACACACGTGTTTAATAAGTACAACCCTGGTGGGGAGGGAGATGGCAAATTCATGACCAACATCCTCATCCCAAAATCGGAAAAGGCGACCGTCGCTGCTATCAACAAGGCCATCGAGGCGGCTAAAAAGGCAGCCATCGTCAAGAAGTGGGGAGGCAAGGAGCCCAAGAAGATAGATTTTCCCCTGCGCGACGGTGAGGAAAAGGAACGCGACGACGACGGCATCTATGCAAACCACTTCTACCTGAACGCCAAGAGCGTGACCCGCCCCGGTATCGTGAACCGCGACAAGTCGCCCATCGTGGATGAGGAGGAGATATACAGCGGTGTGTGGGCTATTGTGTCGGTGACGTTCTATGCCTATGACGTGAGTGGAAATAAGGGCATCGCCTGCGGACTGAACAATATCATGAAGTTCAAGGACGACGACCGTCTCGGCGGACGTGTGTCGGCAGATGCTGACTTCGCAGACGTTAACCTCGGGGACGATTTCGACGACGACCTGTAAACGATTTTCTTTTTCTACGATAATAAATGACGCCCCCGGCGGTAATACGGCCGTCGGGGTTTATAGGAAACGTATAAACCAATTATAAATGAAAGAACTGGGCATAGACATAGAAACCTACAGCAGCCACGACCTGACCAAGTGTGGCGTATATAAATATGTTGAGGCCCCGGACTTCGAGATTCTCCTTTTCGCATACAGCGTGGACGGCGGAGTGGTGCGATGTGTGGACTTGGCGAGCGGAGAACAACTGCCAAAGGACATCAAGGATGCATTGACCGACCCAACGGTGATAAAAACCGCCTACAACGCCGCCTTTGAGCGTATCTGTATAAGTCGTTACCTCGGGCGAAAGACGCCGCTGGATCCAAGGCAATGGCGCTGTACGATGATCAGGGCGGCACGCATGGGGCTGCCTCTTTCATTGGCGCAATGTGGCGAGGCCTTGAGGCTTGAGGATCGGAAAATGAGTGAGGGACGGGCGCTGATAAGATTTTTCAGCCTGCCGGTGCGGAAAACCAAGAACGGCATCACCAAGATGGTGCGCCACCGCCCGGAGGATGATCCCGAAAAATGGAAACTGTTCAAGCGCTACAACATCCGCGACGTGGAGGTGGAGCAGGCCATCCTGAAGAAAGTCAGACGGATGGAAGCACCGGAGTTTGAAGACGACCTGTATGTGGCCGACCAACACATCAACGACCGCGGCGTTATGGTTGACCGTGTATTGGTGGATAATGCCGCCCGCTTTGATGACACCTACAAGGAAGAGCTGCTTGCCAAGGCACGGGAAATCACCGGTATGGACAACCCGAACAGCCCGGCGCAAATCAAGGCCTATGTGCATCAGGCCACGGGGTTCACGATAGACAGCCTGAACAAGAAGAAGCTCGACGACTACGAAACACAGTTCAAATACTGGCCGAAAGTGCAGGAATTACTCGCCATCAGGCGGGAGCTGGGCAAGACGTCGAACAAGAAATACAAAGCCATACAGGAATGCATCTGCGACGGTGGGAGGGTGCACGGACTCCTGCAGTTCTACGGTGCCGTGCGCTCGGGGCGATGGGCAGGCAGGCTCGTGCAGTTGCAAAACCTGCCTCAGAATCATCTCTCCGACCTTGATTATGCCCGCTATCTGGTGAAGCGCGGAGACCTTGAAGAGTTTGAGATGAACTACGATAACGTGACGCAGGTGCTCAGCGAACTGATTCGCACGGCGTTCATTGCCAAGCCCGGCTGCACGTTCCATGTGTGCGACTTTTCGGCCATCGAGGCACGGGTTATTGCATGGATAGCCGGTGAGGAATGGGTACTCGATGCCTTCAGGCAGGGACACGACATCTACTGCGAGACCGCCAGCCGAATGTTCGGCGTGCCCGTGGAGAAACACGGCGTGAACGGGCATCTCCGCCAACGGGGCAAAGTGGCCGTGCTGGGATTAGGCTATGGTGGTGGCGTGAATGCACTGGATGCCATGGGCGGGAGCCGAATGGGGCTGACGGAAACGGAGATGAAAAGCATCGTCGACAAATGGCGAGAGAGCAACCCGAACATCGTGAAGTTATGGCGGATCGTGGAAAAGGCGGTCATCGCTGCCGTCAAGACGGGACGTAGCATCACCATACACCGAGGCATTGTCGTCAGTTTCCGCTGGGGCGTGTTGCTCATCACCCTGCCGAGCGGACGGACGCTCTGCTACCCACGTGCGAAAATCATCACGGAGACAAACCGATGGGGGAACGAGCAGCAGGTCATAACCTACGAGGGGACCAACCAAACATCAAGGAAATGGGAGACACAGACCACATACGGCGGAAAACTGACTGAAAACATCGTGCAGGCCACCGCCCGTGACATTCTGGGCATGGTGATACTGAGGGCTGAGAGACAACGGCTGAATGTGGTATTCCATGTCCACGACGAAATCGTAGTGGAGACAACACCCGATAGGACGCTGCATGAGGTTGAGGCACTGTTCAGTGAGCCGATACCGTGGTGCAGGGACTTGCCCCTGAAGGGCGCGGGATATACAACACCTTATTATTTAAAAGACTAAAAATGACCAAGACCAAGCAACTGGGAAAACAATAAATCAAAAATAACTATGGAAAAGAAATACAGACTATTGGAAGATGACGCCATTACGGCAGATGGTAGGTCTTTGTACCGAATAGAGGCTTTGCGGGACTTCGCAGATGTGAAAAAAGGCGACAAAGGAGGGTATATAGGAAACGAGAAAAACCTATCTCATGAGGGCAACTGCTGGGTGTATGACAATGCTTGTGTGTTTGGCAAGGCTTGTGTGTTTGGCAACGCTCGGGTGTTTGGCAACGCTCGGGTGTTTGGCAATGCTTGTGTGTTTGGCAACGCTCGGGTGTATGACAATGCTCGGGTATTTGGCAAGGCTTGTGTGTTTGGCAACGCTCGGGTGTATGACAATGCTCGGGTATCTGCCAATGCTCGGGTATTTGGCAAGGCTTGTGTGTTTGGCAACGCTCGGGTGTATGACAATGCTCGGGTATCTGCCAATACTTGGGTATATAACGATGCTTGTGTATATGACGATGCTTGGGTATCTGGTGATGCTTGTGTATATGACGATGCTTGGGTATTTGGCAATGCTTGTGTATATGACGATGCTTGGGTATTTGGCAATGCTTGGGTATATGACGATGCTTGGGTATTTGGCAATGCTTGGGTATATGACGATGCTTGGGTATTTGGCAATGCTTGGGTATATGACGATGCTTGTGTATATGGTGATGCTTGTGTATATGGTGATGCTTATGTATATGGTGATGCTAAAATAAGTGGTAGAACTATCAGAAGCGGAAATGTTTAACCTAAAAGAGATATAACGACAATGAAAACGAGAAAAAATACAAACGAAAACGAGCAATTGCAGAAGATAGCAAAGCTTGCAGAGATCAGGAACGAGGATAGCCGGCGCGACGATTTAGTTGCTTACGACGGCATGATTGGCGGACTTAGCTGTACACTTTGCGATTTGTGCGTGCTACAGATGACCCCGAGTAAGCACTACTATTGCACGAAGACACAAAAAGAGATTAACAACACCATTGCTGACGTTTGCCAGTTCTACCAATATGGCAGAGGGCACGCCGACACCCATACCAGAACCAGCAAGCAAAGGGAAAGCAGGAAAAGAAGGGAGTAGTAGCGATGGCAGGATGAGCAAGCAACTGGGAAAACGATAAATCAAAAATAACAATGGATCAATTAATTTTAAACCATGATTTCAACATCGACATCGCCACAGCGCACAGCAGGATGGCCAAGCGGTGGAAAAATAAAAGGTGCACGTGGGCTGAACTGGTGAGGCGCTGCAGCAGCACGACCTACACGGCGGAGACTCCGGGAGAGTATGCACACATGACCAAGGACGAACAGAGCAACGTCAAGGACGTAGGCGGATTCGTGGGAGGTTACCTATCGGAGGGAGCACGCAAGACAGGCGCCGTGAAATGGCGGAGCTTGGCAACGCTTGACATCGACTATGGCACGGATAACTTTTGGGATAAGTTCCGGGGGAAATTCAAATTTGCGGCCATGCTCTACAGCACGCACAAGCACTCCAAGGGAAACCCTCGCTATCGATTGGTATTCCCACTAAGCCGTAACGCCGCTCCCGATGAGTACGAACCACTGTGCCGTAAGATAGCCGAGGCACTGGGAATAGACCTCTTTGATGACACTACCTACCAGTTGGCGCGGCTGTTCTATTGGCCGAGTACGAGCAAGGGGGCGGAATATGTGTTCAGGTGTCAAGATGGCCCCGCGTGCGATGTGGACAGCGTACTGGTGCAATACCACGACTTCAGGGACGCGGCGGCATGGCCGGTGTCGAGCCGGGAGGGTGAAATCATCAAGCACTCGGTGAAAAAGACGGAAGACCCAACAGAAAAGAACGGCCTCATCGGAGCATTCTGTCGCACGTATGACATCGAGGATGCCATTGACAGGTTTCTGCCTGATGTGTATGAGAAAACGGCCTACAACGGACGATACACGTATAAACGGGGCAGTGTGGCCGCGGGACTGGTGTGCTATGACGGCAAGTTCGCCTACAGCAACCACGAGACAGACCCGGCAAGCAAACAGCTCTGCAATGCCTTTGACCTGTGCCGCATCCACATGTTCGGGCAAGAGGATGAGGCCTCGAGAGCGACGGACACGACACGGAAACCATCATACCAAAAGATGCTGGACTTCGTGGCCAAGGACAAAAAGGTGGGTATCCTGCTCGCAAGGGAAAAAAGGGAAGAGGCACAAAGCGACTTCGCGGAGGTTACCATTAAGAACACTAAGACGGACGACAGGTGGCTCGGGGATTTGGAGCGTGACAAAAACGGTAACATCAAGTCGAACGCGAAGAACATTATCATGATTCTGGAAAACGACCCGGGGCTCAAGGGACGCGTGTGGTTCAACCAGTTCAACCGCTTCAACTATGTGTCAGGCGGGCTGCCATGGGACCGAAAGGCGGAGATATGGACAAATAACGATGAGGCCAACCTGAGGGTGTATATGGAGAAAAACTACGGCGTGACGGGCAAGGACAGGATCAGCGATGCCTTCACGGCGGTGGTCACCAAGCACCGGGTGCATCCCATCAAGAAGTATCTCAACGGCCTGGTATGGGACGGTGTGCCAAGGTTGGACAGACTGGTGACGGACTATATCGGAGCCGCGGACAATGAACTCAACCGCATCATGACGAGGAAGCACTTCACGGCTGCCGTGGCACGCGTGATGAAGCCGGGGTGCAAGTATGACTACTGCCTGATCGTGGCGGGGCCTGAAGGTATCGGGAAATCGACCCTGTTCAGTGTTATGGGCGGAGAGTGGTTCAGTGACAACGTCATTACGATGGACGGTACTCGCGGCATGGAGCAGGCGGCAAGCGGATGGGTGATTGAGCTGCCGGAGCTGGGAAGCGTAAAGCGTACAGACGTGGAGCAGGTCAAGGCGTTCATCTGTAAGCAGGTGGATGCATACCGGCCGGCATACGCCCGTGTGGTGGAACCGAGACCGAGACAGTGTGTATTCTGCGGGACGACAAACGAAACCTATTTTCTCAAGGGGGACACGGGCAACCGGCGCTTTTGGGTCATTGAGGCTGATCCGAACCTACGGAAATATGATAACCCGAAAGAGGCATTAGAGAGAGATCGTGATCAACTGTGGGCTGAGGCCGTGGAAAGATACAGGGACGGTGAGAAACTGTACCTCGACGGGAAGTTGGAGATGGAAGCCCGGAAAAGGCAGCAGGATTTCAACGATAACAGCGATGACCCGCTGCCGGGCATGGTGCGCGATTTTCTGGACATGAAGCTGCCACCGAGCTGGAATACGTGGGATCTGAACCGTAGGAGGGCATATATCAGAAACCCTGACCCATTGGACGAGCAAGCCACGGAAGAACGGACAAGGGTGTGCGCTGCAGAGTTTATCTGTGAGGTTTTGGGAATGGATATATCGGATAGCGGGTACAAGTACAAGGCGAGAAAAATCAACCAAATAATGGAGGATTTGGGGTGGACAAAGACGCATCCATTGAGGTGCGCATTCTATGGAAAACAAAGGGCATTTGTAAAAGAATTTGACGACAAAGAAAGTAAAGAAAATGAACTTTAGGGCAACAAAGGCAACATTTATACAATTTTAAGAACAGTTTACAAAAGTGACAAAAGATATAAAAAGGTTAACGAGGGCAACAAAGGCAACAAAGATTTTTTAGAGTGTTGCCTACTACGTTGCCGACCAAAGCCTTAAAATACAGGTCTTTATAGTACATGGCAACAATGGCAACAAATATTACTATAACTAAAGGAATATATATGTTATATAGTATATATATAGTACATATAGTATATAGGGGGTATATATACAGGTACTGTTACCTTTGTAGTTTGTTGCCTCTAAAAATATTTGTAAATAAAATGGAAACAATAAAATATATCACAAACCATGCGGAATTCTCCGAAAAAGCCATCGAGAGATATCTGAGGGAATCGGTGAGGGCCATCGGTGGGCTTTGCCTGAAATATGCCAACCCGGGAGTGACGGGCTATCCGGACAGATTGATATGCTGGCCGGGAGGGTCAACGACATGGGTGGAACTCAAGAGCAAAGGAATGAAACCAACCCGAATACAGGCCATAAGACATGATGAGCTGCAGCGCCTCGGGCACCGCGTCTGTGTGATTGACAGCCGCGTGGGTGTGGACAAACTGATGGAGGATTGGAGGAAGTCGCAATGAGATTCAAACCCTATAAATATCAACAGGATGCTATTGAGTGGGTGTTGAGACATCCGCGGTGCGGACTGTTTCTGGACATGGGATGCGGAAAGTCGGTGATCACACTGACCGCCGTCAGACACCTGATGGATGACTGCGAGGTAGAGCGGGTGCTGGTGGTGGCTCCGAAGAAAGTAGCAGAATCCACATGGACGGCGGAGGTTGAAAAATGGGATCACTTGGCAGGGCTGAAGGTGGCCAAGGTCATGGGCACACCACGGCAGCGGGAGAATGCACTGGCATCAAGGGCGGACATCTACGTCGTCGGGCGCGACAGCTTCGTGTGGTTAGTGGGTCTGTACAAAGGAAAACTCCCGTTCGACATGCTGGTCATTGATGAGCTGACGAGCTTCAAGTCTCCAAGGTCAAACCGGTTCAAGGCCATGCGCATGGCTACTCCGACGGTGCGCAGGGTGGTGGGACTGACGGGCACACCCGCGCCAAACGGCCTGATTGACCTGTGGGCGCAGATGTACTGTCTGGACATGGGGGCGCGATTGGGCAAGTCGGTAACGCGATACCGCGACGCGTACTTTGACACACACCGCTGGAACAATATCGTCGTCAGGTGTGATATCCGAAAGGGCAGCGCAAAAATCATTCGCGACAAGATAGCCGACATCTGTCTGTCCATGCAGGCCAAGGACTACCTGCAACTGCCGGATAAAATCATACATGAGACACGGATCACGTTGTCGCCTCGGATGATGAAAGCATACAATGACTTCGAGCGTGACCGGGTGATGGAGTTCACCGAAAGACACACGGGCGAGAAAACAAACGTATTGGCCGCCAGTGCTGCAGGGTTGATGAACAAGCTGAGCCAGTTCGCCAACGGTGCGGTGTATGATGAGGATAAGCAGGTGCACTTCGTGCATGATGAGAAATTAGACAGGTTGGTGGAAATCGTGGAGGCGGCCAATGGCAGCAGCCTGTTGGTGTTCTACCAGTTCAAGCATGACGCCACACGGATAGCCAAGAGGCTGAAAGGTTATACCGTGAGACTGTATGAGGGAGAGAATGATCTGAAAGAATGGAACGAGGGAAAGATCGACGTGCTGCTTGCACATCCCATGAGTACCGCCTTTGGCCTCAACATGCAGCAGGGCGGGCATTACGTGGTGTGGTTTGGCACGGGATGGAACCTTGAACTCTACGAGCAGGCTAACGCAAGGCTGCACCGGCAGGGACAAAGGTATCCTGTTCATGTGTATAAGCTAATCTGCACGGGAACGGTGGACGAGCGGGCCAATGCCGCAATAGGAAACAAGCACGGCGTGCAGCAGAATCTTTTAGATAGCCTGAATCATTTAAGGCGAAAATATAATATTTAATCTAATCTTTAAAAACATATAACAAGATGGCAAAAGACAAAGACTACAACAAGATGATACACACAGCCCGATGGCTGCGTCTGAGACGTGACAAACTGACTGACAATCCTATCTGCGAGCGTTGCAAGGATAAGGGAAGATTGTCGGCAGCAACGGAGGTGCATCACGTCATACCCGTGGAGGTGGGACTGTCCTATCGGGAGAAAGAACGCTTGATGTTTGACCCCACCAACCTCATGGCCATGTGTCATGACTGCCATGTGATGACACACAGGGAGATGGGAAGAGGCAGCAGGGAGCAGGCAAAGGAGAGAGCAAAGGAAAAGCTGAGACAGTTTGCGGAACGGTTTTTGAAATAATAATTTTTTAATCATAGCCCCCGGGGGGTGATTTTTAAAAGGGGTATGCCCCGATCCAAACCCACCCCCGCACCTTTTTCCACACGCGGATGAATTTTTGGGGCTGTGGGGGATTTCAGTAAAAAATCATTAACTTTGGAGAATAAAAAGCATGAGAATGGATCAAAAGAAGGAAAGGTTTATCAAGGCCTATTATGCCGGGTACGGTATTGTTGCCACGGCATGTGAAGCTGTAGGTATCGGTCGCTCGACTTATTACCGTTGGCGGGATGAAGATCCTGAGTTCAGGGCACGGGTCGAGGAAATCGGGGAGACACAGGTCGATTTTGTAGAGAGCAAATTGATGCAGCTGATCAACGCCAACGACACGACGGCCATCATTTTCTACCTGAAGACCAAGGGGAAAAATCGCGGGTATTCACAGGCGGTGCAGTCTGCGGTGGCCAAACCCATACAGGTTGCGCTGCCGCCTGCAGACAAGGAGCAGGCCAAGATGATAGCCAACAAGGTCAAGAGCAAGAAGGGTTACATCGTCAAGCTGCTGAAGCAACAGAACAAGTACACCGCCGAACTCACCTATCAGGTGGACATCGCAGCCAAGCTGCTCGTTCGTGCCGATATGCTGAGTGATGAGATTTTGGCCGATGGACACCGATCCGTCAACGTGGAATACAGCCGTGAGGGCAACAAGCGGATAACCGTCGATCCCAAGGAAAGACTGTATCTTGACGTCTTAGAGAAGAGCCAGAAAGCCCTGCGGGCATTAGGCATGAACACGGAGAGCAAGGACAAGGGCGGCGGACAGGATTATTTCAGTGATTTTATCCAAGCCGTCAATGCAGAGGATGAAGAATGACAGAGGAAGAAAAACAGAGATTCAGGGACATTAAAGCCCGTGTTGTAAGTCAGCTGAAAAAGGAGCGCAGCACATTAACCCATCGGTACCACACAGCACTGGTTAAGACGGACAGGCATATCGGAGAGTACGTGTGTGAGGTGACAGATCACCCGGAGGCGCATAACCTGTATGAGATATTAGGCGTGCATAGATTTTTGCGGATGCTCGACAAATACCCTTGGAAGCCCGGGCGAGTCCGTAAGTTTTTCAGATTCTACCAAGCCCTGAAATTTAGTGGCCTTAACGGACGCACGAGGTATAAGCTCACACCCGTTCAGGCCTTTCAGTTTGCCAACATGTTCGGCTTTGCCCTGCCCGATGGGCGCCGCCTGATACGTACGGCCTACCTGTTTGTGCCGAGGAAGTTCAGCAAGACCACCTCATGCGCAGCGTTGGCCGTCTATGACATGCTCTTCGGTGACAACAATGCGCAGGCCTACGTCGGCGCCAACAGTTACGACCAAGCGAAGATATGCTTTGATGAGATTCGCGACATCATGCTTGGCATAGACCCCGGGCAAAAGCTGTTCAGGGTGAACCGTGAAAAGATCACGTTCAGAGGCGATGGTCGTGACAGCCTCATCCAATGCCTTACCGCCAACGCCAAGACCAAGGACGGCCTTTTTGCCTCGCTGGTCATCATGGACGAATATGCACAGGCCCGCAACACGGCGGGCAAGAACGGTGCCGACCTGAAGAACGTACTGACAACCTCCATGGGTCCGCGGCGTGAGCCTTTGACAGTGGTCATTACGACCGCCAGTGACGTGGTGGACGGCCCCTTTTACCATGAGTTGGAGGGCGTGTGTGCGGTTTTGCGTGGAGAGGCAGAGAACGACACGATGTTTGCCTCCATCTTCATGCCCGATGTGGACGATGCGGAAGACGATCCTGCCACATGGCGCAAGGTGCAGCCGCATCTGGGCATCACCGTTCAACCGGACTATTACGAGAGACAGTACGAAGAAGCCACGCTGTCGGCGGAAAACATGCTCGCTTTCCGAACGAAGCTGCTGAACATATTCACCATTAACGACGAGAAGACGTGGTTTACGCATGAGAAAGCGCAGGAGCTGGTCGGGGACTTCAACATAGACAGCGTGTCGGGGCACCCGGAATGCGCTGTGGCCTTCGACCTTTCCGTGCGTGATGATTTCAGTGCCGTGTCATATACGATTTACTCGAGGACAGAGAAAATGTTTTTCAGCCATACGGACTATTATTTCCCCGAGGGCGCCTTGCGCGGTCATCCCAACGAGCATCTGTACAGGCTTTGGCACGAAAAGGGCTATTTGAAACTTTGCAAGGGCGATAAAATAGACGTCAAGCAAATAGCCGGGGACGTTCTGGCGCGTTCTAAAACCTTAAACATCATCCGCATAGGCTATGACGCCTACAAGGCGCAAGAACTCGTGAACATCTTGGCGAGTGTGGGTGCACGGTACGTCCTTACACCATACCGGCAGACGTATGGCAGCTTCAACCTCCCGGTGGAATCATTCGAGATGCTGGCATACGAGAACCCTCCGAAGATTATGCTCAACGACAATCCCATCAACGTATTCTGTCTGGAAAACTGTGTGATTGACGTTGACAAGCTGGAGAACAAAAAGCCCATCAAAATATCCCAATACCGCAAAATAGACGGTGCGATAACGATGCTGATGACGTTAGGGCAGCTTTACTCGTTCGAGCGGTGATTAATCGGCCAGTTGCTCGGCGTTAAAAGATATTAAAACAAATATCTTTTAATGCAAAATTCTTGGTTGTTGATATTAAATTTCGTATCTTTGTACTGTGATAATCAAAAAGGCAATAAAATGAAGTACAACGAGCTTGAGAAAAGACTGAAAAAAGCAGGATGCTACGATACTGGGGAAGAAATAGCAGGGCATCCACAATGGATAAACCCTAAGACTGGGATAAAATTTGCGATGAGCCATCATCATTCCCGTGAAGTTGCCACAGGCACCCTGAATCAAATCCTACGAGCAGCCGGACTAAAATAAGTTCGGGCTGTTGTAGATAAAGTAAACAATCAACATGAATGATATGAGAAAAGTTAAAGCAATCATCGAGAGAGCCGGAGACGGCACATACAGCATCTATAGTGATGCCGATCCTAATGAATTGGGCTATCTGATAACAGGTACGGGAGAAACTGTTGAGGAGGCCAAGAAATATTTTGAGGGCGGATATTCAGATATGCGTCGATGCTATGCGGAGGAAGGAAAGCCGTTCACGGAGGTTGAAATGGTCTACCAATACGACATGGCTTCTTTTCTTGAATACTACACCAAAGCATTTTCCCTTGCGGGTTTGTCTCGTATAACGGGGATTAATCAGGGGCAGTTGTCGCATTATATCACGGGGCATAGGTCACCATCCGCCCGCACAAAGGAAAAAATGCAGAAAGCCATACACGCCTTTGCAAAAGATTTAGAGACCGTGCACTTTGTCTGATTATCACAACTTCATACTGTGCATGGTTTGCCCCGGTGGTGTATGCCGTCGGGGCATTTTTATGTCTTTTTCTCATCTTTTTTGTACGCAAAATCTTAAAAAAACATAAATAGTACTATCCGATGAAACGTTATAAAACACTATGAGACGCTGTGAAACATAGGCCATTTTCAGATATGATTTTATCTCCGTATCTTTACGTAGAGATAATAATATATCATGGGATTCTGGCAAAAGATAGTCCGATATTTTCAGCGTGAAAATGCAGATGCCGTGGATGGTGTGGAAACCGATACACGGCTTGGGGACTATACCCGTTTTTTTGATTTTATGGGGAATGGCACCACGGCTTTATCCGTTGCCACCGTTTACCGCTGCGTTCAGCTGCTGAGTGAGAGCGTGGCCAATCTGCCGCTTCTGTACATGCGTCTGAAGGACGGCATATTCGTGACGGACACCAACAGCCGCCTGCATTACCTCCTGACCGTGCAGCCTGACTATACGAGGTCTGCATTTGATTTTTGGAAGGAAGCCA
>JBMNUU010000047.1:0-17542 GCA_050946435.1 Prevotella sp.
AATTTGTATTGCTGGTTGTTTCTTTTTCCTCGCCGAGAGATGAAGACAACCTCTCGCTACGCTTCGAGAACGTCTTCATCTCTCGGCGAGGGTTACTCTTTTATTGCACTTCGTTTTGGAACTTGCACAACTTTGACATTTCAAAGAAGAATGTAGGGTGTTGAAAGTCCTCGTCTCACTTGGGTTTTACAAGGCTCCCTTTGTCGACGGCAGTTCATAATGATATATGTCTCGCCGAATGGCCATTTTCAGACTTCGTGCCAAAGCTTTGAAAATTCCTTCGATTTTATGATGTTCGTTCTGTCCCTCGGCCTTGATATTCAGATTCATTTTGGCGGAATCACTAAGGCTCTTGAAGAAGTGGAAAAACATCTCGGTAGGCATTTCACCTATTTTTTCGCGATGGAACTCGGCATCCCACACCAGCCAGGGCCGCCCGCCAAAGTCGAGCGCCACTTGGCAAAGGCAGTCGTCCATAGGCAGACAGTAGCCGTAGCGTTCGATGCCACGCTTGTCTCCCAAGGCCTTATAAATACATTCTCCGAGCGCAATGGCTGTATCTTCGATGGTGTGATGTTCATCTACTTCGAGGTCGCCTTTAGTATGTATGGTCAAGTCTATCATGCCGTGCTTGCCAATCTGTTCCAGCATGTGATCAAAGAAGCCCAGTCCGGTGGAAATATCGGTCTTGCCCGACCCGTCAAGATTTATTTTTACTTCGATATCGGTTTCTTTGGTGGTGCGTTTCACCTCTGCCGTGCGTTCACCGGCAAAAAGAATCTCGGCTATCTTGTCCCATGTCATTCCGTCCCGACCAAGGATAAGGGCCTGACACCCTATATTTTCAGCCAGTCGTGCATCAGTGTCGCGATCGCCAATGACATAACTTCCGGCAAGGTCGTAGGCCTCATTGTTCAAATATTCCTTGAGCATCCCCGTACCGGGCTTACGCATGGGGGAGTTGTCTGCAGGGAAGTGCCGATCGATGAGAATATCGTCGAAAGTGATGCCTTCGCCCTCGAGGGTTTGCAATATGAAATTGTGAACTGGCCAGAAAGTGTCTTCCGGGAACGATGATGTGCCCAGACCGTCTTGATTAGTGACCATGACAAACTTGAAGTCGAGGTGCTGACGGATGAAGCCCAAATTCTTGAAAACTCCTTGTGTAAATTTTAGTTTGTCAAAAGAGTCTATCTGCTCATCTTGCGGTTCTTCGATAAGAGTGCCGTCACGGTCGATAAAAAGTATCTTTTTTTTCATGAGATGCCTTTAAAATGAATGTGTTTTATGGATATAGAAAGAAAATGTAAATGCAGTGGCAATCCACGATAGATGCCTGATAGTTGGATTTATTTAATTTCCAAAGTCTTCGGGTAGAGCTGCCGTGCCTTCTTCGCTTTGTCCATACTGCATGGTGGCATTTTCAGCCCTTGCGCTCAGCTTAGCCTCAAGGGTGCCGTAGGCATAGTAATAAACCATGAGCGCCCATATCATGAGATAGACATAGATGAAAGTGGAAATCATAGATGCGATGAGAGCCAGAAATTTGAAATAGGAGGGAAGTCCACTGGCATCGCCCATACTCATGCCCTGGAAGTCGGCAATGCGAGCCGATAGGATGAGATAGTTAGGAGCCATGATAACGAGGGAGAGAACACCAACAATGATGCTTGTTAGAAGAGCGGTGGTGAACAGAAAGCCCCAGTAATGCCATCCTTTGCGATAGGGCTTACCCAATACACTCCCGATTTTCTGTTGAGGCTCTATGAGGTATTTCAAAGAAGAATAGTAGGCGGGAACGGCTAATATCAGCAGAAGGACAAGAAGCAGTATAGAGATTGCACTATATAGCATGGGGCTTTGGGAGGATGCGGCATGGTCTTTGGTAACAGAAGGCAATACTGTTATTCCGCCCATGATAAGTCCCACTACAAATCCGATAGCGATTACCAGCAGAGCAAACCGGAAGATACGCGGTATATTGCGCTTGACACTCAGCCCGTTGAGCAAACTGACGGCAGCAGAATAGGCCCATATAGCGGATGCTATGGTTAGAAGGGTTACGAGTATAGAGCCCAAAATCCATTGCCAATGGTCGTTTGTGACCCATGTGGCGGAGGCAAGGCTGGCTGATTGACTTATGTAGAGCATTCGGCCCACACTGAAAATAATGACGAAGACCGTAACGGGCAACCATGTGCGTCGCAAGATGGTCGTCAGGTTGGTGCTGAATAAGTCGTAGGCGGCTTTGACACATTTCGCTAGTCCGCGTATCTTATAAAGTTCTGTTTCCATGATTTATGATGTTTTTCTTCTGAATTCTGCACAGGTTATAGCCGTTGCAATGGCCACGTTGAGGCTTTCGGCACATGCTCTGCCCGCAGGATAGTTGGGGATAAGCAGACGATGGGTAACCAGTTTCCGGATGTCGGGCGATATGCCGTTTCCCTCGTTGCCCATAACGATTAGCCCATACGAAGTGAGTTGCTGGGCATAGATATTCTGCCCGTCGAGCAGTGTGCCATAAACTGGAGTCTTGGCGGGTAGGGCAGTGATGAGCTTGTGCAAATCCGTATAGTGCAGTTGCACACGGGCAATACTTCCCATCGTGGCTTGTACCACCTTGGGATTGTAGAGGTCGGCGGTTTTCTCCGAACAGAAAATGTGTTCGATTCCAAACCAGTCGGCAATGCGTATGATAGTGCCCAAGTTGCCGGGGTCTTGAATGCCGTCCAAGGCCAGACAAAGCTGTTGGCTGGGGAGTTCGCAAAAGCGGTCTGCAGCCCTTTCTTCTCTCATTGGGAATAGAGCAATGACTTGCTGGGGGTGTTTTAAAAGAGAGGTTTTGCGAAGTTCCTCCCCCGTCACTTCACACACCTCTGTGCCGTTCCATGCTTGTATGGCGTTTTGGTGTTGGATGATCCATTCGGAAGTGGCAATGATAAGTTTCGGCCTGGCAACAGCTGCCAGGTCGGCTACCACCTTTGGGCCTTCAGCGACAAAAAGGCGCTCCCGGCATCGGTTTTTCTTAAGCTCCAGCGAATGGACGAATTTAATAGTGGCCTTGCTTATCATATTGCAAAGATACTTAATAACTTTGTAAGTAATGGAAAAATCTGTGTTAATGTATGCAATCTGTGGATAAAATACATTATCTTTGCATTTTAAAAAAGCGTTTTCTTGAAGACAAGATATTCATATTTTCTTGCTATTATAGTATGCTTGTTGTCGGCTTGCAGTTCTTCTAAGTTTATTCCGGACGATCGTTATCTGCTGGAAAGCGTAGAGGTGAGAGCCGATGAAAAATATATTGATGCTGCATCGCTGGCCCCCTATGTGAGACAGCACGCCAACTCCAAATGGTTTTCCTTGTTCAAAATACCACTTGGCACGTATGCAATGTCTGGAAAAGATACTACAAAATGGATTAATCGGACTCTGCAAAAGATTGGAGAAGAGCCGATTATATATGATTCCGTACAGGCAAGATTGTCTGTTGAAGACTTGCGCAGGGCCATGCAGAACATGGGGTTTATGCACGCTACGGTGGATTTGAAGACCAAAGCCAAAGGAAAGAAACTGAAAGCCATTTATACGTTGCATCCGGGTTTGCCATACTTTATCAGAGAAATGAAGTATGACATACGTGATGAAAACATCAAAGAGGTCCTTAAAAATTATTATCAAAAGTATAGCAAAGACAATAAGCGTGCTGGATTACAACCGGGTGACCGCTTCACGGTGAGCCGGTTGGACGAGGAGCGTGAACGCATTACCAATATCTTGATGGATTCGGGATACTATCGTTTCCACAAAGACTTCATTCAGTATCATGCCGATTCAGCCTCAAACAGTTTGGGAGTGGGATTGACTATGGAGTTGATGAAGTACCGAACGGACAGTGACCTGCCGGAGACGCTGCACCCGCGTTATACGATAAGAAACATTAGTTATCAAGGAGGAAAAGGCGCGGATGTTCCGCTGAGGAGACACGTCTTGGAAAACAGTACGGCCATAAGGACCGGAAAGCTATTCAGTGCATCTGATTTGCAAAGGACCTATAACAATTTTGGACGTATGAAGGCAGTGAGATATACTGATATTCGGTTTACAGAAGTGCCTGATACAACTATGCTTGACGTAGACATCAACGTGAGTATGGACAAACAGCGGTCGGTGTCATTTCGTCCGGAAGGTACCAATACGTCGGGCAATCTTGGGGCAGCTGCTACGTTGACCTATGAAAACAGGAATATTTTTCGAGGTGCGGAAACCTTCAGTGTGGAACTACGCGGAGCTTTCGAAGCCATTACCGGGCTGGAGGGGTATCGCGATGAAGATTATGAGGAGTATAGCATCGAAGCCAAATTGCAATTCCCAAGATTTATCGCGCCTTTCCTTTCGCACAGCTTTCGTAGACAGAGCAATGCAACTTCGGAGCTCTCAGTGATGTCGGATTTGCAGAATCGTCCGGAATTTCATCGTCGGGTTTTCTCTATGGCTTGGCGCTATCGGTGGGCAGAGCCGCATCACCATACGTCGTACAGGCTCGACTTGCCGGATTTGAACTATGTCTACATGCCTTGGATTAGTGAGACTTTCAAGCACGATTATCTGGATAGTGTGTCTAATCGAAATGCGATACTTCGCTATAACTATGAAGATCTATTTATTGCGAAGATAGGGTTTGGTATCTCTTACAATGATGGTGTAGACGCCATAAGGGCTAATGTGGAAACGGCCGGAAATTTGCTGAACGGCTTTTCTAATTTGATGGGAAGCAAGAAGAATGCCAATGGACAATACACCATATTTAATATTGCGTATGCACAATATGCGAAATTTGATTTCGACTATACCCACTTGTTCCGATTCGACAGACACAATGAACTTGCCTTGCACGGTGAAGTCGGCATTGCGTGGCCTTATGGCAACAGCAAGATACTGCCTTTTGAAAAGCGATATTTTGCAGGAGGAGCCAATAGTGTGCGAGGATGGAGCGTGAGGTCACTCGGTCCGGGAAAGTATATGGGGACCGACGGGCGCATAGATTTCATCAATCAGACGGGAGATATGAAACTGTATCTTAGTGCGGAATATCGTACTTTCCTGTTTTGGAAGTTTAACGGTGCTGCATTCATCGATGCGGGAAACGTGTGGACGCTTCGCGACTATGCCGACCAGCCCGGGGGAAAGTTCAAGTTTGACGAGTTTTATAAGCAGATTGCAGTGAGCTATGGTATAGGATTGCGATTGAATTTCGACTACTTTGTTCTACGTTTCGATATGGGTATGAAAGCCATTAACCCGTCGTATGAAAGTCAGCGCGAGCATTGGGCGTTGCTACATCCTAAGTTCAGTCGGGACTTTTGTTTTCATTTTGCGGTAGGAATGCCCTTTTAATAATCAGGAAATAATGGTTTAGTCGGGAATGTTTTTCATTCTCTGATTTAGGAGATTGGTGAATTCATAGTTTTTTAACCCCCACTTGGGAGCGATAAGGAGTTCGGCCGGACTTTGGCTGACAAACCTTTCGAGGATGAGGTCATCTCTCAACAAGGAGACGTAACGTATGATTAAGTCAATGTATTCGTCTACTGTGTAGAGATGGAATGGCTGTTTGGCATATTCGTGGGCAAGTGCTGTGCCCTTGATAATTTGCAATTGGTGAATTTTGAGGATGTCGAGTGGAAGAGCGGAAATGAGTGGAGCCTGCCTGAGCGACTCTTGGGCGTCTTCGCCGGGCAGCCCTAAAATAATGTGTCCGCCAGTTAGCAGTCCCCGATTGTGAGTTTTTTGGATGGCGTCTCGACTACATTCGAAGGTATGGCCACGGTTGATGCGTTGCAGAGTTTGGTTGTTGGCAGACTCGATGCCGTATTCTACAATGATAAATGTGTGTTTGTTGAGTTCCTCCAAATAGTCGAGCATGGGGGTGCTGATGCAGTCTGGCCGGGTGCCGATAACAATGCCTACAACATCTTCTACGGCCAGTGCTTCCTCGTACATCTGTTTTAGCTGTTCGATGGGAGCATAGGTATTGGAGTACGATTGGAAGTAGGCCAGATATTTCATGTCGGGGTATTTGTGTGCGAAGAAAGCCTTGCCATCATTGAGCTGTTGTGTAATGGTTTTGCGATTGTTGCAAAATGCGGGACTGAATGTCCGGTTGTCACAAAAAGTACAACCTCCCCTCGATATGTTGCCATCGCGGTTGGGGCAGGTGAATCCGGCGTCAATGGAGATTTTCTGCACTCGATAGGGAAATTGTTCCCTTATCCATGTTCCGAAGTCCCTATATCTCATATTCTTCCTTAATCCTTTCCCCGTGTGGAGTTTTGTCGTTAATAGTTATGAATCGTGTACAAAATTACCGAAAAAATACTTAACTTTGTTGCAAACAATAGAAAAATCACGTTCATGAAGAGAATTATAATCATGTGTGTAGCTGTTCTAATGGCTGCTGCCAGTAGTGTTGCATCTGATAAGATTAATTTAAAGGCCCTGACACAAGGCGAGTTCGCTGCTAAGCGCATTAGCGGTATCAATCCTATTAAGGGAACTGACCAATATGCGCAGATTTCCCAGGATAAGACTCAAATCGTGCAGTATTCGTTTAAGACCGGAAAACAGACAGCGGTGCTGTTTGATATTAATCATACTCAGGGAGAGACAATCAATGAATTTGATGGTTATATAATGGCACCGGATGGAAAGCGTATGCTGATTCGTACGAAGACACAACCGGTATACAGGCGGTCGTATAAGGCGGTGTTCTACATTTATAATATCCAAAGCCGAAAACTTGAGAGACTCTCTGAGGGAGGTCCACAGCAAGCCCCGGTATGGTCGCCCGATGGCAATCAGGTAGCCTTTGTTCGTGATAACAACATCTTCCTGGTGAAACTTTTATATGACAACAGTGAGAGCCAGGTGACCAAAGACGGGAAACTCAACGAAGTAATCAATGGTATTCCGGACTGGGTGAATGAGGAGGAATTTACTTTCAATCGTGCCCTGACGTTTAATGCCGATGGCACTATGTTGTGTTGGATAAGATATGATGAGACGAAAGTAAAGCAATACAGCTTACAGTTGTTTAAGGGGTCGAATCCCGAGCGTAAGGAAAACGAGCTATATCCAAGTATTTACAGTTATAAATACCCCAAGGCGGGAGAAGCCAATTCAACGGTGTCGGCATGGAGTTACGACATTAAGAGCCATCGTGCGCAGAAGTTGGATATACCTGTAGGAAAGGAGGATTATATGCCTCGTATTCTACCCACAGACGATGCTGATAAGATCATGATATATACCATGAATCGTCATCAGGATGTATTGAATTTATATACGGTGAATCCACGTAGCACGGTTTCACAATTGCTTATTAAGGAAAGCGTTCCAAAGTATGTTAAGGAAGAGGCTATGGGGTCAATTCGTATAGGCAAGAATTATGTTCTGGTACCTTCTGACCGTGATGGCAATATGCACCTTTATCTATACGACCAGAATGGACAGCTTTTGCGACAGGTCGGCGATGGAAAGTTTGACATTACCGATGTGTACGGCTATGATGAGGCAACAGGGGATGTTTACTATCAGGCTGCTGCATTGAATCCACATGATAGACAGGTGTATGTGTCGCATAAGAATGGTAAAGTAGAACGCTTGACAAATCAGGAAGGATGGAATTCTGCAATATTTTCCGGTGATTATAAGTATTTTGTTAATACTTGGAGTGATAGAAACACGCCGTTCGTCTATACTACACGAAACAATAAGGGTAAAGTGATAGCTACCCATTTGGATAATAAGGAGCTTTTGCAAAAGACACAACGGTACGGTTGGAGTCCGAAAGAGATGTTCACTTTTACCACGTCGGAGGGCGTCAAACTTGATGGCTGGATGATTAAACCGGCTAATTTTGATGCCAATAAGAAATATCCCGTCATCATGTTCCAGTATAGTGGACCTGGTAATCAGCAGGTGGTGGATTCTTGGAATATAGGCTCGATGGGGCAGGGCGGTGCTTTTGACCAATATTTGGCACAGCAAGGATTCATCGTGGCTTGTGTAGATGGACGGGGTACAGGAGGTCGCGGTGCTGCGTTTGAGAAGTGTACCTATCAGCATTTGGGCAGTCTTGAGGCCAAAGACCAGGTGGAAACGGCACTGTATTTGGGTAAGCAGCCGTATGTCGACAAAAACAATATTGGTATTTGGGGATGGTCTTATGGCGGCTTCTGCACATTGATGAGTATGAGTGAAGGACGTAGTGTATTCAAGGCTGGTGTAGCCGTAGCACCTCCGACGAGTTATCGTTTCTATGATACGGTCTATACGGAGCGTTATATGCGTACGCCCAAAGAAAATCCTGAGGGCTATAACGACAATGCTATTACTCGTGCCAATAAGCTCAGTGGTGCGCTGCTGTTATGTCATGGTGTCGCTGATGATAACGTGCATCTGCAGAATACGCTCGAATACGCTGAAGCATTGGTGCAGGCCGACAAAGACTTTAAGCAGGTGTTCTATACAAATAGGAATCATAGCATATTCGGAGGTAACACACGCAATCATCTCCTCAGACAAATATCAACATGGTTTATTGACCATTTGATGTCGAAATAGCAGCATAGGCCGCTAATTCTGTATCATTGGTCTTTGACGGTAGTGATATAATCAAACAAGTCTCCCAGTGGGGAGACTTGTTGTTTATGTATCTATATTAACTTAATCTTCTAAAATGCCGGCCTCTTTCCATTGTCCGGCAACGGTAGCAGCATCCTGAAGGGCTTGCTCACGGGGCAGCGGAGTGTTTTCGTCTATTTGATACTCGTCTTGCAATATCTGTGCAAGGTCTTCTATGGTAAAGTCTTTGTCTTGTATCCTTTCCCAGAGCAGAGCAGAACTTTCGTTCATACTGATGATATTGCTGAAGTCCATATTTTCTTTACCTTCTGCCACGATTAAGTTTTGTCCGCACACATTGCGAAGATTAAAACCTTTCTTTGCTTTCATATTTTGTATTTGTTTGATGCTACTATACTGTTCCAAATAGGGGTATCCAAATTCTTCTGTATGCTGCCAGGAGGTATCGTCGGATAGGGAATAGACGCGTCCATAACCACGAATACACCTTCCATTTACGACCGTCAGTACGGTCGAGTGTTTCCCGTCCTTTACGATAGAAGCCTATAACGGCTCCTTTCACATCTTGCAACCTACAAGTTTCGACGCCAATATTGCCATCGCCACGCAACGTAACACGGTCTCCATCTATCTGAATGATGCGATGCAGCACGTAGTGCTTATCACTAACTTCTGCCAACACTGGGTCTCCTACCTGTGGGTTTGTTGCCTTTTTCATCAAAGCCTTATCACGGTTGTTCTCCAAGAACGGCCGCATGGAGAAGCCTTTGAGACGTAAGGTCACAGTGTGGCCTTCTTCCATGAGCTTTATGATCTCCGGAATGAGTATGGCATTGGGAAACTGCATTTCCTTTGCTTTACCTTTTGGGGTGTCAAGCGGGATGCCATGTTTTGCTGAATTTGAGTTTTCTTCTTTCACTATTCCACTTTAATGGCTTGGTTGCAGACCTCGGCAGCCTCTTTATTGGGTAAACAATGTAGTGTGTAAATCCCCGTAGTCTCAATCACTTTGGTTACTGTATCGCAAATGTTATGGAATATATCCAAATCCCATTTCATACTGGAACATGAAGGTAGGAGCGATGCAAAAGCTTCTACAGGGTTTAGCCTGTCTACAGAATTAGCTTTAGCCCGATCTATACGGGTTATGGCTCCTAATTTTGCCTTTACATTACGGTAGCATGGAGTTTTACCGCTCCAAGGGCTTCCATATATATATGCTTTGTCGTCTATGATTCTCACGATGGGATTGTCATCATTCATCAGGTCGCATCCCGGCAGATGACGCAACCACATACTTACTTGGGTAGATTTGCCCGTACCGCTTTTTGCTATAAAGGCATATCCATATCCGTTTTGTCTTACTAAGGAAGCGTGTATAAGCGTTGTTTGTTTCCAACTACTGGCAAATGCGAATACCATCATAAGCGCATTGTTGAGCCCAAAGCATCTCATGTTGTAGTTGCCATTGAGCGCACAATGACAGTCATCGAAGTTTTTATTGGTAATAAGCAGACTGCAATCGGAGCCATTAATGTCTTTAATGATATATTGATACCCTCCATCTGCAAGTTGGTCTACAATGGTATCGCCATTGCCTGTGTCAAACTTCCTTATTCTTTCTCTTTCGCTTTTGGGCCTGGGCTTAAGTGTGTCGTCTATTGTAACTTGAAACAACAGCGGCTCATCGTTTAACCTTTTAACTCTGAACGGCTCAAAAGAGGGAAGTAAACGCATACTATTGCGCCCGTCACCTTTAAAAATAATACGAATATTGAATTCTGCAATACGGAAGTTGTGAACGCTTGCTTCTCCCATATCATAGGGTTTACTTGTCATTGCCGTCAACCATTTCCTCAGCCTTAATGGGGAGGAATTTGAAATCAGATTCTTTGAGGTATTTAATGGTATAATTGGAGCCTTCAAGATATCGCTTGCGCAAATTAAGATACTTTTTTTCGGCATCTTTACGCTTCAATGCAAAAGAGGTGACACAAGTGGCGTTTGGAAACCCGTTATCCGACAGATAGTCGCGTAGTTGGTTGGAATAGTTGTTGCGACTATACAGAAATTTTGTTTTGGAATCTATATAGGCGGAATCTACTTGCTGTACCTCGGTGAAATATACTGTAGAATCGTTGAATGAGGTTGCAAAGCCATACATATAAACAGTTTTTACCTTGTTGGCACCTGCAATAGACAGAGTTGACAACAGTATTATTGCACAGAGCAAATATCGCTTTATATTCATCTTGACATTCATATTGTTTCGCTTTGGTTGCAAAGTTACAAAAAACTTCTTAATGTTTATGTTTTACTTTTTTATAAAATGTACGTATAGACAACCTGTTTTGCATAATCCATACGGAGGTAAACGAACGACAGGAGCTTTGTGCTTTTATTCACAAAACTATTTTTTGTATTTGTCGATAAGTTCCTGAGCACGAGAATCGCCGAGTTCCTGAGCTTTTTGCAATGTGGTCAGCCCGTTGTTTTTATCTCCATTCTCACATTGGGCTATACCTTTTATAATATACAGGTCAGGATATTCCGGCGCAATCTGCAACCCCATGTCGCAAGTGGCTATAGCGTTTTTCTTCTGATTCACCTGCAATTGTAGGCTGGCCATTTCTGCATAGTATGTTGGCTCCATTCTGTTTAACACGATAGCATGTGCTATATCGTTGAGTGCGAGACTATATTGCTTAATTTTCCTTTCGCATTTGAACTTGGTATAATAGAAATCGTGTGTACCCCTGCTGTTCATTAGCGTGTCGTAAGCAAGATAGTCAACAAACGCCTTGCGATATTCTCCTGCGTTATCATAGTATTGGCCACGTGCCAAGATGTATGGAGCAGATGCAACCCCTTGCTGCACATTGGCTGCAGAGTCGAGTAGGGCGATAATTTCTGGCTGAGGCGCTTTTAGCATCATTTTGCATTGTGCTGCTTCATAATACACTTCTCCGTTCTTCCCCAAATCAGAGGATTGGAGTGCAGTAAACATCTCCAATGCTTTAGAGTAGTCACCTTGCGCATATACGATTTTTGCTTGCAAGTGTTTATATATAGGTTGTGGGTTTATCTTTTCGGCTTCTTGCGCCAATTCCAGTGCTTTCTGAAAGTTCCACTTGCTAAAGGTAGTGTCTGTTTTGTAGACCACAGCTCTATACATGGCTTGTGCGTAATCATAGTAGGCGGCGTCTTTCTGGGTGGCATTCTTCACCTCTTGCTCAAAAGTTTTGTTTGCCATAGCAATATCACGGTGTTGTATATATTGCGTAGCCTGAGCCTTGTAGCCTTCAGTAGAGTTCGGGAATTGATGTATAAAGTCGTTGACATAGGCTGCATATTTGATGCTGTCGGTTTGCTGTCCAGCAACCATAAGCATAAGTATGGCCTGCTGTTCGTCAGTGGGAAGTGCAGGGCGAATACCTGTGGCACGCATCGATATGTCGTTCATCGAAAGACCATTCAATTTGAATGACTTTATCAGCCGCGCATCGGCAGAATAGGCTTGACCACCATTCTTGTTGCGTTGCATAATCCCCAGCACTTCCCCCTTGTCGTTGAGCAACGGCGTGCCCAGGTCTGTATTGGAGACGTCTACATCATTAAACAGATAATAATTGTTGGTCGTCATAAATTTTTCGGTGCTTTTCGGCGTAAGTTTCTTTATGGGAGCCTTCTTCACGTCGTAGCCCACAAGATACATCGAACTTACAGCTGCATCAGAGCTGACTAATGGCAAAGCCGCACCAGCCTTGTCTTTCGTGCGAAACTGACAAAGGTCGTAGAGTTCCGAAACTCCCAACATTACATCCACTTCGTGAGTCTTGCCTTTGGCATCGACAATCACGGCACGTTCTGCGCCCTTGAATGGGTGCCACATCGCAATCCCTTCTCCGTCTTGTCCAACAAAGACGCCATAGCTCGACCCGTTAATAGAGCCATCAGCCTTGAATGTGGTGAGGGTGAATACACTTTGTCCGGCCTTCTTCACCGCTCCGGGTTGGGCCAGTATGGTGGTTGTATGGAATATCTGTAAAACAACCAGCAATGTGCATATAATAATCTTTTTCATATTTTCAAATCCTAATATTGTTTATCGTGTGCCCTTGACTCCATTTTGCAGTAATGTGCGTGCGTTTTCGATGGCAGCGGCCGAAATATCGCTGCCACTGAGCATTTGGGCCAATTCTTTTACACGCTCCTCATCCGTCAGCTTTTGCATGTGGCTCACAGTACCTTGCGGTGTGTCTGCCTTGCTCACTTTGTAATGTACATTTCCCAGTGCTGCAATCTGGGGGAGATGGGTGATAGAGATTACCTGGCGATTGTTATTGCCCATTTCACGCATGATATGGGCCATCTTTTCAGCTATCCTACCACTCACACCCGTATCAATTTCGTCAAAAATAATAGTCGGCAGTTTTACGGCTCCACTAATCATGGCTTTCAGCGATAGCATGATTCGGGCAATTTCACCACCTGAGGCCACTTGTGATATGGGTTGGAGCTGGTCGTTGTTGTTGGCATTAAACAGGAAAGAAGCATTGTCTATACCAGTGGGCGTACATTCTTTCTTTTTAAATTCAATGGCAAATTTCACATTGGGAATGCCTAATGGCACAAGCCGAATTTTCATTTCGCTTTCTACTTTGGCAGCAGCTTTCTTTCTTGTATTGCTCAATTCGACAGCCTTCTCCATACATTCCTTATATGCTTTCTTTTCCTTTTCCTTGAGTTCCTGAAGATGCTCGCTGCCATTTTCGATGCCTTGAAGTTCTTCTTTGATGCTGTCGCGTTTGGCAATCAGGTCTTCAACAGAGTCTACATGGAATTTTCGCTCTAGCGAATACAGCATATCCAAACGGTCGGACAGTACCTGCAACTGTTGTGGGTCAAAGTTAACGTTCTCTGCCCGGGACTCTACCTCTTGATTAATATCTTTCATCTCGATGTAGGCAGACCTCAATCGTTCTGTCATCTCTTCCAGGTCGGGGTAAACTTCGAGTATATCTTCAAACTGATCAATGGCCTGTCGCACCTGGTCTATAGCACCGGTCTGCTCCCCAGACAAACAAGTCATCGCTGTGTATAGTCCGTTTTTAACGTCTTCTGCATGGCTAAGGAGTTTTTGTTGATGTTCCAAGTCTTCCTGTTCGCCCTCAACAAGGTTGGCATTTTCCAGTTCTGTACTTTGAAATCGAAGGAATTCCTCGTTTTCTTGGTTCTCATAATAGCTCTTCTCGAATGTCACATATTCGCTCTGCGCGTCCTGATAGGTTTGATATGCCTTTCTGTAGGCGTCAAGCAGTTTGCCATTATCCGCCATAATATCTAACACATTGAGTTGGAAATCTGCTTTCTGAAGCAGCAGACTCTGATGCTGACTGTGAATATCGATGAGCTGTTCGCCCAACTCCCGCATCACGTTGAGCGAAGCTGGTGTATCGTTGATGAATGCTCGGCTTTTACCATTGCTGTTCATTTCCCGACGTATGATACACTCTCCTGGGTCGTAGTCAATGTCGTTTTGCTCAAAAAACTCCTTCATGTCGTATTTCGACAAATCGAATCGGGCTTCAATCACACACTTTTTCTGACCGTTTTTTATCTGCTTGGTGTCTGCCCTTTGGCCCAGTAATAATTGTATGGCTCCCAGGATGATGCTTTTTCCAGCTCCGGTTTCACCCGTGATTACAGAAAATCCGGGATAAAGCGTGATGTTCAATTCATCGATAAGGGTGAAGTTTTTGATATATAGTTGTTTCAGCATGAACCTTATTGCTTAATTTTTTCCCATGCGTTGTTCTGGGAGGCATTGATGGAAAAGAGGATGTCATAAATAGTCTCTTTCTCTTTCTGAGTCCCTTTTCCCTTGTAAATATTGGCTATTTCGTCTCGTTTATAGTCTGTCCATATTTGTGGCAGCATACTTGTCGGACGTTCTTCGTGACATTTTTTCAAATCGTTTTCTAAGGCCGCACTCACCTCAGTCCGCCCACGTTCCGCATTGTTGGCCATCTCGTCGAGTCCTTTGCGGTAATAGTCGTATTGTAACTGTCGGAAGGGCTGCATGGCGCCGTCCAAATAGTCGTTGATAATAGCAAACCGATTGCGGTCGCTGTCAAACGACTTCCATCCCGTGAAGTCAAGGTTTTGGGCGTTGTTAGCCAAGTTCATACAGCGCTGCAGCACGTCTTCGCCACCCATTGGAGCGAAGCTATCAAGATTTATTCCGATAAAGAGATAGGCATAATAGGCGAAGAGGGCAGTGAGCTGATTGTCTACCGTTTGCTCGTTCCATTCCAGTTGGTCAAACTGGTTGAACTGAAAATTGAAATCGTTGTCGCTGATTTGAAAGAGGGTGGTAGTGTAAGATGCGTTGTACACAGGGCGATTGGCCTGGATAAGCGCCTTGCAGGTGAACATCCCAGTAGCCTGGTCATATTTGGTTACGGTGATGTTGAAATTGCAACTGATACGTTCGTTTTTCTGAAATTTAAGGTTTGTCCACTGCCTATCGTTCACAAACTGTTCGAGTGTTTGCTTGAGATTGTCAAAGACAGAAGCATCGGTGCCTTGTATCTGGTTGTGATTTATCGTGATTTTAGCATCGAGTTCTTGTGCAGAGACTAACTGTGAGGATAGTGCTATGACACAGCAAGTAATCAGTGAACGTAATGACATAACCCTCTATGATACAGTTTAAAACTTATTGTTCAATTTGGCTTCACGCAGTTGGATACGTGTCAGCACCTGTTTGGTGTTGAGCGGGAAATTGGACGCAAGTATCCAGCTGCAAAAGCCCGGATCGCGATGTACCACATCGGCTACTGCCCATCCTCTGTATTTACCGAAATTGAACACCTCATGAAGGCGCGGCTTACCTTTGTCGTCGAGCAGAGTTTTTCCATTGGCGTCTTTCATTTCCTGCCAGATGATACGCCCTGCAAAATCCACATTGTTGTTCATCTTGGAGAATTCAGCCAACACATCCATGTCGTTGGCAAGAGTTTTCTCCGGATCGGCGGGATTCTGCGGATTATATTTGTCGAGTTGGCCTTGCAAAACGCGATAGGTTGCTTCCGTGTCTTCGTCGGCACGATGGGCCTGAAAGTCGTCCTCCATTTTATTGCCCGTATAGAAGCGGTAGGCTGCGGCAAGGTTTCGCGGCTCCATTTTGTGGAAGATGTTTTGTGCATCAATGAGTCTGCACCGTTGAAAATCGAAATCTATGCCGGCACGAAGAAATTCCTCGGCCAGCATAGGTACGTCAAATCGATTAGAGTTGAAACCGGCAAAGTCGCATCCGCTAAATGTGTCGTGTAGACTCTTGGCAATTTGCTTAAACACGGGTGCGTCCTTCACCATATCGTCATTGATATGGGTTAACTCTTGGACGAGTGGCGGAATGGGCTTCTCCGGGTTAACGAAGATGTTTTTGCGCTCCTCGTCGCCATTTGGCATTACTTTGATGTATGAAATCTGAATGATTCTATCGGTGACCAAATCCAGTCCGGTGGTCTCCAAATCGAATACGATCAGGGGCTTTGTTAAATTTAACTTCATTCTGTGCCTTAATCGTTGAGTAGCAGCGGCATGAGCAGCATAAGTAAATCTTCGTTCTCAGACTGCGTAGCGGGGAGGACAATTCCTGCCCGGCTGGGGTCGCCAAGCTGCATCTTTATTTCATCGGTATCAAGCGAACTAAGTATTTCCATGAGGAAATCACCGCGGAAACCGATTTGCAAAGGCTGTCCGTTGTATTCACAAATGAGGTGTTCCTTGGCACTCGTTGCAAAATCGAGGTCTTCGGAGGATACTTCAAGACTGCCTGCGTTGAGACGGAAACGCACAAGCTGACTGCTCATGCTTGCAAATGGCAGAACGCGGCGGATGGCACTCTGGAGCATCTTGCGGTCAATAGACAGCTCGTTAGGGTTGTCCTTGGGAATGGCTGCATTGTAGTTGGGGAACATGCCCTCAATAAGTCGGCAAATGAGCAGCCCTTCGGAATACTTAATTTCGGCCGATTGATTGTTGAATTTTATTACCACGTCGCCCTGTTCTTTGCCCAAGCTGTTTTTCAAAAGAGTGGCTGGCTTCTTTGGGAGAATAAGCGATGCCGGAACCTCACTCTTGATGTTGTAGTTGCGACAGCGCACCAACTTGTGACCATCGCTGGCGACAAAGGCCAGACATTCGGGTGTGAGGTCAAAGAAGATACCATTCATTACAGGGCGAATCTCGTTGTTATCGGTAGCGAAGAGCGTGTGGCTGATGCTGTTGGAAAGCACCTCTGCATCTATCGTTATCACATGAACATCGCCTGAGAGAGGCTCGCAGTGAGGATACTCTTGGGCATTCTGCGCTGCAAACTGGTATTGCCCGTTCTGATAGCCTACAGTGATTTCGTAGCTGTCGAGATTCACCTCAAATGTCAGCGGCTGTTCCGGCAATTCCTTCACGGCATCGAGAATAGTATGACTGGGAACAGCAAAATCGCCATCGGTATCAAAATTATCAAGCGCCAGTGAGGTCTGCATCACGTTTTCGCTATCAGAAGCAGTGATGGTGAGCTGTCCGTTGTGCACCTGAAAAAGGAAACTTTCAAGAATTGGGAGAGAATTCTTGGTATTGATAACCTTGGAAAGGGTTTGCAAGCGACTGTTCAGAACAGTGCTAGATAAAGTAAATCTCATGAGTATATTATTAGTTGATTTTATTTTTCACAAAGTTAATAAAAAAACGGCTAATGGTAATATACTATTGTGTTTTTTTCTCTTTTTTTGAATTTTAATAGAAGGATGTTTGTTTTTTTCTCTTTTTTTTCTTAATTTCGCATACTACAATACAACGTGCCAAATACTAAAATTTATAT
>JBMNUU010000048.1:0-15278 GCA_050946435.1 Prevotella sp.
CTCTTTCTTCACTGAAACATTCTGCCAACGGGGAAATGGAGGTATACCTTAAAGGTCTTGAAGAGATCGGTGCGTGGGAAACATACGATGTAAATTCCATAAGCAGTATTATCTTTAATGTCCAGCGTCCTGGGGACGTTAGTGATGTGAACTTGGCCGATGCGGCCGCTTCCGGTGCAGCCAAAAGACTCTATAAATATTTGAAACTTAACTATGGCAGCAAAACACTGTCGTCAGTCATGGCTGATGTCAGTTGGAATCACAAAGTAGCTGATAATATCTATGCCAAGACGGGCAAATATCCTGCTATCAACTGTTACGACTTTATCCATATTTCCGTACCTGATGGTAATGGATGGATAGACTATAACGACTTGACACCGGTTACCGATTGGACCGATGCGGGTGGCCTCGTGTCGCTAATGTGGCATTTTAATGTGCCCAAATCGGAGAACACCACTGTCGGAAACGATGGTTCCGGAACAACTTTTAGGCCAGAGGAGACCACTTTCAAGGCTTCCAATGCACTGGTGACAGGTACATGGGAAAATCGTTGGTTTTATGGTCAAATGGATCGTGTTATCAATGTGTTACTCAAGTTGCAAGATGCCGATGTTGTGGCCTTATGGCGTCCTTTCCACGAAGCTGCCGGCAATAGCATGCTGAAATCAGGTGCAAGCTGGGGCAAGGCATGGTTTTGGTGGGGTGCTGACGGTGCCGACACATTTAGGCATTTGTGGGAAGCCATGTTTACCTATTTTCAGAGCAAGGGTGTTCACAATCTTGTTTGGGTGTGGACTTCGCAAAATTTCAATGGTGATTCAGCTTCTTTCAACAACGATGACAGTTGGTACCCCGGCAATGAGTATGTAGACATTGTGGCCCGTGACCTCTATGGATTTACTGCTGCACAACAGAAGACGGAGTTTGTCGAGTTGCAGCGCCGTTATCCTGACAAGATGATTACGCTTGGCGAGTGTGGCTCAAGTGGAGAGACAGGAGTGCCAACTGCCGATGTGGGTGAGGCCTGGAATGCAGGAGCCAAATGGTCGTGGTTTATGCCTTGGTATGGAACGGTGCTTCCCACGGACAGTTGGTGGCAGAAAGTAATGAACGATCCTTGTGTCATTACCCGTGATGAGGTCAAACTTAATTCCACTATAGTCGAGGAGTCGGCAAAGAAAGCTGTTCTCAACATGGGCTTGGGTTTTAATCTTGGCAACACGCTTGATGCTAATGGTATAGGAAAAGGCCATACGGTGTCTGCCTACGAGACTCAATGGGGCCAATCGGTGACAACATCGGCCATGATGCGCTTTCTGAAGCAAGGCGGATTCAACGCTGTTAGAATCCCTGTGACTTGGTATGAACACCTTGACGATACCGGGAATGTAGACAAGGCGTGGATGGATAGGGTGCAAGAGATTGTCGACTATGTGCTTTCGGTCGGCATGTATTGCATAGTTAATGTTCATCATGACACCGCGGCTGGTAATGGCTCGTGGGTGAAAGCAGACGCGAAAAATCATGATGCTAATGCCTCGAAATTCAAACATTTGTGGACACAGATAGCCAATAGATTTAAGGGCTATGACCATCATCTCCTCTTTGAGGCCTACAATGAGATGCTCGATGCCGACAACACATGGAACGCACCGAAAAATGCAGAAAGTTATGCGGCGCTTAATGCTTACGCTCAAGACTTTGTGACCGCTGTGCGCAATACGGGGGGAAACAATGCCGTGCGCAACCTTATAGTCAATACGTATGCCGGTGCTCACGGGAAAGAGGTGCTCGACAATTTTGTGTTGCCTACAGACGAGGTTAGTGGGCATCTGGCAGTTGAGGTCCACTCTTACGACCCCTACAATTGGATTAATACCTATGGGGCATGGAATACTACTTGCAGCAATGAACTGAAAAGAATGTTTGATATGCTCAACACACGTTTCGTCAGTCAAGGCATTCCCGTTATCATGGGTGAGTATGGCACGCATGGCGACAAAGCCTCTGTTAATGGCTCTTCCTCCGATGCATGGAAACAAGCTGCTGCCGACCAGGCTGCTGATATGGTGCGTCAGGCTAAAGCCTTAGGTATTGCCACTTTCTATTGGATGAGTATTTTTGATGGCAGTGATCGCGCTGTGCCACAGTGGACATTGCCTTCGACCGTCAACGCAATGATCAGTGCATATAACGAATGACAATGATGAAAATGAGAAAGGCTACAGCATTTTGTTTGTTACTATTGGGTATATTGTGCTCTTCTTGTGGTGGCAAACGCAAGTTGTATGATGAGATGGGAGATAACGGATTGACTACCCGCACAGAGAACTTGCAAGCCAACCTTCGGACGTTTGTTAATAAAGGGGTATTGATTGGACAGCAATATGGCACACTTGAAGGTATAGGTTGGCGTGACGACTCTGTGAACATTGGCGATATTCAGAGCATTTGTAATGATACTCCCTCTTGTATCGGATATGAACTCTGTGGTATTGAGCGGGGACTCAAAACGAACGCCGACTCCATTACTTTCGAGGCTATTCGCAGGGATGCGCTGCGTCTATTCAAGCGTGGAGGACTAGTCTTGATGGATTGGACGATGCCTGATTATCGAGGAGACGAAAAACTCTTTGAGACTTGGACGGCACGGATGGCCGACTATCTGACTTCATTACAGGATGATTATGGAATTAAGGCTCCAGTGGTATTGTTTCTTTGTCCGCAAGACGGCACCTCATGGTATACGAAACTTAGTCCAGAGGCTTACAAATCGTTTTTTGAAAGAATAATTGACAGATTGAAAAGTCTTGGTGTCACCAATGTGTTGTATGGAAGTTCATGGGCCGACTTGAGTGAAGAAAATCGTGTAGCATCGTCCCTGCCGGATGGAATCGATGTTCTGAATTTGTCTTTGTTGCAGACTGATGGTAATGACACGGCCTATAGGAGTAGGCTGGATCATGAGCTGCCTATCCTTATGGAAATGGCGCAGTCGCGCAATCTTGTCCCAGGATTGACTACTGGTATAAAGGCCCTTTCTGTAACCGATTATTTTTCGAATATACTTCTGCCGGTTCTTCGTAGCCAGCGACTTTCCTATATACTTTTGGGAGCTAATCGCGGAGAGGCTTACGACGGGCATTTCTATGTGCCTTATCCTGGCAGTGACGAGCGCTTAATCGATGATTTTGTAAAATTTTACAATGATGATTCTACTATTTTCCTTAGAGAACTCAATGGATTATATCTGAAGAAATAAGAAGATAACTAAATAGGGCTGGATTCCTCGTTTGGATTCCAGCCCTATTTTTTATATTACAAAAAAGAATTCACGGACATATAATATCATTGATATGCTATAAATTTTTATAGCGGTCCAGCAATCTCGAGGCGACTGGTTGCAGGAAGCTGGGGGAACTTAGCATGAGGTTCTGCCTGGTACCAATAGGCGACAGTAGAAATAAAAGATTTCTGGTCGAGATAGGTCCCATTATTCCGCCATCCCAGGTCTTGAATGGTTACTTTCAAATCTTTCTCAAAGCGGATGGGGTCTAAGATATGCCATCTATATAGCCCGTATCGTTGTTGTGACCTGTACACACCGTCTGGACGAATGACTTGATGCATGCCAGAATATGGTGTACAGAATTCCTCGAACTGATGTGTACGTTGATTTTCAAAATTGTATGAGCCACAGAAATAGTCTTCAGTACCTGTTCCGCAAATAGTGGGATAATTTTTGTCACCATCCATGAAGAACTTGATTTCGCCTTCTCCCCACCATCCATTGTTGGTTGGTTGTATAGCCATGTAGGTACCCACATACTGTCCTCTGCCTTTTACACCGTCCAATATCGTGTGTAGTGCTCCTTCTGTGGGGTCGGAAAGACGATACTGTGCATGGAAATACGCTGCATCATCAGGAACATCTGTCAGTGTGTAGTTGATTTGATAGTATAGACGCATGGGCTTTTGGTCACGGTTTTCCATTGTTATTTTACAATGCTTTCTGAAAGGCATCTGCCAGTAACAATTGAAGGCGCTTCCGGGGTTGACGCATACGGCTAATGACGATAGTGGTGCGTATACACCCCAACCGGCACAGAAGAAATCGCCGACAGGCGCTTCTACGGACGGATTGCTTTCTCCATCCCAATACATACGGATAATCGTTTTACGCCATTCGCCAGTTGGAGTCATCCATATTTGCTGAATAGCCCCTGGACCGTTGATATCCGCAATGACCATTGTTTCTCCGGGATTAATGTCGATGCAAGGATTTACTTTCCACCCTTTTCCTAAAGTCGATGCTGCGTTAGCACTGACAGCCTTGTTACGGACCTCTCTGTCTTTAACAGGGTCGGCCATCGCACCAGCACCCTTTTCTCCATTGAAATTCTCTGGACTTAGCGAGCGGGTTTGGGCTTTGGACATCCGGAAGAGGTTACCCATCCCCATATTGAGCCCATTAAATTCTTGAGCGTTAGCACTCATACAAAATAGTAATGTAATGAGCAACGTTTTAGTTTTAGAAATGTTGATTTTCATTGTTATTGGGTATTATATGATTAATAAATTTATTTTATTAAAGATTCTGCAGTTTTTCCGAGTATCAGGTATTTCTGATAAAGTTTGTTGTATACTTCTCTCATTTCTGCTCGAGGGGCATATTCTTTCTCAACTGCTGATTTCATATATTCCTGAGCTTTTGCAATGTCAGAATGGATACCGGAAACCACAGCTGCGAACATTGCAGCTCCAAGGGCACAGGCGTTTTCAGACTTAATGACTTTGATAGGCATTTCAATCACGTCTGCCAAAATTTGCATGACAAAAGGAACATTCTTGCTTATACCACCTACCGCATTCATAGACTTTATCTCAAGTCCTTGTTCACTCATGTGCTCGATAATGCGCTTTAAGCCAAAAGCTGTTGATTCTACTAACGAACGGTAGATTTCAGGAGCAGAACTGCCCAAGGTTAAGTTTCCTATGATGCCTTTAAGATTTTGATTGGCATCAGGTGTGCGGCGCCCGTTCATCCAGTCAAGAGCTATTAATCCATCTTCTCGTGGACTTATTTTTTCAGCTTCTTCGGCAAGAGTATTTAAAATTTGTTTTTTCACAGTTTCTGCTTCCTCTCTATCTGACAAGGCAGAAAGTGGCCATGACATAATTGATTTGAACCATGCAAAAATATCTCCAAAAGCTGCTTGGCCTGCTTCGATACCGATATAATCTGGTATGACAGAGCCGTCTACCTGACTGCTAATGCCTTGAATACATGGATTTTTGAGTGCTTCTTTCTTAGAGACCATGATGTCGCATGTAGAAGTACCGATAATACTTACAAATACGCCCGGTGCGACGGAAGCTCCAACTGCTCCCATATGTGCGTCAATGGCACTGACGCCAATAGCAATACCCGGCATTAGCCCTAAGCGATCAGCCCATTCTTCTGTTAACTTGCCGGCTACTTTTGCACAAGTGTATGTATCATGATAGAGATGCGGCCTCATCTCTCCCAATTTTGTATGCAATTGGCTGAGATAGTCTTTTGAAGGTAACCCCCAGTCTTCATGCCACATAGCTTTGTGCCCGGCAGCGCAGCGACTTCTAAACATCGTTTCAGGTTTTAAGTTCCCTGTTAGTAGCCCAGACATCCAGTCGCAATGTTCTACCCATGCGTAGGCATCCTTGTTAATAGGATTCTCTTTTTTCAGAACATGTAGCACTTTGGCCCATACCCACTCTGATGAATAGGTCCCACCAGAATATTGATTGTAGTTGAGATGTTTCTGTTTGATGAGATCGTTGATTTGTTCAGCCTCTTTTACGGCAGTGTGATCTTTCCAAAGCATGAACATCGCATCGGGATCGTCAGCGTACTGATTTGTCAGTGCTAAGGGTTGTCCCTCTGCATTGGTAATGGCAGGTGTGCTACCCGTGGTATCTATCGTCAATCCTAAGATACAATTACATTCCTCTGCAGAAAGTTGAGCAAGGGCTTGATGAACGGCAGACTCGAGAGACTCGATATAATCAAGTGGATGCTGTCGATACTGATTGATTTTAGGATTACAGTAGAGTCCTTTTTTCCATCTTGGATATTCTGCGATACCCAAAGCCATCTCTTTTCCGTTGCAGGCATCAACGACAAGTGCTCTGCAGGAATCAGTACCATAGTCGATACCTATTACATATTGATTTTGAAGGTGTTTCATTATATAGTTTTATATTAAGCTTCTTGTTTGCGAGCAATGAAGTAGCTGTAAAAAGCAATAACAGAGAATGCAACTGCTGGTACAACATAGGCAGTCATGATACTTCCTGTTTCGTCAGAGATAATTCCTTGTATCTGTGTTAGAATTGCTGCGCCTGCAATAGACATAACCATGCCCGAGCCTCCAATCTTGGTGTCTTCTCCAAGTCCCTTCAGACCATAGCCGTAAATGGTGGGGAACATCAATGAGAGACAGCCGGAGATTCCTATAAGGCAGTATACGCCAAAGCGCCCGGTTCCTAAAATGGCACCAAAACAACATACAATAGCTGTGAGTGACATGAACAGAAGTATTTTGTAAGCTTTAAAATAGCGCATTAATCCTGTACACACAAACCGCATACACACAAACAAAATGAGCGACATGATATAATAGGTTGCAGCAGCCTGCTCGGCCGTGTGAGGTAGCAGGCCGGATAGACCAACAGCTTCACAAAGATTATAAAATCCGGCTGCGACGGGCTCGACATTTCTCAACGCATGAGAAATCATATCTGCCGAGGGATTTGCACCTAAGGCTGCAATGACCCCGTCGAAGTTTAATTGTTGCATGGCATATCTAATGATGAATGACCAAACTGCAATTTGTGCACCGATATCAAAGAATTGGGCCACAACTCCCCATACATAATTTTTATTGTGGAAAAGACGTTTCAGTGTTGCCTTTAGATTTATCTTATTATCACCTTCAGACAGATGAGGCATCTTTGTGAAGTAAATAGCGAGAAAGAATGCTATCATGACAAAACCAAGTATGACGTAAGCTGTAGTCACAGCATTCAATTCGCTGTCTTGGATGGTTTGCAGGGCCTCAGGAGGTAGTTTTGCGCGCTCTGTAGCTGTGAGACCATTAAGTTGTGACAGAATAAATATTTGGCTTATGATCACGCCTGTAATGGCCCCGAACGGATTGAAAGACTGTGAGAGGTTAAGTCTTCGAGTGGCGGTACTCTCCGGCCCTAAAGCCAGAACGTATGAATTGGTTGACGTTTCAAGGATAGAGAGTCCAGCGAACAATATAAAGATAGCAAAAAGATACATATAAAAGCTGAATCCTATATTGAAACTGGAAGTTACTTTTGCAGGATAGAACAGCAATGCGCCCGATGCATATAAGCCCAAACCGAGCAAAACACCGGATTTGTACGTAAAATGTTTGATGAACAATGCGCCGGGGAGAGCACAACAACCATATCCCAGCAGATAGCAGACTACTTGAATCCATGCTGTTTTAGAGTCGGAAAGGCTCATGATACGTTTAAAAGCCGCAAGCATGGTATCTGTCAGGTTGTTGGGAATTGCCCATGCAAAGAATAAGGTTGTTAACAAGATATAGGGGAAGATAATGCCTTTCCCCAATATCTTTTCAGGTTTTTGAATAGATTGATTCATTTTTATTGATTGTTATTATTATTATCTTTTTATTTGATAGTCTTTAACTTGTATTTGTCCATAAACGACATTTAATATCGGTTTTCCATTTTTCAATTCGATGGTTCCAAAACCGGTATCTGTACTGATAAACGTTTTAAAATCACCGATTTGGGAGTTGATATACATGGTTTTATTAACAGCGTCATATCTTACACCAGTTAACGCTTGAATCATACTATAACTGGACATGGCACGTGCATACCAATGTCCACACTCTATTTCGTCAAAAGGATTACGATGTATACCATCATAGCGATTACGGCATAGTCTGACGATATGAAGTCCTTTCTCTACTTCTCCTTTCATCATGAGATGTGAAGCCACCTGGTATTCTATACCGGTCCATACTTCATTGCTATAGACAAAAGGTAGGGTAGGCTTTCCCCCTTTAGGCCAGGTGCACAGTATTAATCCTCCCTCATTGCCAAGAGCATAAGATGGACGTTGAGTGTTATAATGGTTGAGCATGTTTTCACGAAGATTGTATTTGTAGACAGATGTTAGATGGGAGGTTACCTGCGCATTATTCAACGGCTCATCCAATCCACATACCGAAGCCATCCACATACCAAGAATACCATCAGACAGACATCCTGTCCCATATTGATATTTGGGTCCTTCAGTCTTTAACAGCTTCATAGCTTCGGGGTTGTTGTAGTTACTCCCAAATGAGGGTATATCTGTTGGGCTTTTGGCATGAAGTCCTGTCCATTGCGTTTTCTGGAAGTAATATTCTCCATTAAATAGCTGGTTATCTATGTAGGCAATACTTTTCTTTAGGAGTTTTTTGTATTCTTTGTTTGGCTCTCCTAAATAGTCGCTCATCTTAACAAAAGCCTCTAAAGCACCGGCATAAAAGCTGGAACACATACCGTCTGCTCCCCAAAACTCTATGTCATAAGTGTTGTGGTGAGGTTCCTTTATACAACCTTGTCTGTCCGGGTCCCATGTACGTATACAATAGTCTAAACTCTTTTTAACGGCAGGAAATAGTTTCTTGAGCCATGCATCATTGCCACATATACGCCAGTCACGATATGTTTTCATAATACCACCGAGCTGCCCATCAGCTGCGGCATGGAAATCGTGGGGCGGTGTAGAAATAGGCATATTGGCTCTGAAATTTTGATGTCCCTCCGCATTCTGATTAACAAGAAATTCTGTTTCGCGTGCGGAACGTTCCATAGCGGGGAACAAATGTGACAATGCTTGAGCATAATTCCATACATGCGTACAGGTGCCATGGCATGAGCCAACCTCATCTTCAGAGCCCTCCCAAGCCCAAAAGCGTCCATCGTGTTGTCGTAAAACAGTGGTTGACTTTAAAATGGATAGGTTATGGGATATGGCTTCTAACACTTCATGGGGTAGGGTGGAGCCGAAGAAAGCATCTCTAAAGAGTTCACTTGATTTCTTTAAACGACTTTGATTTTCATCCCAATAGTTTATAACGTCCTGCAACCCGTTGAAACGGCTCGCATACCATGGACGATAGGTGTATACCCCATCGGTAACAGTTGATTCTTTAATATTCTTACTTGGATTTTGAAAAGTCCACCCCTTGAAAGTTGAGCCTTCAAAATCTTCTATAACAACGGCTTGCTTGGATGGCCTCGATAGATTTTCTTGTTTGTTATCAGTTAAGACAAATTGATCTGCCATGATATGCCCCCATGGATATGCGCTCAAATCAATGACTTTAATTTTTGCCATCTTGCCTTGAAAGTGATTCAAATCCCACACTTGCTCGCGCATAGATTCCGAATTGGCTCCTGTTGCCGTTTCTACAACTTTTCCATTGACAATTAGGCTGACGGCAGTTTGATCTGCTTGATTTCCACCTCCAACCATAAATTTAAGGTAACGCCTGTTTATCTCGAAGTTATCAGATAGCATTTCCCCGACAAGTCCATCACCACCATCTCGGAAGGAATTCAACAGTTGTTTGCCTATGAATCCGGTAACCGGATTTTGCCAAGGTTCATTACCTTGTGATGGACCCGTTGCAAAAGCTTTACCGGTAGTTTTTGCGATGCCACGACTCAAATCTGATTTTGGAAAATACCAACATAATGTGAGCTTTACCTTTTGTGATTCTCCCGGTTTTATGTTCAGTGGTACATAGATAGATGCCCCGGGGGATACGCCCTCTATCGGATCGTTGGTAATAATATTATCAGAATCTATATGATTCCATGCGACCGATTGTGCGTCGAACCAGTCTCCTCTGAACCAGCAATAGTCTATGCGTGCGTTGGTATTGTCAACGTATACGGCCATACCTTGATCACTATTTGTGTTTTGAGGAACTAACTTAAAACCACCATTTACTGCTTTGATAGTTCCTTTCGGATCAATAAAGTTTTTTGCGTTGTAGGAAAAAGTCGCCTCTATATTTTTGTTTGTATGGTTGGTAAATTGATATTCTATCATACCAACTGGTAGACCAGAGTTATCTTCATCGGTAGGGATGAAGGGACTCCACCCCGTGATTTCAACATCAAGCGGAATGCAGTCGTCTTTCAAGCGTAGTGTGCAGAAAGGAAATCTCGCCAGAAAAGAAGCATCTTTGAATCTTGGTAAGCCATAGGTTTTATCGCCTTGTCCCATTCCACTTTGCTTTGGCCCAAAAACTTTCCAATGAGGAATCTGTCCTTCTAAGACTTTCGTTCCATTGCGTATTCCTTTTACATGAATGGCTGCATAGGCATAAGGAGTGTTGTCAAAATCGGGTCGATTTTGAACTGACAAATGTGAGATGGAGCCTGTCCCATCGAGACAGAACATTCCTGCGCCCATTCCTCCTATAGGAAATGCAATGTAATTGAGCGCATCACCCCTATATATACCATTATACTCATGTTTTTCAAGAGAAGGTCTTATGGCATGTAAAGGCATTACTCCCAATGTTGCCAGATAAAGCGCTATAGCTAAAGAATAAAGAGTTCTTGACATATGCGTGAGTTCCTTTCTTTATGATGAATATTGATATTACTTACCCATACCTCCAAGTTCAACTTTCATGAGGAATGTATTGTATGGTAGCCACATTGACATCGAAAAATACAGATTACGTCCCTTGGTTGAAAGAGGGTGGAAGAATGAACCGTATAGTTGCGCGTATTTGTGACCGCTTGCAAGTTCGATGGGCTCGCTCCAAGGCCCGGTGATTTCATCGGCATGCTGCAATGTGATGTTGTAGCGAGCTTCGTTGAAGTATGCAACAATCCATTTTTGGAAAGACTCATTGAATATAAGAGAGGCTTCACCGACAGTTCCGGGAATTAATATGGTTGCTTTGCTTTCATCTCCCTTAGCCCATGTTTTTGCATTACCATCCCAATATTCGTATGCATGCTGATTCTCTATATCGGCTTCTTTGAATCTTGCAAGATAAGCGGGGTGGTTTCTGCCTGTCTGGGTTCCTAACATATATACATAACCATCTTTCTTGAAATAGGCAGCTTGCCCAAAGTTACTTTCCCCTGCAAATTTCACACTATTGCATCTTTTCCACGTCTGGCCATTGTCTGTCGATTTGTAGAGACCGGAATAATTGGTTACCCATCCGTCCCAACTCTTTATATTCATATAGTGCACATAGTCTGTGCCGTTTGCTCTGATTGCTGCTGTGGGTATGGAGGTCCAGTTACCATGGCCGGAAACATCTTTGCCACCGTACACTATTTCACGAGCATTACCAGCTTTGTTTTTAGCCATGTCGCTTATGGTCATGCCGTCTTCTAAGTTTTGATCTTCTGAGAAGGCTAAGACATTACTTCTCCATGATGTTCCGTTAGGACCGGGTGCAGCAGGGTTTGGCTTAAAGTCTGCTCCAAAAGTATCACCGAAGAACATACCGTATTTCCCAGGTGTAAGTTCCCAAATAATGCCAAGGTCGGTACCGCCCACATTCCACTTTTCTGCCGTTTGGTTAGGAGATGGTAAGGTCTCACCTATCATGGGCACGCCTGTTATACGGGCAATCCTTGTCACTTGATTGATGAACATACCTTTACGGTTGTCGACTTTTAAGAGTAGTGGAGTTGTTGCGGCTCCGTCTTTGGCATATCCAACAACGGAAAAACTGAATTGCTCTGGATCATTTTCATTCAGTTTGTAGGTAAATTGGTATGTATCTGAACTGATATTAATTTTTTCCATATATTTGTCAGCTCCAATTTTGGCTATTTCTATATAATCAATAGCTTCGGGATTTGAGAACTGAAGAGTTGTAGTCGCTTCCTTTGAGTCTATTGCCGGAATCAACATCGTCTCAGTTGCCGTTATTTGGGTGTCGGCCCAATGCAATGTATTATCTTCGGCTTCATCACATGATATAAAGGACAGAAATAAGCCTACGATAAAATATGGTATATTTTTCATTTTTCTAATAGTTAGATATTTTATATACGAATTTTTACCAAGTATATTGTGTTTCATTATGGGTACTGAACAGGTTTCCATGACCTGAAAATCTATCCAGTACCATATTGAATACAGTTTTTTATCTCGATACAATAACACCTGGGGAATAAACTCGATCTGATTCTCCTTTGAGCCTGTTTTCTGTTTTGATTACACCAACTAATTTAACAATGAAATGATATTCTTTATCCGCATCAATGTCAATATCGGTCGTGTTCTTGTCCTCGTCTAAAGTGATTTTTTGCCTGTAAATATTGTTCTCAACAACTTGTATGTCTACACTTATTGGTCGAACAATATCATCAGGAATTACATCAGGAATATCCCAGGTTAGTGTCACCTTATTTCCTTGATCAGTACATTGCAGATTTTCGACAGCGGGCATGGAGTGGTTAAATTCTTTACTATCTATGACATCTCTGTCGTAACAACTTGCTACAAGAGTGGTCAGGAGAACCATGCAAAAATATTTAAGATATTTCATATTGTCTTGATTTTTAATTAATAACCTGGATTTTGCACATAATTACCTTTGGCCCATTTCATTTGTGGTTGCGGTATCGGGAAAAATTCATCTCGTCCGGCTGTAAATCGTGCGTTTTGCATCCACGAGAATCTGTTTTTCTCTACTGCAAAATACTTATTCATCGTAGGCTCTAAGATACCCCATCTCTGTAAATCAAAGAAGCGACGACCTTCACATGCCAACTCCAAACGGTTTTCCCATTGAAGAGCCTTCCATGCAAAGTCCTTATCCCATGTACAATTCTTGCCGGGCTTGTATGGTTCGCATTTGTAGTTCAATACATATTTTCCTTGAGCATCTTTTAGATGACCAGTGCTGTTGGCAGCACGTGTTCTCAGCTTATTAATGAGCGGTAAAGCCTCATTCCATCTGTCTAATTGTATCAAGACTTCTGCCTTCCACAGGAGAACCTCGTCATATCTTATCATGCGCTTATTCATCGAGTTGAATTGCCATCCGTCATACAATAGGCAATTGCAATTAGGATTAGGTAATTCTTTTACGGATTTCAAGTAGCCATATTCTGCTCCGTTTCTAATACCTTTACTTTTGAAGATAAGTCCCGGATCATATTTCCATGGTTGGCCGGGAGCACATACTGTATGACTAAATCTTGGATCGAAAGTATATTTATTGAAATATTCTTTGTTCCCATTGTCAATTTTTGCTATATCATCAGCGCCATTGGAACCTTTAATATAATCACCGTAAGAATCATTATTATAGGTATCAAACATTGGCAGCCCATTAGCATCTGTTTTAAAAGCATTTGCCATGGTGTAACTTACGTGATGAAAATCGCAACAGATGAATCCGCCCCACTGCCAGGGATGGTTTAGACCTTCACTTCTGTTGATTTTTCCTCCAGTTCTACTATCATCATTAATTGAATATTGTATCTCCCAAATAGATTCTTTGGTTAAATTATCCGACTCTATGACAAAATTTGTTCCAAAATCATTGCAGAGGTCTAAGGCTCCTCCTTCTTGATCTGTCAGCTTTGTCAAGTAGGTTAATGCTTCCTTCAAATAGTCTTTATTGATGTTGATTACTTGATGCTTTTCATCTTGTTCATAGGCCATGAACATTAATGATCTTGCTACCATGGCAGTAGCTGCATTTTTAGTGATACGTCCCTTCTCCTCCTGAGTTATGGGCAGCAATTCCTCAGCTTTCTTGAAATCGGAAACAATCTGTGCCCACAAATATTGATCATTAGGCTGTTCCATATCCCTATTGGGAATATTCTCGAAGGTAGATGATGGACCGACAACAGTTTCATCAATATAAGGTATATATTTGAAGAACTCTTTTAGTCTAAAATACACAAACGACCGCAAGAAGAGCATTTCTCCTTTTCTGCTTTTGAGTTCAGGGAAATCTTCTTCTGTAACATTTTCCATCTTTTGCAATGCAGTGTTACACCGTTGTATAATTTGATATGAAACATACCAGGGATAATCTAGAGGCCAACCATTCGGAGTTAGGTTTACGAAGGTTTCCATATACCCCCAGCCGTCACCGCCATCCCATGTACCTCCTCCAGCTTTGTAGGAGTCGTCGGAACGAAGTGACCCCGACCACCAGGCAGCGAAAGGAGAATCCCATGAAGGAATATCAGTAATGCGCGCATAGGCTGCAGTTACAAAACCATCTATGTCATCTGGTTTGTTTAGAAGATTATCATCTAAAACCTGTTTAGGGTTGACTTCAAGAAAGTCAGAGCAACTACTTAACCCAATGACACATGAAGTTATCGCGATAATGAATGTTAACTTTTTCATATTATGAGTTATTAGAATTTTAAGTTAATGCCGAATGTTATGGATAACGGCTGCAAATATCCGTATCCCGGCATTTCCGGGTCAAAGCTCGTGTATTTGTCGTCACCCCATGATTTTTTCAGTGTAAACACGTTACGAGCATTGGTATATAATCTTATTTGGCTGATACCTATCTTCTCTACAAGATTAATTGGAATTGTATAGCCCAATTCAATATTTCTCAATTTAAGATAGGAACCATTTTCCACAAAATAGGATGACATTCTATTTTCACCGTTGACTGTTTGATTGGTTATAGCTGGTATATCTGAGTTAGGATTGTCAAATGACCATGCATCTAACAATCTTTTCGGGTGGTTTTTGTTTTTCGGCACTGATATATTCCACAAATCACTTTCCCTTTTCCAAACATTATCTACCATGTTTCCAAAGACACCTTGGAAGAATACATTTAAGTCAAAGCCGTGATAGCGTAAATCTACATTCAAGCCTCCAAAGAAGTCCGGATCAGTAATGCCGATGAAAGCCCTGTCATACAGTTCGTTAATTACACCGTCACCATCTAAATCTTTATATCTGATTCTACCCACGGCCTTTCCCGGTTGCTCAGCATGACGGTCAACTTCTTCTTGTGTTTTGAAGATTCCATCAGCTACCATCCCATATAATATATGTGGTGTCTTTCCTAATACCCTCAAATTCGCAGCGAATCCGTTTGCTCGAACCAATTTAATTGTTACGCGTGCGTGAGGCATCAGATTGAGGCCAATGATGCCTTAGTAATGCCATTATAGACAGAATTGCCCATATACAAATA
>JBMNUU010000049.1:0-15223 GCA_050946435.1 Prevotella sp.
TATTCTGGAGTAGTAGCTTGGATAATATATCTTCGATTCTTTTCATAATGACTGCAAAAGAACACATTTCATGCCACTTATTGCGAATTTCAGCGTGTTAATTTACACTAAATCCCACAGAACCTTAAAAAAGAAATATGCGAACTGGAATGAACAACCTGTGGTGATCAGTTTGTGGCCGTATGCACATAAGTGATCTATGCTTTGTAGATAAAAAATCGCAGTAGGCACAAAAAATATGATGTCATATTTCCTCAAAAGAACGTTTGCTGTTCAGTGACAAAGTATTATCTTTGCAGACAGACAGCAGGCGTTCTTTGTCAGGCAGAGGGATGGCGGCATGAAGCGACTCGCTCATCTCCCAATCGTTACCTGTTTATTTTGCACAACAAGGCAACTCGTTTATTCTCAGACGGTTGTGTTTCGTTTGCCATCTTTATATACCATAGTATAGTTAGAAGTTTTAGATGGGAACGCACGAACTTTTTGGCGTAAGGGCAAGAAGATTTTAACACGAACGAAATTTTAACGGGATTGCACGAACTTTTTAACGAGAACACGCGCTGCCCAACGAGGACAACGGTAGGGGCACATCCCGACGTGACCGATGAAACCGCGACAAATGCGTGACAACTCAAAACGATCGTTTTTATGGAAAAAAGAGATTTTTCGGTAAACAAAGTGTTGTATTATTTTCGACGTACCATCTGGCAGGAGGGCAACGTGAAGTTTCGCGAACATCCTCTGGTGTATATGGCACAGCGTCTCTATATGGTTTTCAAGGGCCTGTTTGTGGAAAACCACTGGGGCTATGCCGCCCAGCTCACGTTCAACACCATGATGGCCATCATCCCCGTGTTTGCGGTCATCTTCGCGGTGGGGCGCGGCTTCGGCTTCGAAGAATACATTTCCGCGTGGGTGCACCGTTTGTTTATCAGTCAGCCGGACGTGGCCGAGGTCATCCTGAAGCTGGCCGGTTCTTATATCGAATATACGCACACGGGGGTGGTCATCGGCATCAGTTTGGTGTTTATGCTCTATAGTGTCATTTCGCTGTTCAACAATGTGGAGGGTGTGTTCAATGGCATCTGGGCCGTGAAACGTGAGCGCAGCTGGGGCAAGGCTGCCTTCGACTATGTGTCGATTATCTTCCTCGTGCCGCTGGCCATTGTTCTCTTCTCCGGTCTGAGCGTGTTTTTCTATTCCGTATTGGGGCAGCTGCCCGATTTCCAGGTGCTCACCCCGCTGCTCAAGGCAGTTATTGGATTTGTGCTGCCCTTGGCGGTGATGACGTTGTTTTTCATGCTGATGTATATGTTTGTGCCCAACACGAAGGTACGCCTGTCGATGGTGTGGTTGCCGTCATTGCTGGCGGGTCTGTGCATCATCGGTCTGCAAAAGGCGTATATACACTATCAAGTGCTTTTCACAAGCTATAGCCTTATTTACGGCTCTCTGGCTGCCCTGCCGCTGCTGATGCTCTGGATGCAGCTGTCGTGGTTTATCTGTATCGGTTTTGCCGAGTTGGGACGTGCCAATCAGGAACTCACCGAGGGTCATCTGGGTGAAGACCGCGCCGACAGTCTGTTGGAGAAGATTCGGAAGAGTGGGGTAGTGCTCAGTCTGTTGTGTCATCGTCAGCGACGGGGGTGGGGCCCTTGTCCGATAGGCGATCTCCAGACCGCCACCCGTTTCAGCTATGCTCAGCTCATGTGCAGTCTGAACATCCTCGTCGATGCGCATCTGGTGGCTCGCACGTTTGCCGATGACGACAGTGAACTTTACACGCTCAACCGAGATGCCGGGGAGCTGGGCGTGGGCACAATGGTGAATGCCATCCTTGGGCGCAAAACGCCGGTGCAGCAGAGTGGCAACAGTCTCCAGCCTTCACCCGAAGTGGAGCAGAAACTGGAGGAGATGATGCAGGAATATCTCGATGCCATGGATGCGGTGAAAGTGGAAAGCTTTGTTAATTCATAATTCAAAATTCACAATTCAAAATTAGCTGCGCCGTGTTTTGCAATTCAGAAGCCTTTGCAATTCATAATTCACAATTCAAAAATTGACTTCCGAAGAATAGTTGAGTTTAGTCGTGTATGGCGCTGCAACAAAATGTCTGCATCGCAACTCACAACTTTTCACGACTTTCCCTTTTTATGTCGTGTAAAGTCGCTGCATGAATAGGAAAGAGTGGGGGAGGAAGGTTTTGTGAATCATAGAATAATTAAAAGAAAATTAAATATAAAACGCTAAAGTGGGTGTTTTTCAAGGGGATTGTGTAAATTTGTAGTGATATTGACTCTGTCGGCAACGACAGAAATGTGAAACCCTAAAGATAGACAAACCTATGAATTTAAGAAAATTGATGTTAGTCGCAATGCTGTTTGTTGCAGTCATTGTGAATGCCAAAGACGGCGTCGTGCGTATCCTCGCCATCGGAAACAGTTTTTCGGAGGATGCTATAGAGCAGAACTTACACGAACTGGCAGCCGCCGACGGGCAACAGGCCATTGTTGCCAACATGTTTATTGGCGGATGTTCGCTGGAACGCCATCTGAACAATGCCAAAAATAATGCTGCCGACTATCGTTACCGTAAGATAGGTGTTGACGGCGTACGCCATCAGACCGACCACATGACGCTGGCCAAGGCCATTATGGATGAGGAGTGGGATTACATCTCTCTGCAGCAGGTGAGTGGTTTTTCCGGGCTATACGACAGCTACACGCCTTCGCTGCCTTCACTACTTGCCTATGTGAGAAAGCTTGCGCCCAAAGGTTGCAAGTTGATATGGCATCAGACTTGGGCCTATGCTCAAGATTCTAATCATGGCGACTTCAAGCGCTACAACAATAGTCAGATGGAGATGTATAAGGGCATCATGGATGCCTCCCGCAGGGTGGTTAAGGACTACAAGCTAGCCAAGGTCGTTCCATCAGGCACAGCCATACAGAATGCTCGCACCTCGTTTATCGGCGACCACATGAATCGTGACGGTTACCATCTCAACCTGGTCTATGGCCGATATACAGCTGCCTGCACCTGGTATGAAGCAATTTTTGGTAAAAGTGTGGTGGGCAACAGCTACGCACCGAAGGGAATGAAGCCGGAAGTTATCAAGGTGGCGCAGGAGGCTGCCCACCAAGCTGTGCTGCATCCCTACAAAGTGACTGACCTAAGCAAGTTTTAATTCACAATTCACAATTTTCAATTCACAATTGGCTATGCGGTGTGTTTAATTCACAAGTCACAATTTTCAATTCACAATTTTTTGCATCAGCTTTTCTTTTGCATCGACACATAAGACTTTGCACCGTATAGCCAATTATGAATTAGAAACATCGCGCAGCCAATTGTGAATTGAAAATTGTGCATTGTGAATTGCTATCCCTTGCCCGCATGGTACCCCATATTCTCTTGCCCGTGCGTGTACGTCTCCTTACCTTTGCCTTGTCAAACAGAAACAACGAAGCTTCGACACTGTGACGACAAAAAGTTTAACCATTAAAAATTTAAGAAAGGAAAAACACTATGGCAATTCGTTATCGAAAAGTACAAAACAATCGCAAGGGGTCCAGCAATTTTGGCAAGTGGTATGGCAGAGCCGTCATCATGGACGTGATTTCTACCAAGATGTTGGCCGAAGAAATCGCTCATGCCACGACCGTGACCTATGCCGACGTGCTGGCCGTGCTGACAGAGACGGCCGTGTTTATGAAGAGTCATCTCCAAAACTCACAGAAAGTGATGCTGGATGGCATCGGGTCGTTCCGCGTGGGCATCTCTACCAAGCCCGCCACCACCAGTGCCGAATTTGACAGCACCAAAATTTCCGGATACCACATCGTCTATGCCCCGGAGAAGCACTTTAATCCTACGGGTGTAAACGAAAACGGCAACCGCACCGGCTTCTACGTGAAAGACTTCTTGAAGGGCGTGGTCGCCAAGGAAGCACCGAAGAACGCCGTGAAGGATGACGTGAAAGAAGTGGTGGAATAAACTGCCCTCCTCTCCACTCAACAGGGAAAGGGAAACAGAGAACATTAACATCAAACAATCCAGGAGCCTCCCCGTCATACCAAGGTGGTCGGGAGGCTCCTAAAATCTAAAAACCATGATACACAAAAACACATTGAAACTGGCTATCCAGGTGCTCATCAGTATTCTCACAGCCGTTGCAACAACACTCGGAATAACTTCATGCATGATGTAACCTGCTGATACACATTGAAAAACACACGTTCGGCACTGTACGGGCAACCGTATGGTGCCGTTTTTTTGTATTGGGTTTGCGAGGGGTGACAGACGGGTGGATTCCCACTGCCTGTGAATCGGTTTCGGTCATATCCCGGAGACCTTTGTCTCATCGGCACTTCACGATATTCTTTATATGTTTTTTCTTTCGAGTTTTTTTCCATCTTTTTTGTTGTAAATTCTCTTTTTTATGTTACTTTTGTAAAAAGTTATAAAAAACTGTTATTGATAATCTGCAGGCAAGGCCGTGTGAACGGAGTTGAGCAGTGGTTGATGATAGAACTTGTTTGCTGTTTTTGCCCTTTGGAATTCACGGCGGATAACCGTTCTTTCCTCATCATGCTTAATGTTACCGGTAGCCCCTAAAGCGGACGACCGTCTCAGTTTCGGAAGCTCAGTTCTTCCACCGATTCCCCATTTGCAGGCTGATGCAGCACTGAGTTGGGGAGAGGAGAGATAGTGTCGTTCTCATGGAAAAAAAAGAGAGAAAGTAGAAAATAAAATTAAAATGAAAACGGGGGTGCAAGAGGCAGGACCCAAAGATGCCTTTTAAGTGTTCCCCGTTACCTAACCTATAGAAATGCTTTACGATTATCTTATTGTAGGTTCCGGCCTGTTTGGAGCCACTTTTGCCCATCTTGCTCAGAAGCAGGGGAAGAAGTGTATGGTGATAGACAAGCGCCCGCATCTCGGTGGCAATGTCTATTGCGAGAACGTGGACGGCATCAACGTTCACAAGTATGGTGCCCACATCTTCCACACCAACAGCAAGAAGGTGTGGGATTTCGTGAATTCCATCGTGGAGTTCAACCGCTACACCAATTCGCCCGTAGCCAACTATCGGGGCAAGCTCTACAACTTGCCCTTCAACATGAACACCTTCTACCAGATGTGGGGGGTCACCACGCCGGCCGAGGCCATGGCCAAACTCGAAGAGCAGCGAGCCGAAGCTGTGGCCAGGATGAAGGCCGACGGCATTGACGAGCCTCGCAACCTCGAAGAGCAGGCCTTGGTGCTGATTGGGCGCGACATCTACGAAAAGCTCATCAAGGGCTACACCGAGAAACAGTGGGGACGGAAGTGCACCGAGCTGCCCGCGTTTATCATCAAGCGACTGCCCGTCAGGTTGGTGTTCGACAATAACTATTTCAACAACAACTATCAGGGAATACCTATCGGAGGGTATAATAAGCTGATAGATGGACTGCTGGAAGGAGTGGAGACTAAGGTCAATACCGATTTTTTCGACTGTGAGCGGTCGTATGATACCGCCACTGGCATTCATTCCGTTCAGAGTCCGTCGTTCACGATTCAGAGCAAACAGCTGATCTATTGTGGCAAGATAGACGAATATTTCGATTATCGTCTGGGCAATCTCGAATATCGCACCGTTCGTTTCGAGAACGAGCGACTCGACATCGCCAACTATCAGGGCAACGCCGTGATAAACTTTACCGAGGCCGAAGTGCCCTACACCCGCATCATTGAGCACAAGCATTTCGAGATGTTTGGCGCCGATGTGGACAAATGTCCTCATACCGTTATCTCCCGAGAGTATTCCACAGAGTGGAAGCCCGGCATGGAGCCCTATTATCCTGTGAACGATAAGCGCAACAGTGAGCTTTATGCCAAGTACAAGGCGTTGGCCGACCGGGAGGAGAACGTCATCTTCGGCGGTCGTCTGGCCGAGTATCGATATTACGATATGGCTCCGATTGTGGAGAAGGTGCTGCGGATGTTCTGACCAGCGATTATCCGCGACAAATAATGGAATTGTCGCAGCAACTGGCTCTTGCACCAAGGTTTTTTCTGCACCGACACCCACGACCTTCCACGTCTCTACAATGTTGCCGTGCCCACCGGCCAGCTTAATTGTGAATTGAAAATTGTGAATTGTACATTGTACCTGTCTATCGCGCCAGCCTAATTGTGAATTGTAAATTTTGAATTGTGCATTGCCTTATAATATTATGAATAAAAAAGCACGTATAATCCCCATTCGTCCCGATCTTGACAAGGATTTGTCTCATCTTGGTGATGAATTCATGGATGCCGCTGACGATATACCGGCCATGTTTAAGAGTACAAACAAGGTACAACTATCGGGCAGGAAAGGTTTGAAATTGACCTATCAATTCAAAATAAAGCTGCGTGGAACAAAGAAGCCACCCGTATGGCGACGTGTACTCGTGCCGTCACAATTCACTTTCTCCGGTCTCCATGCCGTGATTCAGGAGGCCTTCGGGTGGTGGGACGAGCATCTTTACTGCTTTGGCGACAAGCCATATAGCCGTTCCCTTACCATTGCAGAAATAAGCAAAGACGATTGGGAGACGCCCGACTACGATGCCCGGAAGCTCACATTGGGCGAGTTTTTCGGAGACGGTAATGAAGTGAAAAAGCTCTGCTATGTCTACGACTTTGGTGACGATTGGATTCATGACATCACGCTTGAGAAGGTGCTCGATCAATCCTCCGACCACGCCACCTGCACCGCCGGCAAAGGAGCCTGCCCCGAGGAAGATAGCGGTGGTATTTGGGGGTATGAGGAGATGAAGCAGAACGGTGAGATAGACGCCACCGATTTCGATGTGGAGGAAATACGCGAAGGAGTCGAAGAGCTTTCACCGACAGGATATGAGCATTGGTAAACAAAAAGGAGGGAGAAAATTAATCTGACAACATCAGCAGATGCCATTGAAAAGATTGATCATAAGTTTCCTGACGTGTCTTGCGTTCTCGACAGTACAAGCGCAAAAGTTCGAGCTGCGCAAAATGTTTCAAAGTTTTAGTGATAAGTGCGATGGATACGCCTGCGAACCGGTATATGGGGTTCAGTGGGCACTGACGACGGACGGGCACAATGGAACTACTGGAAGAGATATAGCGCTTCATGTTGGAACAGGCAAACAGGGCGTGAAGACAGTAGAAATAAACTCCATAGATAAGTTTAATAATATTGAGGCAGTCAAGATAACAGCGTGGATGACAGATGCCTATAAGGTAACTGTAATAGTAGGTGACAAGACTTTCTATTACGGCAGTGACCAAGAAGACCCAAAATATGTGTTACATACATTTCCAGTTGATGATGTTACGGGTAAAATAAGTGTAACGTTTGAGTATTCTATCTTTCATAAGAAAGCAATGTACCTCCAAACTATTGAAGTGGTGACAGGTTTAGATGATAAGAAAATAATAGAAATCCCTAAAAATATGGGAGCTACGCGTTCATACACCGTCAAACGTATTTTTTCCAAAGACTATTGGAACACGGTTTGCCTGCCTTTTGATGTGAAGGCAGAAGACTTAAAGGACATATTCGGCAATGGGGAAAAATCAGTCGTTTCATTAAGAGAGTTTACGGGCAAAGTTGACGGTAACACGATGATATTTAAGGATGCAACGGAAATACAAGCAGGCGTTCCCTATCTCCTCAAGCCCACAAAAACCGTAGAGAATCCAACTTTTTCCAATGTGGTCTACACAGAGGAAACCCCTCATGTGGTGGAAGATGCTACGGGGATGTTCTCATTCGTGGGGACCTATAATCCTAAAGAGCTTCAAACCGATGGCAGCGAACTGTTTCTCGGAGACGGTGACAAACTTTACAAGCCCTCAACTTCAGGCAATCGGATGAACGGCCTGCGTGCATTCTTCAGGATACGAAAATCGTCAAGTGCACCGGCAAAAGGCGAATACTCAATAGCTTTTGAAGACGAAACGACAACAGTCAAAACAATAGACACAGACAAGCGATTAACCTGTAGCCGAACATATACCCTCCAGGGAATAGCGGTGGACGACACCAAGCCCCTGCCACCCGGCATCTACATCAAGAACGGAAAGAAATATGTTCGCAAATAAAATCATACCGTGCAATACAAACCATATTCACCCCCCGAAATAGCAATCATCAACCTCTCTATAACATTTCAGCTCTTAGCCGGCTCAGATCATCCAGGAGTAAGCCAAGATAATAATGTTGATACCAATGGAAATCCCGCCGAGAGCGATGCCGGTGGCGCTCACGCCAAATCCTTCGGTTTTGATATCGAAGAAGTGTGGGGAGATGGGTGGGAGTAGATATATATGCTCTATAAAGCAAATCAGACGGCGAATTCTCACAGAGCTTAATCAAATACCGTCAAGGAGGCCTGTCCCGAAGAAGACTGTTTGGACTGTGGGGGACTATGAGAAAATGAGAAACCGCGGCGAGATAGATGTCACCAACTCAGATGTGGAGAAACTGAACAAGTGTGTCGAGGGTCTCCCGTCTATGGTATGAACCTTGATAAAGGAAGGTATAATAAGAGTATATAGCCCATGTGATTACAAGATTAAGTGTCTATTTCTTGGGCAGAATCAATTTTTCCTATTTCATGTTAATTTTATTTTTTGTTCATGATACCTTGTCAGCAAAACATTCAAAAACTATATTCAAAATTCCGCAATCTTATTCTTTACGGTATAATCGGTTCCTGCTCATCGGGTCTTGATTTCCTTTTGTACACTTGTTTTGTTCAGTTATTCGGATGGCATTACATTGTGTCAAACTGTCTCAGTGTCCTGGCTGGTATTTCCACGAGCTTTATCTTGAATCGTAACTATAATTTTAGGGTTAAAGATAAGACGCGGAAGCGTTTCACCCTATTCCTTACCGTTGGGTTATGTGGAATGGTTTTGAGCAATCTTATTCTTTGGGTATGTATAGGACAGTTACATATGGACAAGATTATATCTAAACTGTTGTCCATAATATTAGTCGTATTCTTTCAGTTCCTAATTAATAAATATATAACATTTAAGCCTACAGTGAAAGCCGAATAACGAAAACAGTTAAGTTATGAAAATTTATTTTGTAATGCCAGCGTATAATGAGGAGGCTAATATTGAAGATACTATACGGCAGTGGTATCCCGTTGTAGAAAAGGCAGGTGTTGACTGCCGCTTGGTGATTGCCAATGATGGAAGTAAGGACAGAACATTTGAAATCATGGAGGGATTAAAGAGCCGTTATCCTCAATTTGTACCCTTAGACAAACCAAATGCTGGGCATGGTCCTACCGTTATATATCTTTATAATTATGCTATTAGAGAGGGAGCTGATTGGATATTCCAAACTGATTCCGATGGACAGACAAATCCACTAGAATTTCAGGATTTCCTTGATGCAACAAGAAAATACGATTGTATCATGGGCAACAGAACTGTTCGTGGAGACGGAAATGACCGCAAGATGGTCGAGAACGTACTTCGCACTTATGTTTGGCTGTACTTCCATGTATGGGTGCCAGATGCTAATGCACCCTTCCGTTTGATGAAAGCCTCTGTTGTGGAAAAATACCTAAGACATATGCCAGCAGATTTTAATCTGCCCAATGCAGTGTTGGCTGCATGTTTTTCGAAATTCCATGAGAGAGTAACCTATCGAGTTATTTCTTTTAAACCTCGACAGGGTGGGGTGAACTCTATTAATCCTAAGAAAATACTGAAGATTGGCTGGAAGGCTATTTCTGATTTTTGGGTTATCAGTCGACAAATCAATAAACTTGGGAAACTATGAAACCGCGTTGGTTTATCTATCTCTATTGTCTGCTTTTGGCAGGTCTGTTCCTGACGCTTTTCTCGTCGACAACGTCTTTTATGTATGAAAATATAGAGAATCTGGATTCCAATTTCTACATGGTTATCGGTAAATATTGGGCGGAGGGACATTTGCCATACGTAGAATTATGGGATCAGAAAGGACCAATTATTCATTTTGTCAATATGCTGGGGTATATGATATGTGGTTCTCCTCACGGAATCTTCTTCATTCAACTGCTTTGCCTGGCTATCGCATTTTACTACTGTTTCCGTTTTTTCCAGGAGAGTTTTTCCAGGAGACATTCTTTGCTTTTGACAATAGTTGCAGTTTTTGCTCTCCTCAATGATTACAGTACTGTTGGCAACACTGTGGAAGAATACCTCCTTCCCTTGCTCGTACCTGCTTTCTACTACCTATATAAGTGGATAGACAGAGTCGTTAGGATAAGGGATAATTGTAGGCATCCTGCAATATATGCAGTGCTTTATGGTATGGTTCTTTCTTTCAGTCTCTTAACGAGATTAACCAATGCATTGGGCATTTGTGGAGGGGTGGCCTTTGTGTCGTTTTTTCTCATGATCAAGTCCGAGTGGAAAAATCTAATTCAGAATGTTGTAGCTTTTATAGGTGGATTCTTGCTCATATTCTTGCCGTTTGCACTATATTTTTGGAGCCATGGCGCTTTGGACGAGATGTGGTATGCAACGTTCACTTATAATACGGAATATATCAAGAATGCTCCTGATCTCGATCCCTTTTCACTAGGCCAGTGGGCCTATATGCTGAAATCAGCCATCAACGGAATCATCTTGTTCTTTGTTTCGATCATGGTTATCTTGTGGAATCCTCAGAGACGTATAGCAGGATGGTTATGGCTTACGGTTGATGTAGCAAGTATGGTTTGGCTTATGACCAGCAATGGATTTTACCATTATTTTATCATCACTTTGCCTTACCTCTGTATCAGCATGAACGAGATCAGCGAATTATATGACAAAAAAAAATTGCCAATATTGAGACAATCCGTTCTGATTTATTCGCTCACATTGCTGTTAGCTTGTAGCTACGAAGCTGCAGGCGTATTCAAATTATTTAAATACAATAACCCAAATATTGCTTTTTATGAGCAGCTGAAAAAAGATGTAAGTGCCCCAATGACTACCTCTTTCGTCGCCTATAACGTTTCACCATATCTATATCTGCATATGGATGTGAAGCCAGCGGTGAGATTCTTTTGCTACCAGGATAATCTTATTGCATTTTCAAACACCTTGAAGGATAAAGTCCGCAAAGCCTTCATGGAGAGTAAACCACACTGGATACTTGTGAATCGCAAAGCAACGAATATCAAGGATATTATCGATCTAAACTATTCTAAATACAAAGAATACGAGAATGGAAATATATTGTACTTTAGAACCGATATATAAAAAAATATAATAAATGATGAATAGTCAGCCCAAATCAGTATCAATTATTATTCCTTCGTACAACGAGGAAGCCTCGTTGCCGCATCTGTATGAAGCCTTAAAGGAGCTCATGGACAGCATATCTGCGTATGATTGGGAGGTCTTGTTTGTCAACGATGGGAGTAAAGATGCAACACTCCCAATGATAAATGCACTTTACGAGAAGGATAGCCGCATATCCTATGTTGATCTTTCGCGTAACTTTGGTAAGGAGAAAGCTATGTTAGCAGGTTTTGACTATTGTAGGGGTGATTGTGCTGTCATTATAGATGCAGACCTACAAGATCCTCCTTATCTGATAAAAGATATGCTTAAATATTGGGAAGAAGGTTATGAGGATGTTTATGCCAAGCGTAGAAATCGTGGCAAGGAGCCTTGGCTTCGCAGGAAGTTGTCGATGATGTTCTATAATATGCTCGACAGGTCGACCCGGTTTGAAGTATTGAAGAACGTGGGAGATTTCAGGCTGTTAGACAGGAAATGCATAGAGGCCTTGAGACAGTTGCGAGAGAGTGAACGTTACACGAAAGGTCTGTTTTGCTGGATAGGCTATAAAAAGAAGGAAATCCTCTTCGATAGAGATGATAGGAAATATGGGCAGACTCATTGGAATTTTTGGCAATTGGCCGGACTGGCGATTGAAGGTTTTACCAGTTTTACAACAGCACCATTGCGCTTTGCCACTGTAATTGGATCTTTAACTGCATTTGGCGCAATCATTTATTTGATATGGACTCTAATTAAGGTGGCTCTATGGGGAGATCCTGTAGCCGGTTTCCCAACGCTTATCAGTGTTGTTTTGTTTCTTGGTGCTGTACAGCTCATTGCGATTGGGATATTAGGAGAATACATTGGAAGAATTTTTAACGAGTCTAAGAATCGGCCGGTCTATTTGGTGGAAACCTATAAAAGTAGAAATATTGATGAAGCGCAAAAGTAATTTTTTAATTTTCCTATATGTAGTGTTACTCTCATTAGTGAGTTTGGGCATATATGCCTACACAACATCACCTCTTTATAAAGAACCGTGTTCCGGTGATTCTGCTATTTTCCAAACGATAGGTAAAGGATGGGCTGAAGGAGTTTTGCCATACGTTGGTTTATGGGATTTAAAGGGACCCATCATCTTTTTTATAAACTGCTTAGGCTATTTGTTGACGGGTTCGCGAACGGGAATATTCTTGATAGAGGTCTTATTGTTCAGCATTACTTTATTTATCCTGTACCGTTTATTGCAAAAAAGTTTTTCCGTTACCCACTCGTGTCTGCTGTTATTCTTGCCGGTGATTAGCTTTTCTGCAAACAATATTGGTGGGAATTGTGTGGAGGAGTACCTGCTGCCATTACTCGCTCTGTCTTTTTTACTGTTGTATCAATGGTTGTACAATGTGGAGACTGATGGGATGACAACACATCCTGCTCCGTATGCGTTCGTGTACGGAATGGTGTTGTCGTTCAGTTTTTTAACGCGTCTCACCAATGCCTTGGGTATTTGTGGAGCAGTTGCAGTCATTGGCTTTTGGTTGATGGCAAAGGGAGAGTGGAGGAACTTGGGAGTCAATATCTTGTATTTTGCCGCCGGCTTCGCAGCACTTTTTGTGCCTTTTGCAGCCTATTTTGCCTATCATGACGCATTTGGGGAGATGTGGTATGGTACATTCCTCTATAATTTGGATTATGCAGATGCCTCTGGTTCTGATTTACATTCACTGACGGGGGTTGCAAGGGCTATCGTGCACTTTGCAGATACTTGGTTGTTATTGGGAACGGCTGTGCTCATGTTTGTTTTTAGATCCAAACGCAGATTGGCAGCTACGGTGTGGCTTATGGTATCGTCGTTTACAATCTTATGGTTGCTGCGTGGATATGGTTTTTCACATTATGGAATCATATCCCTGCCATGTATATGCATTAGTATTCTCGAGTTGAAAAATTTGTATATAGAAAAGGAGACAAAAATAAGACGTGCAACATATTTCTTAATAGTTGTGTTTTACACTATGATTATCATATCCTCTTGTGCATACTCATATAAGCTATTCACTTCATTATATCTCGATAATATAAATCTAAAGGAATGTCGTAATTTCCTAAAGGGAATACCAGAGGACTATAAGGATTCTTTTATAGCCTATAACTGTACTCATGATATTTACATATACAATGACATTCGACCCTATTACCGCTTCTTTACGTTGCAAGATTTTGAATCGAAAAACAGTCCGTCATTACAAGCTAAATTGAAGGAGGAGTTTAATGGAAATGTGAAGTGGATTCTTGTCAAAGGGGAGGCGAGAGAAATTAATCAGATTCTTCGCAATAGTTATAGGGTTTATAAACAAGAGAAAGACAATCAGCTTACATTATACAAGAGAAATAATTAAGATATAATATGAATTTACGTATGGTTGTAAAGTCGAATGTTCCGATATAACATAAAGAATAAGCAGTATATGGCAAAGAAGGCAAAAATCATACCGTGCAACACAAACCATATACACCCCCCGAAATAGCAATCATCAACTCCTCCATAACTTTTCAGCTTTTAGCCGGCTCAGACCGTCCGGGAGTAGACCAAGAGAATAATGTTGTTACCAATGGAAATCCCCTCGAAGGCGATGCCGGAGGTGCTCACTCCAAATCTTTTGGTTTCAATATAGACCAAGGCGAGTTTTGGGACAAGTGGGAGTAGAATATCTTTGAGTCAGGAATGGAGAATCTATTATCCTATCATAAGATAGGATGACCCTTATATAATAGGTGGGGCAACACAACATATACATAAAAAATGGGCAAACAGCGAATCATCTATTTAGACCTTGCTAAATTTTTAGCGATTACGTTAGTGTGTATTGGCCATACATATTATTTTGGCGATGAAGCGGAGAGTAAAGTTCGCCCTATTATTTACTCTTTTCATATGTCATAGTTCATGATCATGTGCGGCTTTTTCTCTCACAGTTCTCTTTCGTTGCCTATCAAGGATTTTCTGATAAAAAAGAGCAAACAACTATTAGTTCCATCTATAGCGGCTTCTTTACTTTTGGCAGTGATAGCATGTGTACAAAAGGGAGATTATCTATCTGAACTTTATGGTGGTGTGTGGTTTCTTAAAACACTTTTTGTTTGCTATATACTGGCCTATATAAGTAAGAAATCGATTCGCAGCGATATAGCAGCTTGTGCAATATCTTCTATATGTATGCTTATCATTCCATACGGTGGAAGTCTAATGATTAATTATTATCTTCTGTTCTTTTGGACAGGATATTTTTTAAGAAAACATTATCAAAGGTATGATGAGAATATAATTTTAATAACAATCATTTCATTCGCTATTTTTGTCATATTCATTTTCCTTGGAAAGGGACAGGCAGTAGACAAGGTGTACGTTACAAACTATTATGTTGTCACCAACCCATATAATGACAGAATATATCATTGGACTTACAGGTTCTATGGCATCTATAGGTATATGTAAAGGTGTATGTAATACTGCATCACATTTAAAATTGATAGATTTCTTATCAAATATAGAAAAGTATACCTTAGGCATCTATGTTGTTCAGATCTTTGTTCTTGAAGGTATGGCCGTTGCTATTCCATTTTTTCATATTTCAGAGATCGGATTTTTTGAAGATTATATCTTGTTGCTTATTGTCGGCATCATTTTCACTTTTATCTCCTATTATATAGTCAGAATTACATTAAGTATCCAATGGGTGGGTAATCTATTCTATGGTAGACAATATCATCATTAATCCCTATATTTCTGTATAATAAATACTAACATAACGTTTATACATTGATAAATCCTTAAATTCGCAGCTTAATTATTTGTTATAAATGCAAGTCCTTGACAAACATTTGTTTGGAAAGACTTGCATATGTCAGGATTTTCACTTAACTT
>JBMNUU010000050.1:0-14068 GCA_050946435.1 Prevotella sp.
GTATCCGTATATGGGCAATTCTGTCTATAATGGCATTACTAAGGCATCATTGGCCTCAATCTGATGCCTCACGCACGCGTAACAATTAAATTGGTTCGAGCAAACGGATTCGCTGCGAATTTGAGGAAATAACAAATCAATGGAGGTTTTCAATGGATAAATCTAATATGCATACGGCATACAGACAAGAGTTGCGCAGCAAAATTCTCAAGATAGCAACGAAGGAATTTCGCAGCAAAGGTATAAGAGCCGTAAAGATGGACGACATAGCCGGCATCCTTTCCATTTCCAAACGCACCATGTATGAGATTTACGAAAATAAAGAACAGTTGCTATTGGAGAGCGTCAAGGAAAATCAGAAAAACTTTGACCGACAAATGCAGGCGTACACAGACAACGGCAAACGAAATGTAATTGATATCATACTGGAATTTTATAGACTGGAGATGAGCGATCTCTCGAGTGTAAACCCCTCCTATTTACCGGAACTGCATCGGTATCCGAAGATTATGTCGTGGATAAAACAAAAACGCGAAAGACACGAACATAATGCTTTACAATTTTTCCAGAAAGGTGTTGAGGAAGGGTATTTCCGGCCAGACGCCAACTATGAGATTCTGTTGAAGATAAGCGACGGTACAAAAAACTACATTGTGGAAAACCAACTTTATAAGCATTATGCTCCCAAAGAAATCTTCCGTAATGTAATCATGCTGTATCTGCGTGGACTATGCACGCTAAAGGGCATCCGTGAATTCGACAGCCAAATAGCCAGGCTAGACATGCAAAACAATTGATAAACAAATCGTTGCACGTGAGTCACGTGCAGTAAATCTTTCTTTGCGAAACGTCTTAAAAATAAGACGGCAAAAAGCACGAACGACACCCCAAAAATTCTTTTTCATTCGTAGTCTATGCGAAGCTCCTCGGCACCCTTAAATAATCAACATCGAAGCGCAAAACGTGACGCTGTTTAGATAGAATTGAAAACAACGGAAAACACCATTGGCTTGCCTTACACTCTGACCACATTGCCCCAAAGACCAATGTAGGCTATGCTGAAAATATAAGGAAGAGTCCGGACAGGACCTAAGATGTACCCCTTTTGCATCTGCCGGCAGACTCTATGTAGCAGTATCTGCCATAATTCTATAACAATATTTTAAGTTGTAAATACAACTATATCGATTTTTATTCGTACTTTTGCAATCTATAGACATACAAAAGGAACAACAAAATATAATTATGAGTAAGCAAACAGAAAAGATTAAAGAGCTTGTTGCCAAACGCGAGAAAGCTCGTCTCGGAGGTGGAGAAAAAGCCATCGAGAAGCAGCACTCTCGTGGCAAGTACACTGCTCGCGAACGCATCGAAATGCTTGTAGACAAGGACAGTTTCGAGGAGTATGATATGTTTAAACTCCACCGCTGCCATAATTTCGGTATGGAGAAAAAACGATTCCTGGGCGATGGTGTCGTAGCAGGCTCAGCCACTATAGACGGCCGATTGGTGTATGTATATGCTCAAGACTTCACCGTGAACGGCGGCTCTTTATCTGAGACAATGGCCCAAAAAATATGCAAGGTGATGGATATGGCCATGCGCAACGGTGCTCCGATGATTTGCATGAATGACTCCGGAGGCGCCCGCATCCAGGAGGGTATATCCGCTCTGGCCGGTTATGGCGAAATTTTTGAGCGCAACATCCTTGCTTCGGGTGTAATTCCACAGATCAGTGCTATCCTCGGACCATGTGCTGGCGGTGCCGTTTATTCTCCGGCATTGACCGACTTCGTACTCATGACCGAGGGAACCAGTTATATGTTCCTCACCGGTCCGAAGGTAGTGAAAACCGTCACGGGTGAGCAAATCGACGCAGAACATCTCGGAGGAGCCAGCGTGCACGCCAGCAAGAGTGGTGTGACCAGCTTTACGGCCAAGACGGAAGAGGAAGCTATGGAGATGCTGAAGAAGCTCCTGAGCTATATTCCGTCCAACAATACCGAGGAAGCTCCACGCGTGGAATGTTCCGACCCGGTAGATCGCAAAGAAGATTTGCTGAACGAGATTTTGCCTGATGACCCCAACAAGGCATACGATATGTACAAGGTGATTACCGCCGTGACCGATAATGGAGAGTTCTTTGAGGTGCAACCCAAATTTGCCAAGAACATCATCACCGGTTTTGCCCGCTTCAACGGGCAGAGCGTAGGAGTTGTGGCTAACCAGCCCGCAGCCTATGCCGGTGTGCTCGACGTGAACGCCAGTCGCAAGGGAGCACGCTTCGTTCGCTTCTGCGATGCCTTCAATATCCCTATTGTAAGTCTCGTAGACGTGCCCGGTTTCCTGCCCGGTACCGGTCAGGAGTACAATGCCGTGATTCTGCACGGCGCACAGCTGCTCTATGCCTACGGTGAGGCCACCGTTCCAAAAATCACCATTAACCTGCGCAAGAGCTATGGTGGCTCGCACATCGTAATGGGATGCAAGCAGCTCCGTGCCGACCTGAACTTTGCATGGCCTACCGCCGAGATTGCCGTCATGGGTGCCTCGGGAGCCGTAGCCGTGCTTTGTGGCAAAGAGGCAAAGAAGATCAAGGAAGAAGGCGGAGACGCAAAGGCCTTCCTCGCAGAAAAGGAAGACGAATATACCGAAACTTTTGCCAATCCGTACCAAGCTGCACAATTCGGATACATCGATGATGTTATCGAGCCGCGCAACACCCGTTTCCGCATCTGCAGAGGCTTGGCACAACTGGCTAACAAACGTCAGAGCCTGCCCAGTAAGAAGCACGGATGTATGCCAATGTAATTGGTAGTTGAAATGTAGAATTAGGAAATAATCAACATGGATAAAAATGTATATGCAGCCATTGCCATGGCACTCTATGAGTATCAAGGCAACAACGTTCATGATAAAGAACCGGACAACATCACCATCAAACCTAAGCATACGATGTGGAATGCCAAGTTCTTGTCATTTACCGCTAAACCATAAAAGAACATGAAAAATTTTAAATATACCATCTCCGGTAAGGAATATAAAGTCGAAATCAACGACATCAACGAAGAGACGAACGTTGCCAACGTTTTGGTAAACGGAGAAGCTTTCGAAGTGGAAATGGAAAAGCCCGCTGAGCCTGAAAAGAAAAAGGTGGAACTTGGCAAGCCTGTGGCTGAAGAAAGCAAGGACAACGGCTCAACGACCTCTACGGCCAACGTGAACACGGCCAATGCCATCAAGGCTCCGCTGCCGGGCACCATCACAGCCATCAATGTCAACGTAGGTGACGAAGTGAAGGCAGGCGATGCGCTTCTCGTTCTCGAAGCCATGAAAATGGCCAATAACATCGAAGCGGAAAAGGACGGCAAAGTTACCGCCATCTGTGTTAAGGTGGGTCAGAGTGTGATGGAAGACGATGCACTCGTAGTCGTAGAATAAGACGATGGATATTGGCATACAATGTCAATATAATTCAATCAAAACAAGAGGCAAACCTCATGTTTGGAAAATTACAAACCATTAGGTATGGCATCTCGTTTTGATTTCTAAATGTGTTGGAATACATCCGGTTTTGTGTGAAATGATGCAAAATCGGGTGTATTTACAATAAATTTTTGTACCTTTGCACACAAATATTAATATTAGGATAGATGTACAATGGTCAAAAAAAAGGTTTTATTTATTAATCAGGAGATAGCTCCTTATGTACCGGAGTCGGAAATGTCAATCATGGGACGTGATCTCCCTCAAAGTATGCAGGAAAGCGGGTTTGAAATTCGCACATTCATGCCAAAATGGGGATCCATCAACGAACGCAGAGGACAGCTGCACGAGGTCATTCGTCTATCAGGTATGAACCTGATTATTGATGACACCGACCATCCGTTAATCATCAAGGTTGCAAGTATCCCTGTATCAAGAATCCAGGTGTACTTTATCGATAATGAAGATTACTTTCTGCGTCGAAAGGCCATGACAGAAGATGAAAGTGGAACTGAATACCCGGACAATGGAGAACGAGCCATATTCTTTGCACGTGGCGTTTTGGAAACGGTGAAGAAGCTACGCTGGGCACCGGATATTGTGCACTGTCAAGGATGGATGTCGGCCGTAGTGCCTCTTTATATCAAGACGGCCTACCACGAAGACCCCTCCTTTGCCAAGACTAAAGTGATAACCTCGCTCTTCCACGACCAGCTGAAGACCTCATTGGGAGATAATTTCAAACGATGCGTGGAATTCCGAAATGCCAAGGCGGATTTACTCAAGCCTTATGCAGAACATTTCGACTTCATGGAACTGGGCAAAATGGCGATTGATTACAGTGACGGCATCATTGAAGCTGGAAAGAACTTGAACCAGAAACTGCTCGAATATGCCACTTCCAAGGACCTGCCTTTCCTTGCAAATCCGGGAGAAGACTATGCTTCGGCCTACGAAGAGTTCTACAACAAGATTCTTGCTGAAGACTAAAAAATATTCTTTTTTACGTACATAAACTTTACACGCTCCGCATAATGAACTCGAAGTTTCTTGTGAGCATAGCTTTCGCTTGTCTCGCCTTTACAGCCTGCGATGACACGACAGAAAATATCGGTACATCGTTAGTAGAAGGCAACGATGGAGTTTCCATTCAAACCGCCGCGTTTGATGTAGTAAGTCGTTCTATCGCTGCGGACTCCGTTCTGTCGCGCAACGTTACTGGATATCTCGGAAAAGTGAGAGATCCGGAGACTGGCGCATACATTACAGGAGATTTCATGGCTCAATTCAATAATCTGGAGAACTTCTCTTTCCCAGCTCTTGATAGTCTGGTAACCTACGATTCGGACGGAAACCAAACATTTGGAAGCAAGGGAACCATACATGCTGACTCGTGCGAGATCAGGCTGTTTATAGACGGCTACTATGGAGACGATAAGCAGAGCATGAAGCTCACGGCTTACGAAATGGGCAAAACCATGAACGAGGATCGTATGTATTATAGCAATTTCGACCCGATCAGCAATGGTTACATCAGAAACGAAGGTCTCAAAAAGGATAAAGTATACAACCTCGTCGATTATAACGTGCCAGAAGAGCAACGTGACACAAATACATATACGCCATACATAACCATTAAACTTGACGGAGAATATACTGATAAGAGCGCCAAGACTTACAGCAATTATGGAAGTTATGTCCTCCAGAAGTATTACGATGACCCGTCAAACTTTAAGAACGCCTTTACCTTCAGAAATAATGTGGTACCGGGCTTCTTCTTCAAATTGAAGAGCGGGTTAGGTAATATGGCTAAGATCAAGACCTCTCAACTTAATGTATATTTCAAGAATAGAGTTAAAATCCCCTATACTGACAAGTCAGGTGGCACATCGGTAACGGCGTACAAGGACACTATTCTCAATCAAGTGGCCGTATTTTGGGGTACAGAAGAGGTGTTGCAGACAACTACGATTACCAATGATAAGCAAACCATCGGTAAACTTGTAGCTGATGAAAGCTGCACCTACTTGAAGACACCGGCTGGAATATTCACGGAATTGACGTTGCCGGTGGAAAGCATCTTGCAAGGCCATGAGACCGACACGATTGTCTCCGCAAGATTAGCACTGCCCCGACTGAATAATAATGTAACCAGCGAATATGCTTTTGACATACCTCAGAATGTTCTCATGGTACCCAAAGACTCGCTATATTCATTCTTCGAGAAAAACAAATTATACGACAATAAGACTACGTACGCCGCCAGCTGGGCATACAATGGCAATACGCAATCAGCCGACAACAGCTATATTTTTCATAACATATCCGGCTTGATCAGTGCGATGAACAATTCCAAAGGCAAGTCGGAAAACTGGAATAAGGTTGTCTTGGTACCCGTGGCGCTGTCTTTTACTCAAACCTCCTCATCCGCTTGGTCTAAACCTACAACTACAGTGAACAAGGTAAGCAACGATATGTCGCTCACCAGTACTCGGCTTATGAGAGGAACTGAGACCAACAGTCCCATTAAAATCAGTATCATATACAGTAAAATTAGGTAATGGCTGACAATTTCTTAGAAAAGCACAGGCAAGACTACGAAATGCGAAAGGCTGCATGGTTGAAAAACAAAAGACGTATGCCCAAAGTGAAACGGAAACTTGAAAAGCCCGTTGACGAAAGTCTTTGATGCAACATTAAAAAGCCTATTAGACAGCATTCAGTGCCTTTTAATACAATGTTAAATACGAAACGCCCTCCGAAAGTCATTCAAAGACATTCGGAGGGCGTTCCGGTTTTGATACAAGGCCTACTCTACCACATTGAATCGCGCAAACTTCAACAACAACTGCTTCCGACCTGTGGTATCAAAATCCACCGTAGCCTTGGCGTTCTCACCAACACCTTCCACCTTAACTACAGTACCTCGGCCAAAGCGATGATGTTCGATAATCTGTCCCTCATGCAATCCCGAAGATGCTCCTTGCGAAGCGGCAGAGGTTGATGCCGAATGCATTGCCGGCATTTCAGACGAAGGAGAAGCAACTCGGCCGCCATTGGTCATTGCTCGCGAAACGCGCTTCCAGCGTCCACCTTGTTTCAGCTTCTGTTCAAATCCGGGAGAAAAGGGATTTACCGCCCTTTCGGGACGATGTGGGGCGGTTTCCTTTGGCTTGGCATCAGCCATAAACTGCCCTGCCACCGGACGCGAGTTCTGCATTCTATTGCTCATCCTTCGATATTCTCCTCCCCATGTTCTCGACCCAGTATATGGACGATTGGGCTCATAATCATCGTCCCATGGACGGTAAGCAGGCCCGTCATCATCAAACCAGCGATTAGACGAGCGTCCACTCTCCGTTCTGACTGTGATATATTTCTGGTCGATATCATTGAGGAATCGGCTCGGATTAACGAAACTGTCCATCTTGCCATACTGCCATCGAGAATGCGCCCAAGTGAGATAACAATGTTTTTCGGCACGTGTGATAGCCACGTAAAGCAGTCTCCGCTCCTCCTCCAGTTCCTTTGGCGTTCCGACAGACATCATACTTGGAAAGATATTCTCCTCCATCCCTACGACAAAAACCGTAGGGAATTCCAGTCCTTTGGCCGAATGGATGGTCATCATCGTCAGTTTATCATCAGAGCCTTCATCTGAATCCATATCCGTCATCAGTGAAACAGTCGAAAGATAATCGCCCAGCCCCACGTATTCACCTTGGTCGTCTTCCTGCTGTCCTTGCACAAAGTCAGCTATACCAGACACCAGCGCGTCTATATTCTGTCGTCGGGCGTCTCCTTCCGCCGTTTTATCAGCAGCTAAATCGGCTTTGATGCCCGATTGTTCGATAATCATATTTCCCAAGGCAAGGGCGTCAGCCGATTTGCTCTTTTGTATAAATCCATCTATCAAAGCATGGAACGCTGACAATTTTCCCAACGTTCCCCTGTTCACATCCAACTGATATTTGAGCGGATTGCACACGATTTCCCAAAAGCTCACGCTATGTTGCTGGGCCGTATTAATAATTTTCTGTAAGGTTGTGGCGCCAATTCCGCGCGTCGGATAATTGATGATTCGACGAAAAGCCTCCTCGTCGTCGGGATTGACGACCATTCGGAAATAGGCTATCACGTCCTTGATTTCCTTGCGTTGATAGAAGCTCAAGCCTCCATAAATGCGGTAACATTTCCCCATACCCACTTCAGGCTTACGCATTTCCTCCTCAAACGTCCGACTTTGTGCATTTGTGCGATACAAAATGGCAAAGTCACTCCATCGGCAATTCTCCTGACTTTTAATGCGTTTGATTTCGCGACACACCATCGCCGCCTCCCGTTTATCCGATATGGTCTCAAAAACGGTCAGCTTTTCTCCTTCTTCATTCTTGCTGTAAACTTCCTTGGGAATCTGTCTGGAATTATGTTTCATCAGCGAATTAGCGGCAGCAACAATAAACTGTGTAGAACGATAGTTCTGCTCCAATTTAAAGAGCTTAGACTCTGGGTATATTCTATTGAAATTCAGTATATTGTCTATCTTTGCCCCACGAAACGCATAAATGCTCTGATAATCGTCTCCCACGACACATATCCGACGGTGTCCCTCGGTCAACAACGTCACTATCTGCTGTTGGGCAAAGTTAGTATCTTGATACTCGTCTACCAAGACATACTGAAATCGCTCAGCATATTTCTTTCGAAGAGCCTCGTCTTGTCTCAACATCCGATAGGTAATCACCAGCAAATCGTCAAAATCCATCGCATTGGCCTGGCGCAGCCGCTGTTGATAAGTCGCATATATCTTGAACGTTTCGGGCATATTGCGATGCCGGTCACGACTTCTCAAATCACCATCCTCAGCATACTGGCTCGGCATACAGAGCCTGTTCTTGGCCATCGAAATAGCCGAATGTACCGAGGCCGGCTTGTAAGTCTTGTCGTCAAGCCCCATAGACTTCACGATATTCTTAATCAGCGACCGTGAATCTGTCTCATCATAAATGGTGAAGTCAGAATTGTAGCCGATGCTCTCAGCCTCCACACGCAGTATTCGGGAAAACACGGAATGGAACGTTCCCATCTGCAAGTATCGTGCCCGTTCTTCGCCCACCAACTGTCCGATGCGCTGCTTCATTTCCTTGGCAGCCTTATTGGTAAACGTAAGAGCAAGAATATTCCAGGGCTTCATGTCGTAATGCTCCAGAAGCCATGCTATTTTGTAGGTGAGTACACGCGTCTTTCCCGACCCCGCACCAGCAATAACCAGTTGGGGGCCGTCACAATATTCCACGGCCTCGCGCTGGCTGTCATTGAGTTGGGCAAGGAGTTCCTGTTCTGTCTGCATTGTTATCGTTTAATTTGAAGGTCGAATCGTTGGAGCATCTACACCATCTATCCTATTTTGCAGCATGGTATTACCCCAACTATCCAACTTCCCCATAGTTTTATTATTTATAGATTGTTCCCACAGCAGTGCGTGGATCATAATCCTCTCCCTCCTTGGGAAAAGAAGGGATATATCTCATATTGGCCATTATCCGACGCTGGCGCAACCGCATATACCCACTCGGTGTTTTCGAGGAGTATCGTCTCGGATTAGGCAACGTGGCAGCAATTAACGCACACTCGCTTCGGGTGAGCTCCCCAGCCCTCTTGCCGAAATTGTATTTCGCACATGCGTCCACGCCATAGATGCCGTCGCCCATCTCAATGGAGTTGAGGTAGACCTCCATGATGCGCTGTTTGCTCCAAGCTATCTCGATGAGCGTAGTGAAATAGGCCTCAAAGCCCTTTCTCACCCACGACCGACCCGGCCACAAAAACACATTTTTCGCCGTTTGCTGACTAATCGTGCTGGCCCCATATTTCTTACCTCCCTTATTCTTTATATTGCGCTTGGCTGCCGTCCCAATGGCTTCAAAGTCGAAACCGTGATGCAGCAAGAAGCGTGCGTCTTCACCCGCCATCACTGCCACAGGCATATGACGCGACATATCTTCGAGCGCCACCCAATGATGGTGCATCGTGAGATTACCATTCTCAAAACATCGAATGACCATCAGCGGCGTTACATAGACAGGAATAAACCTATAAGCCACCACAACCAAAATCGTTGAGGCAAAAAACAAGCTCAAGGTCCACTTGATGAAATTTCTCAATAATTTCATGCCAAAAGGGGGATGCAGGCCTTTCGCCCACATCCCCTATTTATAGATTTTTGATATTCTAATATGAATACTGTTCTCTTAATTAAGCGTACCAGCATTAGCAGCCTCTACCATTGCCGGAGAGGCATAGAGATAAACCTCCACGCGGCGGTTGATCTGAGACACTCTCTTGTCTTCTATCTCGTCCTGACTACCCTTGCCTACAATATTCTGCATCTGTGAACCGCTCACACCACACGAAGACAAATAATTGGCTACGCTCTGTGCACGCTTCTGGCTCAAAGGAATATTGATAGCGTCGTTACCTGAACGGTCGGTGTATCCGTAGATGTCTACATGGCAGTCTGCATTGTTCTTCAACACATTGGAGAATCTGGCCAGTTCGTTCTTGCTGGTCGTGTTCAGAGTAGACTGGTTGGTACGGAACAAGATGCCCGAGTCGAACGTCACCTTCACAGCCTTCAGACCATTGGCGTCGGTCACCTCTTCCACCTTAGCGTTTTCTACTTGTGCAGCGGTCTCTGCGGCCACTTTGTCCATATGATTACCGATGATTGCACCAGCTCCGGCACCTACGGCACCACCAATAGCAGCACCTACCGCTGTGTTTCCGGCTATCTTACCGATAATACCACCCACTACAGTTCCTGCACCTGTGCCAATCAATGCACCTGTACCTTTCTTGGTTGAGCAGCTGCAAACAGCAAGCATACACAAACCCATTGTTGCAATCTTTACACTTTTCATAATCCTATCTTTATTTAAATTGTCTACTGCAAAGTTAATTCTTTTTTATAAGGAAACCTTATTATCATTGTTTTTTTTAGTAACTTTGCGACAAAGTTAAGCAAACATAACAGTTGTAATCAAGGGAAATACCTACTTTTTGATAGGAATTTCCCTATATGTAAATAAAAACATTTAGACGAAAACATAAAATGGCTAAAGAATTAAAGGATTTAACCAAGCGTGCAGACAACTACAGTCAGTGGTATAACGACTTGGTCATGAAGGCAGACCTTGCCGAGACGTCACCCGTGCGCGGATGTATGATTATCAAACCTTACGGCTATGCTATATGGGAAAAGATGCAGGCTGCCCTTGATGGCATGTTCAAGGCCACCGGAGTGAAGAATGCCTACTTCCCCCTCCTCATCCCCAAGAGCTTTTTTGCCAAAGAGGCCGAGCACGTTGCAGGCTTTGCCAAAGAGAGCGCCGTTGTGACTCATTACCGTCTCAAGGGCACCGAGGATGGCAAAGGCATAGAGGTAGACCCCGAAGCCAAGCTGGACGAGGAACTCATCATCCGCCCTACATCGGAGACCATGATATGGAATACCTACAAAAACTGGATTCAGTCTTATCGCGACCTCCCCATCCTCTGCAACCAATGGTGCAACGTGATGCGTTGGGAGATGCGCACACGGCCTTTCCTCCGCACCTCAGAGTTCCTGTGGCAAGAGGGACACACTGCCCACGCCACAGAGCAGGAAGCACAAGAAGAAGCCCGCAAGATGCTCAAGGTGTATGCCGATTTTGTTGAGAATTGGATGGGAGTACCGGTGATCCAGGGCGTAAAGAGTGAGACCGAGCGTTTTGCCGGAGCCCTCGACACCTACACCATAGAGGCCATGATGCAAGACGGCAAGGCGCTGCAGAGCGGTACAAGCCACTTCTTGGGCCAGAATTTCGCCAAAAGTTTCGACGTAACTTTCCTCAATAAGGAGAACAAGCCCGAGTATGTCTGGGCCACGAGCTGGGGCGTATCCACCCGACTGATGGGTGCTCTCATCATGGTACACTCCGACGACAACGGTCTCGTGCTTCCTCCAAAGCTCGCCCCCATCCAGGTGGTCATTGTGCCCATCAGCAAAAATGACGAGCAGCTCAAAGCCATATCAGACAAGCTCAAGCCCGTCATCGACAAGCTCACATCACTGGGTATCAGTGTGAAATACGACGATTCCGACAACAAGCGACCGGGCTTTAAGTTTGCTGACTATGAGCTCAAAGGCGTGCCCGTACGACTTGTGATGGGTGGACGCGACTTGTTAAACAACACTATTGAGGTTATGCGACGCGACACGCTGGAGAAAGAGAACCTTTCGTTCGACGGCATCGTGGAACACGTGCAGGCCCTGCTCGACGACATCCAGAAAAACATCTACGAGAAAGCCCGCAAATATCGCGATGAACACATCTACGAATGTGACAACTACGATGAATTCAAAGAGCGCATCAAAAACGGCGGATTCTTCCTTTGCCACTGGGACGGCACTGCCGAGACCGAGGCTAAAATCAAGGAAGACACTCAGGCCACCATTCGTTGCGTGCCGTTTGGCGTAGAGCAGACCGAGGGGGTGGACATGGTGAGCGGTAAACCCGCTAAATGCCGTGTCATCATTGCGCGCGCCTACTAAGTCCTCAAGAAATCAAAATCTTGCACCTGAAAACCATCACAGAAATGCAAGGTGCATTCCTATTAAATCCACAAAGCCCATTCGGGTTTTGTGGATTTTTGATTACCTATGTTTCAATACAATTTGTTGTTCATAGCTTCCAGATTCGATATGGTTGTCTTTTCCGACAATATATGTAAAAAATTAATAACGATTTTCCAATCATTATTTTCGAAGCATCTGGAAGAAAAAGCACTATGTTTTTATCGTCACGACAGACCCGAGAAATACAAAAATTGCAGAGATCGTGCGGTTGGTATCTCATCATAACATGATGCGGCCTTAACGGCAGTGCGAAAGAGCCCCCGTCACAGTGCGGTTAGGGCGTATCCGCCATGCCATTAGATAGTCAACCGCAAGTCATAAAATACGAAACTTAGGAGCACATTTTCAGTACTCTCTGATTATTAATCCATTACGAATATTCAAAAATTCTGCGTATTTCAAACCAAAGCTAAACTATTTTTGAATATGCGAAGCATAATAGGCTCTTTGTAAATAAAAATCAGAATAGATAATACTATTGCTTCAATATTTCTCAAGACAATAATTATCGAAACGCCTCTTGCACTTTAGCACTTGTTTTCTTGCATATATCAATAAAAATCACGAATATTGCAAACCGTGTCAATTCGCCCCTTGAAATAGAGTTGTATCATGAAGCGATATCTTTTGATGATATGCCTAATCTCAAATGTTTTTCTGCCTATGATGGCAGAGACGGCTTCCCGTGTGGATATCATCGAGCGCATTTATCAATACGCCTCAACTGTTGACACGACAATCTCTGAGGAACAAAAATCATACGCATACACCCGTTTCAAGCTCAATGTGGTACGCAAGAATTTCACGCTGTTGCTCGTCCCCTCGGTCTATGCCATTGCACATAGTGTTGAGCGGGAATACGTTGGCGAAACCTACAGCCGCATCACCACATACCACTTCGGCGACTACAAGTTTGAGCCTTTGCTCCGCACCACCACTGTTCCACGTCGGCATCATGCCATGCGGGTTTTCGACAAATACCTCACGCCCCAAATCTATAGCGAAACGATTATTGAAGACAACCTCCTCTCTCCTTTCAACCGCAAAAACAGGATTTTCTACCATTACACCGTAGACACCCTTCGTGAGGGGACGATACACATAACCTACAGACCCAAACGCAACAACACTCAGATTGTCAAAGGTGACGCTCTGGTAGACCCCATATCCGGAAGAATCCTGCGATGTTCATTTTCCGGGGAGTACGACATGATAAATTTCCGGCTCACATTATATATGGGCAAGAAGGGATACCATACTCTGACTCCCGAAAAATGCGAACTCCGCACCCGTTTCCGGTTCATACGAAACGAGGTGAGAGGAGACCTCGTCGCCTATTACAATATGCCGCAGGTGTTGCCCGACGACAGCATTGGAAACGAAAACGACTACGAAAAGATGAGCTTCGTGCGCCCCGACACCATCGACCAGTATTCACAGAAACTGTACGAGGCCATGTTTGCCAAGCAGAGGGAGCGCGACTCCATTCATAATCTTGATGAAAAAGACCCGTCTAAGAAAAACTTGAAAAGAAACAAGCTCTGGGAAACCATAGGGGACAACGTATTCAACCGCATGAAGACTCATTTCGGGATAAACAATCAGGGCTACATCCGCCTCAACCCCATTCTCAATCCCCTCTATATGGGCTACGACCATCGTCGCGGCTTCACCTATAAATTTGACGTCCGTGGCATCTATCAATTCAATGAAAACAGCGAGCTATCGGCCCGTTTCAAATCCGGGTATGCCTTCAAGCAACGACAGTTCTACTATCGCATTCCCATATTTTACTATTATCCTTAAATTCGCAGCTTAATTATTTGTTATAAATGCAAGTCCTTGACAAACATTTGTTTGGAAAGACTTGCATATGTCAGGATTTTCACTTAACTTGGTGCTACG
>JBMNUU010000051.1:0-13675 GCA_050946435.1 Prevotella sp.
TGCATAAGAACCTTGATGGGCTGTTGCTGCACTCAGATCAGGGGTGGCATTATCAGCATACACAATATCAAAAGATACTGAAGAATAATGGGGTTATACAAAGCATGTCTCGTAAAGGAAACTGTCTAGACAACTCTATGATGGAGAGCTTCTTCGGGTTGATGAAGAATGAATTATTGTATGTAAACCACTTCGAAAGCCTTGACAGATTTGAGAATGAACTAAAGATATATATTGCTTGGTATAATACGAAAAGAATTAAACTTAGATTAAAAGGAATGAGCCCGGAACAATACCGAGCTCACTACTATAGAGTATTGAATAATCAAATTTAAATTCACGTCCAACTTTCAGGGTTCATATCACATTTTAACACACCCTCTTTTGATAGTTTGCAGATTTATTTATTCAAATGGAATGTTTTCCGACTCTAAATCATACATGTCATTAAAACTATGTTTTTTTGCTCCGGTAGGATCTTCGTCTCCGCCTTCCCCGATACCGATTGTGTCGCCGTCGCCCACTTTCCAGTTTGAAGGTTCCATCAAGCTGCATTCAGGCATTACGAATATTTTTTCTACACCCGGAGTTTCATATCTCTTTTTCATCGCTTTCTCTTTTATATAAATTATTTTAGACGCTATTTGACTATTATCTTTTTGCCGTTTACGATATAAACACCTTTTTGCAGTTGTTTCGTATCATTGCAGTTTATCTTGCGCCCGTCAAGGGTGTAGATACCCGTCACTTTGTGGTTTTCAATTTCATCGTTGTCGATGGTCTGAATGCCATTAATCACAACATCATCGCTGACGAATCCGATCTTTGCATTGCCGCCATTGATTGCTTCCTTGAAGTCGAGCCACCAGCGCAGTCCTTTCAGCTTAAACGGGCGGCGGTAACGTGTGAGGTTGCCATCGTTCATCACGTAGGTGTAAGTATTCTCGCTTGCAAAAACCTTTGAGGCCGTAGAGCCGTTCAATAACGTCGAGGTGCCATCGTAGTTGTAGAACGAAGAGATGCTTTTGATACCATTACCCATATTGTTAGGTATATAATCCTGTTTTCCCGGCATCGTTTCGATGTCATAGCTCATGGCCGGGAAGATATACAACGGTGCTGTAGGGGTGTATTCTCTTGTGTCAATCGAATTACCTCCGTAGGTTGTCCATGTCCTGGGTTGCGCTCTGCTCGTGGTATTGTTGGGTATTCCTGGATTATTGAGTTTGATGAGATAAGGCTTACCTTTCTTGATGGCAAGCTCTTCCCATGATAATTCGCGCACGTTAATCGTCTTAAACTGAATGGTTTTGCCGTCATCGCTCACGCCTTGCAGTTCAGCTAACTGCACATCATTGCCGAAAGCCGTTACCAGTTGGTCGCGGTTAACATCCACAGGGAGCACCAGCGAGCACCACTTGCCCATTTGGAACTGACGCTCCAAAACCATGGTTTGATATTGCTTTTGTTGCCACTGATAATTGAACTCACGCTCAAGCGCGTTTTCGGAGATCAGGTAGTCGTCGCCCAAATATTTAAGGTGCATATTGTCCACTGCGACCCACTCGTCAGCCGAGCCGGTAGAATTTTCTAATTTCACGCCAAACTCGATTTTGCCACCTTTGGGTATCCAGATGGGCACTTTCACACTGTAGTTTTCGCGATTTTCGGCAAAAGCAATACCCGATTCCGTAAGGTTTGTTGGCCGCTTCCCATTATAACTATCCCAATCGTACAAAGGCAGGTAAGCCTTGTTGTATTGTCCCATGGGCGTTGCTCCATCAGACAATCCTTTCACATAAAGATAGGCGTTTTGCACCTGTGAGTTGTTTCCCGGACGATAGAATCCCTGGCAGGTCACCATGTACCATCCGGCTTTTACCACACCTTCATTGATTTCTTGCTTGATGCAGCCTGGCCCGTTCTTGATTTCGGCATTGAAGAAAGCGCCGTAGGGAATGTTGTAGTAGGGTTTATCGCCGATATTGGACGAGCAGAATTTTTGGTCGTACTCCGTGATGGCAGCATCCAATCCCGAGGCTCCAAATTTCGGTTCATTATTAGAGTCTGTGCAATAGGCCTTGTTGTTGATGTTGATTTCGGTTTGTTCACCGAGCTTTTCTAAATTCCAACTACTCTGTTTTCCGTTGTTGCGGTCGAAGTCTGGGTCATCGATGTAGAATGAGCAGTCGGCAACGTCGGTATAGCTGGCGGGTTCTTTCTCAAAGCGGTCGATTACGTCTTGCTTGGTGACGAAAATCCAAAGATCCTCATCTTTAACAGTTGCAGCATTGGTCCTTTTTACAGGTGTAATGATAAATTTGCGCGGATCTGTGTCTGGCATGTCAAATCCGGACCATTCCATCCAATAATCTCCATCTGGTCCTTTCGTGTACAGCTCAAAACAGTCTATATCCTTGCCGTACATTGTACCGCTATTCACCATGCGTACATGCCATGTAGTGTTACCTTGTGCCGGCCATGTTTCATTTTTGGTTCGGTCTATGATAATTCCACACTCATCGGGATTTTTCGATTGGGTTTTGTATAAATAAGAAACATGGTTGCGTGCCCCATCACTTGTGTCGTCGCTGATATGGATGGTAAGTTCATGGTTATCTCCATACATTTTCTTATTTTCTTGCAGAAACAGTGGAATGCCTATTTCCTGCAATTCGCCTTCCACGCCCCAGTGACCTCCCTGGTTGAAGAAACAACGATATTCGTTTAGTTCCCAAGCCTTGAGGTTGACCAAAAACAGCGTGTTGAGGTTGGTGATGGTTTCATTTTGGTTTTTACCTGCCTGTTTCAAAAAATATTGTGTATCAATGGCACCAACATCACCTGGATAGGCATATTTATAAAGTTTTACACCAGGCCATTTGTAGCGTTTGGGTAATTCTTGGGCACTCAGCGTTTGTGGCAAAACAGCCAAGAATGCCACCAAGCAAAAAAGTAATTTTTTAATCATCTCTTTACAAATTATAGAATATGTATTTTTTCACGGAAGTGGTAAAGTTAGTAGCTTAAAGTAAGCTACCATGATACAAAAATAACTTTAGATAAATTGATTTTGTGCAAAGGTAGATAAATTGACGAGGAACTAAAAGGGGACTTCAAAATTTTTCGATACTTTAACATTTGGTCTCTACAGTGTGGATTCCATAAGCAAGTGCAAAAATCTTTTTGTAGTAACACTCTTATTGTGTATTTTTCCTCTATAAAATCAGAAATAAATTCTCGCCAAAGTAACTAAAACGCTTCAGTAGGAAAAAGATGGGGGAACACAATCTTATTATTGCATTTACTTCATTAACGGAATTAAATAGTCGTGTATTTAATTCGCTTCTAAAGACGCATAAGTCATGTGCCCTGGTAGGAACGTACGGCTCGCGCGTCCGCTAATCGCCTGCCCAGTTTGACGGCCTCGATATTATCATTATGGTAGGCGGATGTACGAGCCGTACGTCCATGCCTGCAGCATATTCAAAATAAGGTTCTGCTGAGTCGGCTTCACGCCTCCAGCCGTGAGACAAACCTCCGCGGTGTTTTCCATAGTTCTAAACATGCGAAAGTTTTGCACTTCTAATTGGAAAGAGCACGGCTGTTTTGTTCTAACTTTTTAAGTAATGCAACATTAACGAGGCGATGAGCTTGCACCATCGCTTTTGAGGTAAGCCTGTTCATGAATGGGATTTCCCAGGAGGAGTTTAGGGCGGTATCGCCAAAGATAAAAGGCGAAGACAGACAGGAAGAGTAGGGGATGGGATGATAAAAACGTGTCAAGAGGGAACGCGTCCCTATTTTATACAAGTCTTGCAATTATTCGTACACACTATCCTCTTAGTTTTTCTTACTTTTGCATAGTATAAGTGCGAAACAACACAAAATAACCATATAAAAACCAAATGAAACAACTATTTTTAGGGATGCTGTTGCTCTTTTCCGCAACAGTTGCAAGTGCACAGAATGACTGGGGCAACATTGGTAAGTATGCCGCTGAAAACAGAGAACTGGCCAGTCAGCCCAATGATGGCCGTCGGGTTGTCTTTTTAGGCAACTCCATCACAGAGCTTTGGAAAGCCAATCACCCGGATTTCTTCCGTGACAATCATTATATTTGTCGTGGAATCAGCGGGCAGACCACCTATCAGTATCTGGTGCGCTTCCGCGAGGACGTGATTAATCTCAAACCGAAGGTGGTGGTGATTAACGGTGGTACCAATGACATTGCCGAGAACAACTATGCTTACAACGAAGATGTTACCTATGGAAACATTCTCACGATGGTGGAGCTGGCTCGGGCCCATAAAATCAAAGTCATCATGACCTCGGTGCTCCCTTCCTCGAAGTACGGATGGAGACCCAACCTGCCCGATGTACAGGGCAAGATTTCACGGCTGAACGCCCGTCTCGAGGCTTACGCCAAGCGCAACAAAATCGCTTATGTGGATTATTACTCGGCACTGGTGAGTGGTCCGGAGAAATCGCTCAATCCCCAGTACACCAAGGACGGCACCCATCCGACGGGCAAGGGATACGACATCATGGAGCCGCTAGTCCAGAAAGCTATCCGTAAATACGTAAAATAATAATAAGACGACGGGAACTGACCTCCCCCGACCTTGTGGGGGCAGATGAAACAAAATATTAAATGATTATCGAAAATGAGAAATAACAGCATCCTAAACTTGGCAGTCATCCTTTGGATGAGTCTTTCAACACTGACATCAACGGCAAAGTCGGTTACGGTGTCTTCTCCTGATGGTAAAACAAAGGTTGAACTGAATAATGCCAATGGGCTTAGCTATTCAGTATATAAGAATGGTAGACATATCTATGATGTGTCCAACCTCTCGCTGACTGTCGACGGTAGGAAATACGGACCGGCCGTGAAACTTTCCGGGGCGAAGCGGCGCAAGGGCAACGAGACCGTGCGTCCCGTCGTGCCCCTGAAGTATTCAACCATCACTAACGAGTATAACGAGGTGACGGTTGGGCTGAAAAACAAAGTCAGCCTGCAGTTGCGGGTGATGAACGACGGAGTGGCCCATCGCTTCGTGTTGGCGAGAAAGGGAACGGTGGAGATTGATAATGAGACGATGGCGCTAAACCCCGTCGGCAATCCCACTTGTCATTATCAGCAAACGGGCAGTTTCAACACCGCCTATGAGGAGCTTTACCAGCACAAGCCTCTGAGCGAATGGAAAGCCGAAAAAAAGTTGGCCACCGTTCCCGCACTGCTGTCGGGGAGCGCTGACGAGCAGTTGCTCATTGGCGAAAGCGACGTGGACGACTATCCGCGTATGTTTCTCCGTGCCAGCGCGTCGGCCATCAACGCTGAATTCCCTAAGGCTCCGGCCCAATGGGAGCCACACGGCGACCGCGGAGAGCGTATTGTGAGTGAGGAAAATTTTATTTCGCGCACTTCGGGCACCCGCACGCTGCCTTGGCGCTGGGCCGTATTGACAGATTCCAAGGGACTGGTGGAGCAGACTCTGCCTGTGGTTATGGCCCGTCGGCCGATTTTGAAAGATGCTTCATGGATTAAGCCGGGTCAGGTGAGTTGGGAATGGTGGAACGGTGCCACCCCTTATGGTCCTGATGTGGACTTCAAGGCCGGCAACAATTATGCCACCTATAAATATTTCATCGACTTCGCTTCGACCTATGGTGTGGAATATATCTTGCTGGATGAGGGGTGGGCCAAGAGCACGCGCGACCCATTCACGGAGAAGCCGGAACTGCAACTGAAGAAACTCATTGCATACGGCAAGAGCAAAGGAGTTGGCATCTTGCTCTGGCTGCCCTGGCTCACGGTGGAGCAACACATGGATGTGTTCAAGACCTACGCCTCGTGGGGTGTGGCTGGCGTGAAAATTGATTTTATGGACCATAGCGACCAGTGGATGGTGAATTATTACAAGCGTGTGGCCCGCGAAGCAGCCAAATACAAACTGCTGGTGGACTTCCACGGCTCGTTCACGCCTGCCGGTCTGGAATACGAATATCCGAATCTCATCTCGTATGAGGGCGTTCGCGGCATGGAGCAGATGGGTGGCTGTCGTCCGGACAACTCACTCTACTTCCCCTTCATACGCAACGCAGTTGGAGCTATGGACTACACGCCCGGGGCCATGAACAATTATCAGCCTAAGCAGTATCGAGCCGACCGTCCAAACTCCGGCTCAATAGGTACGCGAGCCTATCAGATGGCACTCTATGTGGTGTTTGAAAGTGGTGTGCAGATGTTGGCCGACAACCCTACATTGTATTATAAAAACGACGAATGTACGAAATACATCACGTCCGTGCCCACGACGTGGGATGAAACTCGATGCCTCGCCGCCGAAGTTGGTAAGTATGTCATCGTGGCTAAGCGCAAGGGCTCCAAATGGTTTGTAGGCGGCATTTGCAATGGAGAGCAGGAGCGAGAATTCCATCTTGATCTGAGCTTCCTCGATGCCGGCAGAATTTACCGGATGAAGGCCTTTAAGGATGGTATGAACGCGGACTATCAAGCCATGGATTACCGCATAGATGAGGCCTCCGTGACCAGCGGGTCAACCGTAGACGTGAAGATGTCGAAGAATGGCGGATGGGCAGCGGTCATAGAATAGCCCTACCACCTCTTCGTCTGCATCCTTACAGATAGCTGACGGGGCACACGAATCATGGCAGAATCAAACAAGATGATTTGATTCTGCCATTGGCTGTACGTTGGATTCTTCACATAAGTCTGCATTTGCTGTTGGACTCTACGTTTGATTCTTTATAAATTTATCAAAGTAAAAAAATAAATATTTGTTTGGTATTTACAAAAAAACTCATTACCTTTGCACCCGCTTATCGAATATAAGTTGGGTATCGATCCGCTAGCTCAGTTGGTAGAGCACAACACTTTTAATGTTGGGGTCATGGGTTCGAACCCCATGCGGATCACAAAGTACTAAAAAAGAGGATTTCAGCTATGAAGTCCTCTTTTCCGTTTATACAAGCCGCTTGTTAGCTAAATAGCACATTTAGAGGAAGTTATGCTAAATGTTGAACCTGCGGCTAACAGGACGTAACGGGAATTAAAAAGCCCTATCGGGAACAAAATGTGTTACCAATATGTGTTACCACCCCCCAAAAATGTGTTACCACTTGTACATGATGACCCCAAAATTACTCCTTTAGTCGATTTAATTAGTTAAATTATGCTAAAAGAGAATGTAACGGTTATTTTTGACCGAAAGAAACAAGTAGAGAAACGTGGCTCTGGCAAGGTAGAATTACGCATCTATCTTGGCAGGACTGAACGCAAGTACATTTCTTTAGGTGACTTCCCTGCTGAAAAGTGGGAAAAATTTGCTTCCTCACCACAGGTGAAAGCCGAGCGAAGAAAGTGTGAACAGATTGTCGGAGCTATGGAGCTACTGGGCAATGAAATGACAATTGCCACTTTTGATGCTTATTATTATGGTGCAGAACAACGGCCTACCTTCATTTCCTCTCCTAAGAAGATAGCCCCCACAAAGTACAAGGTGAAAGTTCAACCTTCCATCAACCTCATAGAATACATGAAAGAGCATATCGAGGCTGAAGATATTAGTGAGGGTACTCGAAAACACAAGCAATGCACGCTGGACGCATTGAAGAGATTTGGCAAGATTCAGAAGCTGACAGACCTGACAAGCAACAATCTGGTGGCTTTTGATGAATGGCTACACGACGGTACGCGATCAGATGTCGGAATACATACCTATCACAAACATCTGAAAAAGTATTCTCACCTATTATATATTGAGGGTAAGATTGGGGTAGATCCATATACCCAGGTCAAATTCAAGCGTGGAGAATGCAAGGAAAGAGAGCCTCTGACAGAGGCTGAGCTACAAAAGTTGAGAAAGATTAAGTTGGACGAAAAATTAGATAAGGTTCGAGACCTGTTCGTCTTTTCTGCATACACTGGGCTGGCCTATTGTGATGTGCAGGCCTTTGATTTTGAGAAAATGACAGAACAGCAGGGAAAGTTGTATTACATAGATGGAAGCCGTATCAAGACTGCATCAAAGTTTTTCACCCCTATCCTGGGACCAGCCATGGAAGTGCTAAAGAAGTACAAGTTTGTCCTTCCTAAGATTTCCAATCAGAAGGCAAATGACTTTCTTCACCTCATCGAGACAGCCCTGAAGTTGAACAAGCCGCTGACTTTTCATGTTGCCAGGCACTCTTTCGCAACATTGGCTCTCGCACATGACATACCTATTGAGAATGTATCGCGTATGCTCGGACACAAGAACATCCGGACTACACAAATCTACGCTAAAGTACTAAAGACCACGATAGAACGGCACGCTGAGAATCTTCAGCGAGCAATCAGATGATTTATTGACACACCCACATAGAGCCATACCTCTCCTTCGAGGCATGGCTTTATGTTTTGCGTTCTATCAGATAATTCACCAGGTAAGCGATGCCACCAAAAATCATCCACAAGACATACAAAAAGGCTTTAATCATCCAACCTAACAGCTGGAAGATGGCCCTGACCATGATATATACGAAGAGAAACACTTGCATCTTAAAACATTATTAGTTTTACTAAAGGTACGAAAAATAACTGAGAAAAACAAGCAAAACGCAATCTAAAACATTGATAATCAGTAGTTTTTAGTGGTTATATATTCTCGTAATGTCACGATTTCACGGCTTCGGCTTTTCGGCTTTTCTCGAAGCAACGGACTCGTGACTTCGGTTTATCCCAATATCGACAAATCGGGATTTCGATATCCCAATTTCACGAAAACTCTTTTATTGAAAAAAGGGCGAGGGACATTGCAACTCATCATTTCTTGCTAACTTTATTACAGACAAGCAGGTGGCGGGACTACATTTCCCTTACGGAGTTTGGGTAGCAAGTTGTACTTTTGTGCGGACAAAAGTGACTTGCCAACTCTGTCAAGTTGGGGATGATTCTTCGCAACTCAGAATATAATCAGAAGAATATGGAACGGAAAACGAAAAGACTCTGGATAAGGATTTCAGCACAGGATGCCGAACTGATTAAGCAGAAAGCGGCCAACTACAAGACGGTAAGCAGTATGATATGGGATGCCATCAAACAATTTGACGACACGGGAACAAAGCGGAAGATAGCTGCGCTCAACGAGATGACAGCCCTTTACAAGAAGTATCAGCAGGACTTGGCATGGATGGGCGGCAACTTCAACCAGGTGGTCAAGCGTGCCAACGAACTGGCGATAGCCAATGAGCTGACACTTCCCTATTTTGAGAAAGTGCTTTACCCTCAAATCATGGAACTGCAAAAGCTCTTAACAGCGATAAAACAGGAACAGCATCAAATAGTCAAACGATTAACACGATAAAGCGGAAAGCCGTCATCGGTAAATACCGATTTACCGTTTCCATCTTCTCAAGATAACGCAAAAACACAAGAAAACGATGATAGCAACCATACTCCCCTCCAGCACAAATTTCCATGCCGTCGAGTACAACGAGCGAAAAGTTGCCAAAGGCCAGGCAGTACTCCTTGAGATGAAGAACTTCGGTTATGTGGGAGCTGCTGATGGCTACACTCCCGAACAGCTGCAACAATACTTGATTGATTATTCGGCAAGAAACGAGCATATCCGCAAGGCTCAGTTCCATGTGGCCATCTCCTGCTGGGGACATGAATATTCTCAAGAGCAACTTTTGGATATTGCCCACCAGTATCTTCACGAAATGGACTATGATGATGAGGGGCAGCCGCTTCTTATCTATGCGCACAATGACACCGACAACAATCACCTGCACATCATCACCAGCCGGGTGAATCCCAATGGTCAGAAAATAGACCACAACCACGAGCGCATCCGCTCGCAGGAGGCCATCAACAAAATTGTTGGCGAAGATGAGAAATTGCGTGCTGACTTGTTTTTGAAGGAGGCCCTTAGTTACAATTTCAATTCGCTTACACAATTCAAAGCCATCATGGAGTCGTCGGGCTATGAATGTTTTGAGCGTGACAGCAACCTCGAAATTGCACGTGGCGGACGGGTACGAACAAAAATAGAAATGGAAGATTTGACCGCAAAATTCTCTGTTATTGATGAAAAGAAAACCTACAAACGTCGTAGGCAACTGGGGGCTGTTATGAAAAAGTATCGCAACATGGTTGCCTGTCGCAGTGAACTATCAGACATCTTGCAAAAGAAGTTTGGTGTATCGCTCGTCTTCTTTGGTTCAAAGGACAAACCATACGGTTACATGATAGTGGATCACTACAAACAAGCGGTGTATAAAGGAGGCAGTGTGCTCTCTATCAAACAACTGCAACACTTCATGAGCGAAAAGGAACGAATCAATAAGGTAGAGCTCTACGTGGATGCCATGCTGGAGGATAATCCCCGGATGATTGCTTATGAACTCAACAGAATGTTATGGCGACAGTATGGTACTCGCATTTCCAAAGGCCGTTTCAGGCTGCTCAATGGCAGAGAGGTCGCCCTGAGCGACAGTGTGCAAAAGGTATTAAAATTCAACTTTATGATGCGCTGTGTCCAGGCCTTTTGCCCCACCAACGAGGTGGAGCGTGATATACTCTGTCGTATCTGGAAGATTGAAAATCCCTACCTTATTTATATAGATCCTCACAGCAAACCCAACAATGGCTTTGCCGTAGAAGTGCTGAACAATCTGGCTGCATCAACTGATAAGCAAGACTTGAGGGCAGCATTAAAAGAAAATCATCTTGCCATTTTCAGACAAGGTGACGAATTCTATTGTGTCGATTTCTCGCACAAGTCCATTTTTAACTTGGCTTCAGAAGGTATTAACTTCAAAGCCTTGCTCCCAGCTCTGCAAGTACTCCAACCTATGCCCATCCAAATTCACCGTCGTTCCAATGGCATTCTTGATAACGTCCTTTCACACCAGACATCGGCTTCCGAACGAAATGCAGAATGGGAAGTGGGTAGTAAAAATAGCTATGAGGTTGATGACGAACGAAGCCTGAAACGATAGACTTGTAAACCCATAGACCAAGAAGAGCCGGGCAAGTCGCCCAGCTCATGTTCTATCAATAAATTTTAGATGACTTGTAAGCCGAGGTCTGATACCAGTTGGTATCATGTTTATACCTTGAAACTGCTATAGTCGGACTAATTCCATACTTTTCAGCTTCTTTTGCAATAGCCTTCACTACAATATGAGGCGATAGGCTACTGCTTTTACCTGAAAGAATTTTATTCCAAACTTCACATGGAATTAAATGCTCTTTAGCAAAGTCGTTTGCCTCTTTTTCCCTTGGATCTTTTGAGTAGATAGTTCCTTCGATAGAGATGAACGATGTGTGCTCTTCTGAGAAGTGCTTTTCGATATGACACAATTCATGAAGAACATCAAATGCTAATTTATCAATATCATTATACCGATAGGTAACCGTCACTATAGGATGTTGGTTTACATAAGTAGAGAAAGCATCAACAGGGGTTTTATCCAACTTTTCCACTACAACATAACCTATACCGTTTTGATAAAGACAATCCTTGATAGCCTTGGCTGTAAGTTTCCGCTCATTAGCCAATTTCGCGATTGTATCGGCGGCCTTTATTCCATTGCCATGTACATAAGTCCTTTCTACTTTTTCACGTGAAGTTGCCAACCAGCTCAACAGAAGCCAAGTCTGCATATTCTTTTCGTCAATCTGAACCTTGTCGCTGTGCTTATATAATCCAGCTACTTGCTTGCTCATCTCTGCAGATGACAGCAGGTCAAAGGAAAAAAGCGATTTTATTTCTTTCACCCGTTCAAGAAGGGGAAGAACTGCTAAATTCAATTTCTTATAAAGAAGTTTAAGATTGAACATACGAGCACATGCGTCCTCAAACGAACGTGCAATTTGTTCTTCCGATTGTTTCTTGCTGACGGCTTTGCTGTCATACATATAACCATTGTGCAAGCTCATCCAGGTTTTATAGGGAATCCCTAAATGGTTTTCCAGCTTCATGGCCAGATCGTCGTTCAGATTGCGTTTGCCACGAATAAACTCACTCAGATGGGTAGCTTGCATACCTATCTGCTTTGCAAAGTTCTTTTGTTTGATACCACGTTCCCGCAACTCTTCACGCAAGATTTCTCCTGGGTGGATTGCCCTAACAGGAACCAATCTGTTACTTCTTGTTGCCATAATGTGTACTATCAATTTCAATTAGTTCTACTTCGATGCCATCCTGTGTCTCCTTGAACAACAGGCGTTCTACCAAACCGTTTACAAGTCGAACAGAGCTTAGAGGCTCTTTCTGCTGATATCTCAATTTCTCATAGTGTAAGAAGCTGAAATTCTTTAGTTCGTCTGTACACTCTACATCATAAATGATTCCTACTGCCCGGATGTAGCCATCTACCAAACGTTTATTCTTGCATATCTGCTTGTATTTCTTGTCTTTGGTTTTGCCTGTTTCATACAGCTCAGATAAGGCTTCTTCCTTGAAGATTATATTCATGCGGTGAAATGTATCTTAGCCTTTATGCTGCAAAGATAAGATAAAATTCCCAAATATGGTAATTTTTTAATGCTGTTATTGTTCACTATATACATATTTAACTTTTCTACATCTTTTTATAAACTACAAGAAGAATGTTTTTGGTATTATCCCATGATATCGTTAACAGCTAGAATCATAGCAGGGCTTCATGGATATTTTCATCTCCTGTAGTTAAACTACGTTAAAGAAAAAGGATTGCAACCTATAATCCATATTCCCAATAAGTTGTGCGTACTATCACTACCTTACTATAAATATTATTATGGCTTGAAACCATCACCAGAATATCGGCATTATCGTGCTTGTTGACGAGTTAATAACCTCTTGCAAATTTCATTTCCATTTTTTATCTTTGCCAATGATTTCACGATTTAGCATCTTCCTCATTTACCTAATTCGCAAGATACCTATTTCTCGAAATAATGCTACTGGGGCCCAACTCCATTTGATAACCGGCCTACCAAAAAGGAGTTTGTTATTATCACACAACTAATAACAAATTCGACAATGAGAGACAATATCATGATCACCTTTGCCAATCAGAAGGGCGGTGTCGGTAAGACTACGCTCTGCACTATGTTTGCCGATTACCTGGCGGCAAAGGGAGAAAGCGTACTCGTTGTGGATTTTGACCGACAGCAGACCATTTACTCCAAACGAAAGGAGGATGTAGAGAAATATAGAGGGGTACGTTTGCCTTATACCGTACAGCCTTTCGACATCAAAGACACCAATAACGTCAGGGAGTTTCTTACCAGTCTGCGCGAGGGTTACAAAGGCATCGTGCTGATGGACACACCCGGCAACCTGTCGCAACAGGGACTGGTGCCTATCTTTGCCCTCAGTCATTACATCGTATGCCCCTATCAGTTCGAGGCAACTTCCATCAATTCCACCGCTACTTTCATTGGCTTCATCGCCAAGCTCCAACGTATGCTGCCCATCATGAAGTGCCAGTTCGTCTTTGTGGTTAATAAATGGGACAAACGGTATGGCAAGAAAGCGGAACTGGAGTTGTGGGATAAAACGGAGGAAAAGCTACGCCACTTCGGACTGGTTACGCCACGCATAGAAGTCAAGGCGGACATGCAACGATACAACACCATCGAACTGATGGGACCACAAAAGGACATCGTATCACC
>JBMNUU010000052.1:0-13668 GCA_050946435.1 Prevotella sp.
CAAGAGGATTATGTCGATACAAAAGAAATTGAACGAAAGACCAAGAGAAAAATTAAACTTTTCTACACCAAAGAGAGAGTTCTTCAAACACGTTTTGTAATTTTGCACTTGCTGGTTGACTCTGCGAACACGTTTTGTAATTTTGCACTTGCTGGTTGACTCTGCGCACCATAAAATACTGCACAATTTTTTTGGAAATGTGCATTTAACGTCGTACCTTTGCACAAAATTCAGACCTGTGTGCAATGAAAAATGTGCAAAGTTTCAATTCTCTAATTGAAAACGCAAGTATTACTAACTGGGACAAACACGCCCTGACTGATTACGAAGGAGATACTCTACAGTATCACGACGTTGCCCGCAAAATAGAGAACAAATATACCATGTTTGAGCATTCAGAGCTCAAACATGGTGACAAGATTGCACTATACGGTCATAACAGTGCAATGTGGACTTATGCATATCTGGCTACAGTGACGTATGGAGTAGTTATTGTGCCCATACGACATGATTCTACTCATGAACAGGTATATAATATTGTAAACCATTCTGATTCCAAGTTACTTTTGGTAGGGGACGTGGCTTCCACGACATTGGATTTAGCCATGATGCCCAATTCGGCAGGTGAATGTTTTTTAACGGACACCTCCTGGACACTCAGTCGGTCAAAAGATTTGACGGAGATACGCGAACATCAGAATGATTTGTATGGCCACGCACAATCAAAAGATATTTATACTAAAACGGAATATAGTTATTTAGCAACTTTTCACGATGTGAGTATGCTGCTGTAACTAAACTAAAATTACTATGGAGCAATATATAGGCTTTAACCGATCTATACAACAAAGTATTATCGAGAATTGGAATCGCGACGCGCTAACAGATTTCAAGGGTGCAACATTGCAATATCATGATGTGGCAAGAAAAATAGAGAAGTTGCACATCATGTTTGAGAACTCGGGTGTCGTTCGCGGAGACAAAATTGCCCTTGCAGGAAGAAACAGTGCAGCATGGGCTGCAGCTTTCTTGGCCGTGCTGACCTATGGAGCTGTGGCTGTGCCTATACTTCATGAGTTTACGGCTGAGCAGATACACAACATCGTGAATCATTCCGATGCGAAGTTGCTCTTTGTAGGCGATGTAGTGGCCACCGAAGTCGATGCCACGAAAATGCCTAAGCTGGAGGGGATAATTTATATTCCGGACTACTCCTTGAAGTTGTCGCGTACCGATAAGTTGACCTATGCCCGTGAGCATCTGAACGAGTTGTTTGGTAAGAAATATCCTAAGTATTTCCGTCCAGAACATGTTAAATATTATCATGAGAAGCATCCCGATGAATTGGCACTTATCAACTATACCAGTGGTACGACGGGCTTCTCGAAAGGAGTGATGCTGCCTTATCGTGCTTTGTGGAGCAATAATGACTTTGCCGAACACGTATTGGGAAATGAAATTCAAACTGGCGATAATGTGATAAGCATATTGCCCATGGCACACATGTATGGCTTGGCATTTGAGTTTATATTTGAATTTATTAATGGATGTCATATTTATTATTTGAATCGCGTGCCGTCACCGATGATAATTGCCAAAGCCTTTGCAGAGGTGAAGCCCAAGATTATCATCTCCGTACCACTGATTATTGAGAAGATTATCCGCAAAAAGGTTTTCCCAAAGATACAAGACCCGAAGATACGCTTATTGTTGAAATTACCGGGAATTAACCGTAAGATTTTTGAAAAGGTATGCGAGCAGGTAACCAATGCCTTTGGTGGAAATTTCTATGAGGTGATAATTGGTGGAGCAGCATTCAATAAGGAAGTGGAAACCTTCCTCACGCAAATAGGTTTCCGCTACACGGTGGGTTATGGTGCCACAGAGTGTGCCCCAATTATTTGTTATGCAGACTATAATGATTTTGTTCCCGGGTCATGTGGGAAGGCTGCTTTGCACATGCAAGTGAAGATAGATAGTCTAAATCCTGAAACTGTGCCGGGAGAGATTCTGGTTAAAGGTCCTAATGTAATGTTAGGCTATTATAAGAATGAAGAAGCTACCAAGGCAAGCATTGATGAGGATGGATGGTTCCACACGGGTGACCTCGGTCTGATGGATGCTGACGGCAATGTGTTTATTAAAGGACGCTCCAAGAATATGCTGTTGGGTTCCAATGGACAGAACATCTATCCGGAGGAAATAGAAGATAAGCTCAACTCTATGAATATGGTGAGTGAGAGTGTGGTGATTCAGGATAACGACAAACTTGTGGGATTGGTTTATCCGGATTATGACGCTGCTAAGGAAATGGGATACAACAATGCCAACTTGTTGGATATTATGGAAGAAAACAAAAAGCTTCTTAATGCTATCCTACCGACATACTGTCGCCTTAGTGCCATCGAACTGCACGATGAGGAGTTTGCCAAAACTCCTAAACGCTCCATCAAGCGGTATCTTTATATGCGACAGTGATCGCCTGTCTTCTTATGTGCGATAGTGATAGGGCGTTTCTTTGCATACAAAGTGATGGTTTGGCAGCTCTAACTATCTTAGGAGACAGGAAAAACAAAGGCAAGTGCATATAGAAATGAAACAATACGAGTAGTCATAAGGACGCATAGTATAAACATATAACAACAGCTCCCGTTTATCTAGAAACGATAAACGGGAGCTGTTGTTATATAGATATTGCCTTTGGCCCTATGCTTTTGGGTCGAGCTTAATCTGTAATTCGTCAAGCTGTTTGGCATCAATGGCAGAAGGTGCGTCAAGCATTACATCGCGCCCGCTGTTGTTTTTGGGGAAGGCGATGCAGTCGCGAATACTGTCAAGGCCAGCCATGATGCTCACGAAGCGGTCGAGACCGAAAGCTAATCCGGCATGAGGTGGTGCGCCATATTTAAAGGCATTCATCAAGAAACCAAATTGGGCCTCTGCGCTTTCGCGGGTGAAACCAAGCACTTCAAACATTTTCTCTTGCAACTGGGTGTCATGAATACGGATGCTGCCACCGCCCACTTCGATACCATTGCACACAAAGTCGTAGGCTTTGGCACGCACTTGCTCCGGATGCTCATCAAGCAAGGGGATGTCATCGGGATTAGGCATAGTGAATGGATGGTGAGTGGCCATGAGACGCTGCTCCTCGTCACTCCACTCAAACAAGGGAAAGTCGATGATCCAAAGACATTTAAAGACATTCTTATCACGCAATCCAAGGCGTTCGCCCATTTCCAAACGCAGGCTACAAAGTTGGATGCGTGTTTTGTTGGCATTGTCACCGGACAGAATCAACACCAAGTCTCCGTCTTTAGCGCCCATCTTTGCTTTGATCTCTGCCAACACTTCGGGGGTATAGAACTTGTCGATGGAACTCTTGACAGAGCCATCCTCATTGTACTTGATATATACCAATCCTTTGGCGCCTACCTGTGGACGCTTTACGAAGTCGGTGAGTTCGTTGAGTTGTTTGCGGCTGTAGCCGGCACATCCGGGGACACATATTCCACCGATATAAGCAGCCTCGTTGAATATGGAGAACTCTCCCTTACCCTGGAAGGCTTCTTTCAGCTCAACAAATTCCATCCCGAAGCGCAGGTCCGGCTTGTCCGATCCGTAACGCTTCATTGCTTCGTGCCATGTCATTTGCTGAAGTTTGGGGAGCTCTACACCGCGAATCTCCTTGAAAAGATGGCGGGCCATCTCTTCGAAAAGGTCGATGACGTCGTCTTGGTCGACAAAACTCATCTCACAGTCTATCTGAGTAAACTCCGGTTGGCGGTCGGCACGCAGGTCCTCATCGCGAAAGCACTTGGCAATTTGAAAATACCTATCAAATCCAGCCACCATGAGCAACTGCTTCAAAGTCTGTGGACTCTGGGGAAGAGCATAGAACTGACCAGGATTCATCCGTGAGGGAACAACGAAATCACGAGCCCCCTCGGGTGTCGAGCCAATGAGAATCGGGGTCTCCACTTCCATGAATTTTTTGGAATCGAGGAAGTTGCGGATGAGGATTGTCATACGATGGCGCAATTCCAAGTTTTTACGAACGACAGCGCGACGTAGGTCCAGATAGCGGTACTTCATGCGTAAATCCTCGCCGCCGTCGGTGTTTTCCTCAATGGTAAATGGAGGAGTGAGCGAAGGACTGAGTATATTGAGTTCTTTGGCGATGACTTCGATATCACCAGTATCCATCTTGGGATTCTTGCTCTGTCGCTCAGAAACAGTTCCCTTTACTTGGATGCAGTATTCGCGTCCTAATTTGTTCGCTTTGTCACAAAGGTCTTTGTCTTCGGCCTCATTAAAGACAAACTGGGTGATGCCGTAGCGGTCGCGGAGATCGACAAAGGTCATGCCACCCAGCTTACGAGTGCGCTGCACCCATCCGGCAAGTGTAACCTCTTTGCCGGCATCGGCGAGACGCAGCTCTCCACAAGTGTTTGTTCTATACATATTTTTAAATATGGATTGTAATATTATAACGCAAAATTACTACTTTTTATTGAAAGATGCTAAGAATCAATAGGCAAACTTAGCGGGCATAAGCTTTTGCGTCTCGTATTTACATCAAATCCTGTCTGGAAACCATACTTTTGGCTTCCTGACCATTATACTTTGAAATACTCTTCCAAGGCTTCTTTGGCGCTGCCATCTTTATTGGGCAGATCTTCAATGATTTCTCCGTGCTCAAGCAAAGCTATTCGGGTGCTGATGTCAACGGTGTGTTGCAGATTATGGCTGCTTATCAAAATAGTAGCTCCCGTTGAGTCATGATATTCAACCAACATCTTTTTAAGAATGTTTTGCCCTGATGGGTCCAAGAAATTGAATGGCTCATCGAGAATGACCAGTTGAGGTTGGGTGAAGAGCACGGATAGAATACCTACCTTCTGTTTATTGCCGGCACTGAAATGGCGAATATATTTTTTCTGTCCAAAAATCTCATCATTGGTGAACGAGAGGTATTTTCCAATCGGACTTTCCTCTATGTTGTTCCAGTCTATGGTTTCTATACCGTTGACTTTAGCAATGAAATCCATGTATTCTTCAGGAGTGAGGAAATCTATCAGAAAGCCCTCGTCGATGTATGCCCCTGTGATATTTTTCCAATCCTCAGAATGTGCCGGATTGATGAGTGTGGGAGAATCCTCTGGGGCGTCTGTCTGCGGCGTGAATATCACCTCTCCTTGATCGGCTTCGAGCAAATCAAGCATAAGGCGAAACAGAGTGGTTTTACCAGCCCCGTTGTTACCTACCAGCCCAAGAATTTCGCCGTGAGGAATGGTAAACTCGGGAATGTTGACAGCTGTGTTCGTTCCAAACGATTTAACTAAGTTTTTGATGTCTATCTTCATGTGAAAACAACTTGTAGTTATCGAGCAGAGGACTGATGGATAGCCCGTAGCGATATGATAATATCCCTTAAGCGGGCATCCCGTCTTTGTCTTGTGCAAACTTACATAAAAATCCCCATTCTTAGAATAGCTGAATAAGAAATTTTATCCTTCTTTTAGAAGAAAAGTTGCATCACAACGTAAAACCTCAAACTTCAAAGGCTTTCATGTTGTTCAAAAGCCTTATGCCTATTTGCTGTTATCCCAAATACTTCATCAGAATTTTAATATTTCCGCTTTCTCGTAATTTGGCAATACTCTTTTCTCGTATTTGGCGCACACGCTCTCTGGTCAGGCCTAACTGGTCTCCAATTTCTTCAAGTCCCAATTCGTTGCAGCCGATGCCGAAACACTCTCTTACAATGGTGATTTCTCTTTCTTTCAGCACACTTTCAAGAACACTATTGAGTTCTTGGGCCATGCTTTCATGATCCACTCTCCTGTCTGTTCTGCTGTCGTCTCCGCTGGCCATGATGTCTGCCATAGAATTGGTTTCGTCTTCCTGAAAGGGCGCATCTATGCTTACATGATGTCCGTCTGCCATCATGCTCTGTCTTATCTTCCCGGCTTCAACGTCAATGGCCTCAGCGATTTCCTGTGTGCTCGGCCTACGTTCGTGTTTTTGTTCAAACTTGGTGATCTCCTGATTGATTTTACTAAGCGTACCCACTTGGTTCAAGGGTAGTCTCACGATTCGGCTTTGCTCCGCAATCGCTTGAAGAATGCTTTGTCTAATCCACCATACAGCATACGAGATAAACTTGAATCCGCGCGTTTCGTCAAATTTCTCAGTGGCTTTTATCAAGCCTATATTGCCTTCGTTGATCAAGTCTGTCAATGAAAGTCCTTGGTGTTGATATTGTTTGGCTACAGACACGACAAAACGCAGATTGGAGGTGATTAGCTTTTCCTTTGCCCGCATCCCCTCTTTTCCTCCTTTCCTTATTTTTTGAGAAAGTTCTATCTCCTCATCAATAGAAATTAGGGGGGCGCGTCCAATCTCGACAAGATATCTATCTAATGCCTCGCTTGAACGATTTGTTATACTTTTCTGAATTTTAAGTTGTCTCATGCTTATTTAAAAAATAGTAAAAAAAGTCCTGAATAATCATCATTTATTCAAAAGCGTACAAAATATAGTAATAAAAAACCGAAATAACGAGTTTATTATGATAATATATGCAATAATAACGTTTGTTAATGAATAGCTAATTCAAAAACGTCCCCTATAAGGGCGTATATTTAGTCTCGGTTATCTACTTTCAATAATAACAATTATACAAATATAGCAATTTATTTTGGATATTCAAAATCGAAGGCGATACTTGCTAATTGACGTTACTTTTTAGATATTGCTAATAATTAATATCAAATGGGTTTGCAATTGTCATTTTTTATTAGTTACTTTGCCAAAACTTTGAATTATTATAAACAAAATTGTATGAAAAGAGAAACCTTATGCGTACAAGCAGGATGGGAACCGAAAAACGGTGAGCCACGTGTATTGCCAATTATCCAGAGTACCACATTCAAATACGATAATACCGAAGAGATGGCCATGCTTTTTGACCTAAAAAAAGAAGGCTATTTCTATACCCGTTTGCAAAATCCCACCAACGATGCCGTTGCTAAGAAGATCTGCGCATTGGAGGGTGGAGTTGGTGCCATGCTCACCTCAAGTGGGCAGGCTGCTAATTTTTATGCCGTGTTCAATATCTGTGAAGCCGGTGGACATATCGTTGCATCTACCGAAATTTACGGCGGCACCTACAACTTGTTTGGTGTTACCATGAAGAAGTTGGGCATTGATTGCACCTTTGTGAGTCCCGAAGCATCGGAAGAAGAAATCCAGAAAGCCTTCCGTCCAAATACCAAGGTCCTGTTCGGCGAGACCATCAGCAATCCGGGGTGCAACGTTCTTGATATTGAGAAGTTTGCTCGTGTGGCCCATAAGAATGGCGTTCCGTTGATAGTGGACAACACGTTTGCCACTCCAATCAACTGCCGTCCATTTGAATGGGGTGCCGATATAGTGACCCATTCCACCACAAAGTATATGGATGGCCATGCCACGCAGGTTGGGGGGGCCATTATAGACAGTGGCAACTTTGACTGGAATGCCTATGCTGACAAGTATCCGGGTCTATGCCAGCCGGATGCGTCCTATCACGGACTCACCTATACCAAGGATTTTGGGAAAATGGGGTATATGACCAAGTTGGTTGCACAACTCATGCGAGATTTAGGATCCATTCCGGCCCCGCAAAACTCTTTCCTATTGAACTTGGGTTTGGAGACGCTCCACCTTCGTGTGCCTCAACATTGTAAGAATGCTCAAGCCGTAGCCGAATTCTTAAACGATGATCATCGTGTGGCATGGGTTAACTATTGCGGCTTGAAGGATAACAAAAACTATGAACTCGGACAGAAATATTTGCCCAACGGCTCTTGTGGCGTACTTTCTTTTGGACTGAAGGGAGACCGGGCTACGGCTGTTAAATTTATGGATTCTCTGAAGCTCGTGAACATTGTGACCCATGTAGCCGACATTCGTACCTGTGTGCTGCATCCGGCAAGCCACACCCATCGCCAGTTGTCTGATGAGCAGTTACGCGAAGCCGGTATAGCACCGGACTTGATTAGGCTTTCCGTTGGAATAGAGGCGGTAGAAGATATTATTGAAGATATTAAACAGGCACTGGACAAAATCTAAAAAATAAATCTCCCCAAGCACTACATGAATAATGTGCTTGGGGAGATTTTCTATTTATGCGCAGCCGTATGAACCGCCTCTCAGCAAGGCGTCGCCATATATCTGCATACAATGTTTATAATTTCTAATTACCTTTTTCAATACTTTCCTAATTGCCTTTGTTATGTTATCCATTGTCATCTTTCAATCTTTTTACGGTTTTGTGATTCTATACTTTTAACTCTCTGTTCATTCATGAGCATCTTATTTGCTCAGACTCATATTATTGTTGCCGTTTATTGTGTATGTCGCTACAGCAACAATAACTGATAAAATAATCATCAATGTTACCATCATTTTCCTTTCTTTTAATTCGGGAGCTCGTGTGTACTCCTTAGTTATCCTTACTACTTTTTTTGTGTGTTTTCTAAATTCTGCTGCAAATATAAGACCAATTGAAGATATCACCAAGATAAAGCTGTCATAATGTCTTAAAAATGCGTTTATTTTGATTTGAATCAAATGTATGTGACGTAACTCTTTGATTTATAGTCTGTTTGGTTATGAGCTTGAGGGGTAGAGGATAGGAAGATTATTTAGAAGCTGTCTACTTATATTCCTTCCTTTGTAAAATATGATTACCGTTTTCTGCTGATATTTTTCAAACCATCTGGACGGAAATGCACTATGTTTTGGCCTTTGTAACCAGTCTGAACGATAGGTAAATATTACAGGCCGTGTGGTTAATATCTTTTCATGGTGCGATTCGAACGTAACGGCGGTGCGGAAAAAGCCTTTTCGCGATGCGGTTAAGGCGCTCTCGTCTTGCCATTAGATATTCAATGGCGAGCGACAAAATTGAGGGTGTAAAGACTCTGTTGTGAAAATCGTTGATTATCAGACGTTTGTAAAACTTCGTAATTTTCGCTTATTTCAGACGGAGATAGTCTTTTTTTTGAATTTGCGAAATATAAGAGGGTGTTTGTAAAGAAAAATATAGGCATCCAATCCTTCAGAAAATTATGAGCTATAGATGATAAATGACCATTAAGGTTGCGATTCATAGTCTGCCGGTCGCCCGACTATAAATCAGCTCAGTAGGAAAAATTGGAGAAAGCCCATGTCTCCATGTTGTTGTATGCTTATGATGGGGCAACCCTCCTTCGGTTTGCCTATGCATACCAAGGAGGGTTGCCAGTATTTTAGAGCAGTTTAAATTTTATGCCAATGATTAGATGTTGGGAGTTTCCCATTTCTTTGTTTCGGTGCAGTTTACCTTCTGATTCTGTCCACCAACCGAAATGATGAATTCTCCTTCTTCCAATATCCATTTCCCGTCAGCTCCAACAAATGCCATATCTTTAGCGGGGAGGGTGAATTTCACGGTCTTCACCTCTCCGGGTTGAAGCTCAATCTTTTGGAAGGCACGCAGGCGACGGCAATCGGGTGTAACCGACGCTACGAGATCGCTCGTGTAGAGCAGCACGCTTTCCTTGCCTGCACGATTGCCCGTGTTCTTGACGTCAACACTAATAACAAGGTTGTCGGCAGCATCGAATGAGGATTTGCTTACCTTGAGATTGTCGTAGGAATAGGTGGTATAGCTCAAGCCGAAGCCGAAAGGCCATTGTTGGGTCACCTTTGCATCGTAGTCATAGGCACCTGCCATAGTCGACACCTCCTCGCTCACTTTGTAGTCGTAGGTAATCAGTGAGTTGATTTCTTTCGGATAGGTATAGGGCATCTTAGCGCTGAAGTTGGCATCGCCCGCCAACAAATTGGCCAAAGCATCACCCCCATAGTTTCCCGGCAGCAGAATGTTTACCACCGCCTTGGCCAGCGGTTCAATGTCGGCAATGATGCGTGGACGACCCTCGTTGAGTACAAGGATGATAGGCTTGCCGGTCTTGGCCAGAGCTTTCACCAAATCACGCTGATTCTTTGAGAGCGTAAGGTCAGTAAGGTTGCCGGGCGTCTCGCAATAACTGTTTTCCCCGATACAGGCAATAATCACGTCGGCTGTCTGGGCTTTGGCCACGGCCTTGTCTATTTCGGGCGTGTTCTCTTCCCAGTATGAGCCATTTTCGTTGTAGGTGACGCCTTGTTCAAGCATAATATTGTCTTTGCCGTATTTGTTGCATAGACTTTCATAGATGGTATTATAGGGCTCTGCAAGGTCTTCTACCCTTGAGCCTTGCCACGAATAGGTCCATCCGCCGTTGAGACAGCGCATCTGGTTGGCATTAGGTCCGGTAAGCAATATTTTCTTACCCTTGGCCAGAGGCAGGATGTTGTCTTCGTTCTTCAGCAGCACTTCGGTCTCCTCGGCAGCTGCCAGGGCTTTTTGTGCAAACTCTTGACAAGCGTATTTTTTATAGTCTTTACCGCCTGTATTGGGGTTGTCGAAGAGTCCCAGCCTATATTTCAACCTCAGAATACGGCGCACGGCATCGTCTATCCGGCTCATCTTCACAGCGCCCTCATTAACGAGTTCTTTGAGCAGAATGGCAAAGTCCACGCTGTAAGGGTCCATGCTCATGTCAATTCCCGCATTGATGGCAATGCGAATAGCGTCTTTTTTGTCCTTGGCTACGTGCTCGCGGGTATAAAGATTGTTGATGTCCGCCCAGTCGGTTACTATCATTCCGTCCCAGTTAAGGTCTTCTTTCAACCATTTGGTCAGATATTCGTAACTGGCATGGAGTGGTACTCCGTTTACCGAGGCAGAGTTCACCATGATGGTCAGTGCCCCGGCCTGTATGGCTTTCTTGAAAGGTTCAAAATATTTTTCACGCAGCAGAGAGGGGGATAAGATGGCGGGCGTCCTGTCCTTTCCCGAGAAAGGCGCACCATAAGCAAAATAATGCTTCACACTGGTAGCTACGTTGTATTTGCCCAGATGGTTGGGATCGTTGCCCTGATAACCTTGAACCTGAGCCTCAGCCATACGTGCGTTCACAATGGCATCTTCGCCAAAGCTCTCCCATATACGGGGCCAGCGTGGGTCGCGACCCAGGTCGATGGTGGGATTGTATACCCAGGGACAGTTAGCAGCCCTGCTTTCATAGGCCGTAATCTGTGCGCCGGTCTTGGCAATCTCGGTGTTGAAAGAGGCTGCTACGTTAATAGTCTGTGGAAACATAGTACCCCCCTGAATATAGGTGACACCATGGTTGTTATCCAACCCGTATATGGAGGGGATGCCGATATACTTCATCGACTTTTTCTGTATGGTAGTAATAATGTTTTGCCAGGTCTCAATGGTTTGTGCACGAGTTGCAGGGGCATTGAGGATGGAGCCTATCTTGTATTTCTGGATAACGGTGTCGAGCGTGTGCTCATTGAGTTTCCATACCATTTTGGTGTCATTGGTATAGATGTCGAGATTGTATTTTTCGAGCGCTTTCATCACGTCCGCATCCTTCATGCGCATCAGTTGGGTGATTTCGTCATCTTTGAATCCGGCTTCCAACAATTTGTTGCGCATCTTGTTACGGTCCAGTTTGGGATTCACTACTTCCATTTTCCCAAAACAGTCTATTCCCAATTCGAGCATCTGCCCAATCTTTTCGTCGAGTGTCATTTTGCTAATCCATTGCTCAACATTCTTCTCAATCGTTGGGTCTTGGGGAATAGCGGGCTTCACACCCTGTGCATTTGCACTTCCCATAAAACAAGCCATTGCTGCCGATAAAACCATTTCTTTCATAAATTCGTTTGTTAGATTTGATATTTTGGTAGCAAATTTACAAAATTATTGTACAAGTAGATATGCATGTTTTGTTTTTTTTATATATTTGCAATGTTAACAGTATCTGCATTGACAACTAATTTTAACAACGATCTATTATTGCAATGAAAACCTTAAGAAATTTACTGACACTCCTTACACTATGTAGTTGGCTAAGCCTATGGGCGCAAAGCTTTTCCAATCCTGTCATTCCGGGATTTCATCCCGATCCCAGTGTATGCAGGGTAGGCGATGATTTCTATGCTGTAAATTCGTCGTTCAATTATTTCCCGGGCGTTCCCATCTTCCACAGCAAGGATTTGGTGCATTGGGAACAAATAGGCAATGTGCTCGATCGCCCATCCCAACTGCCTCTGGATGGAGCCAACTCGTGGTTGGGTATCTATGCACCCACCATACGCTATTACAAGGGTGTTTATTATATGATAACTACCAATGTGGGCAACGGTGGTAATTTCATGGTGAAGGCCAATCATCCGCGCGGGCCTTGGAGCGAGCCGATATGGCTTGAGCAGCAAGGCATCGACCCCTCTCTTTATTTTGAAAACGACAAATGCTATATGGTGAGCAATCCCGATGGGGTCATTATGCTGTGTGAAATCGATTCAGAAAGTGGCAAACAACTTTCTCCGAGTCGTCCGCTATGGAAGGGAACGGGCGGAAGATATCCTGAAGGCCCCCATATATATAAAAAGGATGGGTATTACTATTTGCTCATTTCGGAAGGCGGAACAGAGCTTGCCCATCAGCTCACCATAGCCCGAAGCAAGGATATTTACGGCCCCTATGAGGGGTGTCCTTATAATCCGATACTCACCAATTGCAATGCTAAGGGCGAGAATATGCAGATACAAGGCACAGGACATGGCGACTTTGTTCAAGACCAATACGGCAAATGGTGGGTCATGTTCTTGGCTTACCGTAACTTTGGAGGAAGCTATCATCATCTTGGAAGAGAAACATGTTTGGCTCCGGTGGAATGGGACGAATGGCCGGTCGTGAATGGCGGCAATCCCATTGATACGGTCATGACGGTTGCTCATGCACCATTGTTCTCGTCGATGCCTGTCGGAGGGAAAGTCTCCGGATATGATGCCTCGGTAAGTAGTGATTTTAAGGAAAAGTCATTGAATGATCTGGGTGTTTCTTTTGTTAGGCTCCAGAATCCTATAGAGAATCATTATAAAATAGGAAATGGTCGGCTCCGCCTCATTGGGCATGGCACACTTACAGAGAATAAACAACCTACCTATTTGGGAGTCCGTCAATGTGCTGCTAATATGGTTATGGAAACGACGATAAGTCTGAAGTCGATACGCGAACAAGGTAAGCAGCCCGCCAATAAGAATCTACGTGCAGGTCTTTCCATTTACCAGATTCACGATGGGCACATGGATTTCTATACCGACGGAAAATCGGTCAATGTGTCGTGCAGATTGAAGTCGCTCCTGGCTCCGTGTAACCATCCCGGCGTGGATTCCCGAATTCCATCGGATGCACGGCAATTAAAGTTGCGTGTAACGAGTGATGGGCTGATGTATTATTTCTATTATGCCTTAGACCAGGGAAAGTATACAGAGGTGGCGCGGCAGAACTGCTCGCTGATGAGTACAGAGGTTGCGGGAGGATTCACTGGTGTGACGATGGGAATGTATGTTGACGGGAAAGGATATGCCGACTTTACATCGTTCAATTATCCTCAAATTCGCAGCGAATCCGTTTGCTCGAACCAATTTAATTGTTACGCGTGCGTGAGGCATCAGATTGAGGCCAATGATGCCTTAGTAATGCCATTATAGACAGAATTGCCCATATACGGA
>JBMNUU010000053.1:0-13313 GCA_050946435.1 Prevotella sp.
CCGTATATGGGCAATTCTGTCTATAATGGCATTACTAAGGCATCATTGGCCTCAATCTGATGCCTCACGCACGCGTAACAATTAAATTGGTTCGAGCAAACGGATTCGCTGCGAATTTGAGGGGTAAAGGAGCGACTACAGAACACACCAATCTAAAGATGGACCTTTACAAAGCTCTCCAATTGCTAAACGACAAGGAGCGTATTTGCATTACGCTTCAACTCATGGAAGGACAGTCTATTGATAAAATATCCGAGATAAGTTCAATACCACAGAATACCGTCAAAAGCCATCTTGCACGTGGCAAAAAGAAAATGGCTGACTTTCTAAGAGCCAATGGTTATAGCTAAGAGTAAAACGTGAACATTTGTTCTAATTCATAAAATAATGAAGAATGCAAAATAACAAAGACATAAAAAATGATGATGAGCTGTTGATGCGATTTTTTAGTGAAGCCAAACAGGAGATTAAAGACGAAGGCTTTACTGAGAAAGTGATGCAGCGTCTCCCTCAACACGCTAAGCGGATGAATCAAATATGGACTACGGTGTGTTTCGCTTTAGGTATGGCTATATTCATCTTGTTTGATGGAGTTGAAGACCTGCGTATACTCAGCAGTAATATTATGAGCAATATTGCAGGCTACCTCTCCTCAATAGACCTTACGAAATTCTCACCAACGCTCATCATTGGAAGCATTGCCGTGTTAGGAATTGTATGGCTATACAACATCCTTTCTATTCAAAGATGATATTGATTCCATCCTCATAGAGGTCTTTTTTGTCTTCTTCATCCTGTTTGGGCTTGGGCGGAGCCTTAAGATTTCCTTTCTCATCAAACATACCATAGGTAGTACGCAATACCAAGAATTCCGTACGTCGATTCAATTGGTTGCATATTTCTTGCTGTTCCTCGTCTTTCAGTGCTTTAATAAACTCCTCTGAAAGGACATCTCCTTCTTTCAGCCAATCATATTTTTCAGTAACCTTCTTCTTAATTACTTTAGGTTTCTCCTTACCGTAACCTACAGGAGTTAATCGGTCTGCAGCTATGCCATGCGCAATTAGATAGTTGACTACCGACTCTGCACGTCTCTGCGATAAACGTTTGTTATAGGCTGAAGAACCCTTGTAATCGGCATGAGCACTCAGCTCGATTGTAATATTAGGATTTTCATTTAGCATTGTTACGAGTTTATCAAGAGCAACTTTTGAAGTATCACGCAGTGTGGCCTTGTCAAAATCATAAAATATATTGTCGATAAGCGTTGGCGCTGAGATATTGGCCAATGCAAATTGCAAAGTAGTGTCCTTTGATTCTTTTGGGTTTATCAATGCGGTTACCTCTTCCTTATGATTCAAATATCCCTTACAAGTTGCTAAGAACAAATAAGTTACTCCTTCATCCAGCACTTTTGTGAACGAGCCATCGCTACGGACACTTAACCGTTCGTTAGTGCCATCATCACCAACAACATACACTTGAGATTCGGTAAGTTCATACCCGTCCATCTCGTAGACCCAACCTTTAACCGTTTGTATGATCTCTGGATTCTCAAAAGAATATATATGATCCCATCCTCTCACATCATTCCTGTTACTTGAGAAGAATCCACGATTGTACACTCCCTCAAAAGTAAGACCAAAATCGTCTCCTTGCGAGTTCAATGGATAACCTGGGTGAGAAAGATGATAACGCCCGTCCTTGCCTACTTTCGCGATAAACACATCCAATCCACCGAGTCCGGGATGCCCATTGCTTGAGAAGTATAAATCGCCGTTGGGCCTAAATGTCGGAAACGCTTCATCCCCTTCTGTATTAATTGGCTCTCCTAAATTTTCCACTCCTCCGTATCCTCCGGGCGTGATTCGGACGCGCCAAATATCCAGTCCTCCCTTGCCACCCGGCATATCCGATGTGAAATACAGCCACTCTCCATCAGGAGATATTGCAGGATGAGCATAACTGGAAAGCGTATCATTGGTTAGTTTCACCTCCGTAACCTTCCCCCATGCAGCATCAGAACGATTGGACTTCACTATTTGGGCATAACGAGGATAAGATGGGTCGCTAACGCATTGAGTGAGGAACATTTCACGTCCATCGGTCGAAAAACTGGCTGCCCCTTCATCATAATTCGTATTTAGGCCTCCTGTTACAGCCTCCGGCTTACTCCATTTCCCCCTGTCATCTTTTTCTGACACAAAGATATCAGCGGGTTTCATTCCTGTGATACCACTCAACTCGTCGCCCAGCGCTTCGTTGCGTGTAGAAGTAAAATAGAGTTGATCGTAATTATCACCAAACAGCATTGGGGAGTATTCTGCTCTTCGAGAATTAAAGACGTCCATTTTCTTAACCGTATATCGACTGCCTAATTCCTTGATTTCCAAAGCAGTCTGCGCAGATGTCAAACCTGTTTGTGCTAATTGATTATCGGGTAAAGTGTCAAGTACTGCTTGGAATTCTGCGGCAGCCTCCTTATAACTTCCATTTTTCATTAACAGCTGCCCCAGCGAGAGATGATCCAACGGATCATCATGCTTATATCTGATAGTGTTGCGATAAGCTGCAATCCCCTTTGCTGTTTGTAGGCTTTTGTTGTAACAAAATGCCATTTTCTTTGCTATTCTTCCTCGTTTATCCCTATTTTTGGGCTCGGTTTTCTGATAGGCACGTTTGTATTCACTGGCAGCGTCATAATATTCTCCTAAGGCTAAATACTTTTCAGCACGCTTTATGTTACGGTCGGCACCACAAGAGGCCAACACCAACAATGCCACCAGGAATAGGCATACTATATGGTTATTTCTATGAATTCTTATCATTATTTAATAATAACGTTATTAAAAAATTATTATTATAGATAATATTATCATAATAATTAATAATGCTTTAATAATACTTTAATAATACTTTGTGAAAATCGACAGCAAAATAATAATCAACGTTCAAATATAAAGAACATACCATTAACAATTTTGAATTATAAGAAACCATTTAAAGATTCTTCATTTTATCCTCCCTTATAAAATTCAACTTCAAACATATATTTGTTAATAAAATACAAAACGGCATAAAAAGATTTACAATCATTCTTTATATTAACTAATAAGCCATACCTTTGCACCGTCATGAAAAAGCGGGTACCTTAGCTCAGGTGGTAGAGCAATGGACTGAAAATCCATGTGTCCTTGGTTCAACTCCAAGAGGTACCACACTCCTTTCCTGAAGTCCGAAATTCATAATGAGTTCGGACTTTATTTATTTTCATAAATAATTGTTTCAAAGAAAGTTAAAATAAAAGACCAGTAGCGAAGTTTCCTTACAAATGAGTATCTTTGTAAAATATTAGCAAACTATAAACTATCTATTTATGAAGAGAACAATCATTTCATGTCTGACACTATTATTGGTTACTACGCTTACTGCGCAAAACGATTATAGTCGGTATTACCAAAACCTGCCCAAAGCAATGCCTATTGTGGAGGCTCCAACAATTCCTTCAAACAGGGTAAATCTGAGAGATTATGGGGCCGTTGGTGATGGAATTACCATGAATACAGAAGCATTCAGTAAAGCTATATCCGCACTCAACAAGCAAGGAGGAGGGCATCTTGATGTGCCTGCAGGTATATGGCTCACAGGACTTATCTCATTGAAAGACAATATAGATCTTCATCTCAAACGTAATGCATTAATTGTATTTTCTCCAGACAAGAAAGATCTGATTCCCGTTAAAGACGGGAAGGCCGACAGCAAAGCCAAACCCTGTATCAATGCTTCCAAGCGGAAGAACGTTTCCATTACGGGTGAAGGCATCATCGATGGGAACGGAGAATACTGGCGACCTGTAAAGCGAGCCAAAGTCAGTGATGTCGAGTGGAATCAATATAAAACAATGGGTGGCACGATTACTGAGAAAGGCGACTTGTGGTACCCATATAATTTGAAACATCTATCCAATGTAGCTGGCAATTATGATGCACAAGAAAAAATGAGGACTCATCTTGTACGCTTTACCGATTGCGAGAATGTAATGATACAAGGTGTTACATTAAGGAACTCGCCAAAGTTCCATTTTGTTCCTCAACGCTGCACCAATGTAATTGTTGACAACATCAAGGTTATCTGTCCCTGGAATGCGCAGAATGGTGACGCTATAGATATTGGCAATTGCAAGAATGTGCTTATCGTAAACAACACTATAGACGCCGGTGACGATGGTATATGCATGAAAGGTGGAGTTGGTGAAAAAGGAGTGAAAGACGGCCCCTGCGAAAATATCAACATTCAAGACAACATTGTGTATCATGCTCACGGAGGTTTTGTCATTGGCTCTGAATTTTGTGCTGGAATGAACAACATATTTGTACATAACAACACTTTTGCAGGCACCGACACAGGTCTACGCTTTAAGAGTGGCGTTGGACGTGGCGGTACAACCAAAGATATCTATATCTCCAATATATACATGACAGATATCAAAGACGAGGCTATCGTGTTCCAATGCGACTACGTGGACCGCGCTGTGGGGCTTAAAAATCAAAGCAATAAAACTACCGCTTTCTCGCCCAATTTCACAGACATTCATATTTCAGACGTAGTATGTCTTGGTGCAGAAACTGGGATAAAGGCTGTCGGCGCAAAAGGCATGGTGCATGGTATAGACATAAAAAACAGTACCATATTCTACACAAAGACAGACAAGGATATTAGTCCGGAATGTGAAATTGCAATCAGCAATGTGAAATTCAAGACATTCGAAAACTAACATCTCATACAACAAGATATTAATCACATTAAATATAAATCTTATGTTTGGACTCAGCACAACAGAACTTATTGTTATCGTACTCATTATTCTTCTACTATTCGGAGGGAAGAAGATTCCTGAACTTATGAAAGGTTTGGGAAAGGGTGTAAAGAGCTTTAAAGAGGGTATTAACGAAGTGGAAAACGACCTTAAAGTAGACGAAAACAGCTCGAAAGAGCCAAAGTCTTCAACATTGAGGGAAGAAGAAAGAAACGATAATAATTAATCAACGGATTGACTATTAACGTTAACATTTTGATAAAAATTATGCAATACCAATGGCAGAAGAGGATCTAACGTTTTGGGAACACTTGGATGTTTTGAGAGGCTATCTCATCCGCATCATCGTTGTAACCTTAGTGTGCTTTGTTGTTGCCTTTGGATGTAAGGAATTGCTATTCAATGTCGTATTGGCCCCAAGCCAATACGACTTTATATCCTATCGGTTAATGCATGCCGATCCGTTCGAAATACGGCTGGTTAATATCAGCTTAACAGAGCAGTTCATGATACACATGAGAACCGCACTCTATTTCGGCATTCTGGCTGCATCACCTTATATTATTTATTTACTTTATAAATTTATTTCTCCTGCACTTTACACCAAGGAGAAACGCTACGCTTTCAATGTCGTCATTGGGGGGTACGTTATGTTTATCATAGGTATTCTCGTAAATTATTTCATCATATTCCCACTTACCGTTCGCTTCTTAGCCACCTATCAGGTGAGTACTGATATCCATAATATGCTATCGCTACAATCGTATATGGATACCTTGATGATGATGAGTTTGATATTTGGCATTCTCTTTGAAATCCCAATCATCAGTTGGCTGTTGGCAATTTTTGGTGTGCTCAAAGCTGAGTGGATGCGACATTATTGGAGACAGGCACTGGTCATCATTGTGGTCGTTGCAGCGATTATCACTCCTACAGGAGATATTTTTACGTTGACTATAGTCTCACTCCCCATCTGGCTGCTTTACGAACTTAGCATCATCATCGTTAGAGCCACTAACGCCAGTCACCCTTAACACGCCATCTGTTGTTACGGAAAAATGGATGTCATAGTGCCCAAAGGGCATGCCGTATTGTTTTTGCGGATTTTGATGATAATGAGGCCTGGGGTCCAACTCCAGTGCTTTCTTGAGTATTTTTTGTTCGTTTTCACTGAAAAAACGTCTCAATTCTTCCGGCATTTCCACCTTTAAACGCTGGATGGGATGTGTGTCTACAAAGCCGGAGCGAGCGTCTTCGTGGCAATCTGCATAGGTAATATAGGGCTTGATGTCGAAAATCGGAGTCCCATCCATCAAGTCTCCTCCCAACACGTGTAATATTGGACCACGCTCGCTTTCCCACTCCACACCTTTCAGCTTAACGGATGATAGGCCCAGTGGATTGGGACGAAAGGGAGATCGTGTGGCAAACACACCCATCTTAACATTCCCACCCAACAAAGGAGGACGTACCATAGGACTTGCCGCACTATGTTTGTTGGCGGAGAAGCCCCATATAAGCCACAAAAAATCAAACGCTTCTATGCCTTTCAAAGCATCTGGATTGCGATATTCCGGTTCAAAAACAATCAATCCTTCGAGTTCCTCAACCAGTCCACTCTGTTTGGGAATGCCAAACTTGGAAGTAAAAGGGGATTTAAAACGAGCAATGGGGTGAATTTCCATAAGCAATATATTTGTTTGAATATCACGCCGTATCTACAAAAAATGCTAAGAGTAGCATTGCGACAGTGGATAACCCATAAACCATAATAGGTAGCCTGAAGTTGGGCGAAGTCTGGCCTCGCAACTTAAATGTTTTCGCTGTATCAGGCATAAAACGCTTGAAAAGATAGTAAATGATTGCAGCATCGACAAATCCCAACAACATTCCTCCAGTGACGTCTCCAAGATAATGTAAACCAAGATATATTCTTGAATAACACATCAATATGGCCCATATAAACATGATAATGGTTAGGAATCGTCGACGAAGAACGTACATAGTATAGAAAGCCATTCCAAAGCAGTTTGTTGCATGGGCAGAAGGGAAACCATAGCGTCCACCTCTGTAGCCATCGACCACATGAACATAGGCAGATATGGAATTATCTAAATTGCTGGGGCGCATACGTCCTACTTCATGGCGTAAGACTGAAGAACATAGCTGGTCGTTTATAACTAACAACAGAATAGCTATTAAACACCAGACGGCAGCTACTTTCCAATAATAATTCCGAAAGACCACATAAGCAAACGAAATGTAGAACGGTATCCAAATAAACTTTCCAGAATACAGCTCCATGAAATTATCCATATAAGCTGTATGCCATCCATTGATGGATAGAGAAGTGCTTGTGTCCCAATCAACAAGCATTTGCATGATAGTACATATTAAATCAATCATCATCGTGATGCTATATCGTCAAAAATAATTTGTGTATAAGCCTGTCCCAAAAGCAGGTTCTTGCCTTTTTTCTTTCCTTTGTCTGTCATTGTCCTCCTCGATTTATTGTCATATATAATTTCGTTTTCTTTATCAATAAAGCCGAAGCCATCATTCATCATGAAAAAAGCATAATGCGAATTATGTCCATTGAAAATATCTTTGCTAAACTTGAGGTCATACTGAACAATTCCCAACTGCGCCAATAAGGTTGCAGCTATATCTTGCTGGGAAGCATAGGTGTCAACCGTTCTGGGTCCGGCAACTGCTCCTCCCGTCCAAATCATCGGGATATGAAAGCGCCATGATGCAAAATTGTCTGCATTATGGGGCCATGCCCCCAAATGGTCAGGAACAAAGATCACCAGCGATTTTTCCCACCTTCCCGATGCTTTTAGAAACTTCACGAAGTCTCCCAAACAACTATCCGTGTATGCAAACGCATTTAAGACGTTGTCATGAAGCCGACTATAGGGCACGTCAAATGGCTCGTGGGAACTGGATGTCTGTATCACACTAAAGGTAGGTGTGTTCGATGGGTTTTGCCTCAAATCTTTTTTGACCTGTTGAAACAGCAAATGGTCGGGTACTCCCCACTTGCTCAGCCTGTCGCCTATTGGGAAATCCACATCCTCTGTAATATCACGAAATCCTTGATTCACCAGGAAGGAACGCATATTGGTAAAGTCGGCATCGCCACCATAATAATAGCTCAGCTCCCATCCCGCCTTGTTCAAATGTTCTGCCAAAGAAGGAATATTTGCTGTTTTCTTGGGATATTTCATTAAACTCACGGTTGCCGGAGACGGATAGCCTTGCAGAATGGACACCAATCCCCGATCCGTACGAAAACTATTGGCATAGAAACGAGAAAAGTAGACTCCCCCACGTTTTAGTTGATTCAAACAAGGCGTCACACCTTGTACTTTCATGAGAGTATCTGAAAAACTTTCCAAAATGATCAAGTAAATATCGGGACGATGATTAGAGAGTATCGAAATATGAGTAGAATCAACAGCTGTATCAGCTGACTGCAACAATCTTTCAGTTAACCGATGTGCTTTTTGATCATCCATAAAACGGTATTGGCCAGCAAAGTCTCTTTGGCGAGACATGCTTTCCATAAAAGAAAATAAAGGATTTACCGATGCATGGTTTAAAACTTGATTATCAGAGAAATATGCCGTTCCCGTATTCATTGAGGCCACAGTCACTCCTCCCCGTATCGGAAGAAACAGTGCACTCACAAGCAGTAACATCGCAAGGGTTTCCCAAGGCGATACAGACATAAATATCGTTTTGCCTGACAGCCTTATCAGGCGCCTGAATAATCCATAAATAATATAGGTTATTATACAAACAGAAACGATTCCAAATATAGCTTGCCACCAAGACACACTTGCCATAGCATCTTTTGGCGAAGAGGTGATAAAGAATATGGGAGTGGAATCGAGTGGAAAACGCCAATAACTGTATAAAGCACAATTAGCCACAAAAGACAAGGATACTACTATTGATGCTATGACAAACCAGCATAACATCAGCGTTTTCAGGATTTTTTCTGAACATTTGGTGTGTAACACTTTCAAAGGAATGCAGCTTGCCAACAGCAAAAGTCCGGGCACTGCCGTTAGATAGCCGGCTATCGACAAATCCAACGGGAGACCATGCCAAATCACTGGGAAGAACTGTGCCAGTCCTTCAGCATAAAATAGGAGAAAAATTGGTTTTTGAAAAATAAATACCAATATCCACAATCCAAAGATTGAGAATAGTAAAACGACCTTTTTCTTCAATATCGAAAGTGCTACAGGCATAAGGCTTAGTCACTGGGCCAAAGCGTCACTGCACCATCCTTATGCAGCTCAAACCAAGGCTCTTGGTCTCTTAAAGATATATCATCATATTTGAAAGGTACTACGACCGTATCGTGATAATCAGGTAAAACCAGCCCCATTTTCCCATTTTTCTGGGCTATGACAGGCATTGTCCGCAAGTCGTCGACATAAACATAGGGTGTGCGGAGAAATTCATAACTGGCAGAGATGAGAACTTTCCCATTATGGTCCTTGATGCCATACAGTCCATTTTCATCAAACACCACATGAAAACGAATGTATTTTTCTTTCATGCGTTTTTCGTAAAAGCGCATGGTTTCCTCATCTCGCACCATATCACAAAAATATAAATACGAATCACAGTAATTGGCAATGGCTCTTGCGATAAGCATGCGCCAGTCCAAGTCCTTGATAACCTTGCGGTTAAGGTCTATATATCTGGCAATGGCCTCTTCGCGTTCGGGAATGTCATACTGCCTTATACGCGTCTCAAACTTCTCCAGCATTGCGAGCGAACCATGCATCGCTTTAATGTAACGGTGTATCTGGCGCCCCATTTCATCACAGAAAAATTTGCCTATTTGGCGCATTTCTATTTCGTCTCTAAATATTCCTTCCATAATATTGCCCTCCGGGGGAATATGCCAGAGCATGGATTCCCATATTTAATTAGTGAATATGCAAATATACAAAGATAACTCCATAACACCAAGAAATGAAATAGAATTCTGTAATGGGTAGTTTTCTTGCTTCATAAGTATAGTGTTTAACAGCAAGTGCAACATTAATGAATAATTTTTATTTGATTTGTAAAGAATATATCTGCTTAGAAGGATTTTTGCCGTGATACATTCTACGGTGAAAAAAGCTATGTCTCAGGGTATGGAATATAGAAAAATAAACACAACTGCTACATGACAGTAGAACGGTTACTATCTAACGGAGGTCCCGTAAAGCTTGAACGATGAGACGGCCACATCCCAACCCGGACGCGGTTGGGCCTTATCGACAATGCGAGAAAGGCCTAATGACGATAGCCTTAAATACGAAGGAAAGTATATTATAAACCACAAGTGCATAAGGTGCTGCATGTCAGCACCTTATAAAGGAACTCTAAAATTGATGTATTTTGAGCTAAGAGTTAATCGTTTTTGAATTTTGAAAATCTACGTGTCCTTTTGTCAAAGGTTTTACAGCATATCAGAGGCCACATAAAACAGTTGGATTTGTATTCATGGATTTTTCTTTTATCCTAAATCTACAACCGTGATGCCTGCACCGCCAAACTGTACATGCTCGTCGGCATAATGGGTTACATTCGGCTCTGAAGATAGATATTGCCGAACAAGTTGTCGCAAAATACCATTGCCCTTACCATGAAGAATTCTTACCCGAGATACACTCATCAATATGGCATCGTCTATGAAATGTTGAACAGCATGTATAGCCTCGTCGCCACGCATTCCACGAATATCCAAGTCTTGTTGGAATCCTTTACGATGGTCATCAATGGTGTTTTGTGTCATGTGAGAGATGTTGTAGCTTTGCAGCTTCTCTTTCAATGCGTCCATCTTGGAGAGCGTATCGGTCTGTCCTTCACGCTGACTACCCGACTCACCTGCTGTCACAAGCTCCAGCCTCGATTTAGATATTTTAGTCTTCATACCACCGACAATGACTGTTGCTGTATTTCCTTCCAACGTGTCTATTCGGCCTTTTGAACTTAACCCCTTGATACGCACTTCATCACCAACGGCCAGCTCATGCGGCTTGTTTGTATCAAAATTTTTTGTTGCTGCAGCGCGTAGAGTCTCTGCCGCTTTCCGAGCGTTTTTTTCTTTGTTTTTCCTACGTTCTTCTTTACGTTTTTTTCGAGCCTGTACCTCTGCTACTTTTTTCTTAAAGTCATCGTCACTCAGGATACCGCTCTGCCACTTTTTCCCGGTGTTCCATTCATCATGTTCTACGCTCTCCTTAAATTCATTGAGTTCTGCACGAATACGGCGGGTCTCCTCCTTTTCCGCCTGACTTTCGCGAATCGTACGAATCACATTTTCTATTTGCCTATTGCTTTCTTTCAATAGCTCATCAGCTTCCTGTTTAGCTTTTGCCAATATTTTCTTTCGCTGGTTATCTACATCCGTAATGTCAGCCTCGTAGCGTTCTATGCGCTTTTGCAGCTCTTTTTCCTGCTGATGCACAGTTCTACGCTTCTGCTCCCAATATCGCTTATCGCGTACAATGTCTTGTAAATATTTATCGCTCTGAATATAATCTGACCCCACCAACTCAGAGGCCTCGGCAATGACTTCCTCAGGCAATCCTATCTTACGTGCAATTTCTATGGCAAACGAACTGCCCGGTCGGCCTATGGCTAATTGAAATAGCGGCTTCATTTCATGTCGGTCGTAAAGCATTGCCCCATTGGCCACACCGTCATGACTGTCGGCAAAATGTTTAAGATTCTGATAATGGGTAGTGATTACCGCCCATGCCCCGCGTTTGCAAAATTGTCCCAACACGCTCTCTGCGATGGCACCACCTATTTGTGGCTCAGTGCCTGTCCCAAACTCATCTATAAGAATCAAGGTGTTGTTAGAAGCCTGGCGCATCATATTTTTCATATTCATAAGATGTGAAGAATATGTGCTGAGATCGTTTTCCAAACTTTGCTCATCTCCAATATCAATCATCAAATCCTTAAATACTCCGCAGCTACTGCGCTCGCCAACGGGAATGCTTAATCCCATTTGCAACATATACTGGAGCAGCCCTACGGTCTTCAGGCACACTGATTTTCCACCGGCATTAGGTCCCGAAATGATGAGGATGTGTTTTTCCGGCGTCAACATAATATCTAATGGCACAATATGCTGTTCATCTTTCAGATGAGCCTCGAGCAAAGGATGTCGCGCACGAATAAAGTCTATATAGGGAGACGACTTTACTTCTGGCTCAAAGGCATTCATCTTCGAAGCCAGCTTAGCTTTAGCCTGAATCAAGTCAATTTGCGCTAAGAAATGATAAGAATCCAGAATTTCCGATGAATAAGGTCGGATTTTTGTGGCCATTTTTTTAAAGATACGCACAATTTCTTGTTTTTCCTTACTCTCCAATTCACGAATTTTATTGTTTGCCTCGACCACTTCCGTTGGCTCTATAAAAACGGTCTTTCCTGTTGCGCTCTCGTCATGAACTATTCCTGAGATTCGACGCTTTAAGGCTGGAGCAACGGGAATTACCAAACGTCCGTCTCGCATGGTTGGCGCAACGTCTTTCTCTACAAGACCTTCATCCTGGGCCGAATGTAGGATGCCATTCAATATACGGGAAATAGAGCCTTCTGTACGAGCCAGCTCCCGACGAATATTGAACAATTCCGGAGAGGCATTGTTACGTATATGTCCGAATTTGTCTATAATCTGACTTATCTGCTGAATAAGGATCGGAAAGATTGCTACCCCATCGGCCAAATCATGGAGTGCAGGATAATACCAGTTTTTCAATACAAAATCCAATTCCTTTTGTTCTTCTTGTTCCGCGGTTACTTTCGCATGATTGGGCAACTCGTCGCCACGATATAAAAACTTCACCAAGTTTTCTATTGTGCGAAGTGAACGAGACAAATTAAAGAGATCTGCTTCATCCATCCACGTTCCTTCCAAACGAATCCGCTTCACACTTTCGCGAACATCAAAAAAGAAGGCCAAAGGAAAATCCTCCTTTTCCTCCTCGATGATTCTCCTCATTTCTCGAATCTCTGCCATCCATGTGTTTACGGTCTCAGCATCAGACGAGAATCTCATTTTATCAACTAAATCCTTGCCCAATGTAGATAGACATTCTGTTTTCAGTTTAGCACTGATTTCATCAAATCCAATCTTTGTCTCAAAATTATGGGGATATATCATTTACTCTGAATATATTATTAGCTACAAAATTACTTCTTTTTAATCTCGAGAACGCCACGAGATTTGTTAATAAAATATAAACCGTATGAAATTATAAATTATGGATTACAGATTATGGATATTATTATCTACCTTTGCACTCGCTTTCAAGAAGCACCGATTCACACAATCATTAACATTGGAGAGATGGTAGAGTGGTCGATTACAACGGTCTTGAAAACCGTCGCACTGAGAGGTGCCGGGGGTTCGAATCCCTCTCTCTCCGCTTCGCATAGCGAGTTAAGTCCCTAAGTTACAACAACT
>JBMNUU010000054.1:0-12931 GCA_050946435.1 Prevotella sp.
ATTTGTATATGGGCAATTCTGTCTATAATGGCATTACTAAGGCATCATTGGCCTCAATCTGATGCCTCACGCACGCGTAACAATTAAATTGGTTCGAGCAAACGGATTCGCTGCGAATTTGAGGATACCAACGAAAACTCGCTGGCAATAGTTAGTTTTTTAACAAAGATTGTGGGTTTTTAGCAAAGTCCCATCTCTTTTGCCTTTTTGATTAAGAGTTGCATGAGGGGTTCGCGCTCGTTGGGCACGATGTTATCGAGTACGGCGTTTTTAAGGGTCTTTTTCAGTGTTCCCACCTCCGGCGAAGGCTTGAGGTTGAACATCTGCATGATTTCGTTACCGTCGATGCAGGGTTGCAGTTCGCGCTTGTAGTCTCTTTCTTTCAGGTCGGCAATCTTCTCGCGCACCAATCTGAAATTTTCAAGGAACCGTTGTTTCTTTACCCTGTTTTTGCTCGTAATATCGGCCTCGCAGAGCATCATCAAGTCGTCCACATCGTCATCGGCCTCGTTCACAAGTCGGCGCACAGCACTGTCGGTTACCTCCTCATCGGCAATGGCGATGGGGCGCATGTGCAGGTCTACGAGCTTCTGCACATATTTCATCTTCGAGTCCATTGGCAGCTTGAGGCGTCGGAACATCCCCGGCACCATCTTGGCCCCCACATAGTTGTGGTTGTGGAATGTCCATCCGGCCGCATTGTCCCATCGTTTGGTCTTGGTTTTGCCGATGTCGTGGAGCAGCGTGGCCCATCGCAGCCATAGTTTGTTTGCTTCGAGGTGGTCCAGTTCTGTCTGCCATTCTTGGGCCTCCTTGCTTTCAGGGTCGAGTTGCTGCAGTTCCTCGCTGATGTGTGCTATGCGTTGCTTTTGGGCCGCACACAGGTTGTCCACCACTTCGAGCGTATGATAAAAATTGTTTTTATGAGCCCTCCCGTTCTTTTTCTCCACCATGTCGAGGGCGGCCAGTTCGGGTAGAATGAGCATGAGCAGTCCGCAGCGTTGTAGTTCCACAAAGCCGCGACTGGGCTGGTCGGTCAGTAAGATTTTGTTGAGTTCTTCCTCGATGCGCTCACCGCTTATAATCTTAATGCGGTCGGCATTGCGTTCCAAAGCCTCAAAGGTTTCATCCTCGATGTAAAACTTCAGTTGGGTGGCGAAACGTACGCATCGCAGCATGCGCAGCGGGTCGTCGGAGAAAGTGACATCGGGGTCGAGCGGCGTTCGGATGATGCCGTCTTCCATGTCGGCCAATCCGTCGAACGGGTCCACCAACTCACCAAACCGCTCCTTGTTCAGGCATACGGCCAGGGCGTTGATGGTGAAGTCACGGCGGTTTTGGTCGTCTTCGAGCGTGCCGTCTTCCACATGAGGCTTTCGGCTGTCGTGGCTGTAGCTTTCCTTGCGTGCCCCGACAAACTCCACCTCCTGCCCGCGAAATTTCACTTGTGCGGTGCCAAAGTTGCGAAACACAGACAGATGGGCTTTGCCACCCACGAGTTTCTTGAAAGCCTTGGCCACCTCGATGCCACTGCCCACCACCACGACGTCGATGTCGTTGGAGGGGCGTTCGAGAAACAAGTCGCGCACGTAGCCGCCCACCACGTAGCATTCCATGCCGAGGCTGTCGGCTGCGTCGCCTATCTGATGAAAAATGTCTTTATCTAAAAGCTTTGCTAAATCGTTGTCACTGAGTTGTCGCATGATTATATCTACTACACTGACCTTTTGCAGGGATGGAAGGAGCCAGAAAGTCGAGGGCCGCTTCCGGTACGTGACGCGGGCGGCAATAGGCCTTAACAGCTTCTGCTCCAAAAATTTAAGCTTATGAATCTATAGTCGATTCTGTTTTAAAACGATTTGCAAAGATACAAAAAAGATTGCAGATTGGGGATGGCAACTCCTTTTTTTTCATTATCTTTGTGCTCATGAAGAAGTATCTCATCTTGTTATTTGCCTTGGCAGGGCTGGTCTCTTGCAAGCCCTCGGCCGACGAGAAGGCCGCTCCCGTGATGCAGGTGATAGACTCGCTGTATCAAAACGGAGAATATCAGAAAACCCTGAACACCATTCGGGAGTTGCGTGCCAATTACCCCGAGGCGGTGGAATCGCGCAAGCGGGCCTTGAAGATATGGCAGGAGGCCTCGCTCAAGATGGCGCAGGAAGATATTGGCAAAACCGACTCGGCCCTGCAAGCCACCATCCGCGCTTTTGAAGCGGAGACCAATATAGGAAAGCGGAATCTGCTGGGCGTGAAGCGCGACTCCTTGCAAGTGCGCTATGATGCCCTTTGCGGCACGGTGCGCATCATCCATAAACGGCAGAAGGAAGTTCAAGACAGCACGGCCGGTCGTGCAGTCCAGCAGAAATAGACGGTCTATGTGGCAGCCCATATAATTGCTTACAGCTCCATGTGCTCCTGCCTTGCAATACATTTCGAATACGATTGAAATGTTATTACAACATCCCTTGTATTTTCGGCGTATTTAAAATCGAGAGCACATGGTTTCAAATACGCCAAAATTACGATGTTTTTATAACTTTCTGTCGTTCAGAAAGTTACTGCCTCGGGGCTTTGAAGTGTTAAGTTTTGAGTAGAAAACAGGCTGCCGTTAGTATCTTGCGGCACTCCCGTTGGGCCTTATCGGCAGTGCGGTTAGGTCTCTCTCGCAGTACGGTTACGCCCAAGTCATCGTACCGATGAGCCTTAACCGCAAGCTCAATATTTCTAAGTGTTGTTAAATTTTAATTTTTCTTGTCCAAAAACGGGATAGGAACTTCTAAAACAAGAAGACTCAAGACCTTGTTTTTTGGTGAAGAAATGTTGACAATGAGCGATGTGGAGTGCCGGACTGGATTTCTTGGTTCGCTCGAACTAGTCGGACAATTCGGACTCCTCAGGTCGGTCTGACTGGGTCCGATAAGTCCGAGAATTCAACAGATATAAGCCACTGGTTGTGATAATAAGTTCATAGGTAGTAAATGATGTTATTTTTCATTATGCGATGAGCGATTTACAATTAATTTCCTTAACTTTGCAAATGTTATGGCTAAACCAAATACTGACCAGCAATTCAAGGATGTCATGGCGGAATGTCGTGAACTCTTTGCCAAGAAACTGCACGACTATGGAGCTTCGTGGCGCATTTTGCGGCCGTCGTCGCTCACCGACCAGCTTTTTATCAAAGCGAAGCGCATTCGGTCGTTGGAAATCACCGGGCAGTCACTCGTGGGTGAGGGAATCCGGCCCGAGTTTGTCGCGCTAATCAATTATGGCATCGTGGGACTCATTCAGTTGGAACAGGGCTATGCAGATGGAGTGGACATGACAGCGGATCAGGCGCTGGCGTTGTATGATGTTCATGCCAAAGAGGCCTTTGAACTGATGACAAGGAAAAACCACGACTATGGCGAGGCCTGGCGCGCAATGAGAGTGAGCAGCTATACAGATTTGATACTCACCAAGATAGAACGAATAAAGGAATTGGAAGACCTGCAGGGTGGCGCCCTGGTCTCTGAAGGGGTGGATGCCAACTATCTGGATATCATCAACTATGCGGTGTTTGGAGCGATTCGCTTGCTGGAGTAAGGAAAAGAAAATAGAATTGAAAGAGAGGAAATGTAAGAAAGTCTAACGGATTGTAGAGAGATGGTTTCGGAGGATACAAATCAAAACAGGACAATGGAGCAGGAGGATGCGATAGTTGCGGAATCCGCTAAGGCGCCTGTCCATGACAACGGGCAAATGGACCACAAGCGGTGGTCTGTGCGGCTGGCTGTAAACTTTTGCCGCTTCGTGTTGGGCGCCGTGTTTGTGTTTTCCGGTTATGTAAAGGCCATAGATCCGCTGGGCACACAATACAAGATACAAGACTATCTTACCGCACTTGGCTTGCAGGGAGTCGTGCCAGATGGGGTAACGCTGGGCACCTCGGTGCTGCTTTCGGCTTTAGAATTTTCCCTGGGCATCTTCATTCTGTTTGCCATTCGACGTCGTCTGGTGTCCAAGTTGCTGTTGCTGCTGATGATTTTTATGACGGTGGTCAGTGTGTGGGTAGCAGTGGCCAATCCCGTGAAGGACTGTGGATGTTTCGGCGATGCGGTGGTACTGACCAATGTGCAGACGCTGCTGAAGAATATCGTGCTGCTGGCGTGTGCCATTGTGCTGTGGAAATGGCCGTTGGGAATGTATCGGTTCATTTCTCGGACAAATCAGTGGATCGCTATCAATTTCACGGTGTTGTTCATCATAGTGACCAGCATCTACTGCCTGTATAAACTGCCCATCTTCGACTTCCGCCCCTATCATGTGGGGGTAAACATCTTGAAGGGAATGGAAATACCCGAAGGAGCTGCACAACCACAGTTTGAAACAACGTTTGTGATGGAAAAAAACGGCGAGCGCAGGGAATTTTCGTTGGAAGATTATCCCGACTCCACATGGCAGTTTGTCGATTCGAAGACGGTGCAGACGGCGGAGGGATTTGTTCCGCCTATTCATGATTTCTCCATACAATTGGGAGAAGGCAACGATATTACGGAAGAACTGCTGTCGCGCAAGGGATATCTCTTCCTGCTCATATCGCCCCATTTGAGCCATGCCAGTGACACGAACTTTGGAGACATAGACCAGTTGTACGAGTATGCCCAACAGGAGAAAGTGCCTTTCTACTGCCTAACAGCATCGACCGAAGCCGAGATAAAACATTGGGAGAACATCACCGGGGCCGAATATCCGTTTTGCATGACGGACGAGACAACGCTTAAAACCATCATCAGGAGCAATCCCGGATTGTTGTTGCTCAAGGACGGCACCATTATCCGCAAATGGAGCCATAACGCATTGCCCAAGGGCAGGGAATTGACGGCACCACTCGACAAACTGGAGATAGGGCAGATGTCCAAGGATACCGTCGCCAAGACGATAACACAAGTGTTGCTCTGGTTTTTCTTGCCGTTGCTGCTTCTCACCCTTGCCGATCGCACATGGGCGTGGAGCAAGTATCTCAAGCGTAAGGCGCGTTCACTGGACATTAGGAAAGCGGACGTGGAAAAGAAAGAATAGTATTATTTGATATATCAACTTTTAAAATCATTTGAAATGAGAAAGAAAATTGTAGCAGGTAACTGGAAAATGAATGAAAACCTGCAGGAAGGTGTAGCTTTGGCTAAGGAAATCAACGATATACTCGTTGCTGACAAGCCTAACTGTGACGTGATCATCTGCACGCCGTTCATCCATCTGGCAAAGGTGGCTGATGTGTTGGACCAGAACGTTGTGGGTCTGGGTGCAGAAAACTGCGCAGACAAGGAGAAAGGCGCCTACACAGGTGAAGTATCTGCAGCAATGGTGAAGTCCACCGGAGCACAGTATGTTATCCTCGGTCACTCTGAGCGTCGCCAGTATTATGGTGAGACAGCTGAGATCTTGAAGGAAAAGGTGAAGCTGGCATTGGCCAATGGCCTGAAAGTTATCTTCTGCTGCGGCGAGACGCTGGAGGAGCGCGAAGCCAACAAGCAGAACGAGGTGGTGAAGGCAGAGCTCGAAGGCTCCGTATTCAATCTCTCGGCTGAGGAGTGGAAGAACATTATCCTGGCCTACGAGCCAATTTGGGCTATCGGTACCGGTAAGACCGCAACTGCTGACCAGGCTGAGGAGATGTTGGCATACATTCGTTCCATCGTGGCTGAGAAATACGGCAAGGAAGCTGCAGAGAACACTTCTATCCTCTATGGTGGAAGTTGCAAGCCAAGCAATGCTCCCGAACTCTTCTCTAAGGCCGACATCGACGGTGGCTTGATTGGCGGAGCTTCTTTGAAGGCTGCTGATTTCAAGGGCATCATCGACGCTTGGAAGAAGTAATTCCCTACTTGGGACATTGAGCTTTGGACACCCCACCCGTTTGTTTCCTTGTGCATCATACGTGAGGAAGATAGGGGAGGTGTTCAAAGCTCAATTCTAAAAGCAAATGTCCCGGAAGACGACATGGCATTGCGTCTTTAAAGTCAATGACCAAAGTTCAAAGTACAATGAATAAGAAAAAGTTAGTTACATTCAGTGTGATTGCCCTATGTTCTGTAGTTTCTGTTGAGGCGCAGACCTATATGGATCATTTGAGGCAGACCAAGAACGGCAAGGCTGGTGTAACCGTCACGCAAAGCAAGGCTATTGACGAACTCGTTAATGGCGGCAACAAGGGCGCGTCCGTCACCACACCTGGGACAAGGCCTGCGTCCGGCAATGTTGGAGCTTCGGGGAAGACTTCCGCAAATGCTGTTGTTGCAAAAACGCCTGCAGAACGTATGGAGGCGGCCCGGAAGGAAGCCGAGGACAAGCGGCTGGCCGAAGCGAAAGCCCGTGAGGATGCCAAGGAAGAAAAGAGTGACGACGACATGGATATCACCTCTGTAGATATGCGCAAGAAAGTGATGCGCGGCAGTCGTAAGGTGTTGGGATATCGCGTTCAGGCGTTTGCCGGAGGAAATACCAGAAACGACAAGCAGACGGCGCAACAGATTGGTAATGCCATTAAAATAAAATTCCCTGATCAGCCTGTCTATGTACATTTCTATTCGCCAAGGTGGATTTGTCGTGTCGGGAACTTCAGAAGTTATCAAGAAGCCCAGCATGTACTCAAGCAAATCAGGGCGATGGGCTATCAGTCGGCCACGATAGTGAAGGGCCAAATCACGGTGCAATATTGATAGTATTCCGACGTGGCCCCATGATATTCCGAGTACATCATGCCATACACATCATATAATCATAGATCACATCATTTTCAACGATTAATTAAATAAATGAATCCTGAAACAGAATTCCGTGACGGACTCGATGAGCTCGCCGCTCACTATAAGGAGGTTTTAAAGCTGTTGGGTGAGAATCCGGACCGCGAGGGCCTTGTGAAGACACCGATGCGCGTGGCCAAAGCCATGCAGATACTTACGCGCGGCTACCGTCAGGATGCACACAAGGTACTGACAGACGCCTTGTTTAAGGAGGATTACAACCAAATGGTCATCGTGAAAGACATCGATTTTTATTCGATGTGCGAACACCATATGTTACCGTTTTTCGGCAAGGTGCACGTGGCCTATATTCCTAACGGCTATATCACGGGGCTGAGTAAGATAGCCCGTGTTGTCGATATATTCAGCCACAGACTGCAGGTGCAGGAACGCTTCACACAACAAATCAAGGATTGCATACAAGAAACGCTCAAGCCCTTAGGCGTGATGGTGGTGGTGGAAGCCAAGCACATGTGTATGCAGATGCGTGGGGTGGAGAAACAGAATTCCGTGACGACCACCTCAGACTTTAGTGGCGCTTTCAACCAGGCCAAGACGCGGCAGGAATTTATGAACTTGATCAATCAGAAATAGAATCATGAAGAAAATTTTAACGATATTGCTGTGCGTAGTCACAGCGTGTGGCATGACGTCGTGTTTGGGTGATGACAACGAGACATACCTGACGGATGAAAATGTGACCGAGGCCATGAACACAATGCGTGGGACCTACGAGGGCAATTTGCTGTATGCCTTGAGTTCTACGGATGTGCCCGATACGGTGAGGAATATAAGGTGGACGGTCGATTCGGTCCTTACTATTCATAATTTCCCACAGCGTATATTTGCAGAAAGTTTCAGCAATATGGCCGACAGTAAGATGGTGGCCGACATAAGGGCACTGCCTCCGCGCGACCTGAAATGTCACATCGGCTTTTACAGTATTGGGGACGGCGGCTATATGCTTAATATCATTCCGGAAACCCTCCAGTTTAAGGCGACCGTCAATGAACAGAAAACTGACTGCAAAATAGAGTTCCTGAGTAACAACGAAAACTCCATAGGGGTTTTTCAGAAGTCAAATAGGAGCTTGATATTTATGATGAATACATACGGATTTTATTTGAATGGGAATATGGTGAACGGTGCTCTGTTCAACCGAACCTATTTCAAATTGATAACAAACGCTAAGAATTGATGCTATGAAGTTTGTATCTTGGAATGTCAATGGCCTTCGGGCCTGTGTGAAACCGAAGACGGATGCTGATGGCAATATCATCAGCAAGGGCTTCGAGTCGTATTTCAAATCGCTGGATGCCGATTTCTTCTGCATCCAAGAAACGAAGATGCAGGCCGGCCAACTCGACCTGCAGTTTGATGGCTATAAGTCGTATTGGAACTATGCTGAGCGTAAGGGCTATAGCGGTACGGCTATCTATACCAAGCACGAGCCCATGAGCGTGGCTTATGGAATTGGAGTGGAGGAGCACGACCATGAAGGTCGCGTGATAACCCTTGAATATCCGGAATTCTATCTCATCACGGTTTATACGCCCAATTCGCAGGAGGCCTTGCCCGGTGAGGAGAAGCCGAAGCGCCTCGGCTACCGTATGCGGTGGGAGGATGATTTCCGTGACTATATCAAGAAACTGGACGAGCGCAAACCTGTCATTATCTGTGGAGACTTGAATGTGGCCCACGAGGAGATCGATATTAAGAATGCGAAAACCAACCACAATAATGCCGGATTTACAGATGAAGAGCGAGAAAAGATGACGCAATTGCTGAGCAATGGCTTTCTCGACACGTTCCGGACGCTCTATCCTGAGCAAGTTACGTATAGCTGGTGGAGTTACCGCTTCCGCGCCCGTGAGAGAAATACGGGCTGGCGTATAGATTATTTCCTGGTGTCAGAGCGATTGAGAGACAAAATAGCCGACGCCGTGATTCATACGGAAATCTATGGCAGCGACCATTGCCCGGTGGAATTGCAACTGGAGTTTTAAAAAAGCAAAAGCCCGTGTTCTCGCGAATACGGGCTTTTTCATGTCTTGTAGTTGTTTTATAGTATATTATTATTGTAAGAGAGAGCTAATATTTGATAAAGGCAGCTTTTCTTGTGTGCCGTCGGGATGCGTTACCATGAAGTAATCAAACTTTGATTTCCCGTTCTTATACATAATCACGGCAATGCCTCCGTCGCGCAGATTCAGCGTGAAGTATCCTTCGCGTTTACCATTCACGTATTTTCCGTTCAGTTTTTCTTTCCCGTTGACATAATAGGTGGTCACGTTTCCGTCGAGCACGGTATTATTGTCATTACCGAGGTCAATAAAGCTGTAGCCACCTTCGGCTTTCAGCGTGCCGTCCATATAATAGTCTGTAAAGAGGTCGCGCTTTGCCACACCTTTGCCCTGTGTGAGCAAAAGACGGTAATACGCTGCCTGGCTTGCATTGGTTACCGAAGTCTGGTCGGCTGCATAGTAAATGGTGTCTGCAACAATGGTTGCGGTTTCACTCACGTGCTCGCGGCCGAAACTTGCTACGGTCATGAGCAACATAGCTGAGATAAGAGCTAAAGATTTCATATTGTAGTCCTCCTATTTTAGTTATTTAGATTTCTTGTACTGCAAAGGTAGGCATAATATGTGATATGCGTGCCAATTTTAACACTATTTTATAATTATTTTTCAAGCAAAAATCAAGTGTTTTAAAAGAATGACTTATAATTCGAAAGAATAACAAAAATGAGGCTTAAACTATCAAAATGTAAATCTACGTATGAATTATATGTTGCAAAACTGCTACTTTTGTGTCATTATGAAAGTAAGTGCTCCTATGTTACGGAATATTTATTGAATATCATTTTAGTATAAGAACGGTTAGTAATAATTAGTTTGTAAATATAAAAGAAAAACAATCAAGCTGAAATGATACGATGATTAAATCCTCTCAAAGTGTTTTTAAACGCTTTGATAATTCGGCAAAAAGTAACATCTTTGCTCGGAATGAATGCAAATGCAATTCGGGTTTGGCCGAAATCGATTGAAAAAGGGAGTCGTATGGTCTTATCTTTCGGCTCCGGTTTGATTCATTTTAATATTTTCCAGGGTAGTCCCTTCTGCAAACACGTCAAGGTCTACGGGCGTTTCTATGCCATCCACGACGCCCTGGTCGGAGTGTTGCCAGAGATTGTGCTGTCCAGCGCCGGCGACTACCGGCTCATGAATATTGTAGTGGGCCAGAAACAGATGGTAGCTGTTGAAGCGTGGCGCCAGGTTTTCATTGTAGAATTTGGCATAGGCATATATAATAGGTGAACGGTGGTAATGCTTCTCCATGAGCATAATCATGCGGGCCAGACTGTCTTGAATCTCTTGTCTGGACCATCCACTGACTCCCTCTTCCTCGATATCGATCATGGGAATGATGTCTTGCTCCTTTCGATTTACCACACCGTAATAATTCCGGAACTGACTCGTGATGCTGCTTTTGGACGTCATGTAGTGATAGGAGCCTATCGGGATTCCCGCTTTCTTGGCGCCTTTCACATTTTCCGAGTATTTGCTGTCCACTATCGTGCTGCCCTCGGTAGCTTTGAGGTAGACAAACTGCACGCTCGAGTCCTCGGCGACGCGCTGCCAGTCGATGGTTCCCTGGTGATGCGAAACGTCGATGCCGTCATAGTCTAATTTGAGATGACGGTTGTTTGTCTGTCGGGCGGTGACGCCTCCCCCAGATCTTTTTCCTGTGTGGTGAGATTCAGCAGCAGGTGGGGAGCAATCAGGGCGGTGACGATCAGCAGTAGCGACGCTACTGAAAATAAGATTAGTGCGATGTTCTTTATTTTCTTTAGCAGCTTTCTTCGTGCCTTTCTCCTCTCATGTCTCAGATAGGCTTCGTAGCCCCTGTGGTGATGATGGTGATGACTTCCACTGCCGCTGTGGTGGTGATAGGGTGCGGACACGTGGTCCTCGCTGGAATGTCGGTCTGGAGACTCCGGCTTTTCATGTTCCTGTCGGTTCATGGGCGGTTTCTCGTTCATGGGTCAATGACTTATTTATATTGTATCGGACTGTAAATGCGTACGCAGACGGGTGTTCCGTTGAGCTTGCCGGGTGTAAACTGCGGCATTCCCTTGACAATGCTGACGGCATGGCGGTCTGTCTCCGGGGACATGGGCTTGATGACTCTGACATCCTTAGTCCATCCCTCCTTGTCGACGATATAAGACACCATCACCTTGCCCTCGTGAGGTTGTGACGGACTGGCGCTGCGGGCGAGATAGGCGTTCAGTCCCTCCTGACCGTTCCTGAACACCGGCATGACGTCTACGGTTTTGTAGACAGAGTCTCCCTGCCATGTCGTTGGCGGAGCCACATATTGGGGCGTGGGCTTGGCTGCCTGCTTTTCGACGAGTCGCCGTCCGGCCTTGGTCAATAGGTATCTCACGTCTTTGTAGGGCATACGTGTGTCGTAGTCCAACATAGTGAGGTCGGTATAGCACGTCACATGGAGCACCACAGTCTCGCCTCCATGCTCAAACCACACGCCTGAGATGTTGATTGACTGCCATTCTCCGTAGTCTTTGTCGGCCATGGGGGCACACAGCCTATCGATGAAATCAGACTCTGCGTCCCAGGATAAGGTTATGCGGTGTCGCAAAATGTCCTCGGTGTCGAGCATTTGTCTCCGGGCCACATCATAAATGGCAAATTTTCGCACTGTCCGGGCCTTTATGGCAGACAGTGCTTGGGGCTTGGCCGTGAAATTAATCTCATAGCATATCCATTTGTCGGGCATATAGGCCTTCACCTCTGCCGATGCCGTGATATAGCAGAAACGACGGTCGTCGGGCAGTTTCTCCAACTGACCTGTCACGGGTTGTCCATAGCCAGCCTTGAAGACCGAGTATATGGAGTCGAAGTTGGCAGCCTCTTGCCCGAACAGTATGTCCGAGATATAGTGTTGCAGGGCCAGCGGTTGTTCGTAGTGTATGGCTTCCGGCCATTCTATATTCGTGTCGACAACGTTAAAATCTTCTCCGTTTTGCATCAACCAATGGTCCTTGACATATCGCACGGCATATTGTTCTGAGGTGGTGTCTAAGAGTTGGGCATGCAGGTCTGTCGGCACGAGAAGTAAACAGAATAGTATGTTTTTTAGTTTCATGGTTTACTCTTTGAATATCATTTCTCCTGTGAATGTAATCGACTCACGGTCTGTAGCGATGATGTTCAGACTGACTTTGCCGTTGGTGAAGAAGTCGAAGTTGTATGTGAGGTAATCCATATCGTTGTTAGTCTTTAGCTTGACGCGCACCTTGTTTTTTTTCACTTGTCGCGATTCGTATTGTGAAATCGCGCTTTCAAAGTCGAGCGGACTCCGATCGCGGCTGCCCAGGTCGGCCCGATAGGCCACGCCGAAATAGGGCAGGGCGCTGAAGATGCTGTCGCCCTCAACGCGTACGGAATAGATTGAGGAAAGGAAGCGGGGTGACATCCGCCTCGGAATCACATAGTTAAAGTCGATGCTATAGGTGCGGTTGTCCAGCGAGTCCATCAGTTGGGCGGTCTTCTGCCGCGTTTCGGCTGCCTTCTGTTCGGCTGTCTTCGTTGTTGCGCATGCTGCCAGACAGCATACCGCTATTATTATCAATAGATGTTTCATATTTGAGTACTTCATGAGGCTAATTTACTATAATTCTCTGAAATAGTGCATTTTTTTGGGTGTTTTTAATGAATATTGTCTTCCATATTGTGGCAAATCTTTCAAACCAGCTGACAGTCAAAATCATCCTTGGGCATCCCTTTCCATTAGCCCTGAGTTTGCGAATAGTTGCCAGCCGATGGGCTGTCGGGTCAGCCGTGCAGCTTTACATGTGCGTTTCAACTTGGGCACTGTTTCGTCATCCTTTCAATCAATGTAAAGATTGATTACCATTTTTCCGTGATTATTTTTGGGTGATTTAGCGTCAAAAGGACTATGTTTCTTCCCTCATCATCAACCCGCACAGCGCCTCAAATTCGCAGCGAATCCGTTTGCTCGAACCAATTTAATTGTTACGCGTGCGTGAGGCATCAGATTGAGGCCAATGATGCCTTAGTAATGCCATTATAGACAGAATTGCCCATATACGGATA
>JBMNUU010000055.1:0-12606 GCA_050946435.1 Prevotella sp.
ATAAGAAGTTTGAGCGGATATCTGAGAGAAGGAGAGAGGCTGCAAATTCTCGTTGGAAATCCGATGCAAATGCATACAAAAGCATGCAAGTGATGCAAAAGCAAAATTTGCACTATGAGAAGGAGAATGAGAATGAGAATGAGAATGAGAAAAAAGAAAGAACTAAAGTTCCAAAGAAAGACGAACTTTCTTTGCCTACCAAGTCTACGCTAACGCAGAAACAAGAAGAAATGCTAAAGCACAAAGCGGAGTTTAAGGACGAGTTATCTAAGTTCACAGACAGATATTCTACAGATATGCTCAATGACTTTTACGAGTATTGGACTGAACCGAACAGGTCACATACCAAGATGTTGTTTGAAACCAAGCAAACATGGGACATTTCCAGACGTTTGTCCAGGTGGGAGCGTAACAGCAGGAAAGGAGGTAAGGTATGAACAATTTACCGCTATCAGATGAATTATGCGAGAAAGTCGTTGTCGGCACTCTCATCAAAAATGGCAGAGAATGGGCAGAAAACGCCGACTTGCTCTCTCCTGACCTCTTCACAGATTATCGCTTGCAAACAGTCTATAGGGCAGCCAAGGCGGTCATAGACCAAGGCAAATCACCCGACTACATGGCCGTGGCGGCTGAACTCAACAAGCAGAAAGCGCAAGATATTAGTATTACAGACCTTTTGGCACTCGGTGATTTCGATGCTCTTGACGCTATGAGGCAGCAAGTGATGCGCCTTACAGAGTTGAGGCAACGCAGGGAGATATGGCGTATCGGTCAGAAGATGATACAGGCAGGGGTAGATGAGAGTGAACCGATAGAGAACGTGCAAGCGTCTGCCATGCAGGAATTGGGCGACCTTTTCGCCTCAGCCTCCACAGATATTCAGAGCATTTCACAGGTGGCCTCATCATACACCGAGAACATCGTCATAGCCAATAGAGAGGGCAGACGGTTGCAAGGTGCACCCACAGGTTTTGCCATGATAGACCAACGTGGCGGGTTACAACCTTCAGACCTTTTCGTTATTGCAGCCGACAGTAGCCAAGGCAAATCGTCCCTCGCATTGAACATGGCTACCAACGTGGCCAAGAGTGGCTATCCGTGTGCTTATTACTCACTGGAGATGACCGCAGGCCAACTGTTTGCCCGTATTCTTGCAACGGAGACAGGGCTACCCTCCAATGTGCTGAACACAAGACCCCTCACAGATGAGCAGCTTTCTCGCTATCAGTCAGCCTGTGCCAACGTAGCAAGGTTGCCGCTCTTCTTTGACGAGCGTAGCACTTCCTCGCTGGACGCTATCCTCAGCAGTATTCGCACCATGGTCTTTCGCAACCATATCAAGGTGGCCGTGGTAGACTATCTCCAGATACTTAACGTGAACATGAAGAACGTGAACAAGGAACAACAGATGGCGGACGCAGCACGCAGGTGCAAGAACCTCGCCAAAGAGCTGAATATTTGCATTGTCTTACTCTCTCAGCTCAACCGAGACAGGGACAACCCACAGCCAAGTATGGCACGATTAAGAGACAGCGGTCAGATTGCTGAGGCGGCAGACGTGGTGTTGCTCATCTATCGCCCAGAGGTCTATGGCAGTCGCTATCACTACCCAGACGAACTTAGCAAGGTCAGCACACAGGGAACGGCAATGCTGCATATCTGCAAAGGACGCAATGTAGGCACATTCCGCTTTGTGGTTGGCTTCAATGCCTCGCTCACCAAGTTCTATGAGCTTGACACTATGCCAATGGTGGCAGCAACAAATGATATTGACGACAATAGACCGTTTTAGCATGGAGAAAGAAACAATATTCGGGCAATGCGTGGCAAAAGCCAATCATTACCTCGCAGTACCTGGCCAGGGTGGCCGTAGAATCGTCAAGGATGCCGTTTTAAGGGCGTATGAGCGTAGTTTTTGCTCTCAGTGTACAATTTACCGCCACAAGGGTATTAACGCCCCATTTCGGCTTATAATTGATGTTTACCACAGCAACAAGCGGTATGACCTCGACAACTCGCTAAAGACAGTGCTTGACTTGCTCCAGGACGTGGGAGCAATAACGAATGATAATCTTTGCGTTGGAATACAGGCGACCAAGCACATCGACAAGAGCAACCCGAGGGTGGTGTTCGGGATAGAAGAATTAGAACCAAGAATTTTGTAAATAACAGATTAGAAACAATGTGGAAAAAAGGAGAATCGGGAAATCCCAAAGGAAGGCCCAAGGGAGCCAGGGACAAGGCAAAGGGCAGGTTGGTTGAACGAATCACGGACATTGTGGAGTGCAACATCGACAAATTGCAAGATGACATCGATACGTTGGAACCCCCAGAGCGCATCAAAGCAATAACAAGTCTGATTAATTATGTGCTCCCAAAACAAGCAGCCGTGGACATTCAAAGCCAAATAGATGCCGAGTATAAGGCATTGGAGCGGCTCATTGACGAGGCTCCCGATGAGTTCGTAGACCGAATTACAGACAAAGTATTAAAATTACAAGAACAAAAGCAAAATGGAGAATAGAGAACGATTAAAGCAGCTTGCAAGAGGGTACAGCGACCTCACAGGCAGCGACATGGGCTTTGATATTGACCTATGGCAGTATTTAGACCGTGGAGAGTATAACAAACGAGCCGTTGACGCTTGTGTAAGTTTGCTTAGGTGGTACAAACAGGAGAACGGGACGACAGACCGCCAGAGCGGTTTTTATCAATATGTTCAACAATTAAAAAAACAAGGGTATGAAATTGAGATTTAATCAAGTATCTGGAATTGACACCCAGACAGGTGCTATTGTCCAAGTAGAAGCCACAAGAACCCACACGGGCGGCAAGGAAACCGATGCCGAGGTGGTATTGTCGCTATTCCCAGACGCCGATGATTGTGGCTATCATACCACATTGTCAGCCGAGCAGACAAAAGAGCTAATTAAGCGTCTCCAATCACTCTATGAGGGCATTAAAGCCTATAATGAGGAATTGCACGGTGCAAGGGAGGTTAAACAATGAGCAAACGGCAGCAGCTTAAAATCATTCTGGAGCGTGGCAGCCTCCACGGAAGCAAGTTAGAAACCTTTGTAATCTGCAATGGTAAAAGAACTCTTAGGAGCGTTGAGGCTACCGATGCACCCATCGACATTGAGATAAACGTGCATTGCACCGACATCAAGCAGTTAGAATTACAACACAACAAGTATTCACATTTAAAAAGTAAGAATTATGAGTTACAAAAGCATGGTGGCAGAACGCCACACCGATGAGAAAGGAAATGTGTGGAGTATTTCCCCAGACGGTCAGAAAACGCTTATTAAGGCGGTTTTATCAGATGATGATAAACAGTCCTTAGCCGCACAGATTAACGCTGAAACGGCAAGAATTGTAGCCGATGAGCGAGAGGCACGGCAGCAGCGAATCGATAACAATCTGGAATACATCAAAGAGCATCTTAAGTAATGGGGACAGACGTTATAAAAGATGCCATGATTAAGCGGGCGATAAAGAAAGCAGCAGACAAACAGGCATGGGAACGTGAGAAACAGGAACGCCAAGCCTGTGAGCGTCTGGAGTTGCAAAGACGTGGGCAGCGTCTGGAAGAAGAACGCCAGTTTATCCATGAGGCCCAAGAGACCCTCAAAGGGATAAATGATGCTATCATGGCACATTTTGGCAAGAAAGAATAAAGACTACGATAAAAAGGAGTGCTTGCAAAGGTAGGCACTTCTTTTTTTTTGTCTGTCAGACACGGTGCAATGGGAGTTACCAATTTAGTAACCCCCTTTTGTCGTATCGGATAAAATTCTTATCTTTGTATCACAAACGCCGTAACGGTGCTTTGAAACACAATTTGAGAGCGCATTTGCCGTGATGGCAGGTGCGCTTTTTGCTTATAAGGGGTGCTATTGTGACCTAAATGTGACCTAAAATAAAAAACCGCAGAAATAAGAAACGAGCTAAAAGACTGGTAATCAGCCTAATAACTCGTTTACTATTATCCTAAGATGTGCGCCTGACAGGAATCGAACCTGCACGTCGTAAGACACTAGATCCTAAGTCTAGCGCGTCTGCCAATTCCGCCACAAGCGCATCGTGGGTGCAAAGTTACATATTAAATTTTAAATTGATGCAGGTTTGACGGGAAAGTTGTTAGAATTTCATCGTCAGGGCAATGCGATGCCGCCGCCGGTCTACCTCCATGACCTTGACCCTCACGTGCTGGTGAAGCTTCACTACTTCGTTGGGATCTTTCACAAAATGATGGGCCAATTGGGAGATATGAACGAGTCCGTCCTGATGCACACCGATGTCAACAAAGGCACCGAAATTAGTAATATTGGTCACGATGCCCGGCAGTTCCATGCCCGCTACAACGTCTTCCAGCGTCTTGACACGTGGGTCGAATTCAAAGGTTTCGATTTTGTCGCGTGGGTCAAGACCCGGTTTTTCCAATTCCTTAAGAATGTCGTGCAGAGTGGGAAGACCCACTTTGGCGGTGACATAGCGGTTAATGTCTATTTTCTTGCGTAGTTCGGGATTCTTCATCAAGTCTGCAACGGTGCAGCTGCAGTCCTTGGCCATGCGTTCCACGAGAGCGTAGCTTTCGGGATGGACCGCACTGCCGTCGAGTGGATTTTTGGCGTTGGGAATGCGAAGGAAACCGGCACATTGCTGAAAGGCGGCCGGTCCGAGACGCGGCACGTGCTTGAGTTGGGAGCGCGAGGTGAAGGCTCCGTTTTCTTTGCGATAGTCAACGATATTCTGTGCCAGTGCAGGACCGAGTCCGCTGACATAGGTCAGCAGATTCTTGCTGGCGGTGTTGAGATTCACGCCAACGGAGTTTACGCAGAGGGCAACGGTCTGGTCGAGCGAATGTTTGAGTTTTGTGGCGTCCACGTCGTGCTGATATTGTCCCACGCCGATGCTTTTGGGGTCAATCTTCACCAATTCAGCGAGTGGGTCCATGAGGCGGCGCCCAATGCTGACGGCACCGCGCACGGTGACGTCTTGGTCGGGGAATTCCTCGCGTGCCACGTCGGATGCCGAGTAAATACTGGCTCCATCCTCGCTCACCACATAGGTTGGTATGCCTTCAATTTGGCGTAGAATGTCTGCGGTTTCGCGTGATGCGGTACCATTGCCCACCGCAATGGCATCGGCTTTGAATTTCACGGCGATGTCTTTGAAGCGTTGCAGGGGCGTTGGACTGCCCGGTTTGGTATGCTCGGCGGCGTGTCCAACGGCAAACACCACGTCGTGATAGAGCAGGTTGCCCTGTGCGTCGAGCATCACCACTTTGCATCCCGTGCGGATGCCGGGGTCGACGCCCATCACCCGCTTCTGCCCTAACGGAGCAGCAAGGAGCAGTTGTCGCAGGTTTTCCTTAAACACTTTGATGGCTTCATCGTCGGCTTTCTCCTTGCTAAGCGCTGCAAACTCATTCTCCATAGAAGGTCGTATGAGGCGCTTGTAAGCGTCTTCCACAGCCTCTCCAACCATTTCCTGACATCGTCCGGAGCCGTGTACATAGTAGCGTTTGAGTCGGTCCACACATTCTTCGTCATCGGCAGTGATGGCCACTCTGAGTATGCCTTCGGCTTCTCCGCGTCTCATGGCAAGCAGTCGGTGGGAGGAACATCGTCTCAGCTCCTCGCTGAAGATGAAGTAATCGGAGTATTTTTGCGCTTTTTCCTCGTCTTTCATCTTGGGGATAACACGGGAGGAGATGGTGGCTTCACGTCTGAACACACTGCGCACACTCTTTCGCGACCCTTCGCTCTCACTGATAGTCTCGGCAATGATGTCCTTGGCGCCCTGCAGAGCAGCCTCGATATTTTCCACCTTCTCGTTCACGAACCGTCGGGCAGTGGCCTCGGGGTCTCGCTCCCGCTGTTTCAAGATGATGTCGGCCAGCGGCTCCAGACCCTGCTCGCGAGCCATTTGGGCGCGTGTCCGGCGACGTGGTTTGAAAGGCATATAGATATCTTCCAGTTCGGTTGCGTTCCAACTGTTGGTGATGCGCTGCTGCAAATCCTCAGTGAGTTTGCCTTGTTCGTCTATGGTTTTGAGGATGGTATTCTTGCGCTTTTGCAGTTCTTTCAGTTTGTCGTTAAGGTCACTGATGGCTGCCACCTGCACTTCGTTGAGGTTGCCAGTGGCTTCTTTGCGGTATCGGCTGATGAAAGGAATGGTGCAGCCGGCTTCGAGCAGGTCGAGAGTTGCGTCTACTTGGGCCTCCCTGATGTTGAGTTTGGAGGCGATGTGAGGAGTAAAGATATTCATAGAGATGAGTATTTATGGAATGGTTGCTGCCGGGCGGCAACCTATTGAATCATGAATGGTTTTGCAAAACTATAAAGAAGGAGAGAGTTAAAATAAATGAAGACGAGTACCTTAGGGCCTATGAGTTGTTGAGAAACGTGCGTGCGGCTTCTATCAGCGTGTCCCAACCTCGATGAAAGTCGATGGGGGAGAGAGACACAGAAATGTCGGGAGCGATCCCGTCTTCCGTACTTTGTTTATCTTTGTCGTACATGGGGCAGGCCGAGAAGCGTACGCTCCAACCGTTGGGAATCTCGCTGGAGAAGGGGAGTCCAGCCCCACCGCCTGTCTGGTCGCCTATGATGGTTACTTGAGGACAGCATTTCATATACTTCACAAACTCGTTGGCAGCAGAGTATACTTGCCGATTGGTCAGTACAACAACCTTCTTTTGCCATCGAATGGCTTTGGCAGGCTTTAACCTCTGTTCCTTCATTTTGGAGAAGTCGTTGTGTCCTTTGCCTGTCTTGTGCCGCATATATCCCACAAGGATGGTCTCATTGGTGAAGCGAGCCGCAAACTCTTCGGCCGAGGTGAGCAGTCCACCGCCATTCTGCCTCAAATCTATGATGAGCCCGTTGCATGGAGCCAGATATAGCAGAATATCGTCGAGATTGCCTGACCCGATGGCTCTTTCAAAACTTGCATACCTGATATATCCCACGTTATCATTGAGGATGCGGTAGCGAAAACCGTTTGTGATTCTATAATCCGTGCCCAGATACTTGTTGATAAGCGTGTCGCTGTAGTTGCTTGGATAGTTTTCGTGGAATCCCCAGTATCGACCGGTGTCGAAAGAAGTAAATAAATTGACGTGCCCGTCTCTGACTTCGCTCAGCATATTGCCCAAAACCTCAAGCAGTTGGCTTTCTGTCATGCCATCATCCACTTGCCTGCGGTAGCGTTCGTACACTTCATTCCAATCCACATCCTTCTCTTGGAAGAAGCAATAATGCTCGTCCATAATCTTCCATAAGGCCTCGAAATTGCCGCGAGGATTATCGGCAAACTCGTCTTCTTGGATGCATGACGAGAGCGTCAGCATCAGGATGGGCAGGAGATATGTGAGGAAAGCGTGTCTCATCGTCTTATTTCGGGGTAGTGGTGGTTTTATTCCAGAGTATTGGTAGTTTTATTTCGGAGCGTTGTTGATTTTGTCTCGAAGCATCGGTGGTACTGGTATGTGGGTGCTAATATTTCCATCCCAGCACCACTCCGTGACTGAATTGATGATATTTCAGGTTGTTAACCTCCATCTGTCGTATGTCTCCGAGATAGCCAACAAAGAAAGTTGAGCGCCAGAGCCGGAAGTCGAGCGTTAGCCGCATCTGCAGCTGGGGCCCGCTGAAAGGTGACGTCACCACGATGTTGTGGTCGTAGTTGCCCTCTGAGAAAATTTCATAATACGACTGACCGTAGTTTGGCGAGAATGCCAATCCTATCAGGGGCATAGCCATTTCATAGTTTAACGCAAACGGGTGCTCCTTGATACGGAATGCCCATGAAACCTTTGCCGAGGGGTCGATGGATAGAGCTATTCGTGCCTGTGCGGGGTTGTTGGAGTTGCGGGTGTTGTATGATCCGCCGAGCGTTCCGTCGATCAGACCTCCGACTTTGAACTTGATGTTTGGGTCGGGAAGCTGCCAGTTGTAGTGCCATCCCATTCTGAAATTATACATGGCGGTCAGCAGGGAATTGTTGTTGCCCCGTGTTCCTGCCGAGGATAGGATGATATGGTGTGTTACTTCGCTCGATACCTTACTGCCGATACGCTGTCGCTGTATTTGCGAAATATATCTTAGCTCTGTGCCTTTGAAGGTTTCCTGCGAGAGATAGGTGTCGAGTATGTCGGTGTGGCTTAGCCCAAGCATACCGCGCCGCTCCGTCAATTTTGCCGGCTTCTTCCTGATGGAGTCGCTTTGAGCATAGACGGAGAGACTCGCCACAAGCAGCACAGCCATGGCCAACAGTCTGGTCTTGTTATGATTTCTTGTCCGGTTTCTCATCATTAAATAGGCTCAGTTGGCCAGTCATCTCGTCAATGACTTGCTGTTGGGATTTTCCTGCATCAGGGTCGAGGTTTTCGTCGTCCTCCTCTGTTTCGTCCTTGTCATCGTCCGATGGCTCCGGCTCGGGGAAGCGCAGGGGCTCCAGCTCCTCTATTTTGTCAACGGTCCAGGTCGAGATACGCTTTCCTTTGGCCTTGAAACCCTTGACAGCGATAAACTCGTCGGCATCTATCTCCATCGGTTGGCGTATGGCATCGTCTCCGCCGAATATCACTCGGAATCGTGGATAGGGCGTATCGGTCAGCATGATGAGCTGACTTTCAGGATTGTCGCCGATATAGTTTTGGGGGCGTTTGGTGGCCTCCATTTGGAATCGCTTGATGTATGGATAGCCACCGTTGTCGGCATCGTAGAGCAGGGCGGTCCATACTTTGTCGGCATCCCATTTCTCCAACACCTTGATATCTTTTTCGTAATGGTTGTTTACATCAAAATCGGTGATATAGAAGTCGCCGTTGTTGAGCACCACCAAGATGCTGTCGCCGTCGTTGAACTCCCCGAGCAGCCGCCCGTGTTCCTCGTAGTTGATGCGGTTCACATCCTTGTCAAACCACACCTTACGTCCGCCCAGCGTGGAGCGCCCGTGACTTTTCAGCGTCACGCGATGCACACTCTGCTTCGTCAATATATTTCCCTTGGCCGTGCGCCCCTTGATTTTGATTTCGGAGAAATCTTTCTCCAAGAATATATTTTGTCTTTTCTTCTTGGGGTCCGGGTTGAGCGTCACCTTGATGGTCTCGGCTTCGCCATTGGGGTTGGCCGTGAAATAGAGCACTCTCGATCCGGGTTTGCCCTGGGTGAGGTCATACTCCCGGTCGCGGGTCATGCTCGTCACGTTGAAACGCTTGATATAACTGTAGCCGTTTTTCCCGTCTCGGTAAACCGCATTATATATGGTGCGCTTGTCGTTCTTGTTGAACACCTGTACCCAAATGATGTTTTTGCCCACAAAAATCTTGTCGGCCACCTTTATAATCTTGTATTTACCGTCCCGATAGAAGATGATGATATCGTCCAGGTCGGAACAGTTGCACACAAATTCGTCTTTCTTCAGTCCCGTCCCGATGAATCCATCCTGACGGTTGATGTATAGTTTTTCGTTAGCCTCCACCACCATAGCAGCCTCAATGGTGTCGAAGCTGCGGATCTCCGTGAGTCGGGGATAGTCTTTGCCGTAAGTGTCTTTCAGGTGCTTGTACCACGCTATGGTGACATCGGTCATGTGTTTCAGGTCGTGCTCGATACCCTTTATTTCGGCTTTCACCTTGGCCATGAGTTGTTCGGCTTTCTCCTTATTATATTTCAGGATGCGTTGCATCTTGATTTCGAGCAGTCGGAGATAGTCGTCCTCTTTCACCTCGCGTATCAAATCTTTCTTGAACGGCTCAAACTTCGCATCGAGGAAGGCCACAACGGCTTTCTGGTCGGGCGCCTGCTCAAACTTCTTTTCCTTATACATCCGCTCTTCGATGAAGATGCGTTCCAAGGAAGCGAAGAAATACTGCTCTTCCAATTCTCTCTTACGGATGAGAAGTTCCTTTCTGAGCAAGCCCATTGTGCGATCCACATTGTGCTTCAGCACGTCGCTCACAGTGAGAAATGCCGGTTTGTTGTCGTCGATGACGCAGCAGTTGGGCGATATGTTTATTTCGCAGTCGGTGAAGGCATAGAGCGCATCGATGGTTTTGTCCGACGATATTCCCGGTGACAGCTGCACTTGGATTTCCACCTCTCTTGCTGTCATGTCGATGACGCGCTTTGCCTTGATTTTTCCCTTCTCAATGGCTTTGGTAATCGAATCCTGCAGCGAAGCTGCCGTCTTGGTGAACGGCACCTCACGAATGACGAGCGTTTTGCTGTTCAGTTTTTCTATTTTTGCGCGCACACGCACCGTGCCTCCTCGCTGCCCATCGTTGTATTTCTCCACATCGATGGCTCCGCCCGTCGGGAAGTCGGGATAGAGTTCAAACTCTTTGCCCCGTAAATAGCTGATGGCGGCATCGCACAGTTCGTTGAAATTGTGCGGTAACACCTTGCTGCTCAGGCCCACAGCGATGCCTTCTGCCCCTTGTGCCAGCAGTAGAGGAAACTTCACGGGCAGTGTCACCGGCTCCTTGTTGCGCCCGTCATAGCTTTGCTGCCACTCTGTAGTTTTGGGATTGAACACCGTTTCCAAGGCAAACTTAGAGAGTCTGGCCTCGATATATCGCGGTGCGGCGGCACGGTCTCCGGTGAGAATATTCCCCCAGTTACCTTGGGTGTCAACGAGCAAATCTTTCTGACCGAGCTGCACGAGAGCATCGCCGATGGATGCGTCGCCGTGAGGGTGAAACTGCATGGTGTGTCCCACGATGTTGGCCACCTTGTTGTAGCGCCCGTCGTCCATGCGTTTCATGGAGTGCAAAATGCGTCGCTGCACGGGTTTCAGCCCGTCTTCAATGTCGGGTACGGCCCGCTCCAGTATCACGTATGAGGCATAGTCGAGAAACCAATTCTTGTACATGCCACTCAGATGGTGTACGGCAGAAGCGTCAAATCGGTCTGCCGGCTTGTAGTCTGAATGTTGGTCATCTGCGGTCCGGTCGTCAGCGCTTTCGTCAGCATCCTTCTGAGTCTCAGCATCCTGAAGGCTCTCTTCCTTTAGAGTGTCGTCGTTTTTATCTTTATTTTTATCGTCGTTCATAGGTGATTTGACTAATCTTTTTTATGCTCCAAAGGTACGAAAAAAAACGGGAAATGCAAAAATAAAGTCAAATGTCGGATAATCTTTAAGAACTATTTTTCGATTTGCGTCTTCCATGTGTTCTTTAAAGGTGTGCAGAGCCATGCGGTTGTGCGCTTCACCCTCAACGGAGGCGTGAGAAAACTGTTTTTCTTTCCACGTCTGTTGTTTAAACTTTTGACATCGGTTACCTTCCTCTTTTCTGATAGCTGCCACAGCCGTCCAATAATATTGAGGAGGATAAAACACTGGTATTTTTCCTTGACAAAAGTCCTTCTGTATTTTGTTTATTTCAAAACAATTTAGTTTTCGTTCGAAATACGCAAAATATGCGAAGTTTTATAATGTCCTGACTATCAGAACTTTTTAAAAACATGGCTTTGGGCTTCCAATTTCAGCACCTGTGATTGAATATGGAACGGCAGGGCGAAAGGAGCTTAACCGCCATGCGAAAGGGCTGCTTTCGCACAGCCGTCAAGCACTAACCGCACCGTGTTAAGGCCCCAACCGCGTCTGCCTTGTATTTTTCATGGAATCCAGACAGAATTTGGTAATTAGAACATAGTGCTTTTTTCTCCAGAAGTCGCAAAAATAATCAGCCGAAATCAGTCATCATATTTTACATACTTCAGTTCATTATATTGTTTGCATGAAATATTTGCAGCAAAGTTTGAAGATTTTGAAATGGATTTTATCATGGACTCCTGTTCGTATGCAATCCTAATGATGGAAGTACATTCTCTAATATTTTGTCTATAAAAAAAGTTTTTTAGCAAAATAAAATTAAAATCACTGTAAAAACTAAAAAAGTATATTCTTTGTTTTGGATGCCAGAAAATAAGTGTGTAATTTTGCACTAAATATGTTCTATATCAGAAGATTTATAATAAATTAACGTATATATTTACTCAAAGATAAACGGCAACAAGCTTTTTTCTGACATTCTTTTTCACACTTGTAGACGTAAAATAGAGACAAGATAAAAATATAGTATCATAACCAAATTGACATTTTGGGGGTGAGATAAATGCTGGTCGCATTTCTATGAGACCTATATTGTCTTGTCTATGAGACCTATATTGTCTTGCGTAGATGCCAACTAAGATGGATAAATGTTTAACAAAAATATAAGCAAATGGATTATGAAAAAAAAGAAGTATTTGAAACCGGCAAGCGAGGTCCTGTTAGTAGGTACCTGTGCGCTGCTGACCAATTCTATTAAGGCGGGAACGGTAGACCCGAACGAGAATGGAAGTGCAACGGGCGATAACGACAACAAAGACCCCAACAATCCTTTCAATCCGTTTTCCCCTGCCAAATATGATGCTTGGGGTGCTGATTTTGAAACTGATTTTTAGTTTAATAACTTCGGTTCTACCGTAATTAGTGTATATTAACTATATGCTTATATCAAGATCACCATAGAAGAAAAGAATTGCAATTCGATAGCGTTCGGCAGTACCATATCCTCTGCCGATGGTCTTTAATTCTTGAATA
>JBMNUU010000056.1:0-12568 GCA_050946435.1 Prevotella sp.
TGGAAAAATCAAAACTACTTTCCGTCTCCAAGTTAATATGTACCGGTCCGCCACCATTTTTCCTTAGAGCAGCAAAAGCACGATTAATTTTCAATTGGCAATCCCATTCGTCATTGGCACATCTTACTAAAGGGGCAAATACACTTAGTTTCACGATATCGTTGGGAACTGCTGTCCTATCTATCACTTGGGCTACATGGTTACCTATACAGGACAAAGGCCGTGTAGAGGTCACAGCAATAATTGGCAATCGACGATAATAGGCTTCCGTCAGTCCAGACATATAATTGCGAGAAGCAGTGGCTCCGGTACAGGTTAACACCACCGGTTCTCTCGACTCTGCAGCGATTCCCACTGCCATATAGGCAGCCGACCGTTCATCTACACACGAATAGATTTCAAAGTCACCGTCATTCTGCAAGCTCATCACGAAAGGAATATTAGTAGTTCCGGGGCTTGCAACTATTTTCCTTATCTTGTTGGCTTTCAGAAGTCCTATTAATATCTGAACATTGCGTTCACTGGAATAGCTATTATTCATATTCTATATCTTTTATTTTTTTGCTAAAATTGTACGTCGAAGTAGGTATTTCGCACGTTTCTCCCATGAAGGAATTTCTGTCAATGGGGTCCATTCACCTGCGATACGGTCATACATGGCATGCTCTCCCCATCCATTCATCCTATAAGATGGATTTTGAAGAAATTCTTCCAAGCACTCTCTGACACCTGTCAATGTGGGCTTGAATGTTGATACATCTATGTATTGGCTGATTTTCGATGTATCAAATTTCCGATTGAAGTACCTGTCATAGATTACCTGTGCCCTGCTTTCAGTAATATTCACACGTGGATTATACGGAATCATCTTAACCTTTGGTCTATGCCCCAAATGTTTTTCCAAAACATCAAGATATACATCAAATATCTCTTGCCACGTGTGATTTTCCGACGTAGTGATATGGAATACTTGACCGAGAGCCTTTTCTTCCCCTATCAGCGCATAAATACCCCGAGCCACGTCTAAACCATATGTCAGTGTGGTGATTTTAGAAGCAATATCCTCAGAAAAAACTAACGTACGATTGTGCACGGCACGATAGAGCCATGTCTCCTTTTCCAATACACCAAGCTGAAGCCGTATTTCACTGTAAGTGATGTATGGTCTGACTATTGTCCAATTCTTTTGGTTTTCCCGAAATAAAATATTTTCTTCACGTGCCTTGCTCAAAGCATATTCATCGGTTTGAAGATAATTCAAGTCATCAGTTACATCAAGCAGTCGTGGCGTATCTTCTGTGATCAGCCCTTGTGTATCTGCATATACACGCGCCGAGGAGAGGAATACATATTGCTTGCACGCTTTCAACAACAATGGTGCTTTAAGTCGGAACTCTTCTGTATGATAAACCATAAAATCAACTATAACATCCCAGTAGTCTTGCTTCAAGAGTTCTTGTATGAAAGACATTTTCCGGGCATTTCCTTGGATGAAATGGATGTTGTTATAGTCTGACCAATTCGAACGGCTGGTAACATAAACCTCAGCCTTTTTATTTTGTAGCAAACGTTGCAAATGGTTGCCCATGGCTCCTGTGCCGCCAAGAAGGAGAATCTTTCTCATTAAATATGATGAGTTAGTTTGTTTTGCACAATACCATAAAATTTATTTCTCTCCCGGGAAGAAAGTCCTATCAATACTATTGTCAAACCTGTTATTGTTGTAGAGAATAAAGTTACAATTGCAATACGTAAAATGCCAGGCTCCATAAACATTGTTATTGGGTATGGAAGAGCAAACGCAAGTAGCATAACCGGGCAAACCCTTACTAAAACCCTGCTCAAATACATGGTTGGAGGCATCCCCATTTGCACCTTCATATGATAGACACGTACATAAACTACAACGCTATATAATATGATATAGATAATATAAGTACTCTCTGGAACAGCACCTAAATAGTAAGCTATCCATGTGATAGGAAACACCATACCACCTACAATAGACACTGTAATCTGGTATTTCTTGATATTTCCCGTTGCAAAAATGCCTGTCATCAAAGAGTTTCCCAATACAAAGTCTACAAATGAAGAAAAAACAACCAACTGGGTAAAAATAATAGCATAGTCCGGAACCGTGCCAAGCCAAAGTTTCAATATTGTCGGTGCTTCAATAATCAAAGGAACAGCCAAGAAAAGCAGCAAAAAAGAGGAATACTTGGCACTATAACATACGAGTTTGTAAACATATTCATAGTTCCCCTCTGCATATGATTTTGTAATTTGTGGATTGACAGCAGTCGTAAAACTGCTTACAAACTGCTTCACAGCAGCATCAACCTGAACTGCCACACCTCTTGCTGCATTGACTGTCACACCAAAGAAAACATTGATTAGTAAATTTACCCCCTGTGTATTCAAGATTCCCGCACTGCTGCCAAGGAAATTCCATCCTGCAAAACTGAGCATCTCCTTGAATATAGACCTGTCAAATATAAAGCGATATGAGCATTCTTCAAATTGTTTTCGACAATACACACCATATATTATCCTTATAAGCAGTGCCTCCAAAGCGAAAAGAATAGAATAAGTTATAAGCTGATCATAAGGAAACCAGTCTATCATAAATACTATAGCACACTTCAAAGAAATATCAAAAATACTAATCCAAGCGTATGCAGACATACGCTCATGCGCAATCAGTTCTGCATGATATGGTATACTGATGATGTTCAAGACAAAAGCCACCATTGATAACTGAAAAACCCAATTTGCAGCAATCAGACGATCGGGGGGGATATTCATTTGAGTATTTAGGAACCATATTCCCACTGGTTCACCAACAACAATTACTAAAAGAGACATTAGTAACTGTATGTTTACACCCGTACAAAATATTTTTTTCAGTCTGTCGAGATTTTGTCTCCCCAATTCATATGTTATGAACCTACTTATTGCCGCAGACAAGGCCCCGCTCAATATGGTGAACATGGATACAAAACCACCTACTACATTGAAAATACCATAGTCTGATACTCCAAGCCTGTTCAGGATGATTCGGCTTGTGTACAAAGCCACTACCATCATGAACATCATACGAAGATACAACATCAGTGTGTTCTTCGCTATTCGCCTGTTATTCGCAGTGTTATCCAAAATAATTACTTATAAAAAGGTATTCTGCCTATAAGGCGGAGCAATTCCTACACTTTTTCCATCCTCCCCACACACTCCCTCAGCGAATCAACCCAATAGGGTATCTTGAGGTCGAAGGTTTCCTTGATTTTTGTCTTGTCGAGCACGGAGTAGGCGGGACGGGTGACGGGCGAAGGAAATTCGGAGCTGTGGCAGGGCTGGATATCGCAGGCGGTGTGACCGGCAAGAGCGGCTATCATCTTCGTGAAATCGTACCAGCTGCACACACCCTCATTGCTGTAATGGTAGATGCCGCTGTGGCCAACATACTTACGATTTTCCACAATATCGAAGATGGCGCGGGCAAGGTCGTAAGCATAGGTAGGAGTGCCCGTTTGGTCGAAAACCACCTTGAGTTGGGGCTTCGTGGCTGTCAGGTTGAGCATGGTTTTCACAAAGTTCTTGCCAAACTCGGAGTAGAGCCACGCCGTGCGGATGATGAGATGGTCCACGCCGGTGGCTTGTATCTTTTGCTCGCCATGCAGCTTGGTCAGACCATAAACGCCCGTAGGAGTACCTTGTTGATTTTCCTTGCAGGGCACATTGTAGGGGTCGCCGCCAAAGACGTAGTCGGTGCTTATATGCACGAGCAATCCATTCTCCTCTTTCATCACTTTGGCCAGATTCTCTGGGGCAACGGCATTGAGGGTCTCGACGATATCACCGGCTGTCTCGGCAGCATCCACGTTGGTCCACGCCGCACAGTTGATGACGCATTTCACGTCGTTTTCCCGCACCATTCCGCGGATAGCATTGATGTCGGTAATGTCCAATTTTTGGTAACCGTCACACACATCGGTGAAGATGTAATGATCTTTACTGTTCCTGGCAACGATTTGCATTTCGTTGCCTAATTGGCCGTTGGCGCCAGTAACCAGGATATTCATTATTTTGGAGAGTTATAAGCGTTATAAATTCGAGAACTGCACAACGTCCGGAAATCAATACAGATCTTCTGAATAATCGAATAATTCTTTCGAGTCCTTCAGCAATGGATGATGCGCATCTTTTTCTGATAATATCACCTTGTCAGCAGGTATATGCCAGTCGATGCCAAGTTCAGGGTCGTTCCATGCAATAGCACCCTCGCTCTCCTTGCAATAAAGATTGTCACACTTGTATTGAAAGATAGCCGTTTCGCTCAGCACGCTGAAGCCATGTGCAAATCCACGTGGAATAAAAAACTGCCGGTGGTTGTCTTCTGTCAGTTTTACAGCCACATGCTGTCCAAACGTGGGTGAACCCTTACGAATATCTACTGCCACATCAAGCACAGATCCTTTTACCACTCTAACCAGTTTGCTCTGAGAATGTTCACCCTTCTGGAAATGCAATCCGCGAAGCACACCATAAGATGATTTAGACTGGTTGTCCTGCACGAAGTCTATAGGACGTACTTTCTCATCAAACTCTTTTTTATTCCACGATTCATAAAAATAGCCACGCTCATCCTTAAAAATACGCGGTTCGATGATCACTACACCATCTATGTCTGTTGTAATAACTTTCATATAACAAAATCGTTTAATTGTGTGTCAAAGCAACGACTTCCCATAACACATGCTCCTTTCTATCCAAATAGCATATCGTGACAATAGCAGGGAACAATATATTTTTATAGTCGTTCACTACAAAACATCCTCGAAGATAATACAATCCTTTAATTATCAACGAGTTATACGCTATCCCAAAATTATAAAAGCATTTCCACAATATACCAACCGTGTCAAAACGCTTCTTCAATTCAGCAAAGTTAAGCATTTTATACGAAAACGCATCTAAAAAATAAATCTTTTATTTGTTTAGTGAATTCTCTCTCGTGAACAAATTTCATCACCAAATGTATAGAGGTAACTCCTCATTATTGTTCATATCAGATAGTTGCGTAATGATAAAACAGAAAATGACAGATTATTGCTTTTTTATTTTTTTAATAGTTAATTTTAAAGAATATGATTCCATTCTATGAGAAATTCTGTAAGTTTGCAATTACTATGATGGAGAAATTAATCAGCATACTCCACGAACAAAATTGTTCTCTCGTATTATGTGATAGCAGTGGTTTAGTGCATACCTATTATAATAAAGGAGTGCGCGACTTAGACTATCTGCTCGACCATCACCCGGAAATTTTGCGTGGTGCAACCATCGCCGACAAAGTGACGGGAAAAGCTGCTGCAGGCATGGCTATAGTGGGAGGTGCAAAATATATCTATGCCGACATTCTCAGCCGCCAGGCTCTCCCCCTGCTTGATGCTGCCGACATCTCCTACTCTTACGGCTCGCTGGTAGATCATATTATTATTCCCGCAGGCGACCGCCGATGCCCTTTAGAGCAGATTGTGGCAACCGCAACAACTGCCGAAGATGTGGTACGAATGCTCAAAGCTCACTTTCGGGAAATGAAAACCAAACAAAGTAATAAAACATATCAGACATAACCTGTAAACAATTCATTATGGAATCAACAACAGTGCTCTACAAACTAAATTTCACCGAGTCCAAAACCTATTTTTGGACAGCAGCATTTGTTATTGGCAACATCGCTCTGCCACAACTCTTTCATCTCATTCCACAAGGTGGATTGATATTCCTCCCCATCTATTTCTTTACGCTCATCGGGGCATGGAAATTTGGATGGAAAGTAGGGCTGCTCACTGCCATTTGCTCACCGCTCATCAACTCTTATCTCTTTGGCATGCCCATACCGGCCGTCTTGCCCGCCATTCTTACCAAGTCGGTTTTGCTTGCATTGGCTGCAGGCTTTGCTGCCGAAAGATTCAACAAAGCCACCCTACCCCTTATCTTTGCTGTGGTAGCTTTTTATCAAATCATTGGCGGCTTTGCCGAATGGGCAATGACCGGAAGTTTTACAGCTGCCGTTCAAGACATCCGTATTGGTATGCCCGGCATACTATTACAGATTATAGGTTGTTGGGGCATTATCAACTATTTATTTAAGAAATAAAACAAGCAAATACAGGAAGAACACTTCTTCCTGTATTTGCTTTCTTCCATCTCACCTTTTCTATAGCCATGTATAAGCTCCTTGCTATTTCACTATTGGCCATATCGTTGTCTGCCTCTGCCCAAAACGATTCGGTTGTTGCCTTAAACAATGTCGTTGTTACCGGTACCCGCAATGCCACTGATGTGCGCCACATCCCAATGACCGTCACCGTAGTAGACCGCAAGTCTCTCACTCAAAATCACCAAACCAACATTCTCCCCACCCTATCCCAGCAAGTACCGGGTTTATTTGTCACCTCGCGTGCTCCAATGGGCTACGGCGTGTCGGCCAATGCTGCAGGAGGAATTAATCTGCGTGGAATAGCGGGAGGTGGCGGACAGTTACTGGTGCTCATCGATGGTCATCCACAATATCAAGGGATATATGGGCATCCCATTTCCGATAGTTATCAAACCATGATGGCCAACCGTGTAGAAGTATTGCGCGGACCTGCCTCTGTACTCTACGGCTCGAATGCCATGGGCGGTGTCATTAACATCGTTACCCGCACCATGCATCAAGACGGCAGCAAAACTCATCTTGATCTTGGCGCAGGAAGTTATGGGACCGTGCAGACCGAACTAAGCAACCAGTACCGCAAAGGTAAATTCTCAAGTACGGTAGCTGCACAATACGCACGTAGCGATAACCATCGACCTAAAATGGGATTCGAGCAATATGGCGGTTATTTGAAATTAGATTATGATATAAATGACCATTGGCATTCCTTTGCCAATGCAAACATCACTCATTTCAACGCTTCTAACCCCGGAAGCGTGGATAAGCCGCTCTATGACTCACGCCAATGGATTACACGTGGGGTGGCTACCATTGGTGTGGAAAATCACTATGGGCACACCAGCGGTACCTTTAGCCTATATCACAACTTTGGCAGACACAAAATAAATGACGGTACCGATGACGACACCAAACCACAGACACGCTATTTCCGTTCTAAAGATGCACTCACAGGCTTGTCATGGTTTCAAAGCGCACAACTCTACTCCGGCAACCGCGTCACCATTGGCTTCGACTATCAGCATATCTATGGCCGCGCTTTCTACACTTCGATTGCGACAGGCGAAGTACTCGACACGCCAAACAAGCAAAGCGGACACTCCCATCGCAACGAGGTAGCCGGCTATATCGATTTCCGTCAAGATCTCACACCCTGGCTCATCCTCGACGCCGGCATACGTCTCGACCATCATTCCGTCACTGGCAATGAGTGGATACCCCAAGCCGGAATTGTGGTGCGTCCCACAGAAACCGGAGAACTGAAACTGCAGGCAAGTAAGGGATTCCGCAACCCAACCATGCGCGAATTATATCTATATCCACCATCCAATATGGATTTAGAGCCCGAACGACTGTGGAACTACGAACTATCGTGGAGTCACAGGCTCCTCGACAATCGCCTGAACTATGGACTCAATCTATTCTACCTAAACGGCGACAACATGATTCAGACCGTCATGCAAGACGGACGTCCACGCAATGTAAATACGGGTGAGATTAAAAATTATGGAATAGAGTTGCAGGCCGACTACCGTATCAATGGGCACTGGACCATAAACACCAACCACAGTCTGCTACACATGAAGCATCACGTGCTTGCGGCTCCCCGATATAAGGGATTTGCAGGCGTTAGCTTTACTCAAAACAAATGGACCGCCAACGTCGGTCTGCAATATATCAACGGACTCTATACTGCCGTAGGAGCCAACGAGAAACAGGAGAGTTTCTGGCTACTCAATGCCACCCTGGCCTATCAGCTTTATCAGGGTGTGCGCCTGTGGATAAGCGGTGAGAACCTGCTGGCTCAGAAATATGAGATCATTGCGGGATTCCCCATGCCCAGAGCCACAGTGATGGCAGGTGTCAGCATCAGCTTCTAAAACAAATCTGCCATTACTTCACCATAGCTTCACACAACTTTCGCTGAAGCACACGAGCATCGAGTACAGACATTTCAGTGTCCATGATGGCAAAGGCCAACAAGTGTCCATTACTCCCCTTACAATAACCGGCAAGCGAACTGATACCGTAGGGGTGCGATAGTGTCCCTGTTTTGGCACGAATCTTTCCGCGCGTTTTCACGCCGGTCATCTCACGGCGCAACGTCCCGTCTACGCCTGCAATGGAAAGTTCGTTATACAATATGTTATAAATGGGTCTATGCTGATAACCAAATCTTAAAACCGTAGTTAGCGCCAAAGGCGACAGGTGATTGTGCGTGCATAGTCCGCAACCATCATGAATCACAAGGGTAGAATCCTTCAGCCCGAGCGTATCGCTCAGAAACGTGCGCAGATAGTCCACACCCGCCAACACCGGATCGGCTCTCAAATTCACTTTATGACCAATGGTATAGAGCATGGCTGTGGCTTGCGTGTTAGAGCTGTTTTTCCACATACGACGAATGACATGGTTTATGGGCCTATAGTATCGATAAATACAGTGAACGTCCCGAGGCACCGAATCCATCACCACCTGACTATCGGCCACGCTTATACCCCGAGCTCGCAAGACTGCCTTTAGTTCTTTGACCACTCGTTCATGACCTTTATACAGCAATCCGTAACGCGAAAAACTTAAATCCCATGGATACCAGTGGGGCTCGCTTTCCACAGGTTCCGTCAGCGTGAGGTCCACATACAACTTACCGCCTATCTTAGAGATGCCCTTGTCTTTCACAGCCTTTGCAAATTTTATCAAATCCGGCCCCTGCAATTGCGGATCGAGTCCGGCCTGGAAAGCCACGTCACCTTTCAGCACACCTCTCTCTACCCTGCCGCGAGTATAGACGCATGTACGATACATATAGTTGGTACCGAGCAGATGCAGACCGGCCACTCCAGTAAGCAGTTTCAGGCAAGATGCCGACGACATGGCCAGACGCTCGTTGAAACCGTACACAGGCTTGTCTGCCGTAAGATCGTAGACATGAAAGCCGAATTGGCCTTCTACACGGGGCCGATTGGCAAAATCGACAAGCCTGCTCCGCAAAGCGGTATCAATCAATACCGGTTGCTGTTGTATGATTGTTTTTCTGTTATTCTTCGTTTTGTTGTCGCAACTGCATCCGCTGTAAAGCAGGAAAGCTATCGACATGAATATGATATATGAGAATGTATGAATTAATTTCAAAATGGTGCACGATTTTTATGTCCGTGCAAAGATACACATTATTTCTTGCTTTGGTATTCTATTTTACAATATCAAACAATTTTTACAAGTTTAACAAAAAGCAATAAATAAGTATTCCCTATCCTATACCGCAAATCCTAATTGGCAAACGCATCCATGATTTCCGTTGGCTTTCCGTCTTTGAACGCACCCAACGGATAGTCACCTTCGAGTTCCGGTGCCCAATAGAACACACCATGACAATGCCCGTCGGTATTGTTGCGAGAAGCATTGATAATCGCCGAGAGAATCTGCTTTCCCTCTATGGGTTTGCCGGCTTCCACACCCGTTTCGACAACCATCGATTCCGTACCATACTTCTGATAGAAATACTTAATGTTTGCCGCAAAATCCCGAACGGTCCCCCGCCAGTCTTTTTCGAGTTTGGCCATCTTGTCCCAATACGGATAAACGCTGAGACCTATCATGTCCCATTTGGTGCCATACTTGCGCAAACCGTCAAATATAAAGTCATAGCGTTTGCGGTCGCATCCGCCATCAAGATGAATTATCACCCGGGCATCGGGATAGACCTGCTTCACAGCGTCGTAGCCGGCCTGTGTGAGTCCGGCATATTGCTCCATGTGGTCTTCGGCACGCCCCATGGGCCACAAAAATCCATGTGTGGTCTCGTTGCCCACCTGCACCCACCGCACATCAATGTCGTGGGCTTTCAGCAATTGCAACACGTCACGTGTATGTCCTGCCAACTCGTGCTTCATCTCATCGTAGCTGTAATATTGCCATGCGCCCGGTATATGCTGCTTGCCCGGGTCGGCCCACCAGTCGCTGTAATGAAAGTCTATCATCACAGCCATATCGTAATATTTGGCACGTTTCGCCATCTCGAGCACGTCCTCTTTCCCCGACCATCCTCCACGCGGATTCACCCATACACGCAGTCGCACGGCATTGAGTCCCAGCTCTTTCATCAGGGCCGTATTCTCACGAAGTTCTCCCCGGACATTATAGAGTTTCTTGCCCCCGGCCTCCATTTCGGTTGTTCCGCTGATGTCAGCCCCGAGCCAGAATGTATTGTCTTTCTGTGCATAGACGATTGAAGTAGATAAAACCGCCACCAATAAAGCAATAAATGTTTTTTTCATATAACAAGATATAATAAGCTATGACTTAAAGTGTGGCTATGCCATTCTCCCGCATAGAAGCAGTTGATAGATGACAACTGCTTGATTAATAGAAGTTTGAAAAGGCGAAGAACAAAAAAGTGAACGTATAAGAAACGAGCGAAGTGCTCTCACCCTCCTTGTTTTGCACAACTTTAAAGAGTCCTTATTTCGATGTGACAAAGGTAAAGACTTTCTTCGAAGAAAACGAAATAACTCGAAAGAAATAATCTTCAGTTTTTCGTCCTTTTATAATATATTGTTTACCTTTGGAACGTATATGTAACGTAGCTGTATGGTGATTAAAGGTCCAATATTAACAACCAAGAACGCATTGCTCCCACGGAATGGCACGGCACGCTTCTCGCTCTATGTCAGCCCGTACTTGGTTGCCGGTCAAGGCGGCAAGTACACCAAGCATATCTACATCGGCTCACAGCGTATTGTCAGCAAACTTGGCGACCTCGCCAGCTATGGCGCAGACCCGAGACGAATACCATACGCAGGCAATAAGTCTGATGAAGTAACTGTAGACTATAAGGCAAAATATAGTCAGCAATTGCAATCCATCAAGAACAATTACAAGGCGTTTGGCCTGCCTTACAATGGTGAGGACAACGATGACTACGTAAACGGTCAAGTTTGTCCAAAGGACATTGTCGGCTGCACTCGGACATCAGCGAACAAGTTCGCATTCCACTCGTTGGCACGACAATTCTGTTGTGACGATAGCACGCCCGAGGCAGCACAAGCCCGTGCTATGGCAAGAACAAAGGCTGCCAATGGTAACTTCAAGCCGAATGGAGAGTACGAAAAGATGCAGTTCTACTACCACTCCGACCATTTGGGAAGTAGCAGCTACATCACCAACCTTGATGGTGAGGTATCGCAGCACGTTGAGTATGTACCGTTCGGAGAGGTCTTCATCGAGGAGCGCAACAACACGTGGAACACGCCTTACCTCTTCAACGCAAAGGAGTTTGATGAGGAGACGGGTATGTACTACTATGGTGCGAGATACTATGAACCACGATTGAGTCTGTGGATGAGTGTGGATCCTATGCAGGAAAAATATCCAGATATAAATAGTTATTGTTACACATACAATAATCCTATTAACCTTACTGATCCGACCGGCATGGATTGGGTCGAAGGGAAAGATGGAGATATAACATGGAGAAAAGAAGTGAATGCTGAAAATTACAGTAACCAACATGATGCAGTAAATTTATCTCCTAATCCTGGAAACCTTGTAGTCAAATATGTATATCCCAAGGATTATAATCCCACTAAACTTTCACTGCCCTTATTTAATATGAAGGGACGTTCTTTAAATATGAATTCAAGTCGATAAAAAAGCAAGGAGTATGGAGTCGTATAATAACTTCATACCCTTACATAAAACAGCTATATCTATATGTGTAAATCATTAACTTTCATATTTGGACTATTATTCTTATGTGCTTCATGTTCTAATTTACAGAAAAGCAATTATGAAAATTCAATGTATACTATAATGCTTACGAAGAAATCAAATACAACAATAAAAATCGAATTAAAAAATAAAAATACGCATTTTGTAAAATCTTATAATGCACAATTAATCTTAGTTAACGGAGAAGTCCCGGAAGGAAGTCTTCGCAGTGATTATAATAATCCAAGCATGGGAGATTTATACAGATGTGACTCCACATATTACATTAACAACGAATCTATTAACATTGCAATAGCATTGGAGAACATAACCCATAAAAGATTAGACTTATCCATATATGGGTCTAAAATATCTGATTATAAAGATGGTTCATACACTCTATATAGAATATCACAATAGATCAACTGTATATCAGTAATGATCCAAATTAGTAGGGTAATGATTCAAATCGGGAGTTATTGAAATAATCATCTGATTATCAATGTGATTTTTAGGCGTATAGCTCATTTTGCAGGCTACTTTTTTATTGAGTTGCTCAATAGCTCAAATTGCAGGCTGGTATTATTCGGTATATTTATGACGTTTATATATATTTGTCATGCAGTCTGAAGCATA
>JBMNUU010000057.1:0-11702 GCA_050946435.1 Prevotella sp.
TACTTACTCGGTTGTGTCGTAGCACCAAGTTAAGTGAAAATCCTGACATATGCAAGTCTTTCCAAACAAATGTTTGTCAAGGACTTGCATTTATAACAAATAATTAAGCTGCGAATTTAAGGTATACTCGTATTGTTTATAGTATAAAAGTTGTCTTTATCAACCGCTACTCCCTGCCTGGCTTTCATAGCATTGTAAGTTTTTGCCATTATGAATTTATCTCCCGAAATAGGTTGAGATAAAACGCCATTGGAATATAGCATAGAAAAAACTATAATACATAATTTTAATAATCTCATATCTATATATCTTTAAAAAGTTGATACCAACGTCCATCAAATCCCTTATTATTTAAATTCCAGCTTTTATAATCGTCTTTACCTAAGAAAATTCCACAATTCTCAACTTCATACTCCATACTTCCATCTCCTATTTTACCATTATGAGCAAAATAACAGTGCTGATACCAAGGTTGAGGATCGAGAACAGAATAAAAGTTATCACCATCGACTCCGGAAACATAAACGCCCCAAAACCAATGCTTCTTGATGTATCCCTTTCGACTTTGCACGGAATGAGAGACATCTTTAGCCGTTGTGTAAAAAGTGTGGACACCTCTGTCTATCTCTATATTTCCATCTTCATTTATAACGGGGTCAACAATGTTGATTTTTATACCGTTTTTCCAGTTTAGAGAATCTAAATGGGTAGGGAGAATGTCTGCAATATCTTGCAAGTAATAGTTGATAGATTTGACATCCGAATAGTTCACCGTATCTGTTTTACTCCTACCTGAATTCAGTGTGCGCAAATTGCTTCGGGTTATAGATTTGCTTTTAAATATTTTCTTTAAATATGAATCAGCTTGATCAACAAATACATAATGATAATTCTGCTCGTTAGCTCCATTTATGTCGACTTTTGCAGTTTTATTATCCCAAATATCTAAATTAATATCTTTCCATTTTGATTCAACAAACCTCAATTCTCCCTGCGAAGTTCCCAGCCCCAAATTCCAGGAAGCCTGCCATATTAAAACATGTTTTCCGAATGGGGTATTTATAAAATTTATTTGATCATCAGATGCTCTTCTTATATCATGAAGACTGTGACGAGTAATTGTTACATAGTTTATTTTCTCTTTTATCCCGGGTTTACCGGATACATCGTCCACTCTTATTTCTATTCTTTCCCAATCATGAATAGAAGTATATTGCATAGGATGATATATATGATATAATAATATAGCACTATGAGTATTTAACGATTTATCTTCAAAAAGTATGATACTTGAATAAATCGTAGGATCTATTTTCCAAGAAGATTGACTTGCTAAATTAATCTGTTGTGACAATAAAGATGTCCAATTTTCTTTATTGTTCGACAAAACAGAATCATTGTCATAGAAAAAATTAGATAATAAATCGCGCCCCCGACTGTCGGGAGTCGATTCATCAGCTTGCTTGAAAATAACAGGAGAATAATAATGCAAATAATTTCTTAAAACTTCAAATGATAGTTGTGGTTCATGTTTAAAAAAATCATTTTTATTATTGGTTTTAGAGTTAGCTAAAAGCTGTGTACAGCTAACTCTAACACCAATAACTCCTAACACCAATAAAAGAATAACTTTTAATAAATGCTTCATTTAATAAAAATCATAATTTAAAGGTCACTCCAATTGTTCCGTAACTATTAAAATTAGCCCATTGCTGAAGTCTTGAATAATCTTTAGAAGGTTTCCCAAAACACTGAACTTCTTTTTGGTCTGTAAGATTGTTCAACTCCATAATTAGTGATAATTGTTTGGTAATACTTTTGCGTACAGAAAGGTCTAAATGATACTCTTTTTTGAAGTAGGAATCTCGAGTCTCATCTTTTCCAACACTCAATAAAATATCATCTCTAAAATTATTGGATACAACTACCGAGAGCCCTATTTTGGGGTTATCATACATTAATGCAAGATTTGCTATATGTTTGGGGCTATATCCCAATGGGACATTTCTTCCTTTCACATCCATTTCCGCAAAAGTAAAAGTATAGTTACCATATAATATTAAGTTCTTAAAAAACGAAGACCCTATAAAATCAAGCCGCTGATTAAAGGCAACCTCGGCGCCAAATACATTGGCATTGTCATCTACATTAATGGGCATTGATACTTCATATATCTGTGTTTTCCCCTCGTATTCCATTTCTTTCTGAATCGCTGACTTCATAATAATATTTCTCATATTTTTATAAAATACACCTGCAGATATAAAATCCAATCCTGAAGAATAGTATTCAAACATGAAATCAAAATTATTAGAGTTGGTCGGCTTTAAGTCGGGATTTCCTTGGCTTATGGTTCGTGCTTCATCATCTATAAATTCAAAAGGCACCAACGACACATAACTGGGTCTGGAAATTCCGGAAGAATAGGCAAGTCTTAAATTGATGTTCTTGGTTAACTTATAGGTCAGATGTGCAGACGGAAGGAAATTGTTATATCCTGTAGATACCTTCTCCTTATTAACTGATTCTTTTGCGAGCGACAGGTAATCATTATTGGTATGTTCAAATCTGAGTCCTGCCAACAATGAAAGTTTGTCTGTAAAGTTCAGCGTAGTCATTCCATATACTGCCGAAACGGTTTCCGTAGCATCGTAGTTGTTGGTAGATTTATCAAGGTATTCAGAGCGAGTAGCCCCTAAATAATTTGTATCATCTGGATCTACTATAACATTAATATTTCCAAACTCTCCTTCTCCTATAGTATGTTTTTCCGGGAAATTACGAAGCTGTAATCTGCGGGCAGTATATTTAGCATTTTTATGTGTAATTTTACTTCCTAATTTTACAGAATTGGTTTGCGACCACATTTTGAAAGGGACCTGAAGATTAATTGCTCCACTCAAATCTTCGTCTTCTTTTAAATTATCGTCAACTCTGATTCTATTTAATGTTAATACATCTTCTTGGTCAAATATGGTATTAGCCTTAAATTCTTTAATTTCATCATTGGTATATTTAGAGAAATCAAAATCTCTTTGATATCTAAAATATGTCCTTGCAGGCATTTTTTCCTTAGCTTTAATCCAGCTTCCTACATAATCCAATTTGATATTATTATTGAATTTATGCTCTCCACCAAACATGACGGTAGTTAGAAATTGGTCTTCAACTCGATTTCTGGTTTCCTTTGTCTCTTTTTTGTCAGGAATAACCCACTCATTTAAACGCCGTATCTCTTTATCAAAATATCTATTAGTATTGAAATTGAGATATATCTTATGAGAGGAATTAAATCTGAAGTCTGTATTCAGATTAAATCCGGTTCTCTCTCTTAAAACATCATAATCGTTGAAGTGTTGAGCAAAAATAATACCATCGGCGAGCTTGTCGTCTTCGTATTCTAATTCGTTTAACAAGGAACCTCTATTCGTTTTATAATATACAAAACCGCCCAGTATTCCTAATTTTTTATCAAAGAAACGCTTTCCTAAAAATGCAGATGCATCCACAATATCCTTTCCGTATTCATTATAATATGAGTGTTGCAAATTGTATCCACCTGCTAACTTTGCACTCACAAGCCCATTTTCGGGTGCTTGCTTTAATTTCAGATTTATATTACCACCAATAGCATCACCATCAATATCAGGTGTTAACGCTTTACTTACTATGATGGTTTCAAAGAGGTCTTGATTCAACAGGTCTAATCCAACAGCTCTTCCCAGGTCGGGGTCTGGAGCAGGAATTCTTTGTCCATTTAATGTCAATGAATTGTATTGTGGCCCTATACCTCTAATTTGCACCAATTCTCCTTCTCCTTGGTCATAGGAAATAGAAATACCTGGAATCCTTGACAGTGTCTCTGCAGCATTTCTATCAGGAAACAATTGGAACTGATCTGAAGACACTACATTCTTCAAATTCAAAGAGTTCTTTTGTTCGTTTAATGCTTTAGCTTGCCCTCTTGATAATTGACCGTAAACAATCACATTTTCAAGATTGTTTGAAGATTCTTTCAATGTAATGTTAACCACTGTATTTTGGTTTGCAGTTACTGTTACCTCTGCAGAGCCATCTTCATACCCGATATAGGATGCCCGAAGAATATATCTTCCTGGTTTAATATTTGAAATGATAAAGGCACCATGTTCGTCAGTCGAGGCGCCTAAACCTGTGCTGGAGTCAATGAATACGTTACAGCCAACCAATGGAGTTCCTGATGAGGATTCCATTACTTTGCCTGAAATTTTACCTACATTCTGTGCACTTAAATTTAAGTGAAAAAAGACAGATAAACAAAGCAGAATACTAAGTTTTAGAATTGGATTAAATAATTTCATAAGATATTGTATATATTATAAATTATATAGATGTATTCAAATACATAATTAGCACGTATGGAGATTCCATTTAAATTTGATTTGCCATATCTTTTATATGCTCCCTTCAAAAGCCATACTTTAATAGCCTTCATGTTATCCTTGTTATATTTTTAGGAATTTTTTAATAATAATATTTAAATCCAATACAAAAGAACAGAAACGATGTTACAAACACATTAGAAACAAGTTAAGATAAGGTGATTTAGGGTGTATTGGATTTTAAGAAACAATTACAATTTTTCTGACTTCGTTAGTCCCCAAAACATTCGTATTGTAACAGGTTGATAAATAGCGTCTTGTATCTTTTCTCACTATTTGGCTTCGTGTAATTTACAAAATTCGTAGTTGCCCTACAAAACTATTTTTCTTAACAAATACCCCTCTGTATTTTTCGTATAAAAAAATAAAAATCCTGCGGTCTTAAATTCGTGAAATATGCGATAATTCGTAGTGGGTTGATAATCAACTGTTTAATCGAGTTGTATTTTTCTCCCCAATTTTTCCGCCTGCGATTTGATATCAAATGGCCGTGCGATTAGGCTTTAAACATATGATGGCAAAGCCTCCATTGCAAGACCGTTAAGCCCAACCCGCACCACCATCAGATACTATTCGTGGTGTAACTGATTTTTTGTGTTTATCCAGACAGGTTTTTTCCGTCAAAACATAGCTCTTTTTTCTCTGGATGCTCCGAAAATAATTACCGAATTTTGGTAATACGATTTTACACTGTAGTAACTTAAAATTTGCAGTGATCAACAGATTGATAATGCCTTAGCGCTCTTCTCAAATTAAACTTTTTTGTCTGTTTTGTCCTCAAAAGTACAGTTATGTGTTGAATAAGCTTTTATTTACAAAGTTTATTTGTATTTTTGCAATATTGTGTTGCCTCTGGCAACATTCAACAAACATGCTAAGCCCAATGATGTATAATAACCTAATCGATAATTCCTCCGATGCTTTATCCATGCGGTCGTACCTGAAAAGGTGTATCAAGACCGAAGGTATAAACAAGATACAAATTGCTACCGGCTATTGGGACTTGAAAGGGATGGCCATCGTCATAGATGAACTTTCCGATTTTCTGGCGAAGCCCAACTCCTCCATGCAGCTCCTCATTGGCAAGGATCCATACGTTTACGCCTCGCTGCTCAAAAATCCTAAATATAAGGATAAAAACTATCCCTACGATTTTATCAGGACAGACATTCATCAACTCGAAGTGACCGAGGAGTACGAACGTGTGGTGGAATTGCTGCTGAAACACTGTGAAAGCGGTAAAATCAAGATTCGGGTCTACAATAAGGATGCTGAGCATAAAGAAACGTTTTTACATTCCAAATGCTATATCTTTTCTGGTCCAACCTATTCGTTCGGCATCATAGGCAGTTCCAATTTCACTGAGAAAGGACTTGTGGGCAATGCCGAACTGAACTATCTCGAGACCGATCCCGCCCGCGTCACCGCCAGTCCACGCGAGGGGTCGGCTACCAAGGGACATACATGTTGGTTTGGGGAGAAATGGGAAATGGCTCAAGAATGGACGCAGGAGTTTTTAGAACAGGTGCTCAAGAAGTCGCCCATTGTGAAAAAGGAACCGAAAAAGTTTACCCCCTACGAACAATACATCAAGCTGTTACAAATCAAGTTTGGCGATGTGGTGGACAGGTCTTTCGGACAGCAAATCGAAGCCTATCTGCCAAGCAAGTTTCAGAAGCTGGACTATCAGATTGATGCCGTCAAAAGGTGTATTAGCATCATGCACGAACATGGTGGATTCATACTCGGCGATGTCGTTGGACTGGGCAAAACCGTCGTTGGTACCTTGATAGTCAAGCACTTCCTGTCTGTCCCGCAGGATGATGGTCGCGAACGCAAAGTGCTGATTATAACACCGCCGGCCATACAGTCGGGATGGAAGAAGGCCGTTGTCATGTTCGACAAGGAGGCTGAAGACAAGATGGCCCCATGTATAGACTTTATTACAACCGGGAGTATTGGTCATCTTTTGGATGATGACGAGGAGGATGATTTGACCGATACGGGTGATTTTGAAGACAATTTGCAAGAGAAAGACTATGGGCTCATCATCATCGATGAAAGTCATAAGTTTCGCAACAGTGCCACCCGGATGTATCAATCGTTGGACCATCTCATACAATCCATTGGCACTAACACCGGGGAATATCCTTACATAGGCTTATTGTCGGCTACGCCACAGAATAACCGCCCTAACGATTTGAAAAATCAGATCTACCTTTTCCAACGCAATCATAATGACAGCACATTGAAAAAGGCGGAGGGAGGCAATCTGGAAAGATTTTTTGCCGACATCAACAAAGAGTACGAATTGCTCATCCGTAAGTCCCAAGTGGATAAGAATACGGGCCTGCTGATACACGATATACCCGAGCAAGAACGACACCAACGACTGGATGCCATTTCCAAAAGACTGCGCGACTGCGTGCTTGTCGACATCTTGGAGCGGCGTACAAGGACCGATGTAAAACGATATTACAAAGAAGACATACGGGCGCAAGAACTTGATTTCCCGGACATCGTGGGGCCGAACAATCTCGAATATGTCATGGACGAGGAGTTGGCCACGCTGTTTTCAGACACCATGACCATCATAGCCCCCAGCGAGGAGGAAAAGATGAGGACCGGCGAGTGGCTCCACTATGTGCGCTATCGGGCCATAGAATATTTCGTTGACAGTGCCAACGAACAAAAACATACGGGACGAGGCAACCGGGGAGTGGGCGATGTGGCCAGGCAGTTGGCCATCATCATGCAGACCCTGTTGGTCAAACGTTTGGAAAGCTCGTTCAGCGCCTTCAAACAATCGTTGCTCAACCTGCGTCGATACACGGAAAACATGATCCGGATGTGGGAGAACGATACGATCTTCATTTGTCCGCAAATCGATGTGAACAAGGAACTCGACTTTGAGGCGAAGAGCAAGAAGCGTGACAAAAGAGTGACTTTTGATGATTGCGTGAACGACATCAGGGCCAAGATAGACAAGCTCACCAAGCAGGGCAAGAACGAAAAGGGTCAGAATGCGGAGTACACGCACAAGGATTTCAAGGAGGAATATTACACGTTGCTCAAAGAAGACCTGCGCCTGATTAAAAATCTTTATGATCGTTGGGGGCGAAATTCGGAAGACCCGAAGCTTAACGCCTTTAGAGAAAACCTTAAGTCGGAGCTGTTCGACCCGCAGAAGAACACATCGGGCAAACTCGTCATCTTCTCCGAGGCTATTGATACCGTCGATGCGCTGGCCAGGGCTGTGAAAGCCAAAGGATTTAAGCCACTTGTCATCACGGCCGCCAACCGCGACGAGAAGGAGCACACCATCGAGCAAAACTTCGATGCCAACTACGAAGGTGAGTGGCGGGATGACTACAACATCATCATCACGACTGAGGTGTTGGCCGAAGGGGTGAATCTGCACCGTGCCAATGTCATTCTGAACTATGACACCCCATGGAACTCCACCCGTCTGATGCAGCGTATTGGGCGCGTCAATCGCATTGGCAGCAAAGAGTCGTATGTCTATGTCTACAATTTCATGCCCAGTGCAGAGGGTGATGCGCAGATACAACTGGTGCGCAAGGCATACACCAAACTGGAGTCATTTCATGTGTTGTTTGGTGGAGACAACAAGATACTTTCAGAGGAAGAAAGCATTGTGCATTACGACATCGCCAAGGCTGTGGAGGGCGAGGAGTCGCCGTTGCTGCAATATATCAGCGAGCTGAAGCAGTATAAGACCGATCACCCCATGCGATACGCCCAAATAGAACAAGCCAACGGAAAGTGGGAGATGGCACTGCGCGAGTACGGCACGGCCTACTTCTTGGTGAAAGCACCGCGATCGACAAAGCTCGCCATCAGCATATCATTTGACGACGAGGGGCAGCAGCAACCTCACATATTGTCGCCACTCGACTTGCTGGAAGCTATGCGGGTGGACAAAAATGCCGTGCAGACGACTCTTCCCAAACATTGGCGAAAACTCAGAGAGGATGCCATCTTGGCTTACAACCAATACTTCGTGCGCATCAATAGGTCGAGAGCCGGCGATAAGCGCACGCAGGCGTTGGAGATAATCGTAAATCTATACAACGCCCGGAACACGTCCGAGCAGTCCAAGAAACTTCTTGTCGACGCACGCCAACTTGTAGACAAGGGCAGCATAGACATCATTCGCAAGATGTTAGTCATTGGCAAAGAGCTACAGAAGAAAGATCCGAGCTTCTTTACCATCACGCAACAAGACATTGACAACCTGTTGCATCGGGAAATAGGCAAACTCATCGCTCATGTACAAACTAAACAGGGTAAACCAAAAATATTATTAGGTACCATCAAATAACCGATAATACACTATGAACATAGAAGAACTAAAGGCGTATCTTAACGACAAATATCAAGGGCCAGACTCGTTTTTGAAACATATTATCTTCCAAATTTTTGGAGAAGAAACCTATGAAACGGGCCACAATACAGAACTATTGCAGCCTAATTCGGGGTTGGAATTATTGGCTGAGCAGACCGGCATACGCAGCGTCAGGCAGATAGGCCATCTGTTGGTGGGCATAGAGACACTGTATATCTTTGATATTACTGTTTCCGACCGGGTTATCATGGAGCGAAATCGAGTGAACATTCAGCGATTGGTGCGTTCGATTATGGGGCCGTTCACGTGCGCTTTCATGATTTTTCATTACGAGAATGATACGCGGTGGGATTGGCGTTTCACTTTCTGCCACAAAGGGCGTGACAGCCATTCGACTACCGACAGCAAGCGATACACGTTTTTGCTCGGTCCGGAGCAGTCGTGCCGGACGGCTGCCGAGAACTTCATGATGCTCTATGACAAGAGAGAAGCGATCGACATCAGCGACATAGAACATGCCTTCAGTGTGGAGAAGCTTTCCAAAGAGTTTTTCGACAAATACAAAGCACATTACGAGGCCTTTGTCAACTATATGATTGACCCAGACAACGGTATGCGCGGCGACTTTATAGACACCGATTTTGACCATGAGGGGATGGCGGAGGACCAGATTCGCGAGCGTGAGGAGAAACCCATTCGCGACTATGTGAAGAAGCTCTTGGGACGCATCGTGTTCTTGCATTTCTTGCAAAAGAAAGGATGGATGGGTGTTCCCGCCGGCGACGAATGGGGGAGAGGCGATAGCAGTTTCATGTTGCACCTCTTTGAACGGGCTTCAACGGCGCAGCAAGATAATTTCCTCGACGAAGTGCTGGAACCGTTGTTCTCCAGTGCCTTAGACAAGGATAGGCGCGGTGAGGGCGATTTGTATGACACAGGCGTGGAGGGATTCAGGAACGTGCGTGTGCCCTATCTCAATGGTGGACTGTTTGAAAGAGATAAATTGGACGATAACGCCAGCAAGCTTCCGGCTCATCTGTTCTGCGATTTCCTCACAATGCTCTCGCAATACAATTTTACCATCGACGAGAACGATCCCAACGATGCGGAGGTGGGTGTAGATCCAGAGATGTTGGGGCGCATATTCGAAAATCTGTTGGAAGACAATAAGGGATTGGGAGTGTACTACACACCAAAAGAAATTGTGCAGTATATGTGCCGGGAAAGTCTGATTGCCTATCTGCAAACTGACAGGACAGAAGACGAAAAGGCCCGCATACGGCAGTTTATCCTTACGCACGACGCTGAACTTTTAGGTGCGCTCAAGCCTTATATGGCTCAACAGTTGCGCGACGTGAAGATATGCGACCCGGCCATTGGGTCGGGCGCTTTCCCTATGGGCTTGCTGCGCGAGTTGTTTTTCTGTCGGGCAGCCATCCAACCCGAACTCATGAACAATCCTGCAGACATCAAGCGGCACATCATCCAAAACAACATCTATGGCGTAGACATCGAGCGTGGTGCTGTGGATATTGCGCGTTTGCGCTTTTGGCTGGCGCTGATTGTCGATGAGAAGTCTCCGGAAGCCCTGCCAAATCTTGATTTCAAGATTATGCAAGGAAACTCGCTGCTGGAGCAATACAAGGGGGTGGATCTTTCCACGATGACACAACAAAAAATCGAGGATGGAGTGCTTTCCTTGTATGATAATATGATAGATGTTTATAGAAAGAATTTGCGCGATAAGCTCGAAAAATATTACGCTTGTGCTGAACATGAACAAAAGGTGGAGTTGAGAAAACAAATTGCAGACATCGTGAGGGCGGAGCTTCGGGAGCAAGGCATTTCCATAGATTTCGGAGGCATAGACCTTGCTGCCAATAGTAACTTCTTCCTTTGGCACACATGGTTTTATGATGTTTTCTCAAGACCCGGAAAAGAAGGCTTTGACATTGTGATTGGTAATCCACCATACAGACAACTACAAAACAATGGGGGAGAACTCGCCAAAACCTATCAATCGTGCAGGTATGAAACGTTTGCCCGTACAGGTGACATTTATTGTTTGTTCTATGAAAGAGGCCATCAACTGCTTAGCCCCGGAGGACATCTTTGCTACATCACTTCCAACAAATGGATGCGTGCAGGCTACGGAGAGAAAACACGAGCTTTTCTTGCCCAAAAGACCAATCCTGTTTTGCTTATCGATTTTGCCGGTATCAAGTTGTTTGAGACCGCAACTGTAGACACAAATATTCTACTCTATGCCAAAGAGACAAATCAAGGAAAAACTCGTTGTGCGACCTTGGGTAAACAGGCAAAAGATAGCATTAAAAATCTGAGCGATTTTCTGTCGCATCACACATCCTATTGCTCCTTCACCACATCCGATTCGTGGGTTATCCTATCACCTATCGAACAGAGCATCAAACGGAAGATTGAGGCGGTGGGAACACCACTCAAGGACTGGGATATTAATATCTATCGTGGTGTGCTTACAGGTTGCAATGAGGCTTTTATCATTACAACTGACAAACGAAAAGAGATTATTAGTGCCTGCCAAGATGATGATGAACGCAGGCGAACAGAGGAACTTATCCGACCGATTCTTCGCGGCAAGGATATTAAGCGATATGGATATAAGTGGGATGAGAAGTGGCTAATAGCAACACATAATGGTGTAAAGGGGAAGTTTCCACGTATTGACATTAATGATTATCCAGCTGTTAAAGCGCATTTAGATCAATATTGGGATAAAATCTCAACTAGAGCAGATAAAGGAGATACCCCCTATAACCTCCGAAACTGCGCTTATTGGGAGGATTTTAATAAGCCAAAAATCATATATCCCAACATGACTAAATATATGCCGTTCTATTATGATGATAAAAAGTATTTTACAAACCAGAAAT
>JBMNUU010000058.1:0-11402 GCA_050946435.1 Prevotella sp.
ATACTTACTCGGTTGTGTCGTAGCACCAAGTTAAGTGAAAATCCTGACATATGCAAGTCTTTCCAAACAAATGTTTGTCAAGGACTTGCATTTATAACAAATAATTAAGCTGCGAATTTAAGGTAATCTATCGAAAAATTTAAACAAAAGGGCTCTCATATTTTGAATATTCTGAAAAGGATGTGCGATGCGAGCAAATATTCAAAAATTAGCGGGTTTTGCGTAATGTGCTGAATATCAGACTGTAGTGAGGATTTGAGGTTTGGGGCTTGATTATATTTTTCAAAAATGCTTGCGGTTGTTATTTAACCGTGTTGCGAGTACGCCCTAAACGATGGGCGTTTAAAGCTTTGAGGCTTCATGGTTGAGCCTTATCGCCCCAGCCAATAAGGCCCAACCGCGAAAGAGGAGAGTGCTTATTTTGATAATTTGAGCCAGTAGCCGAACAAATGCGACGTTTTTTTCGCTGGAACGCCTATATGAGAAGCACCATTTTTTCATGTGTTTCCTTTACATGATGGGCATCTGCCACTGCTTAAAATTCAAATCCGAGATTGAAGAAGAAGTTCACTTCATCGGTCCTGTTGGAATAGCTCACCGTGCCGCCAACGGGGCCGAGTAGCGTCTGATAGTAATAGGCCAGTTGATACCCCATCATGGGTCCATGTTTCAAGAGGTTTTTCAGCTTGTCGGCGTGTTGGGCAGCGGCTACTTTCAGCAGTATGAAATTATTGGTGTAGATTTGTTGCTGGAACTTCATTTGGGTAGCGATGAAATGTGGGTCGGCGAATTCAATGTGGTGAACACCCACGAATGGCATTTGCTGCTCCACATAATGCCCAAACCATGGTCCGCCGATAACATTCTGTCTGATTTCGGGGCAGCCTCGACCAAAGAGCATTCTGCCATATAACAGAGGTTGGAATGTCAGCTTTTCTCTCAATTTGAACGACATTCTCCACAAGGCGCTGAGCTCGCTGAAGCCCAGATGGCCGTCGATATTGGCAAAATTGTCGGTGAAATAAGCATATTCTGCTTGAAACTTTATTCCACGAGTAGGGAATATCCAGTTATCTTCGGAGTTGTAGTGAATGTTAGCATGATAGCTGAAGTAGTAGTCATCTTTCATTTTGAAAGGCTCGTGCTCGAGTTTGCTCGACACCAATACACTGGTGTAGTTGTAGTAATCCCATCGTGTGCTGACATCCATGGTCACGTTTCTTAGGTTGATGTTGAGCAGGTTGAAGCTTACCTGATGGTGATTATAGGTCAGTCCGTAACTGTTGTGGCCTTCCTCATAGAGGTTGAAGTTGTTGTGCCGGAAGGTATAGCTGAGGGCCATATCTACCAGCTTTTCCGGTTTCCATGTGGCTATGGCTGAGAGCTTCGAGCTTTTTCCGAGTCTCATTGTAGCTTCCAGGTCTATAGGGTGTGTGGCCGACGAGAATTTGCCGTTGAGTTGCAGGGCCACCCGATCCTCTGAGTCGTATCTCACACCGAGGCTTCCCTGCAGGCGATCATGGTCCGGTTTCTTTTTGTTGATATCTTTGTCAGGCTCAAGGGGTTGCAGGGCGGCTGCGTTGGGATTGAGCAGGGTGGGTTTGTAGTCCTTGGGCAAACCGAGTTTGCGTTTGAGCTCCATGAGTGCGTCCCAATGCTTCATGGCTTCTTCTTCACCGCGCCTAATCAGCGTGTCGACAGCGGCCGGTGAGAAGCTAGCAGTGCTGTAACCTTCGGTGTTTACGCGTATAGGAATGTCGGTGATAGCGAGGTTTTCTTCGTATTTGTTCTTACAGTTCACATCGACGATTTGTCCTAAGATAGAGGCTCCGTTCTCCAAGTCATCGGCCGTTTTGGGTTTGCCCTGAACGGTGGAGCCGATGATGTAGTCGGCGCCCATCTCCCGGGCGATGTCGGCCGGATAATTGTTGCGCAGACCGCCGTCGACGAGAATCATGTCACCTTTTCTTACCGGGGTGAATGCTGCCGGAATAGACATACTTGTGCGCATGGCTTCGGGCAAGACGCCGCTAAAGAAATCGTACTCGGTGTTGTCTACAATATTGGTTGCCACACAGGCAAAGGGGATGGGGAGCTTCCTGAAATCCATGGAATCGTTGTATCCTGCCGTGAGTCTGGTGAAAAGTCGAATCAGGTTTTTGCCTTGTATGAGTCCACCGGCCTTGAAAATCTTCTTATTTTTGATGGTCAATGTTTTGGAAAGCATATACGTGTTTTGCTTTTCCCGGTTGGCAAGATCTTGCGAATTGAAATCGTCCCGGTCGCTGAGCAGTTGTTTCCAGTCTTGTTTGCGCACGATGGTATCCAGTGCAGTGGCGTTCCATCCACAGCTGTAAAGGCCGCCCACGATACTACCCATTGATGTTCCGGTGATGATGTCTATAGGTATGCCGGCCCGCTCGATGACCTTCAAAACCCCGATATGTGCGATGCCTTTGGCTCCTCCGCCAGACAGCACTACTGCAACTTTTCCGGTTGAGGGGTGGGAAGTGGAATCGGAGGGATGATTGGAAATTGCGAATGGAGAGCGGTCGGTGGTTAAGGTGATGCCATCTCCTGCATAAAGAGAGGTGGACGATGAAAAAAATAAGAGAGAAAAGACAAACTCAAAAATACTTTTCTTCATAACGAAAAATAATTGGATGGGGCGTTGAATATTATATTTGCAAATTTAAGGGGTTTTTTACAAATAAACAAAAATATACTAAAAAGTTTTCTCATCTCATCTAATATGAGTAATTTTGTAAATTGTTTGTAACGTGAACTGAGGATGAAATTCGCAATTATAGCAGCGGGAGAAGGCTCCCGTTTAAGAGAAGAGGGGATAGAGTCGCCCAAGCCGCTCGTCAAAGTGTGTGGCGAGTACCTCATAGACCGTTTGATTCGTATATTCATGGATAATCAGGCTGAAGAGATCGACGTGATATGCAATGACCTTACCCCGTTGGTAAGCAGCCATTTACAGCATATCATCGATGACGGACTCAATGGTATGCCGGTGCCTTTACGTTTTGTCGTTAAGAGTACACCAAGCTCGATGCATTCCTTTTATGAATTGAGCAGTTTGTTGGGCAATCATCCTTTCGTGTTGACCACAGTAGACGCCATTTTTCGGGAGCAGGAGTTTTCTGCCTATGTCGATGCTTTTGGGAAAGAGCTGGCACAGGGGGGCGATGGCTTGATGGGTGTAACGGATTTTGTAGACGATGAAAAGCCGCTGTATGTCGGTACCGATGCCCAGATGAATATCACAGGTTTTTACGACGATAATCGGCTGGATAACACCTTCGTGTCGGGCGGTATTTATGGGTTGGCGCCATCTGCAATCGAGACGTTGAGAAACTGTATGCAGCGCGGCGAAAGCCGTATGCGCAATTTTCAGCGTGGGCTTATCCGTGATAACAGGCATTTGAAAGCCTATGGTTTTACCAAAGTGTTCGACATTGACCACGCCTCTGACATTGTCAAGGCCGAGACGTTTCTCGTCCGCAACAAACAATAGTGCAACAGGAAATAACTAATATGGAAATTGAGAAGTTTCTTGCCATACGCCGAGACGACAGGTTTTCGCCAAATTCGGTGGATAAAGACCAACAAATATTGCAGCTGACCTGCAAAGAGATACAGCGTATGATGGGACTTGCTAACGATATACAAATTGTTGATGAGGCTGATTTGGCCCAGTGTCCGACCCTTGCAGAGTGTTACATCTCCATGGCTCGTTCCGATGAGGCTTTGCAAGCGCTTTCGGCTAAGGAAGCGACGGGTAAACTTGTCGTGAACACTGCGGAGGCCGTTCAGCATTGTCAGCGTTCGCTGCTCGACCGTCTGATGCGGGAACATCACGTCCCCATGCCAGACACGCGCAACTCTCAGGGCTTCTGGTTGAAGCGGGGCGACGCCGCTGCCCAATCGGACAAAGATGTAGTTTATTGTCAGGATACGGATGCGTTGAAGAAGGCCAAGGCTGACTTCCGGTCTCGGGGCATAGAGGATATGGTGGTCAGTCCGCATATTCCGGGCGATTTGGTGAAATTCTATGGCGTCGGTAACCGTCTGTTCAAATACTTCTATCCCAGCGATGACGGTATTTCAAAGTTTGGAGACGAAGAGCGCAATGGCAGAGCACATCATTATGCGTTTGATGGCGACGCGTTGCAGGCCGATGCCGCAGAGCTTGCAAGCCTCATAGGCATAGATGTCTACGGGGGGGATGCCATTGTCGGGGAGGACGGAAGATACTACATCATCGATTTTAACGACTGGCCGAGCTTCTCCCGTTGCAAGGAGGTGGCTGCAAAGGCGATAGCTGCAGAGATTATATCAAAGCACGGGTAGTTCGTAAAGCATAGTCCCGACAGCTGGGGACAGGCAATTAATACAGAAAGAAATGTCTACATTTAAAGAATTATTACAAGAGTCTTTTAAATCGAACGATACAGAAGAGTGGCTGGATGTGCATTTTACCCGGCCCATAGGATTGGTCTTCGCCCTTTTGTGGAATAAGCTGGGCATCCATCCCAATGCCATTACCATATTGTCCATCTTCCTGGGAATCGGAGCAGGTTGGATGTTCTACTATACCGACCTTGTCCATAACATTATGGGTGTGTTGTTGCTGATGTTTGCCAATTTCTGTGATTCCACCGATGGGCAGATGGCTCGACTTTCAGGCAAGAAGACATTGGTGGGCCGTGTTCTCGATGGAGTTTCGGGCGACGTGTGGTTTATAGCTATTTACGTATCGCTCTGCTTTCGCATGCAAGGACAGTACATTCCCGGCACCCAGATGCATTGGGGTGTATGGATATGGGTGCTGGCCATTCTTGCCGGTGTGCTGAGCCACTCACCCCAAGCCATGTTGGCAGACTATTATCGGCAGATACACTTGTTCTTTCTCAAAGGGAAGGAGGGATCAGAACTCGACAGCTATGCTCAGCAGCACGCTATCTATGAGTCCACTCCTAAGAGCCAGGTGCTGCCCCGCTTGTTTTATTGGAATTATGCAGGATACTGCAAAAAGCAGGAAAAGCGCACGCCGAAGTTTCAGAAATTCTTTGCCGCGTGGAAGGAGAGTGTGGCCAAATACACCAAAGAAGCGCTGGAGCCCACGCGTCAATCGTTTCTTGCCGGCAGTCGCCCGATGATGGCCTACACCAATATCCTGACGTTCAACACGCGTGCCATTGTGCTATACATCACGTGCCTGCTCAATTGTCCTTGGGTTTATTTCCTGTTTGAACTTACCATCCTCAATTTTCTCTACGAGTATATGCACAAGCAGCATGAGGCCCTGTGCCTGAACATGACTGCAGAACTATCCAAACTCTCGAACAATGATTAAAGGATACATATTCGACTACGGAGGGACGCTCGACACGGCAGGCTGCCACTGGGGACAAATGCTCTGGGCAGCCTATCAGCGCAATCATATTCCGGTGAGTGAACAGCAGTTTCGCGATGCCTATGTATATGCCGAACGCAGATTGGGTAACGAGCCGATAATCCGTCCAGACTTCACGTTCTACAAAACACTTGTTGTGAAAATACGTCTGGAGATGGAGAAGTTGTGCGCTTCGGGGGCTTGGGGCGCAGATGAAAAAGAGTTTAAAGACGGGCATCGTGCCGTACTCGAAGATTTGTATGCGCAGGTGCAGAAGATAACAGCCCATAGCAGCCGTGTGCTGGCAAGACTGAACGAGCAGTACCCGATGGTACTCGTAAGCAACTTTTACGGTAATATCCACACGGTGCTTCAGGAGTTTGGACTCGACAATTATTTCAAAGACGTCATAGAGTCTGCTGCTGTTGGCATACGCAAGCCCGATGCACGTATCTTTACTTTGGGCGTGGAGAAACTGGGCTTAAAGCCGGAAGAAACTATGGTTGTGGGCGACAGCTTTTACAAAGACATAGAGCCGGCCATCAAAGCAGGCTGTCATACGGCATGGTTTAAGGGCAAAGGATGGACCAATAAAACATACGACGAGACGGTACCGGACCTTGTCATTACGGATTTGGCACAGTTGATGGGAGGATAGTCTATAAAATAAAAGGAAAACGAATGAAAAGTTTCAGGATATATTTTACGGTATTGGTGCTGATGCTTGCAGCAAGTGTCAGTGCGCAGATACGTGGTGTCATCACCGATGCGGAGACCGGAGACACACTGCTCTATCCGAGTGCATCGTACAAGGGGCATCATGTGGCGGTGAGTGGTAACGCTATGGGCGAATATTCCATAGCCCGGCACAACGGGTGGGAACTTACTTTTTCGGCAGTTGGGTACAAGTCTAAGACCATTGGGATTTCCGCCAAGACGCCTGCCATACTCAATGTGAAGCTCCGTCCGGACACCAAGCAGCTTAATGAGGTTGTAATCAAATCGAAGCGAGGTCGCTATAGTCGGAAAAACAATCCTGCCGTTGAGCTTATGAAGCGGGTCATAGCGGCAAAGAAACGCACGAACTTGGAAAACCACGACTATCTGCAATACACTAAATATCAGAAGCTTACTTGTGCCATAAACGACATTACGCAGGAAGATATTGATTCCGGATTCATCAGTAAGCATCGTTGGTTGATTGATCAAGTGGAGACTAGTCCTTACAATGGCAAGCTTATCCTTCCCATTAGCGTTGACGAAACGGTGACGCAGCACATCTACCGCAAGAATCCCAAGAGCGAGAAGAATATTATACAGGGACAGAATTCCACAGGTGTAAACCAGCTCATCCAGACCGGCGACATCCTTACGATAGCCATGAAGGATGTGTTTACCGATATTGACATATACGACGACCAGGTCCGTCTGCTTCAATACCCGTTTACATCGCCTATCGGCAAAGATGCCATTGCTTTCTATCGCTTTTACATCGTGGACACGGTTTATGTGGACCATGACCTTTGTTATCACCTGGAGTTTATCCCCAACAATCAGCAGGACTTTGGGTTCCGGGGTGAGCTCTACATTCTTACCGACTCGTCGCTTCACGTGAAGCGATGCAACCTTACTATTCCCAAGCGGAGCGATGTAAACTTTGTGGAGAATTTGCAGGTGAGACAGGAGTATCGTAAACTTCCGAACGGCGAATGGGCATTGAGTGTAGACGACATGATCGTTGAAATGAAAATTGCCAAATTCTTGTCAAAAGTCGTGGTGATGCGTACGACCCGTCTTGACGATTATGCTTTCGATGAATTACCTAAGCAGCTGTTCAAAGGAAAAACCAAAGAGCGACGTGTGGCCAATGCACAGATGCGAGACGAGTCTTTCTGGAACAAGTATCGAAGTGTGGAACTCACCAAGAGCGAGAGTTCTATGGATGCCTTTATCCATCGCTTTGAACAGGTGAAGGGATTCAAGTATATTATCTTTGGTGCCAGGGCTCTTATCGAGAACTTTGTGGAAACGGGCGATCAGAATCACCCAAGTAAGGTGGACATCGGACCGGTGAACACCATGATAACCAATAACTTTATCGATGGATTCCGCACACGTATCAGCGCACAGACGACGGCCAATCTAAATAAACATTGGTTCCTTTCGGGATACGTTGCCCGTGGTTGGAGTTCGAAGAAGACATATTATAAAGGTGAACTCACCTATTCGTTCAACAAGAAAGACTATCTTCCCCGTGAGTTCCCGAAACGCACGCTGACTTTCACGTCGACCTACGACATCACCTCGCCCTCCGATAAATTCGTTCATACTGACAAGGACAATATGTTCACGGCCTTCAAGTGGGACACGGTTGATAAGATGATGTTCTATAATCGTCAGCAACTGCTATTCGAATATGAGTACGAGTGGGGATTTAAGACATCGCTTGGTTTCAAGACGGAGGAAAACGAAGCGGCGGGCCGATTGTTCTTTAACAAATTGAGTAACAACACCATATATACTTTCCCCGATAACGTTGAGGCGGGCGACCTATTGCATAACGGCAAAATGCGGACTACGGAATTGAGTCTCAGGCTGTCGCTGGCTCCCGGTCGCACCTATATTAATACCAAGCAGCGCCGTCTCCCCATCAATTTGGATGCCCCCGTGTTTACGGTCGGACATACGATGGGATTGAAGAATGTCTTGGGTGGGGATTATAAATATAACTATACTGAAGCATCCATCTACAAGCGTTTTTGGATGAAGAGCTGGGGCAAGATAGACACGCATATCAAGTTAGGCGCCCAATGGAATAGGGTGCCCTACCCGTTGCTCATCATGCCAGCGGCCAATCTGAGTTATATTATAGAGGATGAAACTTTCAACCTGATTAATAATATGGAGTTCCTCAACGATCGCTTCGCAAGTTTGGATGTAGGATGGGATTTAAATGGAAAGCTCCTCAATCGAATTCCACTGCTCAAGAAACTGAAGTGGAGAGAATATATTGGCGTGAAGTGCTTGTGGGGAAAACTCACCGACAAGAACAATCCGTTGTTACCCGAAAATGCAGGGAACGCCACGTTGATGCAGTTCCCAATGGGCTGTTACGTGATGGATCCCGATCGCCCATACGTGGAATGGATAGTGGGAATACATAATATTTTCAAAATATTGCACGTGGAATATGTACATCGTTGCAACTACACCTATTTGCCCACATACAATCGTGATGGGGTGAGGTTTATGTTGCGGATGACGTTTTAATCACGAAACAAGAATTGAAAACAGTCGGATTCATCAATGCCAATCCGGCTGTTTTTATTTTTAGAGGTATAGGCTTTATTTTTGTTTTAGCGGGAATTCAGTAATCTGATGCCAAAGCCGACGTCTTACAATAAAACTGTTTCAATTGCTGTTCCATTCAATTTGTGCTTTCAAGCTGATTCAGTAGAATAACAAGACCTTCATAATGTTGGTTAAATGCTTTTCCAATTCATTTATTTTTCCTACATTTGCCAATGTTTTTCCATCAATTGTAGTTTCATTTGGTAAAAAAGCGCAGAACATCATTAAAAGATTTGGCAGCCGAGCTCGGAGTGAGTATTGCAACTGTTTCGCGTGCACTTCATGCAAGTCATGAAGTGAGTGAGGAGATGCAAAAAAAAGTCAAGGCTCTGGCTCAGGCTCGTAATTATCGCCCCAATCCTTTTGCCCAGAGTCTGCGCAAGGAAGCGCCTCATATCATTGGTGTTATTGTGCCAAATTTGGTGACCCATTATTTCGCTTCTGTGCTGGATGGCGTCGAAGACTGTGCCACGCGCAACGGTTATTCCGTGTTCTCTGCCAATAGTCATGAGAATCATGAACTGGAAGAGAAGGCCATTGACAACTTTTTTGCCTTACATGTGGATGGAATCATCAGCTGTCTGGCTCAGGACACCACGGACTATTCGCACTATGAGCAGTTGGCAAATATGGATATGCCGGTAGTATTTTTCGGCAGGACCTGTCTGCCTGAACTCTTTTCCCAAGTGGTAGCGGATGGCGACGTGGCGGCGTATAAAGCTACAAAGCATTTGATAGATATGGGGGCACGCAGGGTTGCCTTTATAGGGGCTCCAAACCACCTTGATATGGTGAAGCGCCGGAAGCACGGCTATTTGGAAGCCTTGCGAGATGCCGATATACCAATAGACCGTAGACTGGTGGTGTGTGACAAGATCGACTTCGAGGTAGCCCGCAAGGCGACGATAGATTTGTTACAACAAGACAACCGCCCCGATGCCATATTGGCTTTCAACGACATTCTGACTTATGCGGCGTTTGACGCCATTAAAAGTCAGAATCTCAGCATACCCGATGACGTAGCCATCATAGGCTTTACCGATGGAGACAACTCTGCATTTGTCACTCCCCGCCTGTCGGCGATCATGGACCAGGCCCACGAACAAGGCTTTACGGCATGCGAATTACTCATTCGTCGCATCAAAGGAGACCGTAAAATTTACCGAAAGATTGTACCGATGATTTTGAAGTTTAGAGAAAGTAGTGAAATGAGAAAATAAAAATGAAAAAAGTAGGTGTTTTTGTTCCCATAGTGTTGGGATTGTTGACGGCCTTCGGACCATTTATAATTGATTTTTATTTACCGGCAATGCCTGAAATGGCGGAAAGTTTCAAAACTTCCCCGTCGATGGTTGCTTTAAGCCTCACGGCAGGTTTGATAGGACTTGCTATTGGACAATTGCTTATCGGACCTTTGTCTGACAAGTACGGACGCAAACGTTTGCTTATATTTTCCATGTTGTTGTTTATCTTAGCAACCGTCCTTTGTATTTTTGCTCCGAATATCCATGTATTTAATGGCTTTCGTGTATTGCAGGGCCTGGGTGGGGCAGGTGGCATCGTGCTGGCTAAGAGCATAGCCACCGATATGTTTACAGGTACAGAATTGCAGAAATTCATGGCCATCTTGGGCGCTGTCAATGGCATTGCGCCTGTGACGGCTCCCGTGATAGGCAGTACTATCATGCTCTTTTCTCCCTGGCGAGGCATTTTTGTCTTTATCATGATTTTAGGTATAACGCTGGCCGTGTGTACATGCTTTCTAAAAGAGACGTTGGGAAAGGAGAAACGCTCTGTTAAGAGTGTCATATCCGTTTATGGCAATTTGTTCAAGGTGTTCCGTAATTCCCGCTTCACCTTGTCTACGATTTCCATGATGTTTTGCTTCTTCACGTTCTTCGCCTATATTGCTTCCTCACCATTTATTTTGCAGAAAGTTTACAGGCTGACGTCGCTTCAATTCAGCTTATGTTTCGGTCTCATCGCGTTATCCATTGGTATCGGAAGTGCTCTTTGCACATTGTTTAAACATCAGAACACGGCTTTGAAATGCGGTTCTATCGATTTTATGATTTCAGCGGTATTGGTGGCTTTTTGCCTCATATTCCAAATGCCTCTGATGTTACTCGTTGCGAGTTATATCTATATGATGATAAGCTTTGGAATGATACAGCCTACAATGACTTCCATAGCCTTGGACAGCGAGCGATCCAATGCGGGTGCGGCGAGTGCCGTGTTTGGCGCAAGCATCTTTGTAGCCGGATCTCTGTCCAGTCCTCTGGTGTCGATGGGCAATATCGTATTTAGCTCAAGCATTGTGATTGTGGCGGGTGCACTGCTTTGTCTGGTGCTAACACTGTTCCTGTGTTCACTCGTCAAAGCCGAAGGAATGAAGCGGTGAGGTAATAGGATTGATGTGTTTTGTCGTTTAAGTTTACATCCCTATTCGTGTAAACTTTTTAACAAGTATCAAGGCAAGTTGTTTTAATAGGTTTTAAAACAACTTGCCGAATGCTTTCTACGCCTGTGCAAGTTCCAAAACGAAGTGCAATAAAAGAGTAACCCTCGCCGAGAGATGAAGACGTTCTCGAAGCGTAGCGAGAGGTTGTCTTCATCTCTCGGCGAGGAAAAAGAAACAACCAGCAAT
>JBMNUU010000059.1:0-11386 GCA_050946435.1 Prevotella sp.
TGTTATAATTGTCCAAGTTGTTGATATGCTCTTCCTGCGGATAATACAAGCGACGCGCTCCGCGACGTGAATCCACTATTCCGGCACTGTTGTTGACAACCACCGGCATCAACTTGGGATAGCCTGTACGGCGATATTCGCTCCATGCCTCTTGTCCCAATGGGAAATTGGCCAGCCATTTCTGCGTAATGATGCGTTCGAGATTGGTTTCTTTGGTAGCCGTCTCGTCCCAAGCGATGGTAATGGATGAAGTATTACCGCTATATGAGTTCAATCCGGCTGGGTCGGAATATGTTGAGGGCGTGCTGGTCTTGTCGGCCAGATAGCTGTCGGCGCCTTGTACGCCCCATTGATCAAATGACAGGCGAACGCCCTGCTCGTAGAACTGCTTGGCTGTTCCACCCATGTTCCATCCGCGCAGCGCACCTTCGGCACGTAGGAAGGCGACTTCAGCCGCATTCATCCACAGCAACTTGGTGTCTGTCTTCACATTATAATTGGAATAAGCATGAGCGGTGGGGCCATCGGGAATGGCAATACCGGTGCGTAATCCATAATATCCGTTTTCTACTCCTTCGTCCGCAAAAGTGGTGACCGTGAACATAGCTGCACGACGTGGGTCTTTGTAACCGTTCATATAGCTGGTGATGTCGGCACCAACGCGCGAGTCACCGCCGTTGTACTCATACATAATGATCTCAAAGGGATTAGTCGTTGCCAAAGCCAGCTCGGCATTGTCGGCATTGTCGGTCATAACGCCCACCTCATGGTTAACGGCCGCTTCGGCTTCTTGACGTGCTTTTTCCGGCGAAACGTTTGAGATGCGCATGGCCAGACGGAGCTTTAGAGAATTGGCAAATTTAATCCAGTTCTCAACCTTGCCACCATATACACGGTCGGCCTTTGCACTGAAGTCGGCAGTACGGTTAGCAGTCAGTTTTACGATGGCACTGTCCAACTGGTTGAACATCAAATCATAGACTTCTTCCTGAGAGTCGTAAGGCGCTGTTATCTTGCCGTCTGCTCCCACTTTTGAATAAGGGATTGGACCGTATGCGTCTGTGATGCGGTGTATGCCTGCAATCATGACGATTTGGGCTACGGCACGAGGAACAACATCCGTTGTTACATTCTTAACTTCAGTGTTGTAGATAAACATCTTGGGAATGACATCGTTGAAAAGTACACGGGTCCATCCGTTCTCCGGACTGTACTGTGCGAAGTTCTTTCCGGCGAAGCCGGCATTGGAATCAGAGATATATCCACTGTATGACCCTCCACAGAGACATTCCGTAAACTGGTTTGTATTGACATCAACGGGAATAACCCATCCTTGGAGGTTCAGCATGGCCGAACTCAAGGCATAAGCATCGCGTTGCATCTCCTCTTTGCTGACGGCGTATGGGTTTTGGTTGTAGTCCTCATAGCCGTTGGTACAGCTCGCCACGACAAAGAGCAATCCTGCCGAGACAGCTGTTATTATTGTTTTGCCTATTTGTTTCATCGCTTCGTTCTTTAGAAAGTAAGTTTAATGTTGAAACCAAGATTTCTGGTACTGGGAGTCATAAATTTGTCGATTCCCTGATAGTAGTTGCCCGTTGTGGCTGTCGATTCGGGGTCGAAAGGAGCCTTGCAGTACAACATCAGCAGGTTTCGGCCTACCAGTGACAGATTGAGGTCGCCAATGCCGAAGAATTGGTTTCGCTTAAAGGTATAACCTATGCTGGCTTCCTGCAGTCGTATGTTGGTGGCGCTGTAGGTATAGAACTGTGGAATACCGTCGCTGCCGCCAAGTGTCGTGTACCATGTTTCCGGATTGACGAAGTTTTCGCCGCCGTTAATGGCCACATAACCTAAGTCGCGTGCTGCTGCCGAAGCCTCGGATACGCCATAGTAGTCGAGGTTGGCTTGGGTTGCTGAGTAAACAATACCGCCGAAACGGGCGCTGAACATAAAGCCAAGGCTTAGTCCTTTCCAGGAAAAATCATTTCTCCATGACATGTTGCTCTTCGGGAAAATAGAGCCGAGCTTCACGTCTTCCACATGGCTGTCTTTATACACTTTGCCCTCTGCATCAACGTAAATTTTTCCATTGTTATCGCGCTGGATGTCAGCCAATGAGTACAAATCGCCCAAGGTTCCGCCTTTCTTCAAGATGAAGTGTGCAGAGCCCAGACCGTTTTGGTCGAGTTTTTCCACGGTAATCATATTCCCGGAAACGGGATCTGTGTATTCGGTGACAAGATCATTAATCTTGTTCTTATTCATGCTGAACGTATAGTTGCTGGACCAGGTAAAGCCGCCCCAGTCGTGGGTGTAGCCAAGTGCCAGTTCCAAACCGTGGTTGCTCACGTCTCCGGTCTGTATGTACATTCTGCTGTAACCAGACGAGACAGAGATCTTCGGGTCAAAGGTCTGGTTGAAGGTCTTTGTTGTATAGTATGTAATATCAAGATTGAAATCACCGAACAAGCGGGTTTGCAAACCAATCTCCCATGAGTTGGTACGCTCGGGCTTCAATTCATACATGGGATAAGTGGTCTGGTTGCTCCATTGCTTGTGGTTTTCGTCCCATTCATACTTAGGATTGGCATACCAACGTGGGAAAGAAAGACCCACCGAAGCAAAGGATCCGCGAACCTTTAAGTAATTAATCTCCTTAGGCAACTTCAACGTCTCGGAAACAATCCATGATGCACCTACAGACGGATAGAAGAACGAGGATTTATCCGAGTGGGGGCCTGCGAGCATTGAAGGCCAGTCATTACGGCCGGTCAGGGTAAGATAATATTGGCTTGCCCATCCCAATTCAACACTGGCAAACAGTGACTTGGTCTGATCGTGATAGCCATTTGGATTCGGAATCAAGCGATCGCGATTGATTTGAGTAACCGTGAACACGTTGGGAATCAGTGATTCGTCCAGCGGGCCTCTTATTTCCAGCACATCTTGCTGTTGATTGGAAAGAGATACACCCACATTGGCAGCCAGAGACAAGCGGTCTTCCAGAAAACGCTTGTTGATATTGGCGAGAATGTCACCGTACACCTGTTTGTTTTCAGACCTTGTGTTGTTGTAATAACCGTTTGCACTACCGGTCAGCGTCATGTTGGTTGTGGCATAGAACTTTTCTTCGTACTTGTTTGTTGCATTGTCGATTCGGATACGTGCCGAGACATTCAGCCAATCGGTAAACTTATAGGTCAAACCGGCATTCAGCATATAGCGGTACTTGTGGTTTGTACGTGGGGTGCGATAGTTTATCCAATAAGGATTCTGTCCCACCATCTCACTAATCAGACCATCCCAGTTTTGTACGTAAATCTTGCGGGCCGTATCGTAGTGTTCAAACATGGCCATGTCTTCATAGTCGTTGCCGCGAGGGTACAAATAGGCTGTCACCAGAGGGTTGTTGTAAACACCCTGGTTGATCATGTTACGGTCATTCTGTATGATATAGCTGGCACCAACGTCGAGTGTCAACCGGTCTTTCAGCATGGACGTAGTATTGCGTACCGTAAAGTTGTAACGGTCATATTTGTTGTTTGGCACAATGCCTCCGGAGTTCACTGCGCTTGCAGAGAAGAAGGTCTGATTTTTCTCCGTACCTGTGGACAGAGTGAATGCTTCGGTTGTCACTATCCCGGTTTTCAGATAATCGCTTACAGGGTCATAACCCATGTAGTTGCTTTCGTTGAGCCGATGCCCCCAGCTGAAAGAGTCGGCACCGCTGTCACGCAAGCCAGAACCTGTACCATATCGATTTTGGAACTCGGGTGTACGAAAAGCTGTAGAGAATTCTGTTGACTGTGACACCGTGAATACGGTTTTGCCGGCCAAACCTTTTTTCGTTGTGATGACAATGGCACCGTTTGAGGCTTTCTCGCCATACAGAGCCGCAGCAGCCGCACCGGTAAGAACAGACATCGATTCGATGTCTTCGGGGTTAATATCGGCAATGCCCTCGGATGTACCAGACGAGCCGAATTCTTTAGAACCCTCATTGCTGGTACCCAGCATGGGAATACCATCGATAACATACAACACATTGCTCGACTGTGAGATAGAACGGGTACCACGCATCACTACCTTTGTCGCACCACCGGCACCTGACGAGGAAGCATTAATATTTACGCCAGCCACTTTACCGTTTAGCGAATTGATAAAGTTGGCATCTTTATTGGCGCTCAGGTCCTCGCCTTTTACTTGTTGTACATTGTAGCTCAGCGCCTTCTGCTCGCGTTTGATACCAAGAGCTGTAACAACAACTTCATTCAGTTCCTTGGAATCTTCCGTCATCAGAACGCTTTGGAGTGAGCTGTTGGCTCTCTTCTCTTGTGGCATATAGCCGATATAAGAGAACTCTAATAGGTCGTTGTCGTTTGCGTTGATGGTAAAATTACCGTCGAGGTCAGTCACTACGGCATTGTTGGTGCCCTTTACTTTGACACTCACACCGATTAGTGGCTCGCCGGTATTGTCTGTCACGCGCCCTTTCACCTTTTTGGTTTGCGACTTTTCTGTGCGTTGGGGAGTTTGCTTTGCCGATGCTTTCGTGAGGACGATGTGGCGGGTTGAGATTTGGTATTCCAGACCTGTTCCCAGCAACATTTGTCTTAGAGCATCTTGCAAAGACGGTGTTTTTGAGTTTAGCTGTACTTTTTTATTCAGGTCTATGGTGTTTTGGCCATAGTCCACAGACATATTGGTTTGTTGTTCAATAGTCTGTATTAGGTTTTGGACGGTCATTTTGGTCTTTTGCAGTTTTAGAGTCTGCGCATTACCGGATACCGTCACCGAAAGCATGACGATCAAGAAGAGTAGCACTCTTTTGACGGGTATTGCTTTCCATTGGGTTAAAAGATTTTTGGTCATAATGTTATATTAGGTTTAAATACAGTTTTAAGTTTAAGGTAATCGTTGCACAAAACTATATAAGAGAAAGCAAAAAAAATCAGATGATACTATGCCTGGCCCTCCTTTCTCTCCATATAGAGGTAAATGGTTTCATTATGTTTTTTGTATTTGAGCCCGCGGGTCAGTTTCTGTAGGATATTCAACACGCTGTTTACGTCTTCTTTTGCATTGAAATCCATCGTGTAGCGCTTGTCCAGGTTGACATGGGGACCCACTTTGAAACAAACGTTGTATTTGTGTTCCAGGTCAGAGAGAATCCCCGCAAGGGGTCTATTGTTAAAGAAAAGATTTCCCCGTATCCAGTCACAGTACTTAGCCGCATTCACCTTGCTCTTAGTCAGTTTGTTGGTCGTGCGATGATAGCTTGCCAGCTCGTTGGGTACCAATATTAAACTGTGCAGACTATCGTACACCATGACACGTCCTTTCTCAAGTGTTGTGGTAATGGTTTGCTCATCAGAATATGCCTTGATATCGAAGTGAGTGCCCAGAACTTTCACTTTCATGGGGCCTACATTGACAATGAATGGATGTTCTTGATCTTTTTTCACATCGAAATGTGCTTCTCCGTTAAGAAAAACGTTTCGGCATCCTCCGCCACCTCTAAATGTTTTAGGGTAAATCACCGATGATCCTCCGTTGACGGTTACCACCGTTCCGTCCGACAGCACCACACGATGGGTTGTGCCGTTTGGAACGTGACATTCTATCATTTCGCTTGCTGCACCATAATAATTTAATGCTACTCTCCACGTGAGGAGTGCCGCCAGCACCGGCAATAAGAAAAGCGCTGCATACCGAAGCAGCTTGTATATACGATGATGCCGTGCGCGGGATGATTTGTATTGCTCTCTACGGTCTTTGAACACCTGCAATGCTGCATCCGTACCGGATTCATCTACAGTCCTGTTGTCAAACAGCTGTCTCAACTCGATGTCTTTTTCCGAAGAATCGAGGTCGCTGATGATCCATTGCTGTACGATGGCCCGATACTGCGATGGAATCAACCTATGGGTATAGTCATATAATATTTTACGAATATGTTCTTTCTCCATGATATAAGCTATGAGTAAGGAAGCAACAGACACACGTAGTTAGCCTCCGTTAATTAACGTTAAAACCAAAAATAAGGATAATATTTTGTGCAAATCGGCCAATGCGAGTGAGATATGGGTCTCAACAGTTCGCTTGCCGATACCCAGTTTTGTGGCGATTTCCTGATTCGACAGCCCCTCCCATCTGCTCATTTTAAAGACACGTCGGCGCTGCTCCGGCATCTTTTCCACTTCTTGTTTGATGAGTGCTTCCAGCTCCTGATAGGCCATTTCGTCAACGATGGAAACCGAACTGTCTTCTATGGTCTCTTCCAATCCTATGGCGTGCAAGGTGCGCATCGATTTTTTAATTTCCCTGTAGGCGGCATTCCTTGCCATCATGAAAATATACGATTTCAGCGAATGCACACGCGCAAAGATGTCACGGTGTATCCACATATTCATGAATATCTCCTGTGTTGTATTCTCGGCCACGTCTTCGTTGCCGCACAAATCCAATACAAATCCCTTTATTCTTGCATAGTATTTGACAAAGATAAGGTCAAAGGCTCTTTCATTTCCATTGGTAAGAGCCACTAATAACATTTCGTCTTCTGTTAGGTCAGTCATATTTTTCATAGGCTCTATGTTGATTCGGGTGAGTTATGGAGGCATTTCCCTCCATTGCTATAGTACACCATATCCATTAAGTTACTAACGAGGTAATAGTAAATGCAAAAATATGGAAAGTTTGCGAAGAATCAGCATGTAAGGGTCTCAAAGTTTAGTTTTCACTTGCGTTTCTATTTGAAATCTTCAGTAACAGATGAGATAGTCAAAGTCGGCATTGGTAGGATCCAACACGGTAGAGAGGTCTTCCGGTGCGAAAGGTGTGATTTATTAAATGATATATTTCATATTTTTTGATATCTTATGGTACAAAAATACCAATAAGCTGTTGATATAAAGCTTTGTTTTCAAAAAAGTATAATTATTAGACAAAATAAGTAATAGAGTATACAATATTTTTGTTTACATTTGCAAATATCAAAGACAATAATAAAAATAACGTTATTTGAATATGATAAAAGAAGCATTATTACTTATGCTGAACTGCGCTATTTCTTCATTGGCCGTTGCCGGGAATGGAGATTACACAAAGGGTATCGGAAAATATCCCGGACGCGCGTCTGAGAATTTCGCCCCTTCTATGGTGACGGATAATGTCTACAGAAATGTGGCGCTCAACAGAGCGGCGACAGCCTCTTCGTCGATAGACTACAATCTCACGGCACAGCTGCTGACCGATGGCATCACGACGACAAAGGCTCCGACGGTATTGACCGTCTCCACCCCCGAGGGCGCGCTTTCGCTCCGCGATAAGGAGAAAACGCTGGATGAAAACAAAGTCACTTCAAACTTTATTAAGGGGGAAGATACCTTTATCCAGTATGATTGGAATAATGGCAGCATCCATACCGACGGAATCAAGTTGGATGCCGACGTGGCCTATCATCCCGACAAGGCCAAGAGCGGATATGAGATACTCGTGTGGGCGTCTGTAGATGGCAAAAAATGGAAGACCATCAAGACATTGAAAGACAATGGACTGCCCGGTCAGGCCACCAAGCAGCTGGTGAGCTCCGACCCCAACAAAAAGGAAACCATCGAAAAACTTCCTTTGCGCAAGGTGGATGTCAACCTCCAAATCCCGTCGAAGGCTTATGCGCACATACGTCTGCAATTCGTGATGAAGGGCTGTGCGTATTGGCGATTGAATGGCGTGGACTTCCAAAAGGCGGGGAATCTCGTCCATGCGTTGCCGTCATACCATTTCACAAGCGTGTGGCAGGCGACCGGCGACAAGGAACAATGGGCAAAGATAGACCTGGGTAAAGAGGTATCTTTCGACCGGGTGAATATCCATTGGCTGGAGCGCGCGGAGAAGGCTGTGCTGCAGGTTTCGGCTGATGACCGGACGTGGAAAAATGTTACGACGCTTTCCCGTGCACGGTCGCTGGACCAACAGATAGATTGCCGGACAACGGGGCGCTATGTGCGTCTGCTCCTGCAGAAGCCATCGGCTTCCGGCGTCTACGCCATCTCGGAGATAGAAGTGTATGGTCGGGGAGGATTGGTTGCTCAACCGGCCGAACGACTTGGCATGAAAGACGGTAAATACTGGCTCAACGGCGGCGATTGGAAGTTGCTGCGTGAGGGATTTGATAAGCCCATTACGGCCACTGTTCCGGGCACCGTGCTGACAAGCTATGTCAATATAGGTGCGCTCCCCGAGACCAATTTTGACAACAACCTCCGTCAGGTCTCGGAGTCGTTCTTCAATTCAAACTTTAAATACACTACGACATTCAAATGTCCTGCCGACTATCAAGGCAAACAGGTTTGGCTGAACTTCAACGGCATCAACTGGAAGGCTGACATCCTTTTGAACGGGAAAAAGATAGGACGGATTGATGGGGCTTTCAAGCGGGGCCGCTTCAATGTGACCAACTTGCTGCAGGCAGGCGATAACGAGTTGGAAGTGTGGGTCATCTGTAATGAGCATTTCGGTCCCGTCAAGGTGAAGAATCAGGAGACCACCGACTTGAACGGTGGTGTGCTCGGGGCCGATAACCCCACGTTCCACGCTTCGATAGGGTGGGACTGGATCACGTCGACGCCCGGGCGTGAGGTCGGCCTGTGGAACGATGTTTATCTTTCCGCAGATAAGGGCGTGAGCGTGTCAGACCCGCTGTTGACCACCAAGCTGAACTTGCCCGACACGCTGGCAACGCTTACGCCGTCGGTGCTTGTCAGAAACGTGCTCGACCGCCAGGTCACTGCCACCGTGAACGGATGGGTTGGAGACATCAAATTCAGCAAGAAAGTCATTCTCCCGGCCAACGCTTCGCAGGAGGTAACATTCCTCCCAAGTGAATATGCGCAGTTGCGCAATCAGCGTCTCAACCTCTGGTGGCCCAACGGCTATGGTGTCCCCTATCTCTATGATGCCGGCTTCACAGTAGACCTGGACGGACGTTCAGACGAGGTGCGCTACAAGGCTGGCATTCGTGAGATGAGCTATCGGGACCTCGACACCGAGACCAAGATTTATATCAATGGCAAGCGACTGGATCCGCTCGGTGGAAACTGGGGTTTTTCGGAGACCAATCTGAATTACAGAGGACGCGAATACGATGCGGCCGTGCGTCATCACCGCGAAATGAACTTCACGATGATTCGCAACTGGGTAGGCCAGATTGGTGACGAGGAGTTCTACGATGCGTGCGACAAATATGGCATCATGGTGTGGCAAGATTTCTGGCTGGCCAACCCCTGGGACGGACCCGACCCCTACGATGAGCAGATGTTTATGGACAACGCTCGCGATTACATTTATCGCATCCGCAACCATCCTTCCATCGGCATCTATGTGGGCAGAAACGAGGGCTATCCTCCCAAGACCTTAGATTTGGCGCTGCGTGAGGCGATTAAGAAACAGCATCCACAGTTGGACTACATCTCAAGTTCTGCCGACGATGGCGTCAGCGGGCACGGTCCTTACCGGTTGCAGAAACTGGATTGGTATTTCGAAAACCAGACCCATAAGCTGCACTCCGAGCGTGGTATGCCCAATGTGATGAACTATGAAAGTCTGGCCCGCACACTGGCACCGGAACACCTTTGGCCGCAGAGCATCAGCTGGGGGCAGCACGACTACACGCTGGAGGGTGCACAAGGAGGAGTGACGTTTAATAAGCTCCATAACGACCGGTTTGGAGAAGTCGAGAATGCCGAAGAGTTTACGAGACTTGCGCAATGGATCAATTACGATGGTCATCGCGCCATGTTCGAAAGCGCCCAACTCGACCGAATGGGCTTGCTGATGTGGATGAGCCATCCCTGCTGGCCCTCTATGGTTTGGCAGACCTACGATTATTACTTGGAGCCAACGGGCGGCTATTTCGGCATCAAGAAGGCGTGCGAGCCGTTGCACATCCAGCTCAACGCGAGCACAAAGCAAATTCAAGTCGTGAATATCGCCAAGGGCAAACGTACCCTGAAGGCTGTTGCCGAGGTGCTCGATATGAATGGCAAGGTGCTCAGCACGGATAAGATGGACGTGACCATCACCGACGACCAAACGCTCGACGTGATGCCACTCCGAAAGGCCAACCTGCCCATCTATTTTGTAAGACTGCGTCTTCTTGAAGGCAACGAACTGGTGTCGCAGAACTTTTATGTTGAAACCCATGAGCCGTCCGATTTCCGTCGGCTTCAATCATTGCCCAAGGCAAATGTCAGTGTGTCGCAGGAGTTTGTGCCCGTTGGCGATGAATATCGAGGAACAGTCGTGCTGACCAATCGCAGCACCACCCCCGCGCTGCTTCTCCGCCTAAACCTCAAAGGCAACGATGGCGAACAGATTTTGCCGGCAATCTATAGTGACAACTACCTGATGCTGATGCCGGGCGAAAGCCGCACGGTGAAGGTGAGCTATCGTGCCGAAGACGGTCGCGGCTGCATGCCTGTGGTCAGCCTGACGGGATTCAATGTGGAGTAACTTCGATCGATTAAATATTAGTATGCATTTCAATAATGGCGGACGCACGACCTGTGTATCCGCCATTATTTTATGTCCGCCACTACTCTGTTTTTCTTGTTTTAATCTCCGTCACCATTCCGTGTTTATTTGGCTTTGCCTCACTACCGCCCCGTCATCAATCGATTTTGGGCGTGTTATATCTTCCAACACCTTTGCTCTATTTGTTGTATATGTAAAAGCAGATTACTGTTTTTCGACGATTATTTTCGTGACAGTCAGCTCAAAAAGGGCTATGTTTTCTTCCCCTCACTATCTTCGCACGCAGCCAGAAACAGTCCGGTTTGGGCGTTTTGTGTTCCACTCTATCATGATGGAGGCTCAATCACGATGTGACTAAGCCCTAACGGCTCTGCGACAACAGCCTATCCGCATGGTGGTTGAGGCTTATCCGCACAGCGGTTGAGCTCTTCTCGTCCCGCCATCCGATTCTCAACCGCGAGTGACCAAACAGGGGTCAAAACAGTGTACTTCTAAAATGCCTGACTATCAGGAGACTACGGATTTCCACGATTTTGCGAAATTTGAACGTGAGCCATCGTGTTTACCAAGAACATGACGGGAATTTCATAAAAAGCCTGTAGGTTTCTGTAATCACATATTCAAGCTAAACCTTTTCATAATCACACATTGAATGACGGTACTGTCATTGTTCATACCCATCACGGTATATTTTGTGCGCATAAAAAAAGAGGGTGTACATCATGATATGAACCCCGAAAGTTAGACAAAAAACTTTCGGGGTTTAATTATGTCTACACAAAAAAGGAAACAAAAATCATTACCTGACTTGCTGTCTTATATGCATATGTTGGAAGATGGCGTATCTTTT
>JBMNUU010000060.1:0-11071 GCA_050946435.1 Prevotella sp.
CAAGAGGATTATGTCGATACAAAAGAAATTGAACGAAAGACCAAGAGAAAAATTAAACTTTTCTACACCAAAGAGAGAGTTCTTCAAACACGTTTTGTAATTTTGCACTTGCTGGTTGACTCTGCGTCATAGAGAACAAGCTTCGAGAACAGATACATTTTCTCTTTACTTGACATTCTTTCGAGAATAATTTCCTATATTTGCCAAAGGAACCTATATATCTATTGTCCTATGATGCAAGACGTAATTGACACGCTACATACGGAGCAATGTTCGCTTGCGATACTTCACGAAGGGCACATCCGCACTTTCGACGGTCATGGCGTGCGCCGTCTATACAATATTATCAATGATGAGCCCGAACTCTTTTTCAAAGCCAAGCTGGCCGTCAAAGCTGTGGGGCGCTCCGCCGCACGCATGATGGTGGAAGGAGGTGTGACCGAAGTTCACGCCGAAGTGATGTCGCAACAGGCATACGACGTGCTGCACGATGCCGGCGTGTCCATAAGTTTCGACAAGAAAGTAGACCATTCCACTTTTCTGGATATATGGCGGAAGCTGGGGGAATTGGAAAACGAGGAATAAGCCCGAAAGCATATCGCAACGAAAAGACCGCCGTACCCACCCGATTGTAACCGAGAGGGAGGAAGCAAACGGCAATCCCCCTGTCACAATAAAAAGACAAAACATCAAGAGAGAGCCATCCTGAATGATAACCAGCCAGGATGGCTCTCTCTTGTATGTTTGTCTCTATAGGCAGTGCTTCGCTTGTCGCGTAGCGGATAAAAAAACTTGATTCAGACCTCGTCCTGCCTCACACCCATGCGCGATTCCACCACATTGACCACATAGTCGCCCAGCTTCTCACACTCCTGAATGATATCCATATACATGGTGCCCACCGCATAGGTGTAGGCATGGTTGTTGATATCGTTGATGTTGTCCGTACGCAGCTGGTTGCGGTAGTTGTTGATTTCGTTCTCAATATTGAACGAACGGGTAGGGTCGAGGTTTTCTCTGTAGCCCTTGAGGAGCATATACATCTGGGTGAGCGCATCGTCTACAAGTTCAAACATCTGATGGATGCACTCATATTGTTGTTCGGTGAAATCCTCCTTGCCCATTTTCCGACGATGGATGGTGCGGGCAAGGTTGTTGCAGGAGTCGCCAATACTCTCTATCTCGGATATCTGGCGCAACATTGCACGAATTTTGCCTTTCGTGTCATCGCTCAAATGAGCATCGCTCACATGGTCGAGATACTTGGCGATTTCAATCTCCATATTGTCGGAGATATTCTCATACTTCTCGATTCGCTCGTATATCTTCTTGAACTTATCAATGTTGTCCTCACCCAAGAGTTCACGCACCATACCAAACATACGATGTATGCGCTCAGCAAAACTCAACACCTCTTTCTGTGCTTCGAGTACAGAGAGCTCGGGGGTCTTCATGATTCCACCCTGGATGAAACGCAGACGGAAGTCTTCCTCCTCAATATTGGCATTGGGCTTGATAATCCAGCACACCACCTTCTCTATCTGGGGAATAAACCAAATGAGCAGGAAGGTATTGGTCACATTGAAGCAAGTATGGAAAGCGGCTAAGACGATAGGCAGGATAGCAGCCCTTTCGGCTTCGCTGTAACCGGCTCCCGAAGGCTCGTAGCCAACGAGGGAGCACACCATATCGACAAAGGGATAGAACAGGAAAAGCACCCATATCACGCCGAACACATTGAACACGAGGTGAGCAAAGGCTGCACGTCGGGCCTGGGTATTGGCCCCAAGGGCTGCAAGGTTGGCGGTAGCCGTTGTTCCTATGTTCTCGCCCAACACCAGAGCAATGCCCAAATAGATGGGCAGCACGCCCATGGAACACAGCAGAATGGTAATAGCCATGACAGCAGCTGAACTTTGGACAAGACAGGTGATGATGGTTCCTATCAGCAGGAATATGAGAATGGAAATATGGCTGCTCGTGTCAAAGCTCGCGAAAAAACTGATGACCCCCGAATTGTGGGCCAGGTCCAGCTCCTTACCGGTATCGTTCAGCAATACCAAAGAAAAGAAAAGGAAGGCTATACCAAACAAGAAATCACCCACGTATCGGCTCTTCTTGGTGTATATCAGCATAATGCCGACGAGGAAGGCCGGGAATACTGCCATCGTGAGGTCTACCTTGAAACCCAAAGACATGATCCATGCAGTAAGTGTCGTTCCGATGTTGGCACCCATGATAACGGATATGGCCTGAGCAAGCGTGAGTAGTCCGGCATTCACGAAAGAAACCGTCATGACGGTGGTTGCCGATGAAGACTGCACGGCGCAAGTGATAAACGTACCGGTGAGCATGCCGGTGAAGCGGTTGGAAGTCATGGCCCCGAGAATGTGTCGCAACTGCGAGCCGGCCATCTTTTGAAGCGCTTCGCTCATCACTTTCATTCCATAAATGAGGAGTGCAAGCGAGCCAAGAATCTTCATGAAAATAGAAAAATAGTTCCCGTCCATCAAGACAATTCTATGAAACAGTTAATACAAAACTGTTGCAAAGATAATAAAAAACCATTTTAAATCCTTGCTTTTTCCATGTTTTATTTCTCAAGAAATATTCATTTTAACCAAAAAGGAAGATCTGAAAAAACAAAAGGGAAGATAGACGGGGAAATAAAGGGAATATCGCAACAATCAAAATATGTCATCATTCGCATCTGGACCCACCGCTACACCGACCGACTCCGGAGCGCAAGACTATCTGCTCACCGAAGTCGGACGTTGTCGGCCAAGATGAACGCACCATACCACGCATTCCCAAAGCAGGGACTATAGTTTGTAAAGGTCGTTTGCAGCGAGCAAGTCTACTTTTATCTCCTGCAGGATTCGCTCGCAGTTTTCCAAGTTGTTCGGGCGGATAATGACATTGGCTCCATCGCCATTGGCAAAAGAATAAAGATATTCGATGAACACACCATTATCTGACAGATGCTTCAGAATGACGGCCAGAGAGCCCGGCGTGTTAGGGACGGTCATGCCAATCACATCGGTAATCTTCACCGTAAAGCCCTCTTCCTTCAACAACCGATAAGCTTTGTCAGGATCGGACACGATACATCGCAGAATGCCAAAGTCACTGTTGTCGGCAATACTCATCGCACTGAGATTCACATCCGCCTTGCCAAGCACCTCGGTCACCTCGGTAAGTCTGCCCGACTTGTTCTCCAAAAAGATAGATAATTGCTTTGCTAACATTTGGTTTATACTTTAAATTTGTTAGAGTATTCGGTTGTCTATCACTCGTCTCACCTTGCCCTCACTTCTTTCGATGCTCTTCGGCTCCACAAGTTTCACCTTAAATCCCAACCCTATGACACTGCGAAGCTCGTTTTCGAGTTTCTTCTGCATCCTCACCATCTGCGCCATCTCGTCGCAGAAGAACTCCTCTTTGACCTCTACTTTCAGTTCTACGGTGTCGGTGTTGTTCTCACGCCCCACCGTCAGCATGAAGTGTGGCTCCAGCTCACTGAGACTCAAGATGACCGACTCTATCTGTGTGGGGAACACATTGACCCCGCGAATGATGAGCATATCATCGCTCCGTCCCAGGATGCGGTCCATTCTGACAAACGTACGCCCGCACGCGCAACGCTCTCGATGGAGCGACGTGAGGTCGTGCGTGCGGTAACGGAGCAATGGCATTCCCTCCTTCGTAAGATGGGTGAAACAAAGCTCGCCCACCGTGCCGTCGGGAAGCGGCTCGCCCGTCTGCGGGTCTACGACCTCGGGATAATAATAGTCCTCACTGATATGCGTGCCGCACTGACATTCGCACTCATAGCCTACGCCCGGTCCGGCAATCTCGCTGAGCCCATAAATATCATAGGCTTTGATGCCAAGCATATCCTGCAACTTCACGCGCATCTTCTCGCTCCAAGGCTCTGCCCCGAAGGCCCCAATACGCAACTTGAATTCTTCCTTCGGCCAGGGCGATTCGTTCAGGGCCTCTCCAAGATACATTCCATACGACGGGGTGCAGCATAGTGCCGTTGCCCCGAAGTCGTGCATCAGCATGACCTGCTTTTTAGTGTTGCCCGAGGAGATGGGAATGACACTCGCACCAATATTCGTCGCACCAAAATGGGCGCCCAGACCGCCGGTGAAAAGTCCGTATCCATACGAGATCTGGAATATATCATCCTGTCCTGCGCCAAACGAGGTAAAGGCACGCGAGAGGCTCTCGGTCCATGTGTTTAAATCCTTGCGCGTATAGAGTACCACCACCGGCTTGCCCGTTGTGCCCGATGAGGCGTGAATTCTCACAATCTGACTCATAGGCACCGCCGCAAAACCAAAGGGATAGTTGTCGCGCAGGTCGGTCTTCTGGGTGAACGGCAGCTTGACAATATCGTCAATATCGTTGATATCGTCAGGATGCAACCCTATTTCCTGAAACTTCTTGCGGTAGAACGGGGTGTGGTGATATACGTATTCTACCATCGCTTTCAATCTTCGACTCTGTATTTCGCGCAACTGCTCGCGCTCCATACATTCCATCATCTCATTCCAAATCATTGGTTCATCAGCTTAAGTATCATTTTGTATCTGTCGAACAAAGGTAGTGCTTATTTAGAATAATACAAAAAGTGTACAATGATTTTAAATATATTTAAAATATTACAAAGTGAAAGCAAAACATACAAAACTCTTTTACTTTTTCATTTTAAACAGTAGCTATAGCGCACTATGGTATTTCGTAAGACGTTATTATGCTCGGGTAAACCCACCGATTGATGCGGATTTGACCAGCAAAGCCGTCAAATACGCCACAAGTATCTTCTTTTCCAAGGCAAAATTTATAATTGAGTAGTTAAAATCCTCAAAACAACGTTGGTCTTTCCCAAAACTTTCTATATCTTTGATGGCAAGAAAACAACAACAATCAACTGAAACATTATGAAGCAGAACCTAACTATCAGGTGTAAAAACAATGGGCAGACCATCGACGTTCCCATCGGCACGACGCTTTCTGAAGTCTTCAGACTACTCGGGCTCAAAATGGAATATGGCCCCATCTGTGCCAAGGTGAACAACAAAGTGGAAGGCATGCACTACAGAGCATATCATAATAAGGATGTGGAATACCTCGACATGACTTCCGGCTCCGGCTCCCGCAACTACACCCGCTCGCTCTTCTTCGTGCTTTGCAAGGCCGTACACGACCTCTATTCGGGCTCGGAGATGGCTATCGACATACCCGTGAGCAACGGCTACTACGTGAATTTGCAAATCGGGCATCCCATAGGGCAGGAGGATGTAGACAAGATTCGCAAGCGTATGCAGGAGATTATCGATGCCAAGATACCTATTGTCCGTCACCAGGTTCCCACCGAAGACGCCATCCGTATGTTCGATAAGAAAGGCGATGAGGCTAAGGTTAAACTGCTCAGAAGCATCGGAACCATATACACCACCTACTATCAGATTGACGACTACGTGGACTACTACTACGGTTCACTGCTCACCAATACCTCAAAGATATATCTCTTTGGGCTGGAGAAATATTTCGACGGACTGCTGCTGCGCATCCCCGATAAGCACAATCCCGGCGTTTTACCCGAGATGACCAAACAGGAAAAGATGTTTGAGATATTCAAGGAGCACCACCAGTGGCAAAACATTATGGGCATCAGAACGGTGGGCGACTTCAACGAAATGGTGCAAAAAGGCTATACCACCAACATGATTAACGTCTCGGAGGCCCTGCAGGAAAAGAAGATTTCAAAGATTGCCGACGAGATCGCCTCGCGCAAGGATGTGAAGCTCGTGCTCTTGGCCGGTCCATCGTCATCGGGAAAGACCACCACGTGCAAGCGTCTCAGCATCCAACTGCTGGCCAACGGCATCCGACCGCTGCAGATTTCACTCGACGACTATTTCGTAGACCGCCGCGATACTCCCCGGGATGCCAGTGGCGACTACGACTATGAAAGTCTCTATGCCCTCAATCTCGACCTCATCAATGAGCAGTTCAACGCACTGTTCCGAGGCGAAGTGGTGGAGCTTCCCAAGTATAACTTCCAAACGGGAAAGAGTGAGATGAGTGGCAAGAAGCTACACATGGACGAACACAACATCCTCATTGTGGAGGGCATCCACGCTCTCAATCCGGAACTGACGGACCATATTCCCGAGGAAATGAAGTTCCGCGTATATGTATCTGCGCTCACCACCATCCTGCTCGATGACCACAACTACATCCCCACCACCGACAACCGTTTGCTGCGCCGTATCATCCGCGACTACAAATATCGCGGAGTGAGCGCACGCGAAACCATAAGACGCTGGCCATCAGTGCGCGCCGGTGAGAACAAATGGATATTCCCCTATCAGGAAAATGCCGACGCAATGTTCAACTCTGCTATGCTTTTTGAACTTGCCGTCATTCGCCAACAGGCTGAGCCTCTGCTCCAATTGGTGCCGGAGAATGCAGAGGAACACGCCGAGGCTTATCGCCTGAATAAGTTCCTGCAATACATTCAACCCATCCCCAACCGCGACATACCGCCCACCAGTCTCCTTCGCGAATTTCTGGGTGGCAGTTCGTTCAAATATTAAGCCTTACGGCTCTCCTTTTACCATACAGCCGACAACCCGTGAATTGCACACGGATTGTCGGCTTAGCTGTATTCCCCCTCTCCACTCGGACGATAGGGTGAACACGTGATGTAGCGCCGTATTTGGCCATGCTAAAAATCCCGTATAATGGTCCGAATATTGCGGAGAGCGAAGCACATTCCCCTCATAGTTTTTCACCTTTATTGTTTTCCATTTTCCCTTTCTACACTATCTCAAAAATTAAATTACCGCTTTATTTTGTTATATCCCAAACTTACCCTAACTTTGCAATGATGAAACATTAAACCTACGTTTTTTGAACACTGGCTCAAATAAGGCAAGATGTGAGTATACAAGAACAAAATGAAAACCTATTTAATTTAATTTTTAGTTCATTATGGCAGAAGCATTAGAGGTTAAAGAGCTTGAAGATGTCATTGTAAGATTCTCGGGCGACTCGGGCGACGGTATGCAGTTGGCTGGTAATGTTTTCTCAACAATATCAGCAACGGTGGGTAACGACATATCCACGTTCCCCGATTATCCCGCCGACATTCGCGCCCCGCAAGGCTCCCTGACGGGCGTTTCGGGCTACCAAGTGCACATCGGCGGAGACAAGGTCTACACTCCCGGCGACAAGTGCGACGTATTGGTGGCAATGAATGCCGCCGCGTTAAAGACACAATACATTCATCTGAAGCCACAGGGTACCATCATCATCGATACCAACGCTTTCGGGCCGGTCAATTTGAAACGAGCTCATTTCAGGACCGATGACTATCTGCGCGAACTGAGCATCAACCCAGACAGAGTGGTGGCCTGCCCCATCACCCGTATGGTAAAAGCCTGCCTGGAAGAGTCGGATATGGACATGAAGAGCAAGCTGAAGTGCCGGAATATGTTTGCCTTAGGACTGGTGTGCTGGTTATTCAACCGCGACCTGAGTCTGGCGGAGAAGTTCCTGCGCGAAAAATTCGCTAAAAAGCCTGCTATTGCCGAAGCCAATATCAAAGTGGTGACAGCGGGATATGACTATGGTGCCAACACCCACACGTCGGTTCCCAACACCTATTGCATAGAGTCAAAGCACAAAAAGCCGGGACGCTATATGGACATCACGGGCAACAAGGCTACAGCCTACGGCCTGATGGCCGCTGCAGAGCGTGCGGGTCTAAAACTCTATCTGGGCTCTTACCCCATCACACCGGCCTCCGACATCTTGCATGAACTGGCCAAACATAAGTCTATGGGCGTGATAACCGTACAGTGTGAAGACGAAATCAGTGCATGCGCCAGTGCTATAGGAGCATCGTTTGCGGGTGCGCTGGGCGTTACATCGACCTCGGGCCCCGGCATCTGTCTCAAGAGCGAGGCCATGAATCTGGCTGTTATCGACGAGCTGCCCTTGGTAGTCATCGACGTGCAGCGTGGCGGTCCGTCTACGGGAATGCCCACCAAGAGCGAACAGACCGACTTGTTGCAAGTGCTCTACGGGCGCAATGGAGAGAGCCCTATGCCCGTCATCGCCCCTGTCAGTCCCACCGACTGCTTTGAGTCTGCCTATATGGCGGCTAAGATAGCGCTGGAGCATTTGACTCCCATCGTGCTCCTCACCGATGCCTTCGTCGCCAACGGCTCTGCCGCATGGAAGCTGCCGGAAATGGACAAGCTGCCGGAAATTCATCCACACTATACCCTGCCCACCCAGAAATACAAGTACACCCCCTATCAGCGCGATGAGAAGACACTGGTACGTTACTGGGCCATTCCCGGCACAGAAGGCTACACCCATATCCTGGGCGGACTGGAAAAAGACGGAAAGACGGGCGCCATATCCAGTGAGCCGGAGAATCACGACAAGATGGACCGCATGAGATACAACAAAGTGGCAGCCATCGAAGTGCCCGACCTGGAGATAGAAGGCGACAAAGATGACGCCGAGCTGCTCATCGTGAGCTTTGGCTCCACCTACGGACACCTCTATTCTACCATGACAGAGCTGCGAAAGAAAGGTCACAAGGTGGCGTTGGCTCAATTGAAATACATCAACCCGCTACCGAAGAACACGGCCGACGAGCTAACGAAATACCCTAAAGTGGTGGTGGCCGAGCAAAACCTCGGGCAGCTGGCAGCCTTGCTGCGCATTAGAATCAATGATTTCTCGCCTTACCAATATAACAAAGTGAAAGGTCAGCCTTTTGTCGTCAGCGAACTGGTAGAGGCTTTCGAGGCGCTCATCACCAATGCAAACGCCCGTGTTATAGGGCGCACTTTCGAAACTAAAATGCTGCAATAACACGCTCAGAACTTTTAAACAGGAAAAAGAATGAAAGACAATATTCAGACAGCAGCCCAGGAAGAGCCCACAAAGACTGCAATCTATACGATAAACGATTTCAAAAAGGGACAACCCAGATGGTGTCCCGGATGTGGCGACCACGCATTTTTAAACAGCTTCCAAAAGGCCATGGCCGAGATTGGAGTACCACCATATAATACGGCGGTCATCTCCGGCATCGGTTGCTCAAGCCGACTGCCCTACTATGTCAACACATACGCCATGCAGACCATACACGGACGCGCCGCATCTATCGCCACAGGGGCGAAGATTATAAACCCCAACCTCACGATATGGCAGGTGAGTGGTGATGGCGACGCCCTAGCTATCGGTGGCAACCACTTCATACACGCCATGCGGCGCAATGTCAACCTGAACATAATCCTGCTGAACAATCGCATCTACGGACTCACCAAAGGACAGTATTCGCCCACCAGTCCCCGAGGCTTCGTGTCGAAATCGAGTCCTTACGGCACCGTGGAAGACCCGTTCCGACCGGCAGAGCTATGCTTCGGGGCACGCGGAAAGTTTTTTGCCCGCACCGTAGCCAACGACAGCCCACATACCATCCGTATGCTCAAGGCGGCCTATCACCATAAGGGAGCAGCCGTCTGCGAGATTCTCCAAAACTGCGTCATCTTCAACAACGGTATACATGGACCGGTCTATACACAGGCCGGACGCAAGAAAAATGCCATCTATGTGGAACACGGCAAACCGCTGGTATTTGGTGAAAACAACGAGTTCGGACTTGTTCAACAGGGTTTCGGCCTTAAAGTGGTGGAGATTGGCAAGGACGGCTATACCCTCGACGACGTGCTCATCCACGATGCCCACAGCGAAGACGACACCCTACAGCTGAAACTTGCCATGATGGACACTGAACAAGGATTCCCCATTGCACTCGGTGTCATCCGCGACGTGGAAGGCCCTTGCTACGATGAGGCAGTAAACCAACAGATAGAAGAGGTTAAAAAACAAAAGAAATACCACACCTTTGCAGAGCTGTTGGAAACGAACGATATATGGGAAGTGAAAGAATAACGCTTCTCATACGATTTGGTTGCAAACGCCAGTCTCGGTCGACGAGACCGGCATTGCACTAAAAACGAAATCCTTCCGTTTCTGGAAGGATTTCGTTTTTTTGAAGGGCGCCAATCGTGCGCCGACGCATTCGACTAATATTTACTTAAAGTTTGCTGCCGTAGCACAAGTCGCCGGCATCGCCAAAGCCCGGTACGATATATTTGTTCTCGTTCATTCCCGGATCTATCGCAGCACACCATATCGTGGTTTTATCAGATGGAAATGCACGTTTAATATGCTCTATTCCCTCCGGATTAGCAATGATGCAGCACACATGGATGTTTTTGGGCGTTCCCTTGGTGAGCAAAGCCTTGTACCCCAGTTCCATGCTGCCGCCCGTGGCCAACATCGGATCGGCAATGATGAGCGTCTTTCCATCCAGCTGCGGAGTTGCCAGATATTCTACATGCACGCCTACTTCATGATGCGCTGCGTCCTGATACTCCCGGTATGCCGACACAAAAGCATTGCCGGCATGGTCGAACACGTTAAGGAAACCCTGATGGAAAGGCAGCCCGGCACGAAAAATCGTTGCCAGGACAATCTTGTCTGACGGAACGTTTACAGCTGAAACACCTAACGGAGTGGTCACCTTCTTAGTCTCATAACTCAGCTTCCTGGACACCTCGAAAGCCTCGAACTCGCCGATGCGCATAATGTTGTTACGGAATAAGAGGCGATTCTTCTGATACTCAGCATCTCGCACCTCTGCCATATACTGGCCAATGATACTGTTACGTTCTGACAGATTGATAATTTCCATACCTGTTTAGCTTTGACTTTTGTATGTAAGGAGCATAAAAAATCATGCCCTCATTGAAATTCGGATGCAAAGATAAGAAAAGTGCTTAACTTTTGCAAAGTCTAAATTACAAATATGTTTTAGCCCTATTCCTTTTTAACTTCTTTATGCAAGTTCCAAAACGAAGTGCAATAAAAGAGTAACCCTCGCCGAGAGATGAAGACGTTCTCGAAGCGTAGCGAGAGGTTGTCTTCATCTCTCGGCGAGGAAAAAGAAACAACCAGCAATACAAAT
>JBMNUU010000061.1:0-10204 GCA_050946435.1 Prevotella sp.
ACAGGCTATCCCAAGTTGATGCCGGTGGTTGTCAACAACAGTGCCGGAATAGTGGATTCACGTCGCGGAGCGCGTCGCTTGTATTATCCGCAGGAAGAGCATATCAACAACTTGGACAATTATAACAATGGTGTTAACCTTCTCGGTGGACCGGACAATCTGGCTACTGATGTATGGTGGGCTAAACAAAAATAAACAAGTACAACATGAAACGCATAATCAATAAAACGATATACTCAATGGTATGTCTCGCGTCGACCTTCTTCATTGCCGGCTGTGACACAGACATTGAGCCCGTAGATATCAATGAGCCGGGAATCCAAAATCAGAATCCCGAGCTATATGAAGAATATCTCACCAATCTACGACAATACAAAACCAGGGACCATAAGATGGTCTTTGGCTGGTTTGACAACAGTGCCAAGACGCCGGCCTCACAAGGGCAGAACATTCTGGCCGTGCCCGACAGTCTCGACTTTCTGGTCCTGAAGAGCCCCGGAGAGTTGAATGTCCGTGAGCTTCAGGAAATGAAAGACATCAAGGAGAAGAAAGGCATACGTACGCTCTACGAAATCAATTTCATGACCATCAAGGATGCTTACGACGCAGCTAAGGAGGCCTTCGAGGAGAGCAACAAGGAAGAGACTTTCAAACCTGACTTTAACACCTTTCTTGTTGATACGGTAAATGCCAAACTGGACCTTTGTGAACAGTATGGTTACGAAGGGGTTGTCATGACTTTCCTGGCCAAGACCAAGATTTACATGACCAAGGACGAACAGGCTGCCGCCATAGCACTTGAAAACGATTTCTTAGGCATTGCCAAGGACTGGAAAGAGCGTCATGCCGACAAAATGTTGGTGCTGGCCGGTAAACCGCAGCACGTAGAAGACCAGAGCCTTCTCGGCCTTGCCAGTTACATCATCATTCCTTGTGAAGATGCCGTTAACGCGGAAGGCATGATTTACAATTTCAGCAAGGCGACCGTTGAAGGCGTGCCGGCAGAAAAGTTCATTGCCCTGGTTTCTCTTTATTCACAAGACCCCAACGATATGAAAACGGGTTATTGGGGCAAGGAATACGCAGCCACCGGCGCAGCCCGATTCTGTGCCACCGAGCATCCGGGCTTCCATGTAGCCGGCCTGGCGCTCAAAGACATCAATACCGACTATTACCACGTCAACTTTGTATATCCGGTGGTTCGCAAGGCGATTTCAATTATCAATCCTACAGTTAAACATTAACCAATATGAAAAAGATATATCAATATATTCCTCTGCTGGCAGCAGGCCTTCTGCTGGCCGGCTGTCAGGATAATGACGAGGCCGACTTCGCCAACAAAGTTTTTATAGATGCGTCGTCCATGAAAACCGAGACTATTATCAAGGGTAACACGGGCACCATCAGCAAAACACTACATGTAGCCACGGCCCGTCCTGCTGAGACGGATATCCATGCCATGGCGAAAGTCGACAAGTCTTTGCTCGACACATACAATATGGCTTACTATGCTGATGCACAGTTGTTACCTGATACCTGTTATGAGGCTGTGGAGCCCAATATGGTCATCACCCAAGGAAGTGTAAAGAGCAGTGAGGCTACTTTCAGCTTCTCTAAGTTGGGAAACCTTGATCGCTCCATCACCTATGTGCTTCCGGTAGACGTGGAGACAAGCGATATTGATTTGCTCTCTTCTGCTAAGAACTACTATTTCGTATTCAGGGCCGGAGCACTTATCAACGTGGTAGCCGACATTGAAAACAACTATCTGGAAATCTATCCTTGGGCTACACAAGACCGCATCTATGATATGCAGCAAGTAACGATGGAAGCACTTATCTATCCTCGCGAGTTCGGACAGCTCATCTCTACCGTTATGGGTATTGAGGGCTCATTCCTCATGCGTATTGGTGACGCCGGCGTGCCCGACAACCAGATACAGATTGCTACTTCGAGTGGCAATTTCACAGATGCGGCTCTCCAGCTGCAAACCAACAAATGGCAGCATGTGGCACTCACTTACGACCGTGCATCGGGCGAGATGAAGGTCTATATAGATGGTCATCTGAAAGCCCAAGGCTCTATGAATGTGTCTGTTGACCTTAGCGGCAATGGCAGAGATCGCAACTTCCTCATTGGAAAATCGTATGAAGACAGTCGCGACTTGAACGGATGTATCTCGGAAGCCCGCGTATGGGACGTTGTCCGCACTCCGGAAGAGATTGCAGCCAGCATCTATACCGTAGACCCCACCACACCGGGACTTGTTGCCTATTGGAAGTTTGACGACCAGTCTACCTTTAAGGTTAAAGACTATACCGGTAATGATAATGACCTCACGGCCATACGCAGTCAACTGACGTGGAAAAATGTTTCATTGCCGGAAAACAAATAATGTTGAACCTAAAAAGAATAACCAAAGCTATGAATACCAATCATATCAAGACACTGGCGCTTGTCCTGTTATCGTCCGCCATGATGATGTCATGCTCGGATGCTATCGATGGGGCTAGTGTTAACGAAGAACAATATCAGGCTCCGCAAACCAACCTGGCCTTCCTCACCGACAAGTACGGGTTGAGCAATCAAGACTCCTTGATTTTCAATGAGAGCGGATCTCTCGATTTCTATGTCAACTTGGTTGAGTCGGCTACAAGCGACCAGACGTTTACCGTGGCCTATGATGTCACTGCGCTCAAAAATTACAATACGACGCATGGAACCCAGTATGAAGCATTGCCCGAAGAACTGGTAACGGTGGATGGTAAGGCTACCATTACTGCCGGCAACATCAAATCTACTCCCGTACCCGTTAGCTACAAAACTGCCGACCAGCTCACTATGAATGGCGTATATGCCATTCCTTTAAAAGTCAGCGGAAGCGGAGCTGAGACCTCACTGGATAAAGGGGATTTCGTGCTCTTTGTACGAGACATCACGAAAATGCCCAACTGTCATAAGGACAACGGGCTGCAAGTTATCTCGTGTATGGAAATCAATGATGCCAACCCCCTGTACAATCTTTGCTTCACACTCGAAAAGAGTGGCAAGTATTTCTTTGACCAGGTCATTCTGTTCTCTGGAAATATTAACTACAATCCGGAAACTCAGGAGGTTTATAACTATAACAACGAGAATATCTCCCATGTGCTGGACTACAAGGAAAAATACTTGGAGCCGCTTCAGCAAAAGGGCATGAAAGTGATTCTCGGTATCTTGGGCAACCACGACCGCTCGGCGGTTACCAATCTTAATGATATGGCTTGTATTGCGTTCGCAGCTGATCTCAAGGCAAAGGTCGAGGCATACGATCTGGATGGCGTGTTCTTCGATGATGAATACTCCTCTCCCGGCGACTATCCCGGCTTTGTTGTGGGAGAAAACAATTTCTCACGTTTGGCCTATGAATGCAAGAAAGCCATGCCCGACAAATTGATTGAGGCCTACGTCTATAGCGGTACCAGCAGCTGTGAAAAGGTTGAGGGCATCCAGCCCATCGACTATGGCATTCACGACTATGGAGGCAGTTACGACCTAAGCGACAGCTATCCGGGAATGGACAAGAAGGGAATGATTTTGAATTCAATGGAGTTTGCACGCGGGCGCTCCTCATCGGAAGCTGCCTTCGAGCGCATTAAACGCGAAGGTTATGGCGGCACCATGATTTTTGCCTTGGCTCCCCACACCTTGCGTCTGGAGTGGATGAACCGTGTGGCCAGAGCATTCTACGGCGAAGAAGTGGTGGTAACGGGATCTTACTCGAAAGATTGGTAAAGAACTAAAAAAAAGATGAAAATGAAAGCAAAATATTTATTATTCACAATGGTGGGCGCCGTACTGGCTTTCGGTTTTACAGCCTGCAGCGACGACGATGACGACTCGGTAATCCCGACTCCTCCCAAAGTAGAAAAGAGTAATCTTGCCTTCGATACCGATACGGTTATTGTAAACGTTCACGAGACGGCTACATTTAATATTACCGAAGGCGGAGGCGACTATAAGGTCATCAATGAGAATCCTGACATCGCACAAGGCTCTGTCGACAATACTACCGTCACGGTAACCAGTCAAAGTAAAGGTATTACCGGATTGATTGTCTCGGATGCCACTGGGAGCTACAAGCGCATTATGGTGAAATCCATGTATAACAAAATGGCGCTGAACAAGGAAAGTGTCACCATTGGTATGAAACTTGGACACGACGATGGTATCGGCTATGCAACGGTGCTCGAGGGCAATGGCAATTATAAGGCCGTCAGTGAAAACGAGGACATTGCTCAGGTTTCCAATATACGTGGTGACTCTACGATTGTTGTGCAAGGTATCAGCGAGGGTACCACCAATATTACCGTCACCGACATGATGGGCCTTACCCAGACCTTCAAGGTCACAGTTGAGGTAACAACCGTTCCTTACACTGACGAGGAAAAGGCCGAAATATTGAAAGTAACCGAAGATGTCATCAAGTTCGACTCACAAAACACCTATTGGGGAACTTTCACGGCAGACGTCAACGGCAGTCCGAAGATAGAATATAGGTATTATTCCTATGATATACAAAAGATCTTCTTCGATGGCGACTTCTCAGTAGGAAAGAAGAAGAACGGTAAATTTACGACAGAATCCTATTGGGGTGATGGCGAAGAATGGGATAATGTAGAGGTTGAGATTCTGAAGAACGACGGCTCTCGCATCTGGGGCATCATGTCTGTCGTCAAGGATGATTATCTCCATTATGGTTATTTCTCTGTAGCACTTTAACGTAAACTTGTCTTAAACTCTTCGGAAGCACTGGCTCCCGAAGGGTTAGACGGAATCAAAAAAGTGCTTGAATATAAACTCTGTAATAAATGAGGAGTCACGTCTCCATCATTTGTTACAGAGTTTTTTGTAAAAATGCGACATTATCCACAGGAATTGTGTATCTTTGTCCGCAAGTGTCGTGAAACGGCCTTATCCGCCCCTATTTATCAACCCTCAACAGGGGCGACGGGGCTCTGCCTATCGGAATGTACGAAAACAAGGTAAAATCGTCTATTACAACTCCAAAAATTATATTATGAAAACAAAACAAATAGTCGGCATTGGTGCCGTTCTTTTTGCATTCTTCATTCAAGGTTTCTGCGACATCGTGGGCATCTCGTCCGACTATGCCCGACATGCCTTCGGATGGAGCCAGACGATGGCCGGACTGCTGCCATCGCTGGTCTTCGTGTGGTTTCTATTCCTCAGTGTGCCCGTCGGCATTAAGATGAACAAGTGGGGACGCAAAAACACCGTGCTCGTGGGCATGGGCGTGACGATAGTCGGAATGCTCGTGCCGCTGATAGGCACCAGCTGGGCTTGCATCGTGGGCTACTGCGCCCTGGGCATTGGCAACACGATTCTGCAGGTAAGCGAGAACTCCCTGGTGAGAAACGTGGTGACCAACGAGAAAATCCTCACCTCCAGCCTTACGGCCGGACAGGTGGTCAAGGCGCTGAGCTCATTCTCCGGACCGTTTATCATGCTCTTTGCCGTCAACGTTCTCGGCGGCGGCGACACCAAGAACTGGTATTTGGCCTTCCCCGTGTTGGGCGCCATCACCCTGCTGTCTGCCCTATGGCTTATTGTTTCACCGATTGAGAAAGAGCCCAAGCAAGACACCAACGTCACCGTAGGACGTACCTTCGCCCTACTCAAAAACCGCATGATTTTAGCCTTGTTCTTCGGCATATTCTTTGTGGTGGCCATCGATGTGGGTACCAACTTCACCAGCTCCAAAATCATGATAGAGCGTTTCGGCTGGAGTCTGCAAGAGGCCGGCATTGCCCCTCAAGTGTATTTCATCTGCCGTACGGTAGGAGCTTTCCTCGGCGTATTCCTGATGACCAAGATTTCGGATATACGCTATTACCAAATTAATATTATCCTCACCATCGTCACCATCCTGCTCTTGGTGTTCGTGCCCATGTCCGCAACCCTCACCCTAGCCCTGATAGGTGGCATCGGTTTCTTCTGCTCGTGCATCTTCCCGACCATCTACAGCATGGCCCTGCAGGAAGAGCCCGACAAGGGTAACCTCATCTCAGGACTGATGATTACGGCTGTGGCCGGTGGCGGAGCCGTTACTCCGCTGATCGGACTCGCTACAGATACGTTTGGCACCATCACCGCCGGCATAGCCATGCTGATGATTTGTGCCCTATATCTCACCTACTGCGCTTTCGGTATCAAGAAAGCATAAGAAAACTTCACCTTAAATACATAGGGGATGTGTCATTACGCAGGCACATCCCCTTTTTTAGGCTTATATTTAAACTTGTAAAAGTTTACTTTTTCGTCAGTCATGTTTCCCATAACATACTGATAATGAGACAAAAGTAAGTTTAACGACCTTACTTTTCTGTTTACCCCATCGTTTGTTCTACACTTGCATACGCTAACTTTGTATGCGATATCCAAGCAGGGTTTATCCAAGTGTATCCCTGCCCCAAATAAAACATTTCCTGTTCGCTCGAACCGATGTGCTCATTAATCATTGAATGTATTGTTGCCTAATCATTTCCTCAACGAGATTTAGTAATCTGAAGAATTTAGCAACCAATTCTATATCGATGAACTTAAAGTACTGATGCGGAGCTTGGGTGGATGGTGAGCAATAACCTAATAAATATTTTAATAATGATTAAAAACCTAATTTTAACCGCTGTGACCAGTATTATCTGTTTGCAAGCTTATGCCCAAACCCCTAAATTGGGTGTAGATCCCGTGGATGATGTTGTAGAAGCCATGACGCTTGATGAAAAATTGGATATGCTGATAGGCAGCGCTGGTAAGGTCAACACAAACGACCAGGCTACCATCGGCAATTCGTCGGAGATAGTGCCCGGTGCAGCCGGGCAACTCAATGCCATTTCGCGATTGGGCATTCCGGCCACTGTGGTGGCAGACGGCCCTGCCGGACTTCGGATCAATCCTACCCGCCCGGGTACAAACAGCAAATTCTATTGTACGCATTTTCCCATTGGTACGGTGATGAGTTCCACATGGAATACGCAGTTGGTGAATGCTGTGGGACAAGCTATGGGCGACGAGGTGAAACATTATGGTGTTGACGTGTTGCTTGCCCCGGCAACCAACATTCATCGTAACCCCTTGAACGGCCGCAATTTCGAGTATTACAGTGAAGACCCTTTGTTGGCCGGAAAAATTTGCGCAGCCATGGTGAATGGCGTTCAGAGCAATGGTGTGGGCACATCAGTGAAGCATTTCGCACTAAACAATCAAGAAACCAATCGCACGGGTAACAATGTGATAGGCACACCAAGGACTTTTCGTGAGATATATCTCAAACCTTTTGAAATCGTGGTGAAGGAATCCCAGCCTTGGACCATCATGACATCCTATAATAAGATCAATGGCACAATGGCCAGCGAGCGATGCGACCTCATTACGGAGATATTAAGAAAGGAGTGGGGATTCCGGGGTATGGTCATGACCGACTGGTTTGGTGGTCAGCATGCCGCATGGCAGGTGGAAGCCGGCAACGACCTGCTAATGCCGGGAAAGTCGAAACAGCGTGACGAGATTCGGGCAGCAGTGCTAAACGGTCGACTGTCTATGGAGCTTGTGGACCGCAACGTGAAACACATTTTGGAATATATACTCAAGACTCCCCATTTCAAGGGCTATGTAGCCGATAACAAGCCGGACTTGCAAGCGCACGCCAAAGTGACTCGGAATGCCGCCACCGAAGGCATGGTATTGTTGAAAAACATCAAGCACACTCTCCCACTGACAGATAAAGTGAAGAATTTGGCAGTATTTGGACGCACGTCATACGATTTCATTGCCGGGGGAACAGGCTCAGGCGATGTAAACCATGCTTATGTGGTGAATTTGATAGATGGGCTGCAGAACGCCGGTCTTCGAGTGGACGGCAAGGTGAGAGCCGTCTACGAAAAATACATTCCTGCTGCCAAGGCTAAGCTGCCACAATCAAAGCACAAATTTGCGGCTTTTTTGCCCAAACACTTGATTGCTGAGATGCCGGTAGAAAATATGGACTTGGCCTCGGTAGCACGACATAATGACGTGGCAGTGATCACACTCGGCAAGACTTCAGGTGAGTTTGCCGACCGAAATATCAGCGACAATTTCAATATGACGGACGCAGAGAAGGCGTTGGTGAAAAATGTTGCCGCCGCTTTCCATAAAGTCGGGAAGAAAGTCGTAGTGGTGCTTAACGTGTGTGGCGTGGTGGAAACCAAGAGCTGGATAGACAATGCCGATGCCGTGCTGGTGGCCTGGCTGCCCGGTCAGGAAGGTGGAAACTCGGTGGCCGACATTCTGACGGGAAAGGAGAATCCGTCCGGCCGTTTACCTATGACATGGCCCGTGAGTTATAACGACGTTCCGTCAAAGACCGACTTCCCTACCCCTGATGACATCAGCGAGGAAGAACTGCTGGAAGCACTCAACGGTTTCATGGACAAGCGCACAGAGGGCACACGCAAGAATTTTGATTATACGGAATACAACGATGGCATCTATGTGGGATACCGCTATTACGTCACCAAGCAGATGCCTACCTCTTTTCCTTTTGGCTTTGGCCTGAGCTATACCACCTTTAAGTATGGCAAGCCTATTGTAAACCGTGATGTGGATGGAAACGTGAAAGTGGCGGTAGACGTGAAGAACGTCGGCAAAAGAACCGGCAAGGAGGTTGTACAGGTCTATGTCAGCGCTCCGGGCAAGGATATGCCCAAGGCTGCACGTGAACTAAAGGGATTCGCCAAGACAAAGGCGCTTCGTCCGGGAGAGAGCGAGAACGTTACCATTACCATCCCGTATGCCGACTTAGCTTCATTCAACGAGAAGGAAAGCCAATGGCAGGTAGAGGGCGGAGAATATCAGGTGATGGTGGCTGAACACGCTGCAGATGCAAAACCTTTAACATCTACAATATCAGTAAACGCGAAAGTAATAGAAAAAGTCCGCCCAAGTTTGATGGTGGAACAAAAATAACAAATAACCTAAATCCTATAAATCCAAATGAATACTCTACATTTTTTTAAGATGCTGCTTGCAGTAGCTTTCGCTACTCCTATGACAGCCATTGCCTCCACGACAACAGTTGATTATCTGCAAGGAGCGCCTCAAGACTCGGTCCCCGAAAACAAGGAAGTGAAAAACCGAAACGTGATGCTGAACGCCTCAGCCGATAATCAGCCCAGGCAAATATCAATCGGGTTGCCGGCGAGCTTATCGCCAATTATTTATGAAGACGGTTTGCCCGTATCATACAACATTTGGCCGTGTTTGCCGTTCCTATATTGGACGACAACGGCTCAACACGGCAGTATGGGACTGATGTCGCTGGGTGAGAGTGCTATTACCAATGGTGCCGTGAACTATGCGGTATTATCAAAGACCCGTGTCGGTGGCGAAAAATTTGAAGGTCATGTTAACTACACCACCAACATCTTTAACAAGCAGACTTTCGACTTGTCACTTGCCGGTCCTATAGCCAAGGGATGGAGCTACTCGCTGGGTGCCTACGTAAACCTTGACCCGGGGTCCAACAAATTGGCAGACGTGCAATATGCCAACGACCAGAAAATCATCAAGGCCTCTCTCTCCAAGACCTGGAACGAGGGCCGAGGAAAGTTCAATATTTTCTACCGTTATGCCTATACGAAAAGTCTGAGCGATGCCTATGGCCCGTTTATCTATGTGGGCGATGGAAGCGTGAAGGAATACGACGGTTTCAAGTTGGGCCACGATGGATTCTTGCCCGCCAATGGCGAGATTACATATCTTGATGTCATGACAGGCGAAACGAAAACGATAGACCGCAAGCGCAACACGCATGCCTTGAACAATAGTGTTATAGCTAACTTGAATTATTCTTTTGACAACGGCATGAACCTGGATGTAACATCTAAATATAATTATTCCAACGCTTACTATACTACGATGGCTTTGGCCGGCGTAGGAGAGGCAGAACCTTCCTCGGGCTATTCGTATGCTTACTCGCACAATGAGCACAATGCCGGTGATATGTATGAGGGCTACTATAACAGTCGCTATATGTTACCTTAAATTCGCAGCTTAATTATTTGTTATAAATGCAAGTCCTTGACAAACATTTGTTTGGAAAGACTTGCATATGTCAGGATTTTCACTTAACTTGGTGCTACGACACAACCGAGTAAGTATT
>JBMNUU010000062.1:0-8737 GCA_050946435.1 Prevotella sp.
TCTTTGAAGGTTACGCAACGCGCAGAAGGATAATGCAGTAGATAACTAACTAATTCGTAACCTATTACTATCATGAGCAATTAACCTACGCTCATTTCCAATAAATTACACTCTTTTCGTAACTTCTTTATGCAAAGATACTTATTTTAGATGGAAAATTAGTAAATTTGCACGGTTATTTATAGATTAAATAAGGCATAAAAAATAGAGATAAATGGAATTAGCAAGCAAGTATGACCCCAAAGAGGTGGAGTCGAAGTGGTATGAGTATTGGATAAACAACAAGCTCTTCAGTTCTAAGCCCGATGGTCGCGAGCCCTATACGGTCGTCATCCCCCCACCCAACGTCACCGGAGTGCTTCACATGGGGCATATGCTGAACAATACCATACAAGATATTTTAGTACGTCGCGCACGTATGGAAGGCAAGAATGCCTGTTGGGTGCCGGGCACAGACCACGCATCCATCGCCACTGAGTCGAAGGTTGTAAACAAACTTGCTGAGCAAGGTGTCAAAAAAACAGACCTCACCCGTGAGGAGTTCCTAAAGCATGCATGGGATTGGACTCATGAGCATGGGGGCATTATCTTGAAGCAACTCCGCAAACTGGGATGTTCATGTGACTGGGACCGCACGGCGTTCACAATGGACGAGACTCGCTCGGAAGGCGTGATTAAGGTTTTTGTAGACCTTTATAACAAGGGGCTCATCTATCGTGGTGTGCGTATGGTGAACTGGGACCCCAAAGCCCAAACAGCACTTTCCGACGAGGAGGTAATCTATAAAGAAGAACATTCAAAACTATACCACCTTAAATACTATGTTTGTCCCGAAGAGCAGGCAAGCATTGTACGCAAGGACGAAGGTAATGTGATTCACAAGGATGACAAGGGTTATTATGCCGTTGTAGCCACAACACGTCCCGAGACCATCATGGGCGATACCGCCATGTGTATCAATCCTGACGACATGAAGAACACATGGCTGCAAGGTAAGCACGTTATCGTGCCACTGGTAAATCGCACTATTCCCGTCATCGAGGACACCTATGTAGATATTCAGTTCGGTACAGGCTGTCTGAAAGTCACTCCAGCCCATGACGTCAACGACCATGCACTTGGCCTGAAGCACGGATTAGAGACTATTGATATCTTCAACGACAACGGCACTATCTCTGAGGCTGCCGGCCTCTATGTGGGGCAAGATCGTATGGATGTCAGAAAACAGATTACGAAGGATTTGCAGTCGGCAGGCCTTATGGAGAAAATCGAAGACTACGACAACAAGGTTGGATTCTCCGAACGCACGAATGTGCCTATCGAGCCTAAGCTTTCCACACAATGGTTCCTCAAGATGCAGCATTTTGCCGACATTGCATTGGCACCCGTGATGGACGACGACATCGAATTTTATCCCAAGAAATACAAGAACACTTACCGTCACTGGTTGGAGAATATCAAAGATTGGTGCATCTCTCGCCAGCTTTGGTGGGGGCATCGCATTCCCGCTTATTACTTCAAGAACGTCGAAGGGAAGAACGAATACGTTGTGGCCGAGACTGCCGAACAGGCTTTGGCTGAAGCCCGAAAGAAGAATCCTGCACTTCAGGCGGAAGACTTGGAGCAAGAGAGCGACTGCCTCGACACTTGGTTTTCTTCATGGCTGTGGCCTATCTCCGTGTTCGACGGTGTGAACAATCCAGACAACGAAGAAATCAAATACTATTATCCAACGTCCGATTTGGTTACCGGCCCGGACATTATATTCTTCTGGGTGGCCCGCATGATTATGGCAGGCTACGAGTATCGTGGCACTTTCCCCTTCAAACACGTTTATTTCACGGGCATTGTTCGCGACAAACTGGGACGCAAGATGAGCAAAAGTCTCGGCAATTCACCCGACCCACTGATGCTCATCGACAAGTACGGCGCCGATGGTGTTCGTATGGGCATGATGCTCTCAGCACCTGCCGGAAACGACATTCTCTTTGATGAGAGTCTTTGTGAACAAGGCCGAAACTTCAACAACAAGATATGGAACGCGTTCCGTTTGGTTCAGGGATGGGAAACTGCCGACCTCAATCAGCCCGTTGAAAACAAGTTGGCAGTGTCGTGGTTTGCAGCCAAGCTCAAAGAAGTAAACGCTTCTATGAACGAGCAGTTTAAGAGTTATCGCATCTCGGAGGCTTTGATGACCGTATATCGCCTTTTCTGGGACGAGTTCTCGAGCTGGTATCTGGAGATGATTAAGCCGGAGTATGGCAAACCCATCGACAAGACAACATACGATGCAACGCTTAAATTCTTTGATAATTTGCTGAAGATGTTGCACCCGTTCATGCCATTTATCACCGAAGAACTGTGGCAACACATCTTCGACCGCAAGGACGGGGAGAGCATTATGCAATCAACACTCAACATTTCTTCGCCTACAAGTGAGGACCTTAAACTCTGCAACGACATAGAGATGGTGAAGCAAGTGGTTTCCGGCGTACGTATGGTGCGCAACCAAAAGAATATCGCGCAGAAGGAAGCACTTGAACTACAGGTTGTCAGCAACAACAACTATGAGGCTTACAACAGCATCATTACGAAGATGGGCAACCTCAGCGCCATCAAGGTTGTGCCCGAAAAAACTGCTGACGCCAGCGCTTTCATGGTGGGAACCGATGAGTTTGCCGTGCCCGTTGGCAATCTGATTGACGTTAAAGCAGAGATTGAGAAACAAGAGAAAGAGCTGCAACATTTGGAGGGGTTCCTTGCCGGAATCAAGAAAAAACTATCTAACGAGAAATTTGTTGCCCATGCACCGGAGGCCGTTGTGGCTCGGGAACGCAAGAAGCAAAGCGACTCCGAAGAGAAGATTGCGGCGCTTAAAGAATCGCTTGCAGCCCTCAAAAATATGTAAAATGAGACATCCCTTTCGTGTTCTCTTAATACTCATCGTCGCTATATGCAGTTTTACGTCGTGTAGCGATGATGAGTCTGTTGATATAACAAAAATCAACAAACAGACCATCCTCGTGTTCATGCCATGGACGGGGGATGATCTTTCTAACATTGTATTCAAAGAAAACCTCGACAGTATAGAGGGAGCCATTATCAAGGCTAAAAGGCTTGACTGCAAACTGCTTGTATTTCTAAGCACCTCTGCAACCACATCAGACCTTTACGAAATCACATACCAAAAAGGAGTAATCACGCATACACCTATCAAAACATACGCTGGGAAAGACTATACCACTGCTGCCGGCATCACTCAGATACTGAATGATGTTCAAACCGAAGCCTACGCGCTCAACTATGCAATGATGATAGGTTGCCACGGCTGTGGATGGACCTATAAAAACGACTGGACCAACTATCCCTATCAAGCCAAGATGCACTTCATGCAGGCAGACGATGCAAGTTGGAATCAGGCCAAAGCTTCTCCTTACGGCCATCATCGTACCAATACCCCAACACCGCCTACCCGATTCTTCGGCAGTATCAACGACATGGAAAGCGCCATTGACATCACCGATCTCGCCACAGGCATACAAGACGCCGGCATCAAAATGCAGTTCATCCTGTTTGACGATTGCTATATGGCCAATGTCGAAACGGCCTACGAATTACGTCACGCCACCAATTTCCTGATTGGCTCCACATCTGAAGTCATGTTGACCGGAATGCCGTATCAAACCGTATGGCACAACTTGGCTACTTCCACCCCTGCATACGACAAAACAATCAGTGCTTTCCACACCTATTATCAGTCCTACATCATGCCGTATGGCGCGCTCTCGGCCATTGACTGTAGAAAGGTTGAAGGTCTGGCAGAAGTGATGTTGAAGATCAACAAGCAAAACACATTCGACGAAAGCTTGAGAGACAGTCTGCAAGTGCTTGACGGCTTTGAGACTTCCATCTTCTACGATATGGGCCGTTACGTAGACAAGCTATGTGCCCAGCCTGCCCTCCTCAGTGATTTCCATGCAAGGCTCAGCGAGGTCGTCAAGGCTACAGCAACAACAGACACTCTGTTCTCCGCTCTGCATCGACCATTTACAAAAGTAAAAAACTATTCAGGGTTGACCATTTCCGATCCGAGCAAGAATGCCGTAGCATTGAAGGGAAAAGAAAAGACGGCTTGGTGGATAGCCACTCATTAGTCGCTATTCGTAGTCGTCGATAACCGCATTGGTGAAGTCCATCATAGGTTTAGCAACCTTGAAGAGCTTCACCATTTTTTGTAACCACTCGTCCCCCTCAAAGAAATCATCGGGCACCACATGCCATGCGCAGTAGTCTTTCATCTTCAGATATTGACCAAACTCATAATCGTTTGGAAAGCCTTTGGGTGCACGTTTCAAACGGGCAATGCCAAATCCCTTTGCGTCTATATGGTCTTCGCTCCATTTCGAATCATTGGCGTAGCCGAAATTCTTAACGAATTGTCCGTTTTCCACGCACTTACGCCATTCATCTATATTACCCATAATCTCATTGCGCACCGAAGTTAGAATATTGGTCGGCAACCAATAGGCGCCTATCCCAAGCAGGCACTGACCCGGCTGCACATGGATATAGTAGCCCGCGTGCAGGCTTTTCCTGCCATGTGCGGATATATACGCTCCGAAATGACGCTTATAGGGCGACTTATCGGATGAGAAACGGATGTCACGGTAAAACCGATAGGTGCAGTCTTTTGCCGTGAGATGGGCTATAGAAGGGTCAAACTTGCCTATGGCAGCTATCGCCTTTTCCACGCCGTCATCAAACGAGGCCTTGGCTGCAAGATATTCGTCTTTGTGTTCCTGAAACCAATCGCGATTGTTATTGGCAGCCACATTGGTCAAGAACGACATGATTTTATTTAGTTCCATAATCCTTACTCTAATTTACTTCCTTCCAATAGTTTAGGGCAGATTGCATCAAACGGGCAATTCTCGCATTGTGGACGCGCACTCCGACAGATGTATCTACCGTGCAACAACAGCCAGTGATGGGCTCGGGGGATATACTGTTCCGGAATCTCACGCATAAGATATTCCTCCACTTTCAACGGAGTATTGGCCGTCTTAGGCACCAGTCCCAATCGATGAGATACCCGATAAACATGAGTATCCACAGCCATAGCAGCCTTGCCAAACCACACGGCTTGCAACACATTGGCCGTCTTGCGTCCCACACCGGGCAGCTTTATCATTTCCCGAGGATCCTCCGGCACGTCACCTCCATAATTATCCACCAACATCCGAGCCATTTCTACCAGATGCCTGGACTTGGCATTGGGATAGCTCACTGAGCTGACATACTCGAAAACCTCCTCAGGCTCAGCCTTTGCCATCTCTTTAGCCGTAGGATAATGCCTGAAAAGCTCGGGCGTTATCGCATTAATTCTCTTGTCGGTACATTGTGCCGAGAGCAGCGTGGCACACAAAAGCTGGAATGCAGAGCCAAATTGCAGCTCTGTTCCCACATTGGGGCTATGCTCCTCGAAATACTCCAATATGTATTTGTATCGTTCTTTTCTGGTCATGAAATCATCTTATTATTGTTGTCATTATGTATCCCAACAAAAATACCACTTTTTAAGAAGAAAGCCAAGAAAAGGCATAGGATATCTGACTATTCATTTCTATCAAAGTCATACGATCTCCTGATCCCCAATTTCGTCATCCTAAAAAATCAAAGAGAGATTGCCCTTCCACCCTACCTCACTCCTTTCTCAGAGCAACCACAAGTGGCAAATGGCAATCTCTCTTTGCAAATTTTAAACGGCTGTCTATTTAATCAGATCCACGCTACGCTTCAAGAATTTACTGAGCGCTTCACCCTTCAGCATACCGTTTTGCAGCAAGGCCAGGTCGATGAGCTGGTGCACAACGTTGTTGCCCTTGGCATAGTCGGATAAGATCTGCTTACGCTTGTCCTTCTGCTCGTTCACAGCTTTCTCCGTATTCTTCAAGTCGTCTTTCTCTTCCTGCGAAACTTCCTCGGGTTTCTTCTTATCCTGGCTCTGACGCAGTGCTGCCAAACGAGCCTCCAGGCCCTTCAGCTCGCTGTCCACCGGCTTCAAGCTCTCGGCAGTAGACTTGTTGGTATCGGCCAACACATTTTTCAGCAATGGATGGTCAATATTGAGTACCACCGTGTAACTATCCGGCATCTGGCCATAGAAGCTCATGCCCGGTTGGAAATGACTCATCTCCTTCATACGGCGCATATATTCGCTTTGGGTGATTACCACTGGCGAAGCCGTCTCGCCCATCGATTCCACATCCACGTTGAACGTGGCCTTATCGACGGCAGGCATCTGCGAGCGGAACACTTCTGACAAATTGTCACGCTCTCCATCCTCAAGGGTTGTCTTCTTGGCATCGTCTTTCATAAAGAGGCGGTCTACGATGTCACCGTCTACACGCATAAAACGACTCTTTTCAAATTTATTCTCCAGCAAGCTCACAATAGGTACATCCAGCTGTCCATCGAACAACAGTACACTGTAGCCCTTGCTTTGGGCATTCGAGATATAGGCATACTGGTCGTCCTTATTGGTGGCATAGAGATAAATCAGATCGCCGTTCTTGTCGGTCTGTCCACCTTTGATCAGTGCTTGATACTCCTCAAACGTAAAGTAGTGGCCCTCCACATCCTTAAACAAGGCGAAGTCCTTAGCACGATCGTAGAAATCTTCTTGCGAGAGCATTCCGTAATTGATAAACAGCTTCAAGTCGTCCCACTTCTGCTCATAGTCTTTACGGTCAGCCTTGAATATCTGCTGCAGTCGGTCGGACACCTTCTTAGTGATATAAGTAGAGATTTTCTTCACATTGGCGTCGCTCTGCAGATAGCTGCGGCTCACATTCAACGGAATATCCGGAGAATCGATTACGCCATGCAACAGCGTCAGGAACTCGGGCACGATACCTTCCACCTGGTCGGTGACAAACACTTGATTGCAATAGAGTTGTATTTTGTTGCGCTGCAAGTCGATGTTGCTATGAACGCGCGGGAAATAAAGCACACCCGTAAGGTGGAATGGGAAATCCACGTTAAGATGAATCCAGAACAACGGCTCATCCTGCATGGGATAGAGCGTGCGGTAAAAACTCTTGTAGTCTTCATCTTTAAGACTCGATGGGGTCTTGGTCCACAGAGGCTCCACATCATTAATAATGTGGTCTTCCTCGGTCTCCACTTGCTTGCCGTCTTTCCATTCGGTCTTTTTGCCAAAGGCCACAGGCACAGTCATAAACTTGCAATACTTGTTAAGCAGCGCTTCTATGCGTTCCTTTTCCAAGAATTCCTTGCAGTCGTCAGCAATGTGAAGCACAATCTCTGAGCCCCGATCGGCCTTTTCTACTTCTTCCAGTGTGTAAGAAGGTGAGCCGTCGCAGCTCCATTTCACGGCCTTCGCATCTTCCCGATAGCTCTTGGTAATGATGTCCACGCGATCGGAAACCATGAAGCTGGAATAGAATCCCAAACCGAAATGGCCGATAATGGCGTTGGCGTTGTCTTTGTATTTATCAAGAAAATCGCTTACGCCCGAGAAGGCTATCTGGTTGATGTATTTGTCGATCTCCTCGGCCGTCATACCAATGCCTCGGTCGGTAATGGTCAATGTTTTAGCTTTGGCATCAAGCGTAATGCGCACGGTGGTATCGCCCATTTCGCCTTTGAACTCGCCCTGTTTGACAAGGGTTTTCAGCTTCTGGGTTGCATCGATAGCATTGGAAACCATTTCACGGAGGAAAATCTCATGGTCTGAATAAAGGAACTTTTTGATGACGGGGAAAATGTTCTCTGTCGTAACCCCGATATTACCTGTTTTCATTATCAATGATTTATTTTCTACAAACTGCCAACTCTAATACAAAAAACATGCCAACCACATTAAGGGGTCATTCCTTTTTATAAACTTTCCCTTTGATAGCAATATTAAATTTAATACCATGATGACGAAATTATCCTATGAAACGACCTTCTGCAAAATAAGTTTGTTTGATATAAATATAAAATAAAATTACCTTTTTCGAATGATTATTTTTAAAGCATCTGGAGAAAAAAAGGCTATGTTTTTCTTATCATAATCAGTTCATGTAACAGAAAAATAAGAAGAAATGTGCGTTTAGCATCTTGCCGCTGTGCGGTTGAGACGTAACGACTGTGTGAAAGGAGCCTATCCGCATTGTGGTTAAGGTCTTATCATCATGCCGTTCGATAGGTTCGGGAGAGGGTGTATATAGGCTGTTTTTTAAAAGATGCTGATTATCAGCCAACTATAATATTTCGTAAAATTCGCGTATTTTGCACGATTGTAAGATAGTTTTAGAATATGCGAAAAGTTAGAATACTTTTGTAAATAAAAAACGATGGAATATACTTTAAAATATCATTGTGCTGTCTAAGTTGAAAACAACAGTGGACTACCAATTATTCTGTTACAAGCACCTGACATTTGTCAAACTCACATGATATGAGATGAAAAGGCGCATCACAACAGTATGCCATTGCCATTTCACCCCAATTTACACTCAAAATTATCTTAAAATTAAAATTTAATGATAAAAACTATTGGATAAGCAGTAGTTTTTTGAACTTTTTTTAGTAACTTTGTAAAATACCTTAAATTCGCAGCTTAATTATTTGTTATAAATGCAAGTCCTTGACAAACATTTGTTTGGAAAGACTTGCATATGTCAGGATTTTCACTTAACTTGGTGCTACGACACAACCGAGTAAGTAT
>JBMNUU010000063.1:0-8686 GCA_050946435.1 Prevotella sp.
GAATACTTACTCGGTTGTGTCGTAGCACCAAGTTAAGTGAAAATCCTGACATATGCAAGTCTTTCCAAACAAATGTTTGTCAAGGACTTGCATTTATAACAAATAATTAAGCTGCGAATTTAAGGCAGCGTAAAAATTTCCCATTGATTAGGCTTCGTACTCCGCCATCACGCGGTTAAGCCTTAGTCGCGGTATGGCTACGGCCCAACCGTACTGCGGAAAAGGCGTTTTCGCAGGACGGTTGAGCCTCAACCGCTCTGCCGTTTCATACCAACCGCGAGTGGTTAAACGCAGGGCGCTAAAGCGTGTTTCCCCAAAACGCTGATAGTCAACAAACTACATTTTTCACGTTTTTCACGTTTTTCGGACAGAAGCAAATTTATTTTTAAATGTGCTAAGCATAAAAGTGTTTTTGTAAAGAAAAATAGGGGTATACCTCTCCTCGAGAATTCTGCTGGGCGGTTATGATAGCAGCTTTCCTGCTTTTATATAAAGGTATGATACAGGAATCTGTCTTTTAATATAAATAAACAGGGTGCGCACACTCCATATCGTTTGTTTTTTGTACTTTTGTCGTACTAACATTTATAAAATATAAACAGAAATATGAAAGGTACGGTATTAATCACAGGTGCAACAAGTGGGATTGGCGAGGCTTGTGCACGCAAGTTTGCTCAAGGTGGCTACAGGCTGATCATCACGGGTCGTCGCGCTGATAAGTTGGAAGCATTGAAAGAAAGTCTCGACACGGAGGTGCTGACACTCTGCTTCGATGTCAGAGACCGCGAAGCCGCCACCGAGGCTATGACTCATTTGCCGGAGGACTGGCAAGTCATAGATGTGCTAATCAACAACGCGGGACTTGCTCAGGGTCTGGAGCCGGAGTATGAGGGCGACCCCGAAGATTGGGACCGGATGATAGATACCAATGTCAAGGGATTGCTCAACATGACGCGCTTGGTAGTGCCCGATATGGTGAAGCGCAACCACGGCCATGTCATCAATGTGGGAAGTGTGGCCGGTGATGCTGCCTATGCGGGTGGAAATGTTTATTGTGCCACGAAGGCTGCCGTGAAAGCCATCACCGACGGACTGCGCATTGATGTGGCCAAGAGTGCCGTGCGTGTCACTAACCTAAAGCCCGGACTGGTGGAGACCAATTTCAGCAATGTGCGCTTTCATGGAGACAACGATCGTGCCGAGAATGTGTACAAGGGCATCACACCACTCACCGGCGAGGATATTGCCGACGTGGCTTTCTATGCGGCCTCCGCGCCGGAGCATGTGCAGATAGCCGAGGTGCTCATTCTGGCCACCCATCAGGCCAGTGGCAGCTACATCGTGAGAGAGTAGCAGTCTGCTGTCATGATGCAAAGACGCTGGCCATCTGCGAAAAATACAGATGGCCAGCGTTTTCGTTTGTTGTGGATGGGTATGACTGAGGGAGGCAAGGTCCCTTGGCGGTCAAGGCTTTCAGACTTGCTTGATACCCCTCCATATGTTTTTTACAGGCGGCTTGAAAGGTCAGTCCGCATCCTCGCCCTACCAACCGGGTGCCTGTTTGGAAAGCTGTTCTTCCTCCGTGACGGTCTCGCCGGATGTTACGGGCAGCGTGTTGCTTGTTGCTGACAGAAGTACCTGACTTATTTCTTGAATCCTGATTCTCGGTTGGCAATAGGTCTTCTTTTCTATTTCAATTCTTTCGTTTCTCATTTCCTTATTTTATGATGTATTTCTTTCCATTGATGATATAGATTCCCTTGGACAGCTTGCCGCTGTCGTTCAGTCTGACGCCCGACAGCGTGTAGATGCCCTTGTTCGCTCTTGGGGTTGTCCCGATATTCCGGATGCCGGTTACCTCTCCGTTTCCGAGGGCGATAAACAGTTTTGCCTGGCTGGGATTGTAGGTCAGGTAGGCCCTGTCCTTGTACACTTTGCCCCCGTTTTCCAGTTTATAAAAGCCCACACCGTGGCTCTCTCGCTTGGCCAATACATAGGCGGTGCCTTCTGTGGTTATCGCTTCTGTGAGCGAGGTGGCTTTCAGCAGATTGGCCGACACATCGTCGATAACTTCTGTGGTGGGGTGCAGCACGTAGGTTCCCGGTTCGCCCTTCAGTACCACACCCGTGTTGGCGGGCACTTTCTCAACTTGCTGCAGGAGGGCTTCCTCGCCGTTGTTGTCGACAATGATGTAGGCTGTGAGTCCCTCCGTCAGCGAGAAGTCGATGGCTTGCGCACAACTGAACGTGGCATAGCCGGCGGCAGAAATGGTAACCTTGGGCTGGGCAACGGTGTAAAGAAGGCCGTTGACGTTGTAGTATCTGCCGTTTACAAAATTAAGGTCGGTTGTTTTGATTGTTCCGGAGGTCTCGCCATTGTTGAAAAGAATATTTGCGGGTTGCTTGGTTTCATGGGTCCATACATACACTCTGTTACCGTTGGGGGCTGTCCCCACTTGTGTGATTTCGTCTCCGGGCCAGACATTGTCAGCGAGGTTTTCCTCGCCCGACCAAATCCACACGCATACTTTTTGCCAGTCTGCGGGTGCTTCGAAGTACACAAAGTTCTTACTTTCTACGTATTCAGCACATCCGGGATGAATATAGGCTGCGGTCACATCGTTGTAGCCGAATTTGTTTTCGGATACGCTGCCTGGGTCGATGGTATAGAATCGCTCGCCGCTCACATCTTTAATGTTTTCCGTTTGTGGCTGTCCGTTTCCGGAATTGAAGATGATGTTGATGGGTGTTACCGTGGAAGTCCAGTCATACCAGGTCTTCCCGTCTGCCGTAGTCGATGTGGCTGATAGTTGTGTGCCGGGCCAATCGCCGTTGTGCAGTGTTCCGTTGCTATCCCATGCATAGAGATATGGGGCTGTGGTAGCGGTGGTGTTGACGTGGATTTTAACCTCCCCGGGAGTCGTTTCCGGCTGTCCGCTGTTCACGATGTCGGACACATCGAGGGTGTTGCTCACGTAATAGGCATAGTTGGTGCCGCTGGAAACTATCGTGAATCCGCTGGTGTCGAAGTTGGTCGGATAGCCACTGAGTACCATGACTTGTGCGTTTTTTCCCTGAACTACAGTGACATATCCGCCTTGGAGAGGCTCTTGGCGCACGATGTTGCTTTGATTGGTCAAGCCGGCAGCTTTGCGCGCCAATATCATCTTGCCTATTTCGGTCTTGTAGCTCTTCCAGTGGGGTAGGAATATGCAGGGTGTTCCGGGCATTGCAAGTATAAAGGCGTTGGCGGCCAGGACGTTGGTTGCGAGCCTGTCATTGTTGCGATAGGTGTCATGATTGTCCACAAAGGTCACACTGTAGCGGTTCATGCCGGTTGTGCTTCCGGCAATCCCCTTGTTGCTGATGTCCCATGTGGAGCTTCCGAAGCTGGCGTTGATGCCGCTTTTCAGGGGGAAGTCGAATGCCGCCGACTGTATGGCATTGTCGCGCTTTGTGCCGTTGATCCATCCCGTCACGTTGTCGTAGCTTGAGTCCCAGTATTCTCCAACGGAGAACCGGGGCTTACTACTGGCATTATACATACCCACATATTCGGCCGCGTAGCCCTTCACCATGTCGTATCGGAATCCGGTATAGCCTAAGTCGTTGAGCAGGAAGTCGAGGTATAGCTTGATGTTCTTCTGCACGTTTGCGCTCGTGTGGTCCAGGTCGCGACTTCCCTTAAAGTCATCGCCGGTGTCATTGGCTCCGCTGACCGCATATCCGTGCTGCTTGGTGTCTCCGCCATCGTCACCGTTGCAGATGTCGGCGAGGCTCCAGGTCATTGTGTGTCTGCCCCAAGTCTCCGTGGGGAAGTCGCACCAGTTGGTGTTTCCGCTTCGGTGGTTAATCACCACATCCTCTATGATGCCGACGCCCTTGCTTTTATAGGTGGCTATCATGGAGCGCAGCTCGGCTTCTGTTCCGAAAGCGCTCTTGTGGTCGAACCACCATATTGGGGCATACCCCATCTGATTGGTTGTGCTGTTGCAGTAGCCCGACTGAGGTACCCATATCAGGTCAAAGTATTTGGAAAGTTCATCGGCCTGGCTTTCCAGATTGCTCCATTGGGAGTCATCGTACGAATCCCAATAGAAGCCTTGCAGCATGACGCCGTCGTAGTTTTCCGGCCACCCTTGTGCCCACGTGGTATAATGGGCAATGAGCAGCATCATTGCGAGTAGTAATTTTTTCATAGGTTTTGAAGTTTAATCATTAAGTTTTCAGTTTTTCCAATAAGGAAAGCAGAACTATCTACTGCAAAGTTAAGATAAAAACCTATGCCGGCTCTCGCAAAATGCGTTTATTACGCCTTTGGGATATGCAATCGATTGCAACTCTATGCCATCCTTCATATTGTTATTCGTGTACAAGCCCTGTTCCTCATCATCGCATGGATGTGCCACTATTCCTTCACAATGGTACAGCCCGGGAGTAGCTCATTGTAGCGGAAACAGCCTTTGCGATGGTCGTTGATGATGCCGATGGCTTGCAGGTGGCTGTATATAATGGTGGAGCCCACGAATTTGAATCCTCGTTTTTTCAGGTCTTTGGCCACACGGTCAGACAGTTCGTTGCTCACGGTCCACTCCTTTTGATGGGACGGATAGACGAGTGACTGCCCCTTTGTGAAACTCCAAATATAGTTGTCGAAACTTCCAAATTCTTTTGCTGTTTTGACAAAGGCTCGGGCATTGGTAATCATGGCTTCTATCTTTCGCCGTGAGCGAATCATGCCTTCGGTCTGCATAATGCGCTCAACATCATCTTGGTTGAAGTCGGCCACTTGTTTTGCATCAAAGTCGGCAAAGCACTTGCGAAAAATCTCCCGTCGTTGCAGCATCATTTTCCACGAAAGCCCACACGACATCGATTCCATGAGTAAAAACATATAATGCTTGCGCTCGTCGTGTACGGGCACGCCCCATTCTTCATCATGGTATTTCTCGGAGAGCGGGTCTTGTCGTGCCCATGCACATTTCACGGGATATTGCATGTGGAGCATGGCGTGTCCTGCCCATGTGGTTTCGTCTATAGGCCTGAACCCCACTCGCGAGTATAGTTTTTCAGCTAATGGGTTGCCTTTGTCCACCAGCAACCCAATGGGCAGACGATCGCCCTGCTGATTGATAACGGCCCTAAGCAGTGCTGTGGCGATGCCCTGCCCCTGATAGGCAGACTTGACAGCCAGCGAGTCGATATAGAATTCTCCGGTTGTTGTTTCTTCAGCCATATCGCTGAATTCTTGTTGCAGCTGTTCCCGAGCGGCTTCAACAAAAGGAGATCTGAGCCGCCTGAAGTCCTTGCCATCATAGGCTGTGCAAATGCCTATGAGCTCGTCTTTGCGCGTGACGGCTGTCAGCGTGTTGCGATAGCTGTATAGACTTTCGTCCATCTCTACCAACTGGGTCATCATGTGGTGGAAGTCTTCGAGCGTATGGTGTGGCCCCGCAAGGTTTTTGCAGCAGTCGTGATTCATGGCCAGCATAATGAGCGTGGCTATTTCCGGTGCCTGACTGCGGGTGGCGGGCTGTATGGTTATGGCTGATTTCATTATCCCAAATGCTTGTTTTCTAACAATTTGTTTGTGTTTGGTTTTCTCGGGGGAGTATCCCATGAAACCGTTATTTTTTTGCTTTTTAACCGTTGATTATTTTTTCCGCTATCGGTTTCTGCCTTTCGTAATATAGTTTTTGCTCGGCTTCCGTTACTGGAGAGTAAGCGGAAAGAAGGCGTGCCATACGGTCTACGTCGGCAGGGATGGGCTGTTTGGCTTTTTTCCTGGCTGCCACGCTTCGTTCTATCTCGTAGGCCGCGCGAGTTGGCTCGGGCAGTTGCAGCAATTCGGCCAGATGGTAGCGGTTGGCCATGTTGTAACTCTCGTTGTTCTGATGTACGATAGCCATACACAACAGGGCAATTCTGTCGCCGGGCGTAGTGAGGAGGTCGGCCAGTTCGGCATAGAGATAGCTATCGTGGTGAAGTTGCAACAATTTCTTATAGATGGCGATGGCCTGTGACTTCAGCTTTACGCGAACATACAGTTGGGCCAAATGGCGCAGATTGTCCTTGTTGCTCGGGTTGTGCTGCAATGCTTTTCTAAAAAAAGGCATCACGCCCTTGACGTATTCTTCAGACCGATTGGCTATGCCGTTCATCAGTCGGTTGGTGATGCGCTGACCCAGAGACGGGACAATCCGGTCGTTTCGTTTCATGCCCTCCCAGTCGGAATCGGCCAGACGTATCGCGTATGGCACGAAATAGGCAAGATTAAAATTCACGATGGCTTTGTCAAGCCGAAGGGCATTATGAATGATGGCTTTGTTGCCTATCAGGTCGTTATCGATGATATAGGGATAGAGTTGTGTCATGCGATAGAGCAGACGTCGGGCCTCGTCGATGTCACCGTCTTTAAGTTTTGCCTTAAAGGAGGTGTTGGCTTCCCAGAATTCTTTTGTCTTCATTTTTCTGTCTCCCTTTTTTGCAAATATAATGAATATTATCGGTTTATAATCCTATTTTTTCATATTATTACGGCAATTAACGTAAAGATTCTTGTTATAAATTCCTATAAGACTTTATATCCGTCTAATAGGTTTTGTGTTGATATTTTTTGTCTAAATGTTTTGATTTTACAAGAAAAATCGTATCTTTGCCGTACAGAATACTAACTTTTTTAAATGAATTGGAATTATGATTTGGACAATTATTGTAGGTATTGTAGCAGGTTTAATTGCTGGTAAGATTATGGGCCATGAGGGCCAGGGCTGTTTGGTAGATCTTCTTCTTGGACTCGTCGGTGGTTTTGTTGGCGGTAATGTACTTGGATGGTTTGGTATCGAATGGAACGGAGTGTTGGGACAGATAGGTACAGCCATTGTTGGTGCTGTCATACTGTTATGGATCTGGTCTAAAATCAAAAAATAATAGATGTAATTAAAGTCGTTTTTGTCTCTTAACTTCAAAGACGATTAACCGAATAAATATTGAATGGGGTCCAGGCTCTACGACTTTCTGCTTACTATAATCTTAGCATTGACTGCATTGACGGCCAATGCCAAGGTGTGGTCAGCTGATGACGTGCCTATGGTACACCTTCAGGATCGCACAAAATATGTCTGCGACCCGGAGAATTTGATGTCTCTTGATGCCCGCGATTCATCAGACGTATACTTGAGAAAGTTGCACACGGAATGTGGGGTGCAAACGGTGTTTGTCGTAGTTGGTAATGTGAAGAATGCCGACTGCTTCCGTATGGCTCAGGATATTGGCAATAAATACGGAGTGGGCACTAAGAAAGAGAGACGGGGCCTTGTGGTTGTTGTAGCCGTCAATGACCGGAAATATTTTGTTGCGCCTGGAAAGGGGCTCGAAGGTGATTTGACCGATATAGAATGTGACGATATCGCTAGGGCGTGTATCGTGGCCAATATGAAGGTCAATGATATCGATATGGCTGTTTGGCAGACTTCAAGAGCACTTTATAACAAGCTGAAGACAGGCAAAACGGGCATCCCCAAAATCGACGACCCCGATGAATATTCGGAGGAGGATGGGGTGATGATCATATTTCTCCTATTGGTCTTCTTTGGCTGGCCCATCCTCATGCTGATTCGATACATTCTTGAAACTTTTGGAATCATCAAGAAAAAGCCACACAAACGGAGCAGGCGCCGGAATGACGACGACTGGTTTCCTCCGTTCATCTTTGGCGGGGGTGGTGGCTTTGGCGGCTTCGGAGGTGGAACCGGCGGCGGAAGCTTTGGTGGTGGAAGTTTCGGTGGAGGTGGTGCCGGCGGCGGATGGTAACAGCTTTGACGGAATAAGACTCGTAGGACCTAATAGGGATATATTTGCTTGTAAAAATCAACAACGTAAAAATTCTTAATTTATAATCAGATGAAAACAAGAAAGAATATTTGGCTGGTCATCATCATTTTGATAGCTATTTTATGTATGGGCGGATGTAACGCTTATAATGGTATGGTGAATGACCAGGAGACGGCGACAACGGCCTTGGCCAATGTGCAAGCTACCTATCAGCGCCGTGCCGACCTGATTCCAAACCTGGCGAAGACTGTGCAGGCTTATGCCAAGCATGAAAAAGAGACGTTCGAGGCTGTGACCAAGGCGCGTGCGTCTGTTTCTCAAATCAAACTGGATGCCAATAATCTTACGCCAGAGAAGCTACAGCAGTTCCAAAATGCGCAGGGAGAGCTTTCGCAGGCATTGGGAAGACTCATGCTTGTGGCAGAGCGATACCCAGAGTTGAAAGCAAACGAGAATTTCAAGAGTTTGCAAGTGCAGCTGGAAGGTACCGAAAATAGGATTAACGAAGCCCGCCAACAGTACAATGAGGCTGTGCAAACCTATAACCAGAATGTGCGTCGGTTCCCAAATGTGTTGTTTGCAGGGGTATTTGGTTTCGACCGCATGACTAAATTTGAAGCAGCTACCGGTGCAGAAAAGGCCCCGGAACTCAATTTTGAATAAAGCCAATGACGAACAGTGTCTTTCGTCTATATAATAATAGGATATAGGGGAAGATAAATTCATAATAGAAAGAATAAGCGACAAGGGACTCTAAAAAATCCTTGTCGCTTGATTTATGTCAACATTTTGGAAGAAAAGGCTCGTTATCTCAACTTTTTCATTGAAAAATTTGGAGGGTAAGTGATTTTGCA
>JBMNUU010000064.1:0-8670 GCA_050946435.1 Prevotella sp.
TCACCCGATAGTCGCACACGGCAATGAGCTTACCATCTCGCGTATAGGTCAACGCCGGTATTCTATAAGGAATGTCACTGTGGGCATTGTCGAAAACCACAACTTCCTCATTTGCCAACCCTTTATCGCCAGCTTCCTTAGCGGTTGCAGCACAAATGGGTGGCGGCAACAAGGCCATACCCAACAACAACTTTCCAATTGTTCGCATGCCAAACCATTTTAATTGATAGTTTACCATCATATCAGGTGTTACATCAAATTTAAAAGGCACGGATTAGGCTCCCGCAAGGAGACCCCATCCGTGCCTAATTTTTAAATAATATAAATCATCAGATGATTACTTTAACTGTCTTCTTACCATTCAGGCGAATGATATAAACGCCCTTGACAAGGTTTCTACCGTACACTACATGCGGACGTGAAATCGACTTCATCAGCATACCGTTCGTGTTGAAGATTTCAGCCTTTAATGTGTTTTCAAATACCAACCGGCCGTCTACCACCTTAACGGAAGCTTCCTCTGTTGATACCTTGTTCACATCCTTGATGTCAGTGATAACGGTCCAATCGTCAGGTTCTCCTGCATCGTGGAAATCCTTCGGACCACGCTGTCCGTCTACATTGTCACCAACAATCTCTACATCAATATCAAGTGCATAGCCCTTGTTATGATTGGTAGTAGGACTGAACTGACCTGCAAACCACGCATCCGAGTAAACGATACGCAGACGGCTCTTGCCTAAGTGTGCATCGGCAGGGATAGTAATGGTACCTTTCAGACCATCGCCCTTAACAAGACAAGGATTGCCCTTACGCAAAGAACCTGCACGGAACACGCGTTCACCCATAGGATCAGTGCCATCCGCACTGCCCTGGTCGAACTGGAAGTTCTCCTGGTCAGTCCTACCATCGTATTGAGGCAACCACAACATCTGCTCAACTGGGCCGAGACCGTAATTGAACGTGCCACTGCCATCGAAATCAATCCAACCGCCTACAAAGCAATAACGACAGTCGTCTTTGCTTGCACCGCCGTTGATTTCTTCACCATTGAAGCCCTTAAGATTAAAATCAAATGTTGTACCTTGTCTTACCTTCAGCGTAAGATTCTCTGCATGATGATAGTTCAGATAAGCAGCCTTGCCACCATTGTTGTCAGCCTGAAATTCTGCATAAGTCCGGGTGTAAGTAATGTCGCCCTCAGGATTTCCACTGGTCTGGAACTTTTCCACTCCGCGCAACTTAGTTGCTGCTTCAAAACCATTTGCATTCTTGTCAAGCGAACACTGTCCGTAAGTGCCGAACGGATCTTCTTCCAAGTTCTGTGATTTCTCTACGGCCTGCCAAACCGGTTCAGACATGGTCTTCAGGTCCTTGGATACGGCTACCACGCCGATGTACGGATTCTCTGCGTTCTCCACACCAAGTGCGGGGATGAATGTAGCCCACTGTGTGGTACGGCCAACTTCACTAATCTTACCATTTTCACCGTCCTTAAAGAGAATTTCAAAGTGATCGATGCCGGCATCTTCGTTAAGCACACGACCATACTCATCAGCAACAGCATCTACATCCCAATTCAACTTCAAGTCCATAGTAGCCTTGGTTTCGTCGGTCTTCTCCACATTCAGATTGCTTACAGACTTTGGTGCCACCTTATGACCATCGTTCAGTTGGAGTTCACCTACATACATGTGGTAGTTGTTGTTACCACCCTGAACGCGAAGACCGATATGGGTAATCACGTCAGATGAAGAAAGACCAAGCTCGATGCGATGTTCTTCCCAAGTCTTGCCCGCATTGTCAGGAACTTTATATTCCTTCCAGCTGCCGTTGACTTCAAGAATGAGCGAGAGGTTGCTCGGTATGGCTTCATCGTTTCTTTCACCGGCACCCTTGATGGCTACAAGCGCATAGGCACCACCGTCATTAGGTGTAATATCGGTCTTGTAAAGCACTACATCCGTCTGCTTCGAAGCATCGCCCTTCAACTCAAGGCAAGAACCACCGTTGAACGCATCATTATGAGAAAAAGCCACTTCGATATCATTGCTCAGAGTTGCATCTTTAGACACTTTCTGGCCTCCCTGAAGCACCAACCAACGGTATGTGGGAACCACGTCTTGGGCAGCCATGTTATACCATGCACCGGAAGACTTCTTGCCACGATAGTTATAACGGTCACCGTTACCAAGATTGAAGTTGGTATAGAAGGGGAATTTACCCTTCACAGTAGAACGCTCCGGAATCCACTCTGAGAAACCGGCAAATGTGCTGAGAGGCGGAATGTTACCGGTCCACTCCATATTATTGCCACTATTGCTCACAGTCGGCCTGTTCAGCGGGTTAAGATTACCGCCACTGAAGGCACGCTCCAAAAAACGCTGATAGTTATCTTGCTGTTCCATGGTTCCCGCACCGGAGTTATAGCTCCAGAAACGAGTGTTGTCATGCTCTCCCCAAAGGCAGATATTCATGTCTTTGGTTTCTGACATATTCGTCCACCCATGATTCATACCCACAATCCAAAAGCCTTGATATAGCCTCGAAGCTCCTAACGTGCTGTTAGCCCCTTGGGCGGCCTGGACCGATTCGCCGGCATTATATTCACCGCCATAGTTAAGCATGAAATCGGATATCTGGCCATTCTCATCTGCATAGCGATTTGTTGCCAAGTTAAATGACAAGAAAGTAGCCGTAGTGTATATTCCTAAATGGAAATTGTCAAAACCAATCTCATGAGCATATTTATACAAGGCTTGATGGAATTTCTTGTAATTACCCATGCTATACTCACCAACTTCCCAGTTAATATTGATACCATCCATGCCAAAATACAACAACATGTGGATTGTCGGCTTCACATTCCTAAAGCCATCATAGGACACGTTAGAATTGGAGCTCTTAGCAGAAGCAAAACTCGTCCACTGTGCGTAACCTCCGGCAGCACCACTGTCAAAGAAGCACGTTCCTCCTAACATATTACATCCATTCTTATGGGCTGCATCAATCCATGCGCCGGGAACCTGACCGATGCTGTGGTTCCAACCACCATAGAGATTTGTATAGTTCCAGAGTGAGAACACATCGCTGTGCCATACGCCCGTAGGATAGCCTGCATCGCCACCCTTACCGCTTCCCATTGGGAAGTTCAGCCACATTTTGCGTCCCTCTTTGGTTTCGGGGATCAGTCGACGGTCATCACCGATGCGTTCTCGAATCTTGACGTGCGACTTGATAAACGCCAGATCGGTGGTGGTCATACCCATCGCATTGGCAATTTCCTGATCGGTGGGATAGTTTTTGCCTTCTTCCAAAGCGGTAGCAAAGACATCAACCAGTTTTAGCCAGCTGAATTTTTCGAAATTGTACTTCTGCGCATGAACGGAAGCTGAGCCTCCAATCAGCAACAACGCGACAAGTAGCGTTGACAAAGTAATTCTTTTCTTCATAATACTTTAGTTTTGGTTTAAGAAAATAATAATATAACCATATTATATTGTGGGCATATTTTTCCATCATTCGCCCTATGATGTTGTTTCAGGTTTTCAAGGCTATGGAGACAATAACCGTTTGTCATGTCTCCACAGCCTTTTCAGTAAAGCCCAGACAGTCAAGCCATCGGGACTTGAACATCCTTAAAAGTTGGGGGCATCCACATCCCACCACAAACGTGTGGATTGCTTGTCAGGAGCTCCGAGAGCCTCCATGCCTGTAGCATCAATATCCTTCTTGGTCGATGGATCGGCAGAATCGGGGAAAGGCAACCTACGTACAATATCACCGTCTTGCAACGAACCGTCACCGTCCTGCAGATTCAGCATCTTGAACAAGCGCGGATAGCCCGTGCGTCGCAGATCAACCCATGCTTCAATGCTATTGGGGAAGCCAGCAATGTATTTCTGGGTAATGATCTTCTCCAGTTTCACTTCGCGGTCATCGCCATCATCCCACTTCACGCCTACGGTTATCTCGCTCACTCGATCTTCATCATTGCCCGTGGGATCCACATAGGTAAATGGAGCTGCCTTTTCTATTTGCAGATAATCATCCATGGCAGCTTCATACACTCCCTTAAAAGGTGGAATTTGTATTTTGCGATCCATGAAGTTACCTTCACGAATACCCTTCTCATAGAATTCCTTGGCTGAGCCCTGCATGTTCCATCCTCTTACGGCACCCTCGGCGCGGAGGAAACACACCTCCGACAACTTCATCAGATAGATCGGTGCACTACCTATCGTGATCTCATTAAGTTTTGAGAAGCCGTTATAGGGATTTGATGTAGAGTTTTGCTCCTGACCAACGTGAGCTCCGGCCAGAATGCCACACACTTTCTCCCCGGCATTCAATGTATATTCATCTCCCTTTACAGACACGATTCTATCGTTCTTCGTGAAAAGCGTTTCCAAGAAAGGGTGATTGTAGGCTTTCAGCACTTGCTCAAAACCGGCACCCAGACGCATATCGCCCCAGCTATTCCACACATCCTTCAGCGGGTTTCCGGCGCCATGAATGGTTGTCATAAACGCCATCTCCTGTTCTTCGGTTTCGATCACTCCCGAAGCTACTGACTCCTCGGCCCAGCGTTTGGCCTTATCCGGGTCGACTTTAACAATGTGCATAGCCATACGAAGCTTCAACGAATTGGCAAACCGCTTCAGCGCATCCAGATTTTTGAATCCGCCGTCCATGATCTGAGGACTGCACATGGTGTTAAAAGACAAAGCTTCCAGCACCTTCTTCTTATACCAATCCGGACGGTTCTGCTCAAAATAATCATAACAAGCCACGATAGTGTCAATATTAGCCACAACCGTATTATAGATGGTTTCCAGATTGTCGTAAGTAAACGGCCGCTTCTGTTTGTTAGTCTTGAAATCCTGATAAGGCATGGGGCCGTAATTATCGACACACTCCACGGATGCCATATCGAAGAAGAGCAAATAGGTGGCCTTAATCTCCGGCAGGGAGTCGATCTCCTCCATGTTGAGCAACGGCACCACAGACTTAACACATGTATGATAAGCACCGTAAGCGCCACCATAGGCTTTCAAATCAATGGCAGAAGACGAAACAATATTGATACCCGAATAAGGATAATTAACATGAGGAATGACACCATACTGGGCAAAGGCATCCTGATAGAATGATGAATAATATTGATAGGCATGGGATACGGGCGGATTACCTTCCTTGCCGCCACGCATGCCATAGAGACCACCAAGAGCTATGCTCATATTGGTTTGCACCTTATTCATTACTGCATCGAACTGGGCTTCCGTCAGGCTGACCTTATAGTTGATGGAGTCTACCTTTCCCTGGCGCACTACTTTCGACTCATTCTTTTCTGTTTGGCTGAACTCGGCTCCGGTCACATCAAAATCGAGACAAGAACTGAGCATGAGTCCTGCAAGAGACCCAACCAGAAGTTTTCCTATATTTTTTGGTTTCATTGTGTTTGATTTAGCTTAGGTTTAGAAATTCATCTTCAAAGACAAGCCGTAAGAGCGTGTCGAGGGCATGTTAAACAACTCGAAAGCACCCAGTCCGTTTTGTGTAGACAGCGATACGTCGGGGTCTGTAGGCGAGTCCTTGTAGAAGAAGAACAAGTTACGTGCAATGAACGAAACAGACAAATTGCGGTTCATGCCAAACAAGTCGCGGAAAGTATACCCCAAAGACAGCTCGCGCAAGCGGAAGTTGGTGCCATTATAAATGTAGTCGATAGGACTGTCGGCAGCACCAAGAGCCTGATAGTAAGACTGTATAGGGATAATACGCCCACTGCCGTCAGGCAAAACCATTCCCGGCACATTGCCGTATTCGGTTGCCACAATATTGTTGTTCTCGGCATGAAGACGTGCGTCGGCTGTTCGCTGTGAGTAGCCGTAGTAATCAAGTTGCTGCTCGGTAAGGCTGATAACTTTGCCGCCAATGCGCCCGTTGATGAGGAACGACAGGCTGAGGTCTTTCCAAGTAAGCATATTGCTCCAACCCAACTGCCAATCGGCATTCATATTGCCGACATATTGCAGTTTGCCGCTTGTGTCGAACATCGGCTGTCCCTTGGTGTTCAGTATGATATTCCCCTTCTCGTCACGGGCAAAGTCCGGGATATATATATCTCCGATAGAGCCGCCCTTCTTATATTGTACGTGTGTACCGGCCACCTTCTGTTCAACAAGCCGTTCCTTACCCTCCGCATCGTATGCGGTTTCCAAGATTTTGTTCTTGTTATAGGATACATTGACAGACGTACGCCAACTCAGCCATCTTGTAGGCTTGAAATTATAACCAAGAGTCATCTCCACACCCTGGTTGCGCACCTTGGCAGAATTCATATTTTCCACCAAACCTGTACCCGTACCGGCAGTCATATAAAGATTGCTCATCGTAGCATTGTAGTAGGTCAAGTCGAAATTCAGGCGGTCCTTGAGCCACGAAGACTCGATACCAACCTCGAACGACTTGGTCTTCTCCGGACGCGGATCAACAAACTGTGCGTAGTTGCTGCCGTTAATGGCACCGGTCTGCAAATTCACATTCACGGCATCGTATGCAATGTTTGGAATGGAGTTACCCACTTCTGAATAAGAAGCACGAACCTTCAGATAATCAAGCACCTCTGGCATCTTCACCATCTTGGAAACAATGGCATTGGCGCCGACTCCAAAATATCCGTAATTATCGGTGTTCGAAATACCACTAAGCTTGAAATAGCGGAACGGACGATACCAGTCCTGACGATAAGAAGCGTCAACATATACCATTTCCTTCCAGCCTACCTGTCCCGTGAACAACACGGCATGATCCCAATTGGAGCTCTTGTGGGCTGACGTCGTACCCATGCCACCGGCGCTCACATCAAAATAGTTCACCTTAGTCGGCATTTTCTGCATGGTGCGGTCTACGAACGTAGCTATGGCATCGGTACCCTTGTACTCGCCTTTCACCGTGTGGCCTACCCATCCCGCAGTGGCCGAAACATCAAAGTCATTGAAGGTCTTGTTGTAATTGAGCAGATAGTCAATGTAAATCTCCGTTGATTTGGTTTCCGAATCCCATATACGCCCGTAATCTTCCATGGTAGAGGGCAAGAACGTCGTAGCGTAACGTTGGCTCGCTTCATGGTAACGCGTGTGGTCGTAATTGACACGGGCCTGGAAACTAAGACCATCGTAAATGTCCAGATTTGCAGAGAGTGTACCCCAAATCCGGTCCTCCTTCTGTTTACCTCTACCCATATTGATAATCCAGTAAGGGTTATTGTTGGACGAGCTCATGAAAGCCCAGTTCTGGCGAGGCCCGGTCAGGAGAGCCCGCCCGGAGGTAAGGAGGTAACCACTGTCCACAAGTTTATAATACGACTGGTTGCCCGACAACCAATGGGCATCTTGCGTAACATAGTTGTCACGATAATAACCCATATCGATATTGCGCGGCGTGAGATAGAGGTGATACAGAGGATTGAGCACCGTACCCCCGCCAGGACGGTTGCGGGTAATGGTCTGTGCATAGTTGATGGAAGCCTCGATCTTAAGGCGTTTGAAGAAATTATAACTTTGACGGAAATTAAACGTGTTACGGTTATAATTGTTGTTGCGCATCATTCCGTTGGCATGGCTGTTGGCTATAGAGAAATAGGTCGTGATTTTCTCCGTACCACCCGACAGGGCCAACGAGTTATTGGTTGTCACACCCGTGCGGAAGAAATCGCTGATATCATCATTGCCATGATTACGCAGATAAATATCGGTGTAAGAATCGGCAGGGAAGTTGGTGACATTGAGCGGAGAGTGTACAACAAGCTGGTCATCAGACAGTCCGCCAATCTTGGCACCCCATCCATCCATCTGCACGGTGTTTCCCTTGATCGTTGCCCCGTACACATTCTGGATGTCCGGAGTGAGCAAGGGTGAGTCGAACGTTACGTTGGAAGTAACACTAATATCGAGCCTTCCTTCACGTCCCTTCTTTGTGGTAATCATCACCACACCGTTGGCAGCAGCCGAACCGTAAAGGGCAGCAGCGTTGGCACCCTTAAGCACGTTGATGGACTCAATGTCGTCAGGGTTGATCAACGAAAGCGGATCGGAACCTTCTGACATACCGCTGTAGGCAAAGCCCTCGCCATTCATGCTGCGCTGGTTGCGCGTATTGTTGGACATAGGCACTCCGTCCACCACGATGAGCGGTGAACTGTTACCGAGAATAGACTTGCTACCGCGGAGCACAATCTTGGTACCGCCACCGGCACCGCCGGCACTCGGTGTTACTGTCAGGCCCGAGACCTTACCCTCGAGGGAGTTGGCGAGGTTGGGATCCTCCACCTTCATCAGGTCCTCAGCCTTCACACGCTGAGTAGCATAGGTCAGCGACTGCTCCTTGCGCTGAATACCCATGGCCGTTACCACCACCTCGTTGATGAGCTGTGAGTCCTCTTTCATCATGAGGTTGATGGTGCTGCGCCCGTGCAGGGGCACTTCCTGTGTGGCATAACCTATATAAGAGTATACCAAGACCGGATCAGCGACATCGGTTGTGAAACTGTAGTTACCATCCAAGTCGGTCACCACACCGGTAGTCGTTCCCTTTACCATAACGCTCACACCAATGAGCGGCTCGCCATCGGCATCCTTCACCGTACCACTCACTTTGTGCGGACCT
>JBMNUU010000065.1:0-8297 GCA_050946435.1 Prevotella sp.
TACTTACTCGGTTGTGTCGTAGCACCAAGTTAAGTGAAAATCCTGACATATGCAAGTCTTTCCAAACAAATGTTTGTCAAGGACTTGCATTTATAACAAATAATTAAGCTGCGAATTTAAGGAGATAAGTGATGTTTTCTTAATTTCAGGCACTTTCGAAATAAAGTTCTCGTTGCCGGCAATCATCCTCACACGATTTCGCGTTAAAGGAAACAATATTTTGTTAGCAGCCGTAGCCATACCATTGGCCGTTCCTGTCATGGTATAGAGCGAATTGGTGGCCTGTGAGGCATAGTCGTTTTCCAACAACACCTGATAAAGAATAGTATTCTTTTTCGGATTTATCTCAACGCCCGGCGTTTCATCAGCCTTGAGCGAGATGAAATAGACCGAATCGGGCGACAAGCCTTCGGGGCGGAGCTTAATCATCGTACGCCCGGTACGCTCACCCGCCTTGATGTGAATCGTATAGTCTGCAATTTCATATTTTGAAGGCGCAAGGGCTTTTGCATAAAGCGATTCGTCAGCATCGTAAATAGAATAATTGTAAAAGGCCAACTGCGTAGGATCCTCTTTCAAAGTGATGTCCATGTCCTGCGTTGGCGCATGAGTTCCTCCCACCGAAGCAGCGATATAGCCCACCACTTCTTCGCCCGTAAGATGTACAACCTCTTTATACGAATTGTAGTAGTCGCTGCTTATCAGTGCCACACGGTTCTTGTACATCTCCTGTTCAAAGATGTCATCGTCGTTACACGAAACAAGAGTTACGAACAGGACGAAAACTAATAGATATTGTATCTTAATATTCATGATAAGTTCTATTGATTTGAGACCCGGGGAACCGGGTCTCGATTGGTTTAATTGTATCCCGGATTTTGGTCTAACGAGGGCAATCGTCTCATCTCCGTGCGTGGAATGGGCAACCAAATGAGTTTTTTGTCCACCACACGGGTGAGGAACGATGACGTAGCAGGAATGGTTCTGCGATAATAAGCCTCAGGTGTTGCTCCATCGGGGTTCATGCCTCGGATGGGTTCACGCTCCGACTCCTCGTATCCACCCCAACGGCGAATATCGTAGAAACGGCGGTTCTCCCACAGGAATTCGACCATACGCTCACGCTCAATGGCCTTCTGCAGCAATTCCGGATTCTTGAGTTCCTCCTGCCGCAAACCCGGCAAGCCAGCACGATAGCGCACCAAATTGAATGATTTCTTTATCTCATTCTCGTCTCTTGACAAGGTGTACTCTTTGCCACCCAACTGCACAGTATGTGTGGTTGTTAGGTTGTTGAGCGCCTCAGCATACGACAAGAGTATCTCGGCATAGCGGATAATGGGATAAGCCTTGGGAATACGGCGTGCTCCGGTTCCGAGAAAAGCGTCGTATGGATGAGCCCACTTCTTGATGACATAACCCGTAATGGGGTAATTAGGCGATGTAGCCGTCACGCCACCGCGTCCGTCTTCGTCTTGATAATAATATTTTGCCGTGTGCATATTGCTGTTCGTACTCGACAAAGCCGACCAAACAGCCTCATTAAATCCCACCGATGCATAGAACCTCATCTCGCGATGGTCGTACATTTTATACACACCTGCATTCAAGGTATAGCCCGAGAAATTCTTTGCTTTCTCGGTAAAGAGGTCTTCAAACTTGCCTTGCTCAGGAAGATCTGATACCTTTTCAAAATACGTATCGCCGAGTGCTTCTTCCTTCGTACGCCCATCTTCCATCAGGTAAGCATCGACAACCTTCTGTGTCACACAAAAGCGTCCCCATCCTCCTAAACTCGGGGGAAATGCTCCTTTGTTAATCGTACTGTTGAGGTAGTCGGTATTGCGTGCCCATATTAACTCTTTGTTGATGGATGACACGGCCTCTCCGGTAAAGATATCAGAATAAGAATGCAAGGCATCAATGCCCGCAGCACCTTGAGGATAGGGCTTGTAATAATCAGGGTCGCTGGTCACGCCCTCCGGTAAAGGCTTTGTAGACTCGTTTGCCTTCACGGTGTAGAGCTGATACATTCCCATATCTATCACCCTTTTCGCGGCTGCTGCTGCCAAAGCCCAGCGCTTTTCGTCATACGTCTGCGATACGTAATTCTCACCGTCTGTCTTCCGCTTCCAGTTGCCATAATACGCATTGGCAACAGCGCCGCCATTAAACAACGGACTGGCATGAATGAGACGTAAACGCGCTACCATTGCGTAGGCTGCTCCCTTCGTAGGCCGTCCAAAGTTTAGGATTCCCACGTCGGCAGGCATCAAGTCGCCGGCTTTTTCAAATTCCGAGCAGACATACTCCATGGCTTCATCATAAGTAGATCGTGGCCGATCATAATAACTTAATTCTTCGTTGGTATTGACCACTTCATCACCCAACAGGATGGGAGGGCCATAGTCCACCAGCAAATTGTAATAGGCGTAGGCCCGGATGAAACGTGTATAACCTTCGATACGCAATCGGTCTGAGGTTGTCAGATCCTTTGGGGTATCAAGATTTGCCAGAACATTATTGGCTTTACGAATAATCTTGTAATAGTTATTCCATTGGTTTAGGTTGGGATGGGAATCGCCATAAAAGTCCGGAGTGATTCGCCCGGTAGCAAAATCCATTCCATAATACACATTACTTGCCCCGCCTCCTGTCAATCCGTTCAGTCCTTCGTCGGTCGACATCGGTCCGGGGGTATAACCAAATCGAATAGTGTTTGACTCATCGGGGAACATAGCAGCCGCTCCCCACATATAGGCTTCGATGTATCGGGCATTGGCATAGGCCGAATCGATATTGAACTCGTCATCAAAGTAGCCGTCGATATTAAGGTAGTCTCCACATGAAATCGACGTCAATCCCAGGCACCCCAGTGCCAAGGCAAAAGAAAGATTCTTTGAAGACAACAACTTGCCTATAGAGATAGAATGTATACTCATGATTTATATATTTACATAGATTTGAAAAGTGTAGGTTGACGGAATGGGATATTTACGACCATTCCAGACAGCCTGCTCGGGATCGAAGAGGTTGACTTTATCCCAGGTGCATAGATTTGAGCCTATCAGCTGCAAATCAAGAGAACTAATCCCGATTTTCTTCATGATTCTGGAGTCCACATGGTAGTTTAATGTGATTTCCTGCAAACGCAGATATCGCGAGTCTCCCTCCCAGAAGGTAGACAACTGGCTGTTATTGGCATTTGCGCCGTACTGCAAGCGTGGAAATAGGGCATTGGGATTTTCGGCCAAAGAAGGATCTATGCCGTGGGCAGCCGCATATTCCTTGGGAATCCAACGATTGGCAGGATCGGCAGCCATTGCCAGCACATTGCCTTCATGCCCTTGGAAGAAAGGCATATATCCCATGCCGTTAACCTCGGTTTCTCCGGCAACTCTCGTGGGTTGTCCTACATAGAAGAACGATGTCTTTCCCGTTCCCTTGAACAACACGCCGAGCGTAAAGTTCTTATACCTTATCTCCGTACCGAAACCGTACATGAACAGAGGGTAATTGCTATGTGTCAATGGTACTTTATCCATGGCATCGATCACGCCATCACCATTCACATCCTTGTATTTGATATCACCCGGCATCACTGGTCCGAAGGTTTGCTGCGGACTATACTTGACATCGTCTTCGTCCTTAAATAGGCCGATGGCCTGGTAACCGCGAATAGAGTTGTAAGGAAAACCGTTATACTCTAAGTAAGGATACTCCAGATACGCCTGTTCCCAATTCTGCACGGTGTTCTTTGAATAGGTAAAGTTACCCCTTATCGTGAATCCTAAGTCTTTAGTCACAGAGGTCGTGAAGCTCACATTGCCGTCGGCTCCAGAGCTTTTCATTCGTCCCACATTGGCATAGGGATTGGAAACCACACCCACATACTCGGGGACCTGCACACGTTGCTGGAAGATACCATTGCGCTGGTCCTTAAACACATCGACCACAAATTCGAGCTTGTTGTCGAACAGCTTGCCTTCTACACCCACATTCATCTTGATAGCACGCTCCCAAGCCAGGTTGTCGGCTCCGATTCGTGTCTCGCTAATCGTCTCGATGCCCGGAACGCCCCACACGGTTGACGTGCCTTCGTTCACTTTTGTGAGGTAGGGAAAACGGAAACTCGTGATGCGGTCGTTACCTACCGTTCCATACGATGCTCTAATTTTAAAGTGTGTGAGCCAAGGAAGACGTTTTCTGATTATCTCATAGCTGGTGGGGATCCACCCTACTGCAACAGATGGGAAGAATCCATATTGTTTACCCGGCTGGAAATTCTCCGATCCCGTGTAGCCAAAGTTTAGATCTATGAGATAAGTATCGCGGAAGCCATAGGTAAAACGTCCCGAAACACCTTGATAGCGCAATGGTATTGCCGAGAGATTACTCGTGGCGTCGCGTGAATCTTTCTCATCACTAATATAATAATAAATCAAAGCCGATGTCCGATGATCTTTTCCAAAGATGTGATCGTAATTAAGAGTTGCCTCGAAATGATACTTGCGGTACTGTTGTGTAGACTTGCTGTACGCTGCTTTCTGGGCTTGCACCCGTTCTTGCATAAGCAGCGTGCCATCGTAGTCGCGTCCGGTAGCCTCATAAAGGGCTGGCTGTATAGTTCTGCGCTCGCTAAAATAGCTATTAATATCGTAAGCCCCTTGCATTCTAAACCGCAGTCCTTTCAGCAAAAACGAAAGGTCCTGATTTAAGGCAATGGTGGTCTTGCCCTTGAATACCTGGTCGGAGGCTTTACCTGTGTGATTGATCATCACTAAAGGTGACGATTGACTGTTGGCGCCAATACCGGGAAACAAACCATTGGAATAAATCTTCGGAATGGCCAAAGGGGTAAGCCGAGCCTGTGCGTTCCATATATAATCGGTATTGGCCACACCAGGTTGGTCCAATTGAGAGTAAAAGCCATCAGCTCCCACATAAACAGCAGTGGTCTTCGTGAGGTTCAAGTCGAGATTGACACGATAGTTATAATTGCTGAAGCCCACATTGGAAGCATAGGGGCTGTCCTTATCTACCTTGTAGGCCGCAGTCTCTTTGTTCATCCCGAGGCTGAGAAAATAACGGGCCACTTCACTACCTCCTCGTCCACTGACATAATAACTCCTTCGCCAAAAGTTCTTGTTCAATATTTCCTTCTGCCAATTTACATTAGGATACAAATCCGGGTCCAGCCCGTCTTTGATGATTCCCATCTCTGTTTCCGAATACAGCGGAGCCTCTCCTCGCACCAGGCGTGCTTCATTGGCCAATTGCGCATAATCATAAGCTCCCAGATATTTCGGTAAGCGATTCAAGTGTGACAGAGTCACATTGGCACGGCCTGTAATTTGGATACGGTCAACGGTTCCTTTCTTGGTCGTCACCAGTACCACACCATTGGCACCTCGCACGCCATAGACAGCTGTTGCCGAAGCATCTTTCAGCACCGAAAAGCTCTCAATGTCTGCGGGATCAATGGTATTCAGGTCTCCTTCCAGTCCATCTATCAGCACCAAGGCATTGCTGTTGGCGCCGAAGGTGCCGATTCCGCGCACCCAGAAATCAGAAATATTCTTACCGGGCTCACCGCTTCCCTGAAGGGAAATAACGCCGGCAACCCTACCGCCCAGCAAATTGGCTACCGAGGTTGTGGGAGTTTGCAGTTGCTTGACGTCGACCGTTGTAACGGCTCCCACCGACGTTATTTTACGCTCCTTCGCTCCAAGCCCAACCACAACAAACTCGTCGAGGTCAACACTCTCTTCCTTGAACTGAATTTTCAAGTCGCTTTCTGATTGAACACAGACGTGTTCAACCGGCTTGAATCCCAAGAAAGTAAAGACCAAACGATCACCATAGTCTACCTTAATGGAAAATTGTCCATCCACATTTGTCACCGTTCCGGCTGCCGGTTTATCTTTAATATACACTGATGCACCGGGAAGCGGCTCCCCACTTTCATCGGTAACGGTACCGGCCATATTTAATTGTTCGGGACTTTGAGCAAAAGAAAGGGCACTCATCAACAGCCCAATGCACAACAAACTGTAAAATCGTAATTCTCTCATATTTTCTTATCGTCTCATTCAATTACCAATTTGCGAATACGGGCATTTCCCCAGTCGGCAATGTAGATCTCGCCTTGCTCGTTGACAGCCACTCCCCATGGGTGATTAAACTGCGACTCTACGGGGCCGCCATCCTTATAACCTGCCTTTCCAGGCTGCCCGGCAACGGTAGAAACTACTCCATCAGACGACAACATGCGAACACAATGATTGCCATAATCGGCTATGAACATATTACCATCGTTATCAAACTTAATATCTTTGGGATAGTTAAACAGTGCATCCTCGATGGGACCATCCCTAAACGCACTGCCGCCCGGCGCATTCAGTCGTTTGAATCCCCGTTCGGGATGGCGCAAGTCCATCATCATGATACCCTGTCTGAATTCTACAGGTCTGGCGTTAGAATGTAAGGTGATATACAGTTCCCAAGGCTTCTTGGGATTGATGGCCTGCCCGTATTGCGAGCCGTAAGGCCCTTGTGCCACAATGGTAGCCTCATAAGTGTCGGGGTCAATGCGAGCCACCTTTCCGTCGCGGAAACGCGTGTACAAATGGTTGTCGTATGAACTGAACGTAATAAAGTTGGCGTAACGGTCGTTCCAGACAATGGAGGCATAATCGGATTCCGAGAACTTGGCATTGCGCTGACGCGGATTCCATGCTTCGCGAGGGTCAAAAGAGAAGAATACCTCTGGTACCGACTCATGCGATGCCGTTAAGATACCCGTCTTGCGGTCTACCGTCAGTCCATTGGCAAACAACACACGGTCTGAAGAGCTCTTGGCCTCATAAAGCGTGGTCATAATGTGGTCTTTCTCGCTGATACGAGCCACTCCCCACGAGCCACCATCGCGCCACGACATAAATAAATTGCCTTCACCATCCAGCTCTAAGTATTTACCATACACGTGTGCCTGGTCCAAAGGACCCTCTAAATAGTTTTTCGTTCCATTGCCCACCACAGTAGTTACCTGGGCCTGCGCCACATAGTGAAAAGGCTTGTCATACGTAGCGGAATCGTTGCCCACCACTACTTTAACAACAGGGTCATCGCCCGGCAATCGGGGAACAATGGCATAGATACGGTCACCACTCGACGAGATGATGGCTGCCTTTTTCTTGTTAAAGAAGACCTTGATGTCTTTCACGTCCGTTCCAAAATTCTTACCGTCAAGCAGAATACTGCACTTGGCACCACCTGTTGCAGGATAAAAAGAGGTCAGCTCTAAAGGCTGCCCGGCTTCGTGCTGCACTGTCGCTACATTGTCGGCATTATCACTGCACGACGAAAAAGTCCCGGCGAGTAATAGTCCAAGCAGACCAATTGCAGCATTTTTCTTGTAATAGTTTATTCGTTTTCCCATATATAATAAGTAATGTTTATTCATCTATCGTATGTTCAAAGCGCCCTTTTTATTCATTTATCGTGGAGCCAAATAAAACAAAATATATTCATGTCTTGCTTAGACGGTGCAAAGGTATCAAGCCCATGTTATGATTCTGTATACATAACATAAAAAACCGATGACAATCCTTTTTCAAAGCTGTTGCAAGAGCCGTGCAAGATGCGGAAGTCAAGCGGCCTACCACAGCACGTCCTTATAAGCCAAAAGCCATGGTAGCATGAAGGTGGACGAAACGGTTTCGCCTCGCCCAATAACGATTTTTCTGTAAAATTAAATTGTCATTTTTCGATACTTATTATCGGGAATATCTAGAGCGAAAAGAGCTATGCCTCGCCCCTCAAAACCAGCCCGCAGGGCTAAAAAGCTCCCCTCTCCGCTCGTTCTATACGCCGCCGTATCATGGCGGAGCCTTAACGGCAATTGGTAAACATGGAGGCATATTTGTTGGAGCGTGGCAAAACAACTGCAAAAGCAAAAATAGAAAAAATGAATTCACAAGAGCATCTAAATTTTCCCTTGGTCATGTTGATTTTACTTTTATTCCATAAAAGTATGATTAAGACAAGTCAACCAATATTTAAATGCTAAGACATACATGGTATACTACCATACCATTTTGGCTTTGTAACATCTTCTTAATACAAGTGTAATATGTGTGTCCAAGCCTTTACACTGGATTATTGCTAACTTCCTTAAATTCGCAGCTTAATTATTTGTTATAAATGCAAGTCCTTGACAAACATTTGTTTGGAAAGACTTGCATATGTCAGGATTTTCACTTAACTTGGTGCTACGACACAACCGAGTAAGTATT
>JBMNUU010000066.1:0-8204 GCA_050946435.1 Prevotella sp.
TTTCTTTTTTACTAATTTTGCAATTATAATTTGAGCCTATATGAGACAATTTTTAATTATCGTTTTATCCTTTCTCAACGTAGTGTCTATATCGAGTTCTGAGCTGGAGACTCTTTATACTGAATTGGAGAAGGAAATGAACAACTGTGACACTTATATCAGACAACGTGAATCTAAAATCAATGGCTTAAAGTTAGCGGCACGTTATACGCAAAGCAATGATGCTCTCCTGAACATTTATGACAAGCTTTTTAGTTGCTACTATGATTATCAGTATGACTCTGCGATGGTCTATACTTGTAAAGAGTTGTCTTTGGCTCGTTCATGTCATAATATTCGTTATGAATCTCTTGCGCTAATGCATCGTTCCCTTTTGCTTTCCCTCGCCGGTTTCTACAGTGACGGCCAGCAATGTTTTGACAAAGTGGACAGCATAGGAGTGCCGGAGGATTTGCGCGAAGAGTATTGGCGTACAAAATATACATTTCTATCATTCTGGTATGATTACTATCGTGGCAGTGAATTCAAGGATAAACTCAAGCCTGATATACTCCGTTCGCTTTCGTTTGTCATGAAATACACACCGCCTACCAGCACTCGTCACATGTTCTACAAAGCAATTCGCAAGCAGAATTCGGGTGATTATCAGAAAGCTGCTGACTTATGGCGTCAGACCATGACCCGACTTCACTATGGTGACCCGCTCTATGCGCAAGCTGCCTGCAATCTTGCCGTATGTCTTGGTATGTTGGGGGATGACGAAGGATATGAAACCTGGCTTATCAAGGCTTCTATAGGCGATATACGCTGTGCTACGCGCCAGGAGGTTGCTATGAAGTTTCTCGCCATATACATTTATAACAAACCGCAGGGTTTTGTGAGTCATGCGGAGAAGCTCATGAACTTCTCGCTCCACAATGCCCGTGCTTACAACAGTCGTATGCGCCTCATGGGCTTAGCGAGAGAGTGGCCTGCTATAATCAGTGCATACCAACAGGAGTTGTTGTCGAACAATAATTATCTGCGCTTGTCTCTGATAGGACTGACGTTGCTGCTCATTGCAGTCATGGGGGCGATGTATTATATCAAACGACAGAACAAACTGCTTTCTTTAAGCAGAAAAGAGCTTAAAGAAAGCTATGATAATCTTGACAAGCTGAATGGTGATATAAGGTTGTCAAACAGCAGACTGCTTGATATCAATGCAAAGCGCGAGACTCTCGCAAAGGTTTACATAGACCTTTGCGATAAATACATCAATCGTTTTAAAATCTTTAAAACGCTTGTAAGTAGGAAAATAAAGGCAGGCCAGGTGCGTGACTTGATGTCGAAATTGTCGAGCGCCGACTTGACTACCGAAGAGGCTAACGAGTTTCTGAATAATTTTGATAAGGCTTTTATTCAGCTTTATCCGTCATTCGTAACGGAACTCAACAAGCTCTTTCGTAATGACGTCTCTATGTCTCAAGCTAAGGACGGCCATCTTAGTACGGAGTTGCGCATCGCAGCATTGATAAGACTTGGCGTGACCGACAGTTCGGAAATCGCAAATCTTTTATTCTATTCACCGCAGACGGTATACAACTATCGCTGGAGTCTGAAATCAAAAGCCATACGAAAAGACAGCTTTGAGTCTGATGTCGCCCAACTGTGTAGGTACGAATAGCATACAGACGTTATGGAGAAGGCATTCAGTCGCTATCACGTTATTATTTCCTCTATATGTAAAAATAGATTACCGTTTTTATGATCATTGCTACTGGGGCATCTGGCGCAAAATGAGCTATGTCTTGGCAGTTATTGTCATTTTGCGTGACATAAAAATAGTTTGCTTTGTGGGTCTTGTATCTTGCTATGTGACGGCAAGGCTTCAACGGCAATATGGTTGAGCCCTAACGGCCTCGCGAAAGAGGCTTATCCGCAGGGCGGTTAGGGCTTTCTCGTCCAGCCGTTTCATATCTAACCGCAAGTGATAAAATAAGGGGATAAGGACGAAGTTCCCTAATACATTGATTGTCAATATATTGGGAAATTCTATATGCTTGGCGTATTTCGGACGAAAGTGTTTTTATTTTTAAATTCGCGAAGCATAGAAGGACTTTTGTAAAAGAAAATACAGACATTCCATGCTTCGTTCGTTGTTAGCAATTGTTCAAGACAACATGAATCAGATCTATTAATTCATCATATCGATGCCCTGAAGCACAATTTCCTTATTAGGCAATTGGGTTTTGATTTCGATGTACGATGCATCGGTCGCCCCGACATTGACCGATGTTTTTTTCAGCATATATTTGTTGTCTTTGTGCTTTTCAACCACATAGACAGAGCTGATATCACCCTGTTTCTGAACGGCAGTGGCAGGTAGAGCCAGTGCTTCCCGTGTATTGACAATGATTTCCGCCTCAACGAAACTATTGTTGACCATGCTTACTTCGTCGGCCTTGGATATGTCGGCTACGCAGTCAATCATTTTTGTCTCGGGATTCACCGTCTTACCAATGGTGGTGAGTCTGGCTTTCAGAGAGTGGCTGTTGCTTCCCGTGATGCCAAAGAGGACGGTCTGCCCGGTTTTGAGTCGTCTCACATCAGATTCATAGACCGACACCTTTAATTGTAAAGCATTGAGGTTGACAAGTTCGGCAATATCGGTCTCGACGTCGATATATTGCCCGATGACGCCATTGATTTTCGTGACATATCCGCTGATAGGCGCTACCACAGGGTATGACGTGTACATCCGTCCATTTTCGATGCGAGTCGGATTGATGCCTAAAGCATTGATGCGTGAGCGCAAAGACTCATAGCTTGCATGGGTGCTTTGATAGTAAGTTTTGGCAGCAAGAAAGTCCTTTTGAGCCCCAATTTTTTCCGCCCACAATCCTTTGGCACGTTCATAATCCATCTTAGCCTTTGAATAGGCAGCAGCCGACTCGGCAAAACTCTGCTGCAAAGCCATAAATTCGTTGCCCGAAATGGTGGCAATGACACGACCGGCCTGCACATAGTCGCCTATTTTATAGTTTATTTTGATAATTTTCCCGGCGATGGGTGGACAGATTCTTGACATTGCGTTGGCTGGTGCCGACACATAACCTTTGCATACCACTTTATCGTGGAAAGTGTGTTTTTTCATCGTCCCCAACTGCATATTGGACGATTTGAACTGTTCGGGAGTGATTTCGATGAGCCCGTCGTCGACCGTTGCAGTAGCTTCGTTTTTCTTGCCGTTACACGAAAGCATGCCTGCTGTTATGAGAAACATCAGCAAATATTGGGTTATTTTTTTCATAATTGTATGCTTGAATGGATTGAGAATACTATAATGTGAGATAATTAATTTCTAAAGCGGTCTGGTTGTAGGCCGAGACGGCCTGATAGTAATCAAGTTGGAGTTTGATGGAATTTTCCAGACTCTGGGCAAATTGGTAGAAGTCTATAGCCCCGGCCTTATAGCTTTTGGTGGCCGATCGGATGATTTCATCGCTTAATTTCCTGCCTGTGGTATTGTAAAAGTCGATGGCAACTTGCTGTTTGGCGAGTTCGCTTTTCAGCTGGTTGTACTTACTCTCCAAAAGGATGCGGTTGTTTTGCATTCGCATCTTGTTAGCATCGAGGGCAATACGATTAGCCCGCACTTTGGCTTTACGTGCTTTGGTGAATAGCGGGAAGCTCAACCCAACTTCGAATCCGTTATATCCACGATGGTTCTTCTGCGGATTGTTGGCGTAGAAATAGCTCAAGTTCAAGTCGGGCAACAAACGTTGTTTCTCTATTTTGATACTCGACGTGATCAAATTGGATTTGAGATTAGTTGTCTGTAGGTCGACATGTTGTGTAAAATCGGGCGTGACAACGGGAATCAGCGTCATTTCTGATTGTGGCAGAGCGTAGTTTTCATCGGTTTGCAACAATGAGTTCAGCTGTCGATAGGCGTTGTGGAGGTCGTAGCCCAATTGCTCCAATTCCAGTGCTGACTGCCGTTTTTTGGCCTGGGCATTCATCAAGTCGAGTTGGCTGATATCGCCCAGACGGTGGCGTTTGGCTGCACTTTCGTTCAGAATGCCATAGAGACTGTCTAACTTCTGGTAGAAACCGCGTTTCGACTGCAGAAACATCACGTGCTGATAGGTTGTGGAGACCTGCTTGGTTAGCATCACTTTTTGTCGTTTCAGCTCCAATTCGGCCATAGCAATCTCCAATCGTTTGTATCGGTTGCGCTCTGCAAAGACGGTAGGGAAGGGGAGAGACTGTTCTACGCCGAAAGTATGCAGAGCATATCCGTTGTCGGCCACATTGGCCTCATCATAACCATAATAAATCTTGGTCTTGTCCAATTCCCATTTATTCGTGGCTAAGGCTCGCTGTTGTTCAACCTTCATTTGGTAGCTGTGATACTCTTTGTTATTGGTCAATGCCAATTCTATGGCTTGGTCCAAAGTGAGTGTTTTCGTCTGTCCCAATGCTGTTCCCGTGGAAAGAATGAAAAGTAAAGGCAACAGGAAATTTTTCGATTTAAATAGTCTCACAATTCGATATTTAAGTCCTTCATCATCATGGAAAATCATAAAGAGCAACGGCAGGGCTACCATAGTGAGCATGGTCGAAGTGATGAGTCCGCCAATAACTACCGTAGCCAGTGGACGTTGCACCTCGGCTCCTGCCCCCGTCGAGACGGCCATTGGCAGGAATCCCATTGCAGCTGCGGCTGCGGTGAGCATGACTGGACGCAGGCGGTCGGTAGCTCCGATGAGAATGAGCTGACGCATATCTTCCATACCGGAGTTGTGGAGGTGTTTGAGGTGCTCCACGAGCACTATTCCGTTAAGTACCGCAATACCGAATAAGGCGATAAACCCTACGCCGGCGGAGATGCTGAATGTCATGCCCCGTATCCACAAAGCCATAATTCCACCTACCACCGACAATGGAACGGCAGTGAAAATCATGATCGTATCTTTCATGGATTTGAAAGCAAAGTGGAGGAAAATGAATATCATGGCCAGGGCTATCGGCACAGCAAACATAAGGCGGTTGGTTGCATTTTGCAGATTTTCGAACTGACCACCATAATCGATGTAGTATCCCGGACGTAGCTGAACGTTTTTGTCAATCCTTGCCTGAATGTCGGTTACTACCGATTTGAGGTCTCGGTTGCGCACGTTGACGCTCACCACAACACGCCGATGGGTGTTTTCGCGAGAAATTTTCGCAGGTCCTTCGGTATAGTTGATATCCGCCAACTCGCTCAAGGGAATGAGCGAGCCATTGGGCAGTGGCACTTGCAGCTGTTTGATATTATTGATGTCACGGCGGTCTGATTTGTCGAGACGCACCACTAAATCGAAACGTTTTTCACCCTCGAAGACGCTGTTGGTAGCCTCTCCACCAAAGGCGATAGACAGATAGGCGTTCAGTGTTTTGGCGTCGACACCGTAGAAGGCAATCTTATCGCGCTTATATTTTACGTTCATCTGTGGTAATCCAGTGGTCTTCTCCAAGATAACATCGGCTGCTCCGGGTATGTCCTCGATTAAAGACTTGATTTCTATCGCCTTATCATTGAGGTAATTCAGGTCTTCGCCAAATATCTTGATGGCGATGTCTGCCCTTACACCTGTAATCAATTCGTTGAAACGCATCTCAATAGGCTGTGTAAACTCATAGTCTACACCGGGTATTACCGACAGAGCTTGTTTAAATTTATCGGCCAACTCCTCCTTGCTCTTGGTCACTTTCCATTCGCTCTTGGGCTTGAGCTTGATAATCATGTCGATCTCTTCCATCGACATCGGGTCGGTGGGGACTTCGGCAGCACCGATGCGGCAGACCACTTGGTCAATTTCTGAGAACTTCGATTTAAGAATTTTCTCCATTTGTGTGGTCAGCTCTACGGTCTTTGATAATGATGTTCCTGTTTTAAGAGCAGGTTGGATAACGAAGTCACCCTCGTCCAAAGTAGGTATAAACTCACCACCCATATTGGCCAATATGACCCCCGATAAGATAAGGGAGCCCACTGCGAGCGACAGGACAATACGTTTATGATTGATAGACCACTTGATGACAGGGAGATAGCTCAATGTGGCATATTTCACGATAAGGCGAGATATGTTCTTCTTAGACAGTGCCTTTGGCTTGAGCGTCAATGAGATAATCACCGGCAACCAAGTGAGACAAAGGAACATGGCACCCAAGATGGCAAAGCTGAAGGCCAGAGCCATGGGGCGGAACATCTTGCCCTCTACGCCTTGGAGTGAAAGGATGGGAATAAAGACGATAAGAATAATAAACTGTCCAAAGATGGCCGAATTCATCATTTGTGAGGAACCACTATATGTGATTTCATCCATCAATCTGCTCCTTTCATCTCCGGATAAGTTGTCCAGGCGGTGCTTATGTTTAAGCAGGCTCACAGCGATAAACTCCACAATGATGACTGCTCCATCGATAATGATACCAAAGTCGAGGGCTCCAAGACTCATCAGATTGGCGTCTATGCCAAAAATATACATCATTGAGAGTGTAAAAAGCAGCGCCAAAGGAATCATCGAAGAGATGACCAGGGCAGACCGTAGGTTGCCTAAGAGCATGAGAACGACGATAAACACGATGATGCATCCAAAAAGTAGATTTTCGAATACGGTTGTCGTGGTCTTGCCAATAAGTTCGCTTCGCTCCAGCACCGGATTGATATATACTCCTTCTGGCAAACTTTTCTGCACCTCTTCGACGCGCTCTTTCACGTCGCGAATTACCTCTTTGGAATTGGCATCCTTGAGCATCATAATCTGCCCGAATACCTTTTCGCCTTCACCGTTGGCAGTAATCGCTCCGAAACGGTTGGCATATCCGAAGTGCACTTTTGCCACATCTTTAACTAATATGGGCACTCCCTCCTTATTTTTCACAACGATGTTGCCGATGTCTTCGAGTGATTTCACCTGTGCGTCACCTCTGATGAAGTAGCTTTGCGCATTCTTTTCAATGTATCCACCGCCCGAAATGCTGTTGTTGGTTTCCAAAGCGTCAAATACATCCATAAGTGTGATGTTCAAGGCTTGCAGTTGTCGCGGGTTGATGGCTACCTCATATTGTTTGAGATAACCACCCCAGCTGTTCACTTCAACTACCCCCTTGATACCCGAAAGTTGTCGTTTCACAATCCAATCCTGTATCGTCCTCAGTTCCATTGGGTTGTAACGCTTTTCATATCCGGGCTTTACGTCAAGTGTATACTGATAGATTTCGCCGAGTCCGGTGGTAATAGGACCCATTTCCGGAGTACCAAAGCCCTCGGGGATATTGGCCGATGCCGACTTGATTTTCTCTGCAATCAGTTGCCGTGGCAGGTATGTGCCCTGACTTTCTTCAAAGACAATAGTAACAACTGAGAGGCCAAATTTCGATACTGACCTTATTTCCTTTACGCCTGGAAGGTTGGCCATTTCCAGCTCCACCGGTGCAGTGATAAATTGTTCGATTTCCTGCGTTGAGAGATTACCCGATGTCGTGATGACTTGTACCTGATTGTTGGTGATGTCGGGCACAGGACCGACGGGAATATTAACAATGGAATAGATACCGAAACCTACAATGGTTAGCGTGAAGAGAATGACTATGAGTTTGTATTTTAGACTAAATCGAATGATTTTCTCCAGCATAATGCTTAACGTTTTTTCAATCCTTTCGTTATTGAAGGATATTTGACAAAGTTAAGTTAAAATTGCTTTATAAGCAACTTTTATATTAAAATTGTTATAAATTTAGAATTATTCTAAGTAGTCTAATGCTTACTTAGAATTAGATAGTTATCTGGAGAAAAAGTGGGCATTACAAGATGGCCTTACTTATAGAATACACTCTTCCGAGAAGGACCTTATGCTCATGTTTTCATAAGACACTTCCGGTGTATGCTGTGTATTGGCAACAATTGTTATTCTCGTTGTTATAAAAAGGTAAAACAGTATATTTGCCCTTATACAATGACTTTGATTTTGTGGTAGTTGGAACGGTATTCAGAAGGCGAGCAGCCTCGTTTACGCTTGAAAATCCGATTAAAATTACTGATATTGTTATATCCCTTAAATTCGCAGCTTAATTATTTGTTATAAATGCAAGTCCTTGACAAACATTTGTTTGGAAAGACTTGCATATGTCAGGATTTTCACTTAACTTGGTGCTACGACACAACCGAGTAAGTA
>JBMNUU010000067.1:0-7982 GCA_050946435.1 Prevotella sp.
TTTGTTATGATTAGATGTGGAGAAGGTCGCACCGGTATCGTAATGAGTGGCGTTTTCTCCAGTAATCCATACGAAGCAGGAGATTGGAGCGGGAAGGGAAGAAAAGTATTCTATATGGATATGACTCCCAACTTTATCGCTGACCCAGAGAGGTTAGAAAACTTCATCACAACTGAAGACTTGCAGAATGCCATACCTGATTTTGAATGGAGCGGCGGTCATTCGGGGCGTATTCTAACGGTTGCACAAGCTAAGAAGTTGGAGGAAATACTCGGTGGTTATTTAGTGCAATTCTGCAATAATGTAGACGGTGAAATCGTAAACGGTTTCTCTCTGCCACAAGACTACAGCTTTCATGATTGATGATACGTTGAAATAAAATTGTGTTATTCTGTTGCAAAAGTAAATCCAGTGCTGCATAATCGTGTATTTTGGATTACTACTGTGCACGCCTATAATTTTGACCTATAGCTCATTTTGCAGGCTGAAACATGGTTCTCTTCCCGATGAACACTAACTTTGCCGGCATTTAAGGTGCCTAAAAATCCAAAGTCAGTATGTTCAAAATGAGATGCCGTGTGTGTGGCAGTATGCACACGAAAAAGAATGGTGTTCGTACAGCAATAGTTACAAATTTACATAATATTGTCGAATATTAAGGTTTTGTACAAAAATATAAAGGATAAAATAATGGCTGAAAGGGGGTTTATTATGGTCTTGGTAGAGCTAACGGGTAATTCCTTATGTGATATGAGATAACAATAGTGGGCCGACTGTACAGCCGGCCCACACTCATATAACGTTATATAATAGGTACGAGTAATTACATTATTTTGCTGATAATACCTTTTTCTGATGACTGGATGAATTTTACGATGTTGCGGATTTCAGGACTATCGGGTACCTGATCGTTAATCTGCAACACAGCATCCAATACACTGTTTTGCCCATGGAACACCAATCGGTAGGCGTTGGCAATGTGTTTTTGCACCTTCTCCCCAATTTTCCATGCTGTCATGGTGGTTGCGTTCGGGCCGCTGTAGACAATGGGTTTACCTCCGGCGATAATATAAGGGGGGATGTCTTTGTAGAAGGTAGTTCCTGCCTGTACCATGGCAAGACTACCTACACGCGTCCCCGCGCCCTCGATAACCGATGATGAGAAAATAACTCCATCGCCAATCTCGCAGTCTCCAGCAATTTTGGTGCCATATCCCAGTACGTTTCGATCGCCCATCCGGGTGTTGTGATTCACGTGACTTCCCTCCATGAGTAGATTGTTGTTGCCGATAATGGTCTGACCTTTGCTGCACGTGGCACGGTTAATCACCACGTTTTCACGGAAAGTGTTGTTGTCTCCAATAATCAAATTGGTGTCCTCGCCCGTGAAATCGCAGTTCTGTGGCTGTGCGCCGAGCACGGTACCTTGGTACACCTTGTTGTCATGGCCCATCTTGGTGCCACTGAGAATACTTACAAACGGGAAGATGACGCAATTCTCGCCAATCTCCACATTATCTTCTATATATACAAATGGGTATATCTTACAGCCGTCTCCAATTTTTGCTTTTGGAGAAACCACTGCTTGAGGACTAATATCTTTTGCCATAAATGTCTGCCCCGTCCCTCCCTGTGAGGAGGTAGCCCAGTGTTGCTGTGGGGTCATTGACTGGTTGTTATTTTTAGAATTGGTATCCGTTCCTCCCCTTTGGATGGGGGAGGATGGCAGCGAGGCTCTTATTTTGCCCCGCCTCCCAGAGCCTGATAGAGATTGACCACGGCTTGCATCTTATAGAAGTCGTCGATCACCTTGGAGAGTTGCACGTTGAGCAGGTTGCTCTCGGCGGTGATCACCTCGAGGTAGGTAGCCCCGGCCATATCAAGCAACATGTGGGTTTGTTCTACGTTTTTCTTGAGCACCTCAACCTGTTTCTCTTCAATGGCGCTTTTCTCTGCAGAGGTGTTGTAGAGCACCAAGGCGTTGCTTACTTCGGCTCCGGCTGAGAGGATGCTCTGTTGCCAGGTGTTGTAGGCTTGCTGATACCTGTCTTTAGCCACGCGCAGGGCTGCGGTCAGCTTTCCGTTCATGAAGATAGGCTGGGTGAGCGAGCCCACGGCAGACCATAGCCACTTGCCCGGGTTAACCATTCCGCCTTGTCCGTTGGTGAAGGCGCCTGTACCACTGATATTGATGTTGGGATAGAAGTTGCTGCGCGCCTTTTCTACATCGTAGAAGCAGGCTGCAAGTGCCATCTCGTTGGCATGAACGTCCGCACGGTTTCGCAGAAGCTGAATGCCTACACCTGTGGAGAATTTCTCGGGCAGATATTGGTCTTCCAGTTTCCCGCGTGCAATGGTTTGCACCGGCTCTCCCAGCAGCAGACTCAATGCATTTTCCGATTCACGGAGCTGCAGTTTCAAGTCGGCTTTCCGGGTCAGAACGGAATAATAGTTCGACTCGGCTGCCTGTACGGCCGTGGAGCGGTATCCCATTCGCCCGTCCTTCATGGCTTGCATCTGTTCCCACGTCTTCTTGGTGAGTATTTCCATTTCGTTTACCAACTCTATTTGCCGATCAAGCATCATCAGCGTATAATAGAGATTGGCCACCGCTGAAATCAGAGAGGTTTGCACGCTCACTTGATAATCTCTCATTTGGATGAGCGACACCTGGGCGGCACGCTTGGCAGCGGTGAGCCCTCCAAAGAGTGGCACATTCCAGCTGGCGGCCACGGGGAGTTGATACGTCTTGGTGGTGTTGTCGTTGAAACGGGAAATGGTTCCCTGTGGCGTAAAGGCAAACTGTGGCAGGAAAGCCAGTTTAGCGGCTTTGAGCTGTGCCTCCGCCATGTCTACGTTGAGCGCCGCATTCAGCAAGTCGGGATTGTTGTCCAGACTCCTCTGTATGAGCGTTTGCAGCTGTGGGTCGGTGAACACCTCTCGCCAGGGCATATTGCCAAAGCTAAGGGTGTCTTTCGCAATGAGCGTGTCGACAGCCGATACGCTATCGCGAAACAGTCCTTTGGTGTTGACATCCGGGCGCTCATATTTGCCGTAGAGGCTCTTGCAGCCTGTCAGCGACAGCACTGTCAACCCTCCTAATATGATGTTTTTTATTAATTTCATAATTTCTTCTTTTTAACAAGTTCTTCCCCTCTGTCCGAAGACGGGGGAGCAGAACTTGCCTTTATTTTATTCGTCAATCTGATTCTGATACGTTATCAGCTTGCTCGAGTTTGCAAATTGTTGCAGCTCGGCTTCGGCTTCAGGATTGTGCTCGTCGTCGAAGGTAATCGGCGTAAACTTCTCTTGCAGCCACTGGAAGATGACGAAGAGAGCCGGAACGATGAATATCTGCACGAATGTTCCGATGAGCATACCGCCTACGGCCGCAGCACCCAAGGTCTGGTTACCGTTTCGGCCCACACCCGAGGCAAACATCAGTGGCAGCAAACCGATAATCATGGCCAGCGAGGTCATCATGATAGGACGCAGACGAGCTGCGGCACCCAGGATGGCCGAGTATTTAATGGCCATACCTGTTCTGCGGCGTTCGAGGGCAAACTGCACAATCAGAATGGCGTTCTTGGCCAGCAATCCGATAAGCATGATCAATGAGATCTGCATATAGATATCGTTGGAGTGGCCGAACAGATTGGTAAAGAGGAATGCGCCGGCCAAACCGAACGGTATGGAAAGCATCACCGCCATCGGCAGCAAATAACTCTCGTATTGCGCACTCAGAATGAGATAAACAAATACGAAGCAGAGCAGGAAGATGATGGCAGTCGAGTTAGACGACTCGGCCTCCGAGCGGGTCAGTCCTGAATATTCGTAGCCGTAGCCGGTAGGCAGATATTCGGCAGCCACTTCCTCACAGGCTTTCAAGGCGTCACCCGTTGTGTATCCTCCGTTCGGAGTAATGTTCAGGTTGATGGAGGTGAACAGGTTGAAACGACCGATGTTCGACGGTCCATAGACGCGCTTGAGATTGACAAACTCTGACACCGGAGCCATATTGCCTCCACCCACGCGAACATAGATGTTGCTCAGGTCTTCGGGGCGCATTCTGCTGGCCACGTCGGCTTGAATCATTACACGGAAGAGCTTACCGTAGGCGTTGAAGTTAGAGGCGTAGAGTCCGCCATAGTAACCTTGCAACGTCGAGAGGACGGCAGAGGGAGAAGTCCCCGAACGCTTACACTTGGCCACGTCAACATCTACCATATATTGTGGGTAGTTGGGGTTGTACGAAGTCATGGCGTTTTGTATCTCGGGTCGCTTGTTGAGCTCCTTCAGATAGTCCTGGGCAATATCGAAGAACTTATTGAGGTCTCCACCCGTCTTGTCCTGCAAGCTCATCGACACACCGTTGTTGGCCGAGAAACCGGGAATCATTGGAGGTCCGAAGGCAAGTATCTGCGCATCCTTGATGGTTGCCGTCTGCTTGTAGATCATGCCGAGCACCATGTTGGCATCCATCGGATTGATAAACAGTTGCTCCACACCTTTACCGGTAATCACGCCCCAAAGGCGGGCGAATATATTTTTGGAAGCACGTTTGTCAAAGTCTTGCAGCTTGATAATAAACGTAGCTTGGTTAGAGCCTTGCCCTGCGAGGAAGTTGAATCCCGTGATGGCTTCACGACGCTTGATGGCCGGATTGGATCCCAGCATGGCGTCTACCTGGTCTACAATTTCCTGTGTACGGGTCTGACTGGTACCCGGGGCGGCCGATACGGTGACGAATAGCGTTCCCGTATCCTCGTCAGGCACAAGACCGGTACTTGTTGTCGCCATGCTGACAATTAGCACAGCGATACCTGCCACAACAACAATAGCTGTGATGATGCGGTGCCCAATGATGCGCGTTACACCGTTCTTGTATTTATTGGTAGCTTTGTCAAACACACGATTGAATCCATGATGGAATCGGTCGATGAACGTCTTGTTCTGCTCGTTTTCCTCTTCCTTTTTAGGCTTTAGGAAGATGGCACAGAGAGCAGGGGAGAGGGTCAAGGCGTTAATGGCCGAGATAACGATGGAGACGGCCATGGTCACACCAAACTCACGATAGAAAGTTCCCGAGGTGCCGCCCATGAACGATACCGGCACGAATACGGCCGACATCACCAGCGTAATGGAAATAATGGCACTGGAAATTTCGTTCATCGCATCGATGGAAGCCGTGAGTGCACTTTGGTAGCCTTGGTCGAGTTTGGCATGCACCGCCTCGACCACCACAATGGCGTCGTCCACCACGATGGCGATGGCCAGCAATAGGGCCGAAAGCGTCAAGAGGTTGATGGAGAAGCCGAATATCCAGAGGAACAAGAACGTTCCGATCAAGGCCACCGGCACGGCAATCATAGGAATAAGCGTCGAGCGGAAGTCTTGCAAGAAGATATAAACAACGAGGAACACCAAGATGAGGGTAAGCACCAGGGTGAATACAACCTCCTCGATGGACGCAAAGAGGAACTCCGTTACGTCTTGCTCGATATTGTACACCATTCCAGGGGGCATCGTCTTCTGTGCCTCAGTAAGTGCTTCCTTCACGTCGGTGGCAATCTGCGTGGCGTTGGAGCCAGCCACTTGCTGCACCATACCGATAACTGAAGGTCTACCGTTGCTCTTGAGGTTTACGTTGTACATCAGACTTCCCAGCTCCACCTTGGCTACGTCTTTCAGATAAAGCGTCTCGCCGGTGGGCTTGCTGGCAATGATCATGTTTTCGAACTCCGGCTCAGTCGACAGCCTTCCTTTGTAGCGCAGGGCATACTCGTAGGCTATGTCGCTGTTTTCGCCGACCGATCCCGGTGCAGCCTCAATGTTCTGCTCGGCCAGAATACCAACAATATCAGCCGGAACCAACCCATACTGCTTCATCTTGTCGGGCTGCAGCCATATACGCATGGAGTAGTCGGACATTGAAGGACTTTGCACATCACCCACACCGGTGATACGTTTCAGCAGTGGAACAATATTAATATTGTTGTAGTTGGTCAAGAATTTGCCGTCATATCGGCCGTCATCTGTGCTGATTGAATAGATGATGACGTTGGAAGTCTGACGTTTCCGCACCATCACACCTGAACGCGTCACCTCGGCAGGTAACAGCGCCTGGGCCTGGGTTACACGGTTTTGTACGTTCACGGCGGCCATATCGGCGTTGGAGCCTTGTTCAAAGAATATGGTAATGGATGCCGATCCCGAGTTGGTGGCTGTAGAAGTCATGTAGGTCATGCCTTCTACACCATTGATGCTTTCCTCCAACGGCGTGATCACAGAATTCATCACCGTCTTGGCATCTGCTCCCTGGTAGTTTGTATGAACCACGATTGTGGGAGGGGCGATGTCCGGGTACTGCTCAATAGGCAGCGAAATCAGCCCGATGATACCCAGTAGCACGAAGAAGACGGAAATCACCGTCGATAGTACCGGGCGTTTTATGAAATTTGAAAATGACATATTTTCTCTCTATTTTGTTGTTGTCAGCCATTGCTGCTTGCTGTTCTCAGCCATTGCTGCATGGCGACCTGTTACTTTATTTTCCACCCATCGTCTTTGCAAATGCACTGGCATCGCCTTGGGCGGCACCTAATTTCTCAGCATCTTTTATTTTTTTCATATACTGAGCTTCACTGATGGGTTTGATTTCCATACCGTCGGAAAGTTTCGCGAGTCCTTTGCTCACATAGCGGTCACCAACGTTGAGACCCTTTGTCACGATATAAGTATTACCGTCGTTCTGCGGGTGTACTTTTATTTCTGAGTATTTCACCTTGTTGTCTTTGCCTACGATATAAACAAATACCTTGTCCTGTACCTCGGAAGTGGCCTCTTGCGGAATGACGATGGCATTGTTGTTAACTTGCGGCACGATGATGCGTCCTGCTCCACCGCTTTTGAGCAACTGCTCAGGATTGGGGAAACGGGCAATCAGAGAGTAGGAACCGGTGGCGGCATCGATGACACCGCTCATCTTGACCACCTTGCCCGGATGATTATAGATGCTGCCGTCGGCCAATTGCAGTTTCACCGTCGGCATTTCGCTGAGGGCCGCAACCGCACTTCCGGCATTCTTCGACAAGGCGAGGATCTCGCTCTCACTCATCGAGAAGAATACCTCCATCGTGGAGATGTTCGACACGGTGGTCAGCGCATTAGAGGCGCTTACCAGTGCTCCCACCTTATAGGGAAGGCTTCCTACGATACCAGCGGCGGGAGCCTTGACCGAACACCAGCTCAAGGTCTCGCGGGCCGAAACCAGTCCGGCCTCGGCCTGGGCAACGGCTGCCTGTGCTGTGGCGTAATTGTTTTGAGAGGTAGAAAGCTCGTAGCGGCCGATGATTTGCTGGTCGTAGAGCTTCTGGTTGTTCTCGTAGGTGATACGAGCGGTGTTGGCCTGTGATTTGGCTGTATTCAGGGCAGCCTGTGCCTGGCGCACAGCGGCCTGATAGGTTTCATTGTCGATGATAAACATCACTTGTCCGGCTTTCACAGCCTGGCCTTCATGGACAAGCACTTTAGTGATGAATCCGGAAATTTTGGGGCGTACATCCACGTCCTGAATACCCCTGATGGTGGCGGGGTAAGTGATTTGCAAGTCACCGCTCTGGGTGCCTACTGTGCGCACGGCAAACTCGTTGTCTCCGAATTTCGGCATACCCTTACTGCCCTTCCCACCACATGATGCAAGGGCAACGGTTGCGGCGGCAACGAATAAACAATACTTAATTTTCATACCTATTTATTATTTATTGATTTTTCAATTGATATAATCCTGGATACTATGCTTTTCTCTCAAAACCGAAAACGGAAATCCGGTTTTGGACAATGCAAAATTACAAAATACCCCTTAAATTCGCAGCTTAATTATTTGTTATAAATGCAAGTCCTTGACAAACATTTGTTTGGAAAGACTTGCATATGTCAGGATTTTCACTTAACTTGGTGCTACGACACAACCGAGTAAGTAT
>JBMNUU010000068.1:0-7950 GCA_050946435.1 Prevotella sp.
GAATAATAATCTGTGAGAACTTGAAGCTTGAAGACTTCTGTGTAAACTCTTGCTTTCTTACGTTTTGTCATATTTCTTTATTTGTTTAATGAATAGAAACATGACAAGCTAATTCCGTTCAAGACACAATCGCAGGTAACACAATTGGACAAGCAGAGGGTAATTTATAAAAAGCACTGATTATCAGCAAAATACGAATCCTCGCAAGAATCGAGAATTTCAAACGGAAACAGGATTGTTTTTGAATTTTCAAAGCATAAAAGGACTTTTGTCAAGAAAAAACACTGGAATAGAATTATTTTCCCTCAAAATGCTATCCATCTGTATAGATAGATATTTGCAACGAACTCGCTATCACGCTGTTGCATCAGCAGACGTCTCTCGTCAATCTTCACGGGTTGCATATCTTTTTTCTATCGGAAAATTCACGTCATTTCTCCTCCTCAAACACAGCATATCCGGGTAAAATATTGGAGCTCTATATCTGCTGTAAGATTTACAATTTACACTAAATTAACGACAATAGTGCTAATTTTAAAGGTTTTTATTCCGATTTGCAACAAATTATTTGCTTATAGGGGTTGCATAGTATTGTTTTTTTTTATATATTTGTCTTGAGACAATTAAACAACCATTTAAAATTCACCCCTATGACAAAAAAAGATAACAACTTAGAGGGTATCTTCGTGGAACAAGAGTTTGAAGCGAAGAATCCGGACAACCCTCCAATTCAGGAAATGGGTGGAGAGGTTTGGTATCAGTAATCCATAAGTTTATGATTTAACTGATTTAGATATTGCCAGATGTGACCAATAACCATAAAAAGTCACATTGTCAGAACAAGAGGGAAATTCCACAGTGAATTTCCCTCTTTTATGTTTGCACTCTATCAAATCTCTACGGTTATGTATTTTTCCCGCTCGGTAATGCCCACATTCCACGTATCATCTGACCTACGTTCAAGACAGACTCACACTACGCTTGCAATGCACCTGTACCGGGTACGCAGAGATGACTGCAAGAGGTCTTATCGCAAAAAGAAAAGCCCGTGAACAGGATGCTGCTCACGGGCTTTCTATTTAGAAAGAGTTTCTCCACATGGGAAAAACAATGATTAATCAGACAATTTTGCGGCGATATACTCGCGGTTAAGACGTGCAATGTTGGCAATTGACTCGTTCTTAGGGCATACAGCCTCGCAAGCACGGGTATTGGTGCAATTGCCAAATCCGAGTTCCTCCATCTTGGCAATCATGTTCTTAACACGCTTGGCAGCCTCTGGACGGCCTTGTGGTAACAGGGCCAGCTGGCTCACCTTGGAAGAGAGGAACAACATGGCAGAGCCGTTCTTGCAGGCAGCAACGCAGGCGCCGCAGCCAATGCATGTAGCACAGTCCATAGCCTCGTCGGCAGCTTCCTTGGAGATAAGAATTGCGTTAGCGTCCTGAGCCTGACCTGTGCGAATCGTGTTGTAACCGCCGGCAGCGATGATCTTGTCGAAAGCCGAACGATCCACCATACAGTCTTTGATAACGGGGAATGCAGCCGAGCGCCAGGGCTCAACCGTAATCACGTCGCCGTCTTTGAAGCGGCGCATATACAACTGACAGGTCGTTGCACCACGCTCGGTCCTGCCATGAGGAACACCGTTAATGTAAAGTGAACACATACCACAGATACCCTCACGACAGTCGTGGTCGAACACAAAAGGTTCTTTGCCGGCCTCTATCAACTCCTCGTTGAGAATATCAAGCATCTCGAGGAAAGAAGTATCCTCAGGGATGTCCTTCATCTCGTGTGTGTCAAAGTGGCCCTGTGCCGTAGGACCATTCTGACGCCAATATTTTAATGTGAAACTAATATTCTTTGCCATAGTTGTTAATTCTTATAATTACGTGTTTGTACCTTGATTGCCTCATACTCCAACGGCTCCTTGATGAGCTCCGGGGTCTTGTCGTCAGAACCCTGGTATTCCCAGCAACCCACATAGAAATAGTTTTCATCGTCGCGGGCAGCCTCACCCTCGGGTGTAGCGTGCTCCTCGCGGAAGTGTCCGCCACAGCTCTCGTTGCGAGAGAGAGCGTCGTAGGCGACAAGTTCGCCCATCAACAGGAAGTCGCGTAGATGAATGGCCTTATCGAGTTCGATGTTAAGACCTTCTTTCTTGCCCGGAATGAAGAGGTTGGTGTTGAACTCCTTGCGCAAGTCGGCGATGAGTTTCAAGCCTTCTTCCAGACCTTCCTTGGTGCGGCCCATACCCACGTGCTCCCACATGATGTGGCCCAGTTCCTTATGGATGGAGTCTACAGAGCGTTTGCCTTGAATGTTCATGAGGCGATCTATCTCTGCATTGACACCCTTCTCGGCCTCGTCAAATTCCGGAGTATCGGTTGGTATTTTCGGCCATACAGCCTGATCGGCCAGGTAGTTCTGGATGGTATAGGGCAGCACAAAGTAGCCATCAGCCAAGCCCTGCATCAGCGCGGAAGCACCAAGACGGTTGGCGCCGTGGTCGGAGAAGTTGCACTCGCCAATAGCGAAGAGCCCCTTAACAGTGGTCTGGAGTTCGTAGTCGACCCAGAGACCTCCCATTGTGTAATGGATGGCGGGGAAAATCATCATGGGCTTGTAATACTTCTCACCGTTGATTTCGTTGGCGAGATCACCGGGGAACACGTCGGTGATTTCCTCATACATCTCAAAGAGGTTGCCGTAACGCTGCATAATCTCATCAAGTCCGAGACGATTGATAGACTCGGAGAAGTCGAGGAACACAGCCAGACCGGTGTTGTTGACACCATAGCCCTTGTCGCAGCGCTCCTTAGCGGCACGCGATGCCACGTCACGGGGAACGAGGTTACCGAAGGCCGGATAGCGGCGCTCCAAGTAATAATCACGGTCTTCCTCGGGAATTTCCCATCCGTGGAGTGTTCCGGCCTGCAGTTTCTTGGCGTCTTCCAGTTTCTTGGGCACCCAGATACGGCCGTCGTTGCGCAGCGACTCTGACATCAATGTCAGTTTAGACTGCTTGTCTCCGTGAACGGGGATGCAGGTGGGGTGAATCTGTACGTAGCAAGGATTGGCAAAATAGGCGCCCTTACGATAAGCCTGAACGGCTGCCGTGCAGTTGCATCCCATAGCATTGGTGGAGAGGAAATAAGTGTTTCCATATCCGCCGGTACCGAGAACAACAGCATTTGCAGAGAATCTCTCGAGCTTGCCGGTTACTAAATTCTTGGCAATGATACCACGGGCGCGTCCATCTACGATAACCACGTCTTCCATTTCATAACGTGTATAGAGCTTCACCTTGCCGGCGTTCACCTGGCACATCAGTGAAGAATAGGCGCCGAGAAGCAGCTGCTGCCCGGTCTGTCCCTTGGCATAGAAAGTACGGCTCACTTGGGCTCCGCCGAAAGAACGGTTGGCCAGCATACCGCCATACTCACGAGCGAAAGGCACTCCCTGTGCCACGCACTGGTCGATAATATTGTTTGATACTTCTGCCAGACGATAAACGTTTGCCTCACGGGCACGATAGTCGCCACCCTTTACGGTATCATAAAACAAGCGATAGATAGAATCGCCGTCGTTCTGATAGTTCTTAGCGGCATTGATACCTCCCTGTGCAGCGATGGAGTGTGCACGACGGGGAGAGTCTTGAATGCAGAAATTGAGTACGTTGAAACCCATCTCGCCCAATGAGGCGGCGGCACTTGCACCGGCCAGACCTGTTCCTACAACGATGATGTCAAGTTTCAACTTGTTCTTGGGATTCACCAAACGCTGGTGAGCCTTATAGTTTGTCCATTTCTCGGCCACTGGGCCTTCTGGAATTCTTGAATCTAATTGTTTAGCCATAATCTATTTAATTATGTTTTTAGAATGTTGATTGGAAATTATGCTCAGCTCATGCTTGGTGCGAAACCAAGCCAAAAGGCCAATACAAGGATAGCGAACACAGCCATGAGGATTGTCACATAGACAATGCCGATGATGTGCCAGCGCTTAAACCATATTTTGCCATTGATACCCAAAGTTTGGAGAGCACTCCAGAAACCGTGAGAAAGGTGAAACCACAGAGCAACTATCCATACCAGATAAAGTACTGAGAAAACTGGATTTGAGAAAGTTTCCTGAATCCATGCGAACCCGTCGGCGGGGTCATGGGCCACCTGGATATCTGCCAACTCGGCAAACATCATGTGCCCCCAGAAGTTGTAGAGGTGAAGGATCAAGCCAACAAGGACGATCAAACCCAAGACAAGCATATTCTTGGAGGCCCAACTCACTGTCTCATAACTCGCCGTTACCTCGTAGCGCTCACTACCGCGAGCACGTCGATTCTGCGCAGTCAGGATGAAGGCATAAACAATATGAATCACCGCCAGAGCAGCAAGTCCCACCGTCCCAACAACGGCATACCAGTTACTTCCCAAAAACTCGCAGACCGCATTGTAGCTCTCTCCGGAGAAGAAAGCAACAACATTCATGCCGCAGTGGAAAGTCAGGAATAGAATAAGGCAGATGCCCGTCAGAGACATCACTACTTTTCTACCAATTGGAGAATTGATTAACCACATAAATGATTGATTTTTAATTATTTAACTATTAGACATTATCCAAATAATTGTTTACAAATTGCCGCGCTTAGAACTTTGTCGTGCGTTATATACTTAATGATGGGTATACACCGCCCACTAATAGACTGCAAAAATACTATATTTTAATGATTAATCAAAGCAAAAAATACAAAAAATCGATATAATTATGTACTTTTGCAAAAAAAGAAAAATCAGTGAAGGATTTCAGTTATGACGTGATTGTCATCGGAGGAGGTCACGCAGGATGCGAAGCAGCGACGGCGGCTGCAAATATGGGCGCCAAGACGTGTTTGGTGACTATGGATATGAACAAGATTGCACAGATGAGCTGCAATCCTGCTATTGGAGGAATTGCCAAAGGTCAAATCGTGCGAGAAATCGACGCCCTGGGAGGATACATGGGCAAAGTGACCGATGCGACGGCTATCCAATTCCGTATGCTCAACAAGGGCAAGGGACCGGCAGTATGGTCTCCTCGTGCCCAATGCGACCGCGAAAAATACATCGTGGAATGGCGTCGTGTGCTCGACCGGACGCCTAATCTTTCCATTTGGCAAGACCAGGCCGACGAGCTTCTAGTAAAAGATGGCGAAGCCGTTGGGGTGAGAACCATTTGGGGAGTCGACATTCTCGCCAAAGCAGTTATCGTTACAGCGGGAACGTTTTTAAACGGTTTGATGCACGTCGGGCGCAAACAATATCCCGGAGGACGCTGTGCCGAGCCTGCCGTTCTGCATTTCACGGAATCCATCACACGCTGGGGGGTGCGCTCCGCACGCATGAAAACAGGTACCCCCGTGCGCTTAGACAAGCGCAGTATCCACTTTGAAGATACCGAAGAACAACCTGGAGAGAACGATTTTCACAAGTTTAGTTACTTATGGTCGCAGCCCACGCTGAAGCAGCTACCATGCTGGACGTGTAGCACCAACAGCACTGTACACGAAATTCTGCAGGCAGATATTGCCAACTCTCCACTGTATAATGGTCAGATACAGTCCACCGGGCCACGCTATTGCCCATCGATTGAGACCAAACTCGTTACTTTCCCGGACCGGGATTCCCACCCGCTGTTTATCGAGCCGGAAGGTGAAGATACCAACGAAATGTATCTTAACGGCTTCTCTTCCTCCATGCCCCTGGAAACACAGCTAAAGGCTCTTCATCAGATTCCAGCCTTAAGAGAGGCTAAAATCTATCGGCCGGGATACGCTATCGAATACGATTACTTTGATCCCACACAGCTCAAGCACTCCCTCGAATCCAAAATCATCAAGGGATTGTTCATGGCCGGGCAGGTCAATGGCACCACCGGATACGAAGAGGCGGGCGGACAGGGACTTGTCGCTGGCGTCAATGCCGCGCTCTACTGTACAGGAAACAACCCCTTTGTCATGAGGAGAGACGAAAGCTATATTGGCGTTCTCATAGACGACCTGACCACAAAGGGAGTAGACGAGCCCTATAGAATGTTCACCTCGCGCGCCGAATACCGCATCCTCCTGCGCCAGGACGATGCTGATGCACGCCTCACGGAGAAGGCTTACGAATTGGGACTGGCCTCCCGCAAGCGTATGGACTGGTGGCTATCTAAAAAGGAAGCCATCGACAACATCATTAAATTCTGCAACCAAACCTCTGTAAAGCCAAAAGAAATCAATGGCGCACTTGAGGCCGCTGGTACCGCCCCACTCCGCATGGGCTGCAAAATATCCGACCTTCTTGGCCGTCCACAACTCAGCATAAAGCAGCTTTCGAACATGCTTCCCAACCTCAAAGAGGTGATGGAATCGATAGAAAACAGACGCGAGGAAATTATAGAAGGTGTAGAAATACGTATCAAATACAAGGGGTATATTGAGCGAGAGAAGCTTATTGCAGACAAAATGCATCGACTGGAGGATATAAAAATCAAAGGGAGATTTACATATAGCGAACTTAAGGAAATAAGTACGGAAGGACGACAAAAGCTCGAACGCATCGACCCAGAGACCTTAGGACAAGCCAGCAGAATTCCCGGCGTTTCACCGAGCGACATCAATGTAATGCTCGTGCTTCTCGGACGTTGATGCAACCTTCCCCTATTATAGGTGTATTTAAAATGAGAAGATAGGGAAAAGGAAACAGAACAATTCAACCATAAAAGCTTTAAATCTCAAAGTCCGCATTTGTTTCACGTGAAACAAAAGACCAGACAAAGCGTTGATAAAGAAGTTATTAAACAATAATAATATAATAGAAAATGAACAACAAGATTTTACTGGACAATCTAAGAAGTATTCCGGATTGGCCGATAAAAGGCGTAAATTTCAGAGATGTAAGCACTTTATTCAAAAGTCCAGAATGTCTAAGGATCATGAGCGACGAATTGGTAGAGCTCTACAAAGACAAGGGCATCACAAAAATCGTAGGCATCGAGAGTCGCGGTTTTGTGATGAGTTCTTCTGTTGCTTACCATTTGAACGCAGGAATCGTGTTATGCCGCAAACCGGGAAAATTGCCCTGCGAGACTGTCCAAGAAAGCTACGCCAAAGAATATGGTATAGATACCATCGAAATTCATAAGGATGCTATCAACGAGAATGATGTCATCCTACTCCACGACGACCTTTTAGCCACAGGGGGAACGATGAAAGCGGCGTGTGACCTTGTTAAGAAATTCCATCCCAAGAAAATTTATTGCAACTTCCTTATTGAATTGAGGAGCGAGTTCCCCAATGCACGCGATATATTTGATGATGATATAGAAATCACTAGTTTGCTTCAATTCTAAAGTAGGAAGCAGCAAACTATTCTTAAATAATTCTTCCACGAATAGCCCTGAAAGCGTTTTTGTTTTCAGGGCTGTTTTATATTCAGCATAATTCCAGACTTTATTACTTCTAACCCAAACATAGCATAGGACAGGCAAGGCACCCCTCGTAAGATCAGATACAGATAACACGAAAGTTACTCTACATCTACAACAAGAAACTAATCTATCCAAAAGAGCTAACCTTCCTAACAAATATCTCCTCCCCTCATGCTTAAAATATTCATAGGTTACATAAAATAAAAAACGTCCAAACATTGCAAAGCAAAATCCTTTTTGGTATATTTGTAAGTCCAAAAAAGCGAAAGAGGAAAGATGCAGAATAACATCAACACACAAGTACAATATGCGTCGTCATCTGCAAGCTATCTATTTTGTTTCACGTGAAACAAAAACCTCCGCAACATCAGTATATAAAAGGGAACTCAAAAATGAAAAGAGAAGAAAACGAAAAACGTTTAGCATATCTGAAGAACATCGTTTTGAATATGCCGGAGCTTCCCGGCAGCTATCAGTTCTTTGATAAAGAGCACA
>JBMNUU010000069.1:0-7901 GCA_050946435.1 Prevotella sp.
TGCAATCAAATTTTAATACAATATTTATAACATTATTTTAAGAGAGATTTTATGGTTAAAAGACTAACAATGATTTTGGCCGGCCTTTTCCTTACAATAGGAGTTGCGCTGGCACAGTCTCAGGTCTCCGGTACCGTTACAGATGAGAACGGGGAGCCTGTGGTCGGAGCCGCCGTTCGCGTTTCAGGTACGAAGACTGGTACGGTAACCGACATCAACGGTAACTTTTCGATATCTGCTCCGGCCAACTCGCGTTTGGATATTACTTATATAGGAATGCATGCTAAGAGTGTTAAGGCTGGTAGTAATTTGAAAATTGTGCTCGAGGCGGACGACAAGCTGCTCGACGAGGTAATGGTTGTGGCCTATGGTACACAGACCAAATCTTCTTTTACGGGTTCGGCTGCTGTAGTGGACTCCAAAGACCTGAGCAAGAAGATTGCCACCAATGTGGCAGATGCCTTGGTGGGTAGTGTGCCCGGGTTGCAGCTTACGGGTGCAAGCGGTCAGCCGGGTGCTGCCGAGGGCGACATCCATATTCGTGGTATCGCCTCGATGTATGCCAACACCAAACCGTTGATTATTGTTGATGGTGCCCCTTACAGCGCCTCGCTGAGTAACATTCCACAGGACGATATCGAGAGTGTTACTGTGTTGAAAGACGCTGCCAGTGCTGCACTGTATGGTGCCCGTGGTGCTGCAGGTGTCATCTTGATTACCACGAAAAAGGGTGATGCGCAGAAGACCCAGGTCAATGCGGAGGCCAAGTGGGGTGTGACCAGCCGCAGTGTTCAAGACTACGAGACTATTACCGATCCGGGAGAATTCATGGAGACCTATTATAAGCAGTTTTACAACTATGCTTACTATGGTAAGGGCATGAGCAATGAGGTTGCCAACAAGTGGGTGAACGACCGTATTATCAATGATCAGAACTTTGGTCTGCAATACAATCCCTATACATTGCCCGATGGCGAAAGTCTGATTGGGCTTGATGGCAAACTTAATCCCAAGGCAACATTGGGTCGCGCTTATGATTATAAGGGTGAGAAATATTACATTTTGCCTGACGATTGGAAGGACGCTGCCTATAAGCACGGCTTCCGCCAGGAATATAATGTGAATGTGAGCGGAGGCACACAGAAAGGCAGCTTCTACAGCAGCCTTGGCTATCTGGATGAGGACGGTGTGATCGATAATTCGAGCTTCCAGCGCTTCACCGGTCGCTTGAAGGCAGATTATCAGGTGCGCGATTGGTTGAAGGTGTACACCAATGTGGGATATATTCGCTCTACGATGGAATCTAATCCAAACTTGTCTGATGACGAGTTGAGTTCTGCAAATATGGGTTATTACACTCAGTTTATTGCTCCTATCTATCCTTTGTATGTCAGAACGGTCGATGCGAACGGAAATCCCGTGATTCGCACGGACAAGTATGGTCATCCGCAGTATGATTATGGTGTGCCCGCAAGCAACTTCCCCGGTCAGGGCTCGCGTTTGTTTATGGCTACGGGTAACCCTATCGGTGCCAATAAATACAATGAGGTAACCAACACGAGCAACCAATTCCAGGGTCAGTTCAACTTTGATGTTAACCTCATGCCATGGCTGATCTTCAAATCTGTGAATGCTCTGAACTACGATGTAAGCGAGTATTCCAAATATGGTAATCCATTCTATGGCTCCTCGGCCGGTGATAATGGCAATATCGACATGTACAAGCGTTCCACTTTCCGCCAGAACTACACACAGACCTTGAACTTCCACAAGGGATTTGGCAAGCACGATGTGCAGGCCATGTTGGGTCATGAGTGGTATAAGATCAGCATCAAGAATCTTCAGGCTCTGGCCCGTGGTGGCTTTTCTCCGGACATTAAGGAAATTAACGCTTTCTCAGATCGTTATAATTCATACTCTTACACACGTCCTTACAACGTAGAGGGATACTTTGCCAATGCATTGTATAACTATGATAACAAATACTTTGCACAGGGTTCGTATCGTCGCGATGCTTCCAGCCGCTTTGCCAAGGACAATCGTTGGGGTAACTTCTGGAGCCTTGGTGGCGCATGGATTATAAGCAAGGAAGATTTCTTTAAGACTCTGGGTGCAGACTGGGTAGATAATCTGAAGCTGAAAGTCTCTATCGGTCAGCAAGGTAACGACGGTATTGGCGACTTCAATTATATTGATCTCTACATCTTGAATAAGGGTAATAATACCATGTTGCCCGGCTTTGCACAGATTGGAAACAAGGACATCACATGGGAGACAACTACCAACTTCAACCTCGGTCTGGAGTTTGGATTGCTCGGAAATCGTTTGAATGGTGAGTTCAACTATTACAACAAGAAGACCACCGACTTGCTTTTCTGGTTGTCTATTCCAGAAAGTCAGGGCTCTCGTGGATACTATGGCAACGTAGGCGACATTCGTAACAGTGGTGTAGAGTTCTTGTTGAGTGCAGATGTTATCCGTACGAAGGATATTGTCTGGAATGTATCGGCCAATATTTCACACAATGCTACCAAGATATTGAAGCTCGACCCGTCGAAGACCAAGAACTATGGTGGATTCTCCGAAGCCAATCATACTGTAAACTTGAGTATGTGGTATGAGGAGGACGGACCCCTCTACAATGCTTTTATGCCGGAATATGCCGGAGTGGGCGAGGATGGTCAGGCTCTCTATTGGGTAGATGAAAATATACTTAACGACCCAAACTTGTCTAATTCGAGCAAGCCTGCAACCCAACACTCCTATAAAACAGCCAACTGGAATGAAGCTTCCTATTATGCACAGGGGTCTTTGCTTCCGAAAGCAAATGGTGGATTCGCAACCTCTTTGAAGCTCTATGACTTCGACTTCAATGCTACATTCGACTATCAGCTTGGTGGTAAAGTGTACGACAATGGGTACTCCGCTTTGATGAGCAATGTATCGACTAAGGGTAGCGGCAGTACAATGTCTAAGGATATACTGAAAGCATGGAGTCCTAACAACACTTCAAGCGACATCCCTCGCTTCCAGTACCAGGACTCTTACACAACGGCAAATTCTACCCGTTTCCTCGTAAGTGCTAAGTATCTGAATTTCCAGTCTTTCTCAGTTGGTTATACAGTGCCCAGCTCTTTGACTCGTAAATTCCAGGTAGACCGCTTGCGCGTGTATGTTCAAGGCGAAAACCTATACTTCTGGTCAGCTCGCAAGGGTCTCGACCCACGCTATAGCTTTGCAGGTTCCGCCTCTACAGGTGTCAACTCGTATGCTCCGGTTCGTACCATCATGGGTGGAATTCAGGTATCATTCTAATTAATTTCAAATCAGATAAGAATATGAAAAAAATATATTCAACATTTGTTGCAGCAGCGATGGGGGCACTTACGCTCTCAGGCTGTATTGAAGAGGTTGACCCACAGGGGTATAGCAACTCCAATCCCTTGGTAACCATAGATCAGGCTGCCAATGCGCCGGGTTCTTTCCAAAAGTTTGTTGACAACTTGACAGAAAATCTTTGTGGCCAGTTTGGTTATACAACATCAGATTTTAGGGTATGGGACTTTGGTTATCCCTCATTCTTTCTCACGCGTGATGTGGAAGGGCAGGATGTCGTTCCCGTGGGTAGCAACAACTGGTATGATACGTGGTATCAGAACGTAGACTACCTTGCATCAGGCTATGCTGTGTGTCAGCTGCCTTGGACCTACTATTACGGATGGATCAAGGATTGCAACACCGTAATAAAAATGTCTGGTGGAACTGGTTATGCTGAGCCCGAGGCGGAGCGCCGAAACGGTGCAGGACAAGCATACGCATTGCGTGCTATGTATTATCTTGACCTCTGTCGTATGTATGCTGCCAAGCCCTATGCGGTGGATCATGCTGCGCTGACGACAATCAAGGCAGACGAAACACGAACCATCGATGAGGCTTTGTCCAGCGAGAGAATGACCTGGGAAGAGGCTTTCGAATTCATTTTGAAGGATCTCGACCAAGCAGAGAAATTGCTGTCAGACTACAAACGTGCTGACGTCTACACTCCCGACGTAAGTGTGGTTTACGGTTTGAAGGCTCGGACATATCTCGAAAAACAGGACTGGGCAAATGCGGAGAAGTATGCTAAGAAGGCTCAAGAGGGTTACTCTATGATGAGCGAATCTGAATATTTGAGCCGCGACAATGGATTCAATAGCCCTAATGGTTCCTGGATGTTTGCTATTCAATATAAGAACACAGATCCAAACATTATTGAAAACGATGGAGACTGCTCCTGGGGGTCTGTGATGCTTTTGGAGAATGGTTTTGAATGTGGATATGCCGCAAACTACGGTGGTCCTAATGTGATCGACCGTCACCTCTTCGAGACCATCCCGGCTACAGACTACAGAAAGAACTGTTGGGTTGACTTCGCACTTGATGAGCTTGGCGAAGAAGATGCTATCGAGGCACTGAAGAAGTATTCTGACTATCCGGAACGTGTTTATGCATCGGGCGTGGATGCAGCCTCCTATGGCTTGGGCGGACTTTCCTTGAAGTTCCGCAATGCCGCCGGCAAGGCCGATGTCAAATATGAGGCCTGGTGTGTTTCGGTGCCATTGATGCGTGTCGAGGAGATGAAACTCATCGAAGCAGAAGCTGCAGGCATGCAGAGTCAGGGTCGAGGTATAGAGTTGCTCACGGCCTTTGCCAAGACACGTGACCCCAAGTATGAATACGGCAAGCACAATGAGGCATACGGCAACACGTCTACGTCTGCTTTCCAGAATGAGGTTTGGTGGCAGCGTCGTGTGGAACTCTGGGGTGAGGGCTTCTCCACGTTCGATATCAAGCGCCTGAACAAGGGTATCATCCGCAGTTATAAGGGTACTAACCATAGTGAGGGTGCACGTTGGAACACCGCTGAAGTGCCTAATTGGATGGTTTGGGCCTTTGTGGGAACCGAATCCAATTATAATGGTGGCATGACTATCAATCCGGATCCCAAGAAGCCGGGCAGTGACTCTGATGAATACAAGTGGTAAACAATTTGATAAAACGAAATAATATGAAAAGATATATCAATAGCTTATTCGTGATGCTTCTGGCAGCTGTTACTTTCTCGGCATGTACAGAAGACGACGGAACAGACCCGGGCAGCGATTCCGGTGCCAATTTGGTGGTGTACGAGTATAGCGCCGCAGTACCCAACAATCCCGACAACGACGCTGTCTATCGTGTTGCTATGAACAACAGAACATCCGAGCTCTACTACTTGGCCGAGCCTACAGAAACAGCCGATGCAAACGGTAAGGCCACCCCTGCCTATGCTGACCGTGTGATAGCCAATGGCACAAAGGTGACGATTGACCAAGACGCTTATTCCGGAGGCAATATTGCAGACGTTGTAGTGTCTGGCATGAAAGGTGATTATACCATAACCTTTGTGGCTGTGAACGGCAATCAGAAGGTTATGAAACAAAGCACTTTCTTCGGCCTTGAGTGGATAGACGTGGCTTCGGGAACTTACAAGTTCAGTGAAATTCCACAGAAGGTATTTGGTCTTCCTGCTTCTTCGCCGACAACTATACAGTATTGTAAGTCGGAACCTAACCTCTATCGCTTCAAGGACCTCTATGGGACTACAAACCATTTGAAATTCAAAAAGACCGATGTGACAGGCTCTGATGAGAATGGAACATTCTGTTTTATCCGTGTAGAAGGTCAATCCACGCCATTCTCGTTCAGCAGCTATGGTACAGTCAGTGTTCGTGACTTAGCTTATTGGCAGAATGATGAAAGCTTAGCATACGATCCGGGTTTAGGAAGTTATATGTATATCGATGGTGCAGCTAAGAATAGTGTTGTTCTCGCATTGCAATTCTATGTTGATGCTGGCAACCTCGGATATAAAGGAGAGATGTTTGTTGCAAAATAAATACAACTTCCTTATAAATCAGCCCCCTGAACAGCAAATGATGAATGGCTGTTTAGGGGATTTTTGTTTATATCAGTTAGTTACATTGATGTAACACTATATTGAAGTAACTTTTCCGGTTAAGCATACTTAGTCTGCTTTTGTAGCAGGTCGTTTTCATATTTGATATATTATACATCGTGTTATATGAAATGTTTTTTTTGGTCCGATAAAACAGCTAAATCCGGCAAAAGTCGCATCAACGTAGCTTACGTTCATGTAACTTTTTATATATTTGCCGTTGAAGAGTGGCTTTTTAATCGCATTTTCGGTTTATGAACAGACTTTTCAGCACGATTGCTTTGGCATGCACAATATTTGTCGTGATGGCTTCGCCGGTGCGCCGCGGACAATGGAAGACCGTGACGCTTACTGATGGAAGCACGGTGAGGGTGGAGGCCCGGGGCGACGAGAACATGCACTACTGGCAGTCGGCCGACGGCCGTTGCTACGTGCCCGACGGCGATGCGGATAACTATCGTGAAGTATCGCCTGAAGCGTTGAGGCGGGACGCTGCCGCACCTGCCACACGTTCGTCAAAGGTGAGGAAGCTGAAGTCGCAGGCACTCAGGAAAAGTCCGATGCGAAGCAATCGGCTGAACGGCAAAAAACATGGTCTCGTGATTTTGGTTGACTTCAGCGGAAAGACTTTCAGCACACCCAATCCACACGAACTCTACACCCAAATATTCAACACCAAGGGGTATCGTGAACATGGCTTCAACGGCAGCGTGCACGACTATTTCCTTGCGCAGAGCCATGGGAAGTTCGACATCACGTTTGATGTGGTCGGCCCGGTCACCATGCCGCGACCCTTCTCCTACTACGGCCGAAACAACGATGATAAGGTAGGCGAGATGGTGCACGATGCCTGTATGGCCGTCGACGGTGAGGTGGACTTCTCGAAATACGACTGGGACGGCGACGGCGAGGTCGACGTGGTGTATATTGTCTATGCCGGCTATGGGCAGGCCGACTACGAAGATAACGATAACTATATATGGCCCCACATGTATTTCCTCAGCGCTTACTCCTATTACGAGAACACCGTTTTGAAGCTCGACAACACAGTGGTCGACGTTTATGCCTGCTCCAACGAGATGGGCTGGAACGGGGAGCTTAATGGCATCGGAACCATTTGCCACGAGTATTCCCACTGCTTGGGGCTGCCCGACCTCTACGACACCGGCGGCACGGGCAATTTCGGCATGGGTTCCTGGGATCTGATGGACTATGGTTGCTACAACGACAACGGGCGCACACCCAGTGGCTACACGGGTTATGAGAAGATGGCGTTGGGATGGAGCATGCCCGTCGAGCTTACCGAGCCTGTCGCTGTGACTGCCATGCAACCCGTGAGCAGAATGGGCTGGAGCTATGTGGTCTACAATCCTGCAAAAAGAAATGAGTTCTGTGTGCTCGACAACCGTCAGCCGGAGGGCTTCGACGCAGCGTTGCCCGGGCATGGCATGATCATCACGCACGTGGATTACGACGAGACGATATGGGATAACAATATTGTGAATGCCACAGGCTACGACTCGTATTCGGGTTTTACCAACAGTCATCAGCGCGTCACCATTTACCATGCCGACAACGACGACGGTATTGAAACGGAGTATGCCGATGCCTATCCGTATCACGGTAACGACAGCCTGACGGGCAGCTCACGACCGGCCGCCAAGTGGTATAATGTCGGCAGTGATGGTGAAACACGCCCCGGTTTTAGCATTTTTGATATCAAGGAAAATGGCGACGGAACGATGTCGTTCAATTTCAGGGCAGTTAACGTGCCCGGCCCCGGCCCGGAGGTGCCGCCAGCCAGTGACGACGAGGTGCTGCTCCGCGAGACTTTCGACCGGTGCCAGGGGTCGGGAGGCAACGACGGCAAGTTCAAGGGCAACATAGCTCAGGCTCCTATCCAAACCGATTTGGATGGTTGGGA
>JBMNUU010000070.1:0-7294 GCA_050946435.1 Prevotella sp.
CATAGGGATGGGAGAGCCACAGTAACGGAGGTGATCAGTATTTCCCACACGCTGAGGGACGTGGAGATGTCCCAGCGCAAAATAGTCGATGGATGGAGGGAAGCGGTCGGCCGCCACATGAGCCAGAGAACCGACGTATAACTCTCTGACACCGTCTCCGTCCACCGTTGCGCCCCCGACCGTAAAAAGGTGCCCCATAGCGATGATAGGAATGTCTATGTCGCTACTCTCCTTGAGTTCGGCGCGCTTTTGCTCTGCGATGTGGCAGACGACTTCATAGTGATTTGCAACGCCTTCGATGAGCTTGTCATTCTTGTCTTTAATTGTTTCGCCAGCCTCGACAACGCGAATATCTTTATCCCGAAGGTACGGAACCGCACAGACGATGGCTTCCGGCTTTTGGGTCCTATCTCTCAGTACGATAATTTCGTCTTCAGGGTTATCTGTTATGGAACCCACAACGTGGACGTTCAGGGCCTTGAGAATCTCTTTGGGGGCATTCAGAAAGGAGGGGGAATCGTGGTTTCCCGCAATGATGACAACGTGCCGGCAGCAGGAACGGGAGACTGTGCAGAGAAAGTTGTAGTAAAGCTCCTGAGCGCGGTTGCTGGGGGTGCTCGTGTCAAAAACATCTCCGGCGACAAGCAGTGCATCGACATTTTCGGCTTCGATAGTTGTGCCGAGCCAGTCTAGAAATTGGGCAAACTCGTCGTAGCGTTTGCGCCCGTAAAGGGAGCGTCCCAGGTGCCAGTCTGATGTATGGAGAATCTTCATTGGGCTTCCTCCTGTGAAGTAATTGAAATAGTCTCTTCTGCTGATGCGGCTGAAACTGCTGACAAAGCCGTCGCGGCCAAGGTAGCTGAAGCTGCCAGAGTAACCGAGTCAGTCGAATATGCCACCACAAACAGTACTAAAGAAACCGCCAGCACCGCCCCAACGGGACCAGCCACGGTTTCTCTTTGAATTATAGCTGAGGATTTTACATTCTCAGCCTCTTCTTACGCATATTTTTGTCCAGGCCGCCACAGGCACGAGCACGTGATAAAGGCATAATCACATGGCAAAGACGTAAACACGCACCAAATATGCAAATTAATATATATTGTACCTCAAGTTATTTCCGGCGAGGCAGAAAGATGGGCTATAAACAGATAAAAAAGGAATGAGCCCGATGGTACCCAAGCGCCTAAGCACCGAAGTGTCGAACCCATTCCTCTCAAATTACTTAGCTATTGATTAACATTGAGGTGCTGAACAATGTGTTTATTCATTTCTCCCACGGAGAAATATATCTAAATGCCTCAAGACGAACACGTCTCTGTTTGTATGTCACAGCAATGTGCTTCTAAAGGTAGGTAGGTCAAATCACATTGCATACCACCCTTTAGAGAGCACGCATTATAACCTAACAACCTCATAAGAGACACGACTTGCCCTGCAGATTGACCTGAATAGCAACAGACAACCACCTTTTTATCTTTCGGAATTTCATCCAGATGATCTCCTACCTCACTCCAAAAAACATTGATAGCGCCTTCCAGATGTTCTTTTTCAAAATCCTCTGGCTTCCGAATATCAAGAATATAAACATCTTCTCTACTCATAAGCTCTTTCAACTGGCCGCAACTGATAAGATTATTGCATCCTTTTTTAAGATCTTGAAAATAAACCGCAACTGCCTCTTCGATGGTCTTCAAAACAAAACCTCCTTTTATAAGTACTTAGATAACGATAATCAATATCAATAATAATTTAAAAAACAAGAGATTTCAATAACAAAAACATTTTATATATAAAGAACGGATTGCCTATGCAATTCTGACCAAATGAGTGCGAACACCCAAACAGCAAAAGTGCCTGTAGTAAGTACACGCAACTACTATGATCGGGCATTCCTTAGAAAACTACCGAGCACTCAATACCCAAACGGAAGCAATCTGACTTGATTTGCTGGCTTACCCGAGCGAAAAATTCCTCCGTCATATACTCTTCCAAACTGTATTTTTTGTAGACAAAATCCGCATAGTGGTAGTTCATGCGATCCACCAAAATGTAGTCAACAGCCTCTGTCAGCAGATTAATCAGTTTTTCCGCACCTGGAAGAATCGGGGCAATCATTGCATAGGTCCGGATTCCCTGCCGATGTAATTCAATAAGAGCGTTGATTCGCTCTGGTATAGATGGCGCGGCAGGCTCAAACAATTTTCTTATATCGTCATTTGCAGTTGTTATAGTAAGCCCTACTTCCACGTTTTTTGCTTCTTTGAGTATATCCATATCTCTAAGAACCAAAGGAGATCGGGTCTGGATCACCACGGGCCAATCTTCGCGAAACAATATCTGCAAGCATTGCCTGGTGAGCTCGTACCGTTTCTCTAAGGGCTGATATGGGTCACAGACACCGCTGATCCAAACTGTCGCCTTCTTTTTCTTGCGTATTTCTTTTTGCAGCAACTCTGCAGCATTGACCTTCACGTCAACGAACGTACCCCATGGTTCCTTGTGACCAGTGAACTTTTTCATATACCGGGCATAGCAGTATGTACAGGCATGTTGGCAGCCGACATAGGGGTTAATGACATAAGGGTAAATTTTTGAGGCTGAAAGAATGCTCTTGGCGTGTATCTCCCGAATAATCATGAAAACCTTCTTACGTGCGTGGATTCTGCACTACTGGTAGGGAATCTACCGTCGAGATCTTCCAAGTTTAGAACATGCGCCCATACCTTATCTTTAGAATCCATATTGCCCCACCCCTCGTTTGCAAAAGACGCCTAACAAAAAAACGCTATTGCAAAGATTATCGCACGACCTTAATCAACAACAAAGCTCTATCCGGTGAGACGAGGGGATTTGAGAAAGCTGAATCAAAAAATAATCGCGCAACACCACAATAAACCTAATAATATTGCCATAAAGCTCGACTGAAAGTCCACATATCGACACCAACTCTTGAAGCCAAGAACGGTTCGATCTCACAAAAATCGAAAGTTTTACTTTGGGAAGCAAAAGCAAAAGGCTATACACCGTGCTCAAAATGCTATGCCGCTGACTGAAAGAAATGGAAATGTGCTGAAAAAGGTGCGGAGCAGATCGCAAAGAAGGCCACCCTCCAGCAACAATAGGTTTAAAAAACGCTTGACAAATCCCCCCTTCATGATAAAAAATAGTAATTAATTACTTTTTTATGGAGGTTTACATGAGCTCATCAAGCAAATATCTTTCGGGAGAGAAACGACGGGTGATGACGGTAGAAGCGGTGATCGAGTTGGCTGGCGAACAAAATCCGAGCGAAATTACCACAGCCGCCATAGCCAAACACATGGGATTGACTCAAGGTGCACTTTTTCGTTATTTCCCCAACAAGGATGCCATCTTACGAGCAGTTATGGAATGGGTAGCCGAGCGATTAATGTCTCGCATCGACAAGGCGGTACACGCAAAAGCCTCTCCTCTCGCCGCTCTTGAAAGCATGTTTATGGCACATGTGGACTTTATAACAGAGCATCCTGGTATTCCACGTATGCTATTTTGTGAATTGCAACGTTCTGAAGAAACCGTTCCCAAGCAGATGGCACAAACGCTTACCATGCGTTATAAAGAGCGCCTCAATCATTTCTTTGAACAAGGTAAAAACTGTGGAGAGCTTGACGGAAAGCTTGATAGCGAAGCTGCAGCTACACTTTTCGTAGGCTCTATTCAAGGGTTGGTCATGCAATCGTTAATAGCTGGAGATGTGAGCCATATGCGCCGCAATGCACCAAAAGTTTTTGGCATCTACCAGCGAGGCATTAGGAATACACTATGAAAAAATTGCCTTTCCAAATACGCACACTGGCACTGATAGCTGTACTTGTGCCTCTATTTGCGCTTTTTGTCTATGTGGCCTTGCGTTCGGGGCCACTTGCTCCAGTATCAATTGTGTTGGCCACAGTCGAGAATAAGAGCCTCTCTCCTGCTCTATTCGGTATTGGAACCATTGAGGCTCGTTACACCTACAAGATTGGCCCAACGTTCGCGGGCCGGGTCGAACGTTTGGATGTACACGTAGGTGAACATGTCAAGGCGGGACAAGCGCTTGGCGAAATGGATCCGGTGGATCTTGATGAGCGTATTAAGGCTCAAAATGCCACCCTGAAGCGAGCAACGGCTCTCTTAAGTGAAACGCAGGTACGTAAGGATTATGCCAAAACACAGGCTTTACGTTACGAGCAGTTACTTAAAGCGGGTTTCGCCAGTGAGGAGATAGCAGACACTAAACGACAAGAGCTGTTGGTTGCGGAAACAGCGCTAACTGCAGCACGTGAGGAGCTTTCCCGTGTACGTGCCGAGCGGGAGGCACTAGAGGCGCAGCGCAGTAATTTGTCTCTGATTGCACCAGTTGACGGATTGATTATTTCACGTAATGCCGATCCAGGAACCACCGTAGTTGCTGGTCAAGCTGTCGTGGAATTGATCGACCCGTACTCACTGTGGGTCAACGTCCGCTTCGATCAAATTCGTGCGCGAGGTCTTGCCGCCGGTTTATCAGCCCAGATCACATTGCGTTCCCAGGCAGGTGAACTGCAAACAGGGCGTGTTCTGCGAGTCGAGCCATTGGCAGATGTGGTAACTGAGGAAGTATTGGCCAAAGTTGTATTCGACCACATTCCCGATCCTATGCCGCCAATCGGCGAACTGGCCGAAGTCACGATTACATTACCAACGCTTGCGGAAACTCCAGTTGTCCCTAACGCCGCCATTCATCATATTGATGGCAAATTAGGCGTGTGGCAAGTCATAAATGGTGACCTTCGTTTTACTCCAGTTTCACTAGGAATCGCTGATTTGGAGGGCCTCGTACAGGTACAAGAAGGGCTCAAGATTGGTGACCAGGTAGTGATCTATAGCGAAAACGCATTGAACGAACGCCGCCGAATTCGCATCGTTGATCATATCCCGGGGGTAACGCAATGATCAGTTTGGCAGGGCGAGATATCATGCACTCTTGGGGAAAGTTCGTCTTTACCGCCATGGGACTTGGACTCCTGATTGGCGTTACATTATCCATGGCCGGCATCTATCGTGGCATGGTGGATGACGCTAAGGTGCTGCTCGACAACAGCGGTGCTGATCTCTGGGTAGTACAGAAAGACACGCTTGGTCCTTATGCTGAATCATCAAGCATCTACGACGACATCTGGCGCGAGATACGAGGCATGCCGGGAGTGAAACAGACAGCGAACATCACCTATCTCACTATGCAGGTGCGCAAAAGCAAAGAAGAAAGAGATGTGCGCGTCATGGTTACCGGCGTCACACCTGGAGAAGCAGGAACGCCGGGCTGGCCACCCTATCTTGTAGCAGGACGTCAGATCACTCGGAGCCATTACGAGGCCGTTGCTGATATCGCCTCGGGATTTAAACTTGGTGAACATATCCAGATCCGTCGTAACCAATACACCGTGGTCGGCCTGACCAGGAGGATGGTTTCTTCTAATGGTGATCCGATGGTGTTTATCCCGCTTAAAGATGCCCAAGAAGCCCAGTTTTTAAAAGACAATGACGCCATCCGAGAACAGCGCCGACGCACAGCTGAAAATCCAGCTTTTAACCAGCCTGGAATGCCTGGTTTACTTGATACGGTTATTGCCTCGCAAAGTACCAACCCCTACGTCAATGCGATTTTAGTTCGGATTGAAACAGGCCATGCTCCAGAAGAAGTGGCTGAATCGATCCGACGCTGGAAGCGCTTGACGGTCTACACTCGAGATCAGATGGAGGAAATTCTTGTCGGCAAGCTGATCGCCACCTCGGCAAAGCAAATTGCGATGTTCCTTGTGATTCTTTCGATTGTGAGCTCGGTTATTGTCGCCTTCATCATCTACACGCTGACACTTGGGAAAATAAGAGAAATCGCAGTGTTGAAACTGATCGGCACAAAGAATCGCACCATTATCGGTTTGATCGTACAACAGTCCATCGCGCTGGGCTTGATCGGTTTTGTGGTTGGGAAGATCTCGGCGACCCTGTTGATGGCACCTATTTTCCCCAAATATGTGCTGCTAGAGCCTCTCGATTCAGTCCTTGGTTTTATCGCCGTGATTATGATCTGCATTCTGTCGAGCATTATAGCCATTCGTGTCGCTCTTAAGGTCGATCCGGCTGAAGCCATAGGAGGTTAAATATGACGGGTAAAGGCGTTCGCATCTCGGGGTTAAGAAAACGCTATGGGAGTGGCGATACTGCTGTAGACGCATTGAAGATGGTAAACATGCATGTTGCGCCAGGCGAAGTTGTTGGGCTGATTGGACCTTCAGGTTCCGGCAAGAGCACGTTGCTTAAATGTTTAGGGGCTGTGATAGAGCCGACTGCCGGGCAAATGATGCTCGGGGATGATGTTATTTATCACGATGGCTGGAAAATCAAAGATCTTCGCGCGCTACGTCGAGACCGTATCGGCTTTGTATTTCAAGCGCCATATCTGATTCCTTTCCTAGATGTTACCGACAACGTTGCCCTGCTGCCTATGCTGGCGGGGAAACCTAACGCCGAAGCGCGTCAACAAGCAATAGAATTGTTAAAAGCGCTTGATGTGGAGCACCGCGCCAAGGCCATGCCCTCTCAACTCTCTGGCGGAGAACAACAACGAGTAGCCATTGCACGCGGCTTGGTCAATCGCCCGCCGGTAATATTGGCCGATGAACCGACTGCCCCACTTGATAGCGAGCGTGCGCTGGCGGTCATCAGAATCTTGAACGATATGGCCCAAAGGTTCGAGACTGCCGTTATTGTGGTTACCCACGATGAAAAAATAATCCCCACCTTTAAGCGCATTTATCACATCCGTGACGGAGTAACCTATGAAGAGGAAGGTCAAGGGCGCAGCTTTGAGTGAAAGCTTCCCAAGGAAGCCATTTAACTACCAGGCGGTGCAGAGAGAAGAAAGAGAAAACCCGCCACCCTGGGAATACCCCAAAGAGACGGGTTTGTCTTTTATAATTGGTGGAGGCGGGGGGAATCGAACCCCCGTCCGACAAGGGCCAGCCATGGAAGCCCTACGAGTGTAGTTCCTGATTTAGTGTCGGATGCAGACTCCCAGGAACAGGATTCTGCGCTCCCAAGCCCCCTTGTCTTTCTCGCAAAGCCAGAGACACTCTCCGCGAGGCATTCACCTTATTGTGACGCCTTTCAGCAGACCGGTGACTGATCTACTGAAGACGTGGCTGAACTAAGCAGCCAGTGCGTAATTATTATTGTTGACGTTTATTGTTGTTCCGCCGTTTAGCGAGGTTGCGGAGTCCTCGACTCGCTC
>JBMNUU010000071.1:0-6991 GCA_050946435.1 Prevotella sp.
TGCATCGTTTGGAAAATATTGTGTACCTTTGCACCCCAGATGCGCCTGTGGCGGAATTGGCAGACGCGCTAGACTTAGGATCTAGTGTCTTACGACGTGCAGGTTCGATTCCTGTCAGGCGCACATATTAGAGTAACAGCAAACGGGTTATTTGATTGATTATCAACCATTTATCCCGTTTCTTGCTTTTCTACCTTTCGGTTTTGGGTCACATTTAGGTCACAACAGCATCCATCATAAGCAAAAAGCGCACCTACCATCACGGCAAATGCGCTCTCAAATTGTGTTTCAAAGCACCGTTATGGTGTTTGATGATACAAAGGTATGAAATAAATCCGATACGACAAAAAAGAAGTGCCTACCATACAGTAAGCACTCCCTTTCCTGTAGTCTTTATTCTTTCTTTCCAAAATGTGCCATGATAGCATCATTTATCCCTTTGATGGTCTGCTGCGCATCGTGAATAAACTCACGCTCCAGAGCAAGCCTTTCCAGAGCACTCTGGCTCTCCCTTGCCTCCCGTTCCTCATATTCTCTAATATAGCGTTCACGGGCTTGGTCTGCCTTAGCTTTGGCCTTGGCACGTCTAATCATAGCATCTTTAATAACGTCTGTCCCCATTACTTCAAATGCTCTTTGATAAACTGCAAATTGTCGTCTATGCGCTGCTGCCGTGCCTCTCGTTCATCGGCCACAATTCTTGCTGTTTCTGCGTTGATTTGGGCGGCTAAGGACTGCTTATCCTCTGGAGATAAAACAGACTTAATAAGCGTCCTTTGGCCATCTGGCGCAATACTCCAGACATTTCCTTTCTCATCTGTGTGGCGTTCTGCGACCATGCTTTTGTAACTCATAATTCTTACTTTTTAATGTTATACTTGTTGTTTTGTAATTCTAACTGCTTGATGTCGGTGCAGTAAACGTTAATTTCAATGTCTAAGGGGGCATCGGTTTCCTCAACGCTTCTTAGTGTTCTTTTACCATTGCAGATTACATAGGTTTCTATCTTGCACCTGTTTGCGTGTCAATGCCCTGCGCTTGATTAAATTTCAATTTCATAACCTTGTTCTTTTAATTTGTGAATATACTGATAAAAACCGCTCTGGCGGTCTGTCGTCCCGTTCTCTTGCCTGTACCACCTTAGCAAGCTAATACAAGCGTCAACGGCTCGTTTATTATAGTCACCCCTATCCAGATACTCCCAAAGGTCTATATCAAAGCCCATGTCGCTGTCTGTAATGTCGCTGTAGCCTCTTGCAAGCTGCTTTAATTTACTTCTGTTGTCGTTCATTTTGCTTTTCCTTTTGTAATTTTAATATTTTTTCAGTTACCTTGTCTATGAACTCATCGGGGGCCTCATCTATGAGCCGCTCCAATGCCTTATACTCGGCATCAATTTGGCTTTGAATGTCCACGGCCGCTTGTTTTGGGAGCACATAATTAATCAGACTTGTTATTGCCTTGATGCGCTCTTGGGGTTCCAACGTATCGATATCAGCTTGCAATTTGTCGATGTTGCACTCCACAATGTCCGTGATTCGTTCAACCAACCTGCCCTTTGCCTTGTCCCTGGCTCCCTTGGGCCTTCCTTTGGGATTTCCCGATTCTCCTTTTTCCCACATACACTAACTGTTTCTAATCTGTTATTTACAATAATCTTGGTTCTAATTCCTCTATCCCGAACACAATTCTTGGATTGCTCCTGTCTATGTGCTTCGTGGCCTCAATACCCATACAAAGGTTATCATTGGTGATTGCGCCCACGTCCTGGAGCAAGTCAAGGACTGTCTTTAGCGAGTTATCCAAATCAAATCTGTTGCTGCTGTGGTAAACATCAATTTTAAGCCGAAATGGGGCGTTAATTCCCTTGTTGCGGTAAATTGTACACTGGGAGCAAAAAGACCGCTCATAGGCCCTTAAAATGCCGTCCTTGATGATTCTACGCCCTTTATCACCTCCTACTGCCATGTAATGATTGGCTTTTGCCACGCATTGTCCGAAAATAGTCTCTTTATCCATTATACTGCCTCCTCCAATTCTAACTTATCAACGAGTAACCCGATTGCTGGGTTATGAGCAATCATTCTATCAAGCGGTGTTATTGCTGGGTGTTCTCGCTTCTGCAATAATTCAACCACAAACCTATCCCCAATATCAATTTTATTTGCTCGCTCCTCCGCTGTTGCTGTCCGTTCCAGGTAGTCAGAAACGTGAATATCGGCGAATGTGCACTGCTTGGTGACTTCACACCAAAGCCTATAAAACTTGCCTTCGGGGTCCGTGTCAGGAAATGCAATCACCTTGCGGCCAGCCAACGGCCTCAGCTTGGACGGTTTGAACTCTCGAAGATTGCCGACCGATACCCAAACTTTATCTGGCATCACACCTGCGCCGATTACGGCGGTCTTGCAACCCTCAACGACGACTACATCTTTATTTGGATATTTGTTCAACAGATGCTCGCCAAACAAGCATTGTGTCAAAGTGAATTGCCTGAACATTCCTTTTCGTTTCATTCGTGCGTGTATCCAATCAATTCCAGCCCTATGCCCGTCCTTATCATACTGCATTATCTCGCCCGTCCTAATTCGCCCTTGGCCGTCCACTTGCCAAAAAATAACCTCTTTGTCCTTGGTGGCACCAAAGTAGTATAGTTGCATCAAACGAGTAATGGTCTCACTATCAAACAAACTACTTAAGAACTCAACAAAGTTAGAATTGTAACTTAGAGACTTAATTAAGAACTCTTTCGGTACATAGTCCGTTGTCGGTGTAAGTTGTGGCTTGTATGCCGATGGTCGATAGTTGTCAATTCTTTTCCTATGCCATGGATTGTCTTTGAAATACTCCTTTGGCGTGTAATGATACCCGCAACTGCCTTCATGATTACAGCGTCCGACCGACTTATCAATTATAGAACCATCGGGACGAATGTAGTAGGCGAAACTATGCTTGTCGTGGCATCTCGGACACTCATGCCGTGAACTCCTGCCTTTGTATTTCTCCAATTGCGGAACATCAAAATTATAATGTGTATTCATGCTCGTACTTTTTGTTATCCTATTTTGGTATCATGGTATCACTTGGTATCATTTTGGTATCAGTGAACCCTGTGGTATTAAGTATCACTTGGTATCACACCCCTATAGGGGTGATACAATGATACTAACCACTTAGAGAGACCTTGTACTTGCCGTTTGGTATCACTTCGATTATGTCGTTTTCTTTGGCCGTGGCTACAGCCCTCTTTGCTGTGGCTACAGATACTGCACCATTTAATTGGTACCTCTCAACGAGTTCAGTGTAGGTAAGCTCGTCAGTCGTTTGGAACGATTCATTGACAATCTTCTTGATATTGTCCAATCTCCGCTGCCCCTGGACATCCATTGCGGTAGCAGCCTTGTAGGGTATGCCGTGCCCGTCAATGGAAAACGCAAAGTCACTGATCGGAGTGTTACGGCAATCGGTTTGTGTAACGTTAAATGTGTGGTCAACTTTTTTTACCTCAAAAACATCTGATGCTTTTTGGAGCAACATCGTGCCAAGGTGGCCTTTCATTCCACTGTCGTCCTTTGCTTTATTAGTGTGAAGCACGCACACAATAGCACAGTCGTTCTCACCTGAAAGACGCATTAATTCATTGATGAGGTCGCTCGACTGCTCTACGTCATTGAAATTCTCAATCAAATCTGCAATACCATCAATAAACAAAACTTGTGGCTGTTTTTCTTTGATTACTTTCTGAATGAATGGCAACCGTTGGGATGTTTCCATTGTCCTAAGGGAATAGCAACCGAAGTTATCATTATTCTCTTTGATACTCCACTTCATAAGTGTGTGGACCCGCCTCGCTACCTTTGCAGTATTGCGCTCGTTCTGCTCGGTATCAACATAGACTACTTTGGCATTGTAGATTTGGCACTCAAGTCCAAACTCTTTGCAACCTAAAATAGATGCTATCAAGACAGAGCACAGAAACGTTTTACCGTTTTTGCTTTTTGCTTTAATAGCTTGAATGTCTCCTAACGGGATTGTGCCCACACCCTCGTATTTGAGCGTAAAGCGTGGCTCTGGATAGTCTTTAGCCAGGTCTATCTGATACGCTTCAACCTTGCCTTGCTCGGATGCCTTGGCGCACTCCTGCTCTATTGCAGTGACCGTATTCAAATTAAACCCCATGGGCAACCTCCTCTCCAAATATGTTTAATTGAACGTACTTAGACGGCTTCCATTCATCTTTATTTGCGGAATAGTACTTGGCGAGTCTTCTGGTATGCACGTCCTTTTTACGGCAAACAGCTTGTAGTTCGCCCATCCTCTCGAGGTCGCGCACGTACCATGTTATGGAATTACGCAACACACCCGTCGCCAACATACAGTCCAAGGTTGTGCCAGTCGTATATTGAAAGAACTCAAATACTTTGGTAATGTCTTTTGAATTATCTACCTTTGTACTGTCTGTTGAGGGGGTGGCGTTTGCTGCCCTTTTCTTGTTGCTCATTGTCAGTCCTCCTTTTCTTGGTTGATGACTTTCTGAATGTCACTCTCACGGTATAAGACTTTGCTTCCAACTCTTACAGGGATAAGGTAGTTCGCCTTCTCCCATCGCCATAAAGTAGAGAGTGTCACACCAAGCATCAGAGCCGTTTTTGTGCGACTAAGATAGACCTCCTGCTTCTGGGTGTGCTTAGCAAGTTCTTCCTGCATCCACTCAGTGAACATAAACTTGAGGTCATCACGATTAACAACGATTTGCACGTTTCTATTTTCCTGCATAGTTTTTTTGATTACAGGGTTTGGTAGTCTCTGGAGTGAGAACACACACAACAGATTGGCTACATCAAATGAGGACGGTGTTCTTTTCGTCCCCTTGACACATGCAAAGTTATGAAACAGAAAAAAATATCATGCGATTATTTTTTTTCTTATGCCACAACCGAAGCGTTGTTGCAAAATAGCACAAAAAAGCCCCAAATATAAGTGCAAAAAAGATTTGACGGTAACAAGAAAAGTGTTATATTAGGTTTAAGCGCAAAAAAAGCGTAACCAATTGGCTACGCTTATCAATCAATCAAACTGACCGTCTCTTTCTTTATCTCATCATCAATATCCCTATATCGGGCAAAGGCCCTGCTTCCCTCCGCATGCCCGCTCATAGAGCCTATTAAATTGGGGTCTTTCACTTTCTTGTAAAGGTTACCTATAAATGTCCTGCGTGCCATGTGCGAGGATGCTATCTCATTGAGCGGTCGCTGCTCCTCCTGCCCTGTGGTTGGGTTGAGTATCGTAACCACTCGGTCTATACCACAGATAGTTAGTATCTTTTTGATTGCTTCATTATACTTCTGAGGCGAAATAAAGGGGAATAGGCGGCCTTTCTTGTCCACGCCCTTGTACTTCTCCACCAAAGCCATTGCACGGCTATTTAGGGGCACTTCTACGGTTACGGGCGTTTTATCCTTGGTCTTTCGGGCTATGTATTGTATCTCGTCACCAACCAAGTTACTATTTTTCATGTGGATAAGGTCGCCCACACGACAACCAATCAAGCATTGAAAGACGAAAATATCCCTCTGTGCCTCCAGATGTTTGTTGGCAGAAAAGTCCCAATCGGCAATTGTGTTGCGCTCATCAAGCGTAAGGAAATAAGGTGTACCGTACTTCTCCGACTTAATAGTGATGTTCTTGAATGGATTGTTAGTTGTGTATTCATTTCTGATAAGCCACGAAAAGAAAGCCTTTAATTTCTTCTCCAATTTCTTGATGGTGTTTTCCCCACGGTCTGAAAGATGAGGCGATTTGCGCACTGTTTTGATGTCCACGGGGTACTGAGACAATAGCTTTTCAAATATGGATGGGTATTCCTCTGATAATGCTTTCTCGTTTCTCAGGTAGTCGCAGAAATCCTCTACATCTTCCTTGGTCATGGTATCTATACCAAGTTCAAAGCCTTTTCTATCCTTGTCGGTAATGGAGGTAAACGCTTCATACCTCGCCAATGTACGCATCAAAACACGATACCCTTTTGTCTGGTCGTAGCTGAATTGCTTCTTTTCGAGGAACAACTCCATGATGGCAAAGAAAGACTTGCCTTTGATGGCTTTCTTGGCATCTTCTTCCTCCTTGACCTTGCGCGCTTCTGCTATGCGTTCATAGGTTATCTCATTGATTGCCATATCAGTGGTTAGTGACAGAGCCTCCTCTATTGCTTCTTTTGTCACGTTATCCTTGCCCTCTATAGCGTTGCAGATTACGGACAGACGGCTTATGAAAGCATCTGTATTGGCTTTCGCTTCGTTGGCTTCCTGCACTTCTATGAGGTTAAACCGGCCTCTCTTTGGAGGGACAATGCCATACACAAAGCCCCTTTTGGTCTCCTGTACGGGCTTAAACCAATCTGGACGCACAAACACACCACTTTTGAAACACGGACGCTGAGAGCGACTGATAGTAAGTTTTACGATTACTTGGCTTTTGCCGTTGGCATCCACCTTTGAAGATAGTCTTAAATCTGCTTTTGCCATAACTTTTAAATTTGAAACACATCGCAAATATAAGGGTTATTTTTGAGACCTCCAAATTTTTAGGTCACATTTAGGTCACAATAATACGATTTTAGGTCACATTATGAAATTTGATTAAATCATGAAACCCCTTTGTTTACTGGCATTTCGTTTCATACGGTTTCATACAGTTTCATTATTGGTGTGCCTGTCAGGCGCACATCTTGAAAAGCTAAGTAGCCAATTGTCAGCTATTTAGCTTTTTTATCTATAAAAATATATGCTGTTTTTGCTATTGTTTACCTAACCGACTTCCTTTCTTAGCCCCCAGCAGAGAAACAAAAAAGCAACCATCCGTCATGGGCAATCGCTTTAAGCATACAAAATGTTTGCATTTTTATATCTTGTTTCTATTTTTGCAATGTGGCCTTTTATCAATATGAAATGCGGGTATCAAGAAAGCAAAAAGTATTGCAGAAAGCTAACAA
>JBMNUU010000072.1:0-6461 GCA_050946435.1 Prevotella sp.
CCGAAGCAGAAAAACACAACATCCACCTCGTCAAATGGCATCTCCGAAGTGAAACGCATCGTCGTTTCACCGTACAACCCCTCGTGCACATCGGTGAGCAGATTGCCGGCGTTGCTCTCGCTGTTTATAAACTTAATCTCTGCTTGGGGATGGTTTATCAACAGGCGAATCAGCTCGCCCGCCGTATAACCAGCCCCTCCAAGAATTCCTATTTTTATCATATTATTTGGGATTTGGGGAGATGTGAAGCCCGAAAGTTTAAATCTCATTCTCTTGTGGTGTATTCTCGGCCTTCATCTCCTCTTTCCTAACTATTTATCTTCCGGTATAACCATCCAAAGAATAAGATAGAGGATGACTCCGCTAAACGCTGTGCAGACAGTGAGCACGGCATACAGGATACGTGCCAAGGTTGGGTCTATGTTCATATACTCTGCTAATCCGCCAATTACGCCAGCCAATATCTTGTTGCTTTTTGACCTTACCAATTTCTTTCCATTTGCCATTGTCTCATATTTTTAAAGGGTTATACTATATTATTTTGACGTATTGCAAGTCGAAAAAGTTACACGGCTTTTGTAGTTTTCTCGTCGGAGCACAACGTTTTCATCTGCCAGCGACCTCTCGTCTGGGGGACGTGTAGGCTCTTATCTCTCTTCTTCAGGATGCATGCCATAGAACACGCGCAACGGTGTAGACTGTATTTTGATGAATCCTTTGGCATCTTCGGCTGTCCATCCGTGCTGCATCTCGCCGTATTCGCCGAGTTTCGACTTGGTGAGGTCTTCGTCGGAATCTACGCCTACTGTCTGGAATCCGTAAGGACGAAGTTTCAGAATAGCCGTTCCGTTGACGTGACGCTGAGAACTTTTAAGGAAAGCCTCCATGTCTGGCATCACCGGTTCAAGATACTGGCTCTCGTGGAGGAACATCCCGTACCAGTTGGCTATCTGGTCCTTCCAATATTGTTGCCACTTGGAGAGTGTCGATTTTTCCAACAGGCGATGCGCCTCGATAATCAGCATAGGTGCGGCAGCCTCGAAGCCCACGCGCCCTTTGATGCCGATGATGGTGTCGCCCACGTTGCAATCGCGCCCAATGGCATACGATGCACCAATCTCCTCGATTTTCTGGATGGCCTTAATCTTGTCGTCGAACTTCTCACCGTTCACTGCACATATTTCGCCTTCCTTGAACGTGATGCGCAGTTCGGTTTCTTCTTCCTTGGCGGTGACGTGTTTCAGATAAGCCTCTTCCGGTAGGCCCTGTGTGGGATCGAGCAGTTCGCCACCGCAGATACTCGTTCCCCAAATGCCTACGTTGTAAGAATACTTCAACTTGGTGAAGTCGGCCGTAAAGCCATGCTCGTTCAGGAAGTCCACCTCCTCTTGTCGGGAGAGGGCATGGTCGCGCGTCAGGGTGATGATTTCCATACCCGGGGCCATCACGAGGAAGGTCATGTCGAAACGAATCTGGTCGTTGCCGGCACCCGTAGAGCCGTGTGCAATGGCATCGGCATTAATTTCTTTAGCATAGCGAGCAATAGCTATGGCTTGGAAGATACGCTCTGAGGACACTGAGATGGGGTAACAGTTGTTGCGCAGCACGTTACCGAAAATCATGTATTTCAGACTTTTTTCGTAATATTCCTGCGTCACGTCGAGTGTTACATATTTCTTCGCCCCCAGTTTGTAGGCGTTTTCTTCATTGGTCTTCAGTTGTTCCGCACTGAATCCTCCAGTATTGGCACAAGCTGCATAAACCTCCCACCCGTCTTGGGCGAGTTTCATTACGGTGTACGATGTGTCCAATCCGCCGCTGAAGGCGACAACTACTTTCTTTTTCATATCTTTCCTTTTTGAAGTTAAAGAAGCTCTCGGCGTCCACTGCCCTGTCGGGATTTTTATGTCGGATATTGGCTCTGCTATACAATTCCCCAATGAGGATAGGAGCCCTTTGCTTCTTTATATTTGTTTTCTTTTCTTTATAAAAAATCGCATCCCAACTCGTGTGAGTTTCTCTCTCTTGGAGGGAGGGGGTGCCACGCTTTGGTTTATTGACCGTCAATTCTCTTGAATCTCTCCACTACTTCTTCGGGTATCTTAGCCGGAAGATGGTCCTCCGGGTCGAAGAGCATGGCTGTGCAGATGCAGAATTTTCGGTTGGTGCGATGCAGGATGTCTTTGTTGACACATCCCTCACATCCGCGCCAGAATGATTCGTCGTCGGTGAGGTCGGCAAATGTCACTGGGTGATATCCCAGTTGCGTGTTCATCTTCATCACGGCCGACCCACTCGTAAGTGAGAAAATCTTGGCGTGGGGCCAGCGCACGCGGGCCAGTGTGAAAGTCATGTTCTTGATTCGCTTGGCAATGCCCTTGCCTCTGAAATCGGGATGCACGATGAGCCCTGACGTTGTGACATATCGTTTGTTACCCCATGTTTCAATATAACTGAATCCTGCAAAGGTCTCACCCTGCAAGGCGATCACCGCCTTGGCTTCTTTCATTTTTGTTGCGACATATTCGGGTGACCGTTTGGCAATGCCGGTACCGCGTACCTTGGCTGCCTCTTCAATTGTTTTAAGAATGGTATCGACGTATTTAATGTGTGTCTCGTCGGCCACCATTACTTTAATTTCTTCCATTTTTATTTTTAAAATTCTACGATTTTGTTCAAGCCCTGAAGCACGGCATCACGTTCAACGCCTTCTTTCAGGACGATGAAGATAGTGTCGTCGCCGGCGATCGTCCCCAAAATCTCTTCCACATTGCTGTTGTCAATGTTGTAGGCTATGGAGCTTGCATATCCCGGGCGTGTCTTGATGACGGCAATATTTCCGGAAAAGTTGATGGACAGGAATCCCGGCGTCTGTATCATTTCCAAGGCTGAGAGTGGCTTGTGCACACGCTTGTACATGGTTTCGTTTGGCAACACATATACGTATTGGCCATTCATGCTGGCGGCTTTGGCAACTTTGAGTTGCTTGAAGTCACGGCTCAACGTGGCTTGGGTCAGTTCAAATCCTTCTCGCCTGAGTTCTTGCAAAACCTCTTCCTGGCTGCCTAATTCCTTACTGGAAATAATCATCTTGATAGCTTCCAGTCTTCGGTCTTTAATCTTCATGACATGAATTTTTATACTTAATTACGATGCAAAATTATAACATTATTCTGTTATAACAAAATAATATAACGATTTTTTGCAATTTTATCCTATAATTTGTTCAATATGTGTATTTTTATAAATTAAAGTCATGCATGAATAAAACCCTGCGAAATCCTGCTTTCGTCCCATAGGGTGTCCTATATTTTATTGTTTTTCGGCGCTTCCTTTTTCAAGTCATATAGAGCAAAAAGAGCTATGTTTGGGTCGTCATCATTGGCTGGAAAAACTTGAAAAAATAGGAGACAATGCGGTTGGTGCCCTTTCGCAGTGCGGTTAGAGCCTCACGGTTGTGCGGAAAAGGCCCTTTCGCGATACGGTTGAGGCGTTATGGTTGTGCCGTTGCATATCCAATCACGAACGGTAAAAACGGAAGGATAAGGGCATATTGTCGGAAGGTGTTGATAGTCAGCTTGTTATTATTCTTCGTAAATTTCGCGTATATCGGACGAAAACTATATCATTTTAGAATAAGCCACGTACGGAGAAGCAGTTGTAAATAAAATTACTGGTATGTCATAAGGTCTTAAAACATAAGGGTGTCTGGTTAAAATATTTTAATCAGATGCAACATTATGCATGGTCTTACGTCATAATAATTGTACGGCGTTGTGCTATATAAGCCGATTCCGCATATATAGAATAGAAGATAATAACCAAAAATATAAAAAGATATGAGAAAAAACGTTTTTATATTCGCAATGATGGCTGGCGTTCTGCTTGTTTCAAGTTGTGCAAGCAAGAAGGATCTGGTGAATTGCCAGACAGAAAACCGTGAGTTGACAGCCAACTATCAGGATGCTAAAGAGCGATTGGCAGCTTCGCAGAGTCGTGTATCTTCACTCGAAGACCAGTTGGCTCAGCAGAAGAGAGATTATGCAGCGTTGCAGCGGAGTTTGGATAAGAGCTTGTCGAACACGTCAGACAATAATGTCAACATCTCGAAACTGGTGGACCAAATCAATGAGTCCAACCAATACATTCGTCATTTGGTAGAGGTGAAGAGTAAGAGCGACTCGCTGAATATGGTGCTTACCAATAATCTGACCCGCTCCTTGAGCAGGGAGGAGATGAAGGAAGTGGATATTCAGGTGCTCAAAGGCGTGGTGTATATCTCGCTGGCCGACAATATGCTCTACAAGAGTGGGAGCTATGAAATCAACGAGCGAGCTGAGGAAACGCTGGGCAAGATTGCCAAGATTATCATGGATTACCAGGACTATGATGTGCTGATAGAAGGAAATACCGACAATGTGCCTATCAACACCACATCGGAGCTGATGAAGAATATCCGCAACAACTGGGACCTTTCGGCCCTGCGTGCATCATCGGTAGTACAGTATCTGATAGACCATTTCGGCGTGGCACCGGGTCGCCTGACAGCCGGCGGGCGTGGCGAGTTCAACCCCATTGCCTCTAACGACACTGAAATGGGCAGACAGCGTAACCGCCGTACACAGATTATCATTACGCCGAAGCTCGACCAATTTATGGATTTGATAGACGAAGCACCGGAAGAGAACTAAGGAAAACGGGCTGATGCTATCATGCCGGAAAGAGAATTTAGGATGACCGACTTGCCAAAGAGACATTTCATGGGCAAGTGAAAGATTATCCTAAATTCTCTTTTTTGATTTCTATTTGATAATAATTTTATCTGTTTTGCATCAAATTCGAAACATTTTTGCTAATTTTGTCGATAGGATAAAGCAAAACAGTAAGAATACAAATAAAGTGAATATGGAAAAGATAAAGATGACAACACCGTTGGTCGAGATGGACGGTGACGAGATGACCCGCATTCTTTGGAAGATGATTAAGGACGAGCTGATCTTGCCGTTCGTGGATTTGAAGACCGAGTATTATGACCTCGGTTTGCCTCATCGTGACGATACCGGCGACCAAGTGACCATCGATGCTGCAAATGCAGCAAGGAAATACGGAGTGGCTGTGAAGTGTGCGACCATCACCCCCAATGCCAAACGTATGGACGAATACCATCTTCACGAGATGTGGAAGAGCCCTAACGGCACCATCCGCTCTATTATGGACGGCACCGTGTTCCGTGCGCCGATTGCCATCCCGAGTATTCATCCCGTTGTGAAAAACTGGAAACAACCCATCACCATTGCCCGTCATGCCTATGGCGATGTGTATAAGGGAGTGGAGATGAGCATTGAGGAGCCAGGGACCGTTAAACTGGTGTTTGAGGGACAGAGCGGCAAACGTCAAGAAGTGGAAGTGCACCGTTTTGACGGGACTGGTGTCGTGCAGGGAATGCACAATACGGACAGCAGCATCCGTTCGTTTGCCCACAGCTGTTTCAAGTTTGCGATAGATTCCAAACAGGATTTGTGGTTTGCCACCAAAGACACCATATCTAAGACTTATGACGCACGTTTCCGTGAAATCTTCGAGGAAATATATGAGCAGGAATACAAGGAGACGTTCGACAAGCTCGGTATAGAATATTTCTACACGTTGATTGATGATGCTGTGGCTCGTGTCATCCGTTCGAAAGGTGGCTTTATATGGGCTTGCAAAAACTATGACGGCGACGTGATGAGTGATATGCTCTCCACCGCTTTCGGTTCTTTAGCCATGATGACCTCTGTGCTTGTGTCGCCCGACGGTAACTATGAGTTTGAGGCTGCACACGGCACAGTGACCCGTCACTATTATCGCTACCTCAAGGGTGAAGAGACGTCGACCAATCCAATGGCTACCATCTTTGCTTGGAGTGGAGCCTTGCGCAAACGGGGCGAACTTGACGGAATAGATGGTTTGGTAAACTTTGGCAACCAGTTGGAGGGGGCATGCTTTGACACACTGAATGAGGGCATCGCCACGAAAGACCTGGTCGGCCTGATGGAAGATGTGGAGGCCAGACCGGTAAACTCTTCCGATTTTATTGCGGCAATCCGGGAACGACTGAAAAAGCGCTTGTCGTAAAGATGGAAAGGTAAATTTTTGCCGGACAACGGACTACACTCTCGTTAATGGTAGGCGTAATACATAACACTATCATGATAACATAACAATAACGGCGGCAATGTGCCGCCGTTTGTCGTTTACACCATGGGTTGCGTTCCTGCATATTTGAAGAATCCAAATAGAAACGCAACGATTTCATTGTTTTTTGCGTAGCCAAAGACTATGAAAAACACCACAGAGGTTTGCCTTGCGGCTGGTTGTTTCTTTTTCCTCGCCGAGAGATGTAGACGTTCTCGAAGCGTAGCGAGAGGTTGTCTGCATCTCTCGGCGAGGGTCACTCTTTTATTGCACTTCGTTTTGGA
>JBMNUU010000073.1:0-5911 GCA_050946435.1 Prevotella sp.
GAATGTGATGCTTGAGAACGGAGTGATTCCGATTGTCAACGAAAACGACACCGTGAGCGTCACCGAACTGATGTTTACCGACAACGATGAACTGGCCGGTCTGGTGGCGTCGATGATGGGAGCCGACACGCTCATCATCCTTTCCAACGTGGATGGCATTTTCGATGGCGACCCGAAAGAACCTTCGTCGAGCGTAATCCCAGTTGTGAATTACGACCGCGACCTCAGCGCATACATACAAGATACCAAGAGCAACTTCGGGCGGGGAGGAATGATAACCAAGACCAGCATTGCCCGCAAAGTGGCCGAAGAAGGTATCAAGGTGATCATTGCCAACGGCAAGACGCCAAATATCCTTATCGCGCTGGCCTCTAACCCTAAGGAGACCACGCATACCGAGTTTCTCCCTAATCCCAACCCCACGTCACAAGTCAAGAAATGGATAGCCCACAGCGAAAGCTTTGCCAAAGGAAAAATCTACATCAACGACAGGGCAATGGAAGCCCTCAAAGGCGAGAAGGCGGTGAGTCTGCTGCTCGTTGGAGTCATCAAAATAGAAGGTGACTTCGAGGAAGGCGACATCATCAATGTGGTGGACGGACAGGGCAACACCATAGCTGTAGGCCGGAGCAACTATTCCGCCAACGAAGCACGGAAACTAATTGGCGCTCACGATGTCAGACCCCTGATACACTACGACTATCTATACATGGAATAGCCGTGAGAGCTATTAAGGCCATCTCCCCGCAGGGCGTTGGTGAAGGCCAAAGAATCAAAAACGAAGATGGGAAAACTTCTTTAAATTCAAAAAACAACTATGCAACTCGAACAGACATTCAGACACGTCAAGAAGGCCAGCAAATGGCTCGGACTGATGACCGATGAAAAGCGCAACATCATACTTAATCATGTAGCCGATGCCATTCTGTCGGAGACATCTACTTTGCTGGAGGCTAATGCCAAAGACCTCGCACGTATGGACCAGTCCGACCCTATGTACGACCGACTGCAACTCACGGATCAACGCCTCAAGGATATTGCCGACAGTATGCGGCAGGTCGCACCCCTCCCCTCTCCACTGGGACACACACTCAAACACCAAGTGCTCGACAATGGCATGGAGCTTAGACGCGTCAGCGTTCCGTTTGGTGTCATCGGTGTCATCTATGAAGCCCGCCCCAATGTCACATTCGATGTCTTTGCCCTTTGTCTCAAGAGCGGAAATGCCTGTATCCTGAAGTGTGGCAAGGATGCGATCGAGTCGTGCCAGGCCGGTGTAGACCTCATTCATCGTGTCCTACGGGAAGAAGATGCTAATCCCGACATTGTTGCGCTGCTTCCTGCCACCCATGAAGCAACGGGCGAGATGCTACAAGCCAACGGCTATATCGACCTTTGCATACCGAGGGGCGGGAAACGCCTTATCAACTTTGTGCGTGACACGGCCAAAGTTCCCGTTATCGAGACCGGAGCTGGCGTGGTACATTGCTATTTCGATGCCGAAGGCGACCTTGCCATCGGACAAAGAGTCATAGACAATGCTAAGACTCGCCGCGTGAGTGTATGCAACGCGCTCGATACGCTCATCATCCATTCCGAACGGCTCAACGACCTCCCTTCCCTCTGTAAGCCTTTGGCCGAAAAGGGAGTTAGGATTCATGCCGACGAGCGTGCTTTCCAAGCGCTTCAGGCCAATTATCCGGCAACGCTGCTCACCACTGTCGACAACGACGAAGAATGGCACACGGAATGGCTGAGTATGCAAATGGGTCTGAAAACCGTAAACTCCATCGATGAGGCTATCACCCATATCGACACCTACGGCAGCGGACACAGCGAAAGCATCATCACCGAGGACGAACAGGCCGCACACAAGTTTCAGGCTTTGGTTGATGCGGCTTGCGTCTACGTCAACACCCCCACAAGCTTCACTGACGGGGGCCAGTTCGGGCTTGGCGCAGAGATAGGCATCAGCACTCAGAAGCTCGGCGCACGTGGCCCTATGGCCCTCGAAGAAATGACCACTTACAAATGGCTCATCGAAGGAAGAGGACAAGTCAGGGGGAAGTGATGAATGAAGAGGGAGGAATGAAAAGTGAAGAGGGAAGAGAAATAAGGGAAGAATTATAAATAAAATATAGTGATTACATTATGAAGACTTTTTTTCACGTAGAAGATATTGGCAATTTGAAAAAAGCCATTCAAGAAGCAAAGGAGGTTAAGGCAAACCGTTACGATTATCAGAAACTGGGTAAGAACAAGACCCTACTGATGATTTTCTTCAACAATTCCCTGCGCACACGCCTCTCCACACAAAAGGCAGCGATGAACCTCGGCATGAATGTCATCGTGCTCGACGTGAATGCCGGCGCGTGGAAATTGGAGACCGAGCGTGGCGTAATCATGGATGGCGACAAGAGCGAACACCTGCTCGAAGCCATCCCCGTGATGGGTTGCTATTGCGATATTATCGCCGTACGCTCGTTTGCGGGACTCACCGACCGCGAATACGACTATGCCGAGACCATCGTTAACCAGTTTGTGAAATATTCCGGCAAACCCGTCGTGGCTATGGAAACGGCCACCGTACATCCGCTTCAAGCTTTTGCCGACCTCATCACCATTGAGGAGCATAAGGAAACGGCGCGTCCCAAAGTTGTCCTCACGTGGGCCCCACACTGCAGGGCGCTACCCCAGGCTGTGCCAAACTCGTTTGCCGAATGGATGAATGCCGCCGACGTTGACTTTGTCATCACTCAGCCCGAAGGCTACGAACTCGATCCACGCTTCGTGGGCGCCGCTAAAGTGGAATACGACCAGCGCAAGGCACTCGAAGGAGCCGACTTCGTCTATGCCAAGAACTGGAGTTCGCCCGGCGTGAAAGACCCTTCCAACTATGGTCAGATTCTCTCTAAAGACATGGGTTGGACCATCGATGCCGAGCACATGAGCTGGACCAACAACGGACAGTTCATGCACTGTCTGCCCGTGCGTCGAGGCCTCATCGTCACCGATGACGTCATCGAGAGCCCGCGCAGCCTCGTCATTCCCGAGGCCGCCAACCGTGAAATATCAGCCCAAGTAGTGTTGAAGCGCGTGTTGGAAAGCCTATAAGACAACAACGCCAGGGGCAGCAGCCCCTCGTATAAAGCATAAAAAGTGGTCTCGCAGCGAGACCACTTTTTTGTTGTACCTATGATTTTATGTCAACAAAACTTCACTATAAACATGCACGCATTTTTTGATGAAATAGATAGCAGAATGCCATCATTCGTCCGTTTTAAGTCGTTTTCCGAGCATGGAAAAAAGTACGGGGGCGCCGTTGGGCCTTCATCACGTTGCCGTTAAGGCTCCGTCGCCATACGGTTGAGCCTTGACCGCAAGGCCTGCAAGGCCCTATCACAGGGCCGCTAAAGCCTAACCGCAGGAGCTTATGCAGGCCAGAATCTTCTCAAAAAGGTCCTTCTTTAGCTAATACGTTGACTGACAACGAGTTCTCAAAATTGAGTATTTTTGGAGTTTTTTGAACTAAAGGCTTCTTGTTTTCATAGAAGCGAAATATAAACGATGCTTTGTCGGAAATTTTCATTGGATTGTTCATAACAAGAATACGCTGCATCGTCAAGACTGAATCCACTGTTTCCACCCCGCACACGGTCTCCCTAAACCGCAAGACCGTGTGACTCATACCATTGTCCTCCATCTGGAAACAAACCAAGGTGACAGATGCCTGCCCATTCAAACATGAAGGGAAAACCCTACCTTCGTTGTTTTTATGTGCAAATTTTTATCTCGAAAGATGCCGGAAAATCACTATTTTCACTATCTTTGTATGTATTAAAATCATAATCTATGCTATCTTTTGAATCCGACTACAACAATGGTGCACACCCTGCCATCTTGAGACACCTCATGAAGACCAACGACATGAAAAGTCTGACCTACGGCTACGACCAATGGTCCAACAGTGCCAAAGCCAAAATCAAGGCGCTCTGTGGCGACCCCGATGCGCAAATTTGGTTTCTCGTTGGCGGCACACAGACCAATGCTACCGTCATCGACTCGCTGCTCCATACCTATGAGGGTGTAGTGGCCGTAGACACAGGGCACATCAACACCCACGAAGCAGGTGCCATAGAGTTTACGGAGCATAAGGTAATTACCATGAAAGGGCGAAACGGAAAGATGGATGCCCAAGACCTTGATAACTACATGGATGAATTTCTACACGACGGCAATGCCGAGCACTGCGTGTATCCAGGCATGGTCTATATCACCTTTCCTACAGAGTTGGGCACGCTCTATACGGCTCGGGAACTCGACAATCTGTATAAGGTTTGCCAAAAATACGATATACCTCTCTATATAGATGGTGCCCGACTGGGCTACGGGCTCATGGCCGAGCCAAACGATATCACGCTTCCCTTTCTCGCTAAGCATTGTGATGTGTTCTATATCGGAGGTACTAAAGTAGGTGCCCTATGCGGAGAAGCTGTAGTTTTCACTCACGACAATGCTCATCCCCATTTCTTCAACATTATCAAACAGCACGGCGCACTGGTGGCCAAAGGACGCGCCATAGGCTTGCAGTTTGACGCCTTGTTTACCGACAACCTCTATTTTGACATTTCCCGTCATGCCATCCACATGGCCATGCAACTGAAAAAGATTTTCAAAGAGAAAGGATACAATTTCTATATCGACTCACCGACCAACCAACAATTTGTGATTCTGCACAATGACGAGATGGACCGGCTATCCAAGCACGTTCATTTCACCGTATGGGGGAAATATGACAAAAGCCATACGGTATGCCGGTTTGTAACCAGTTGGGCTACGACCCGCGAGGAAGTAGATCGTTTAAGAGAAATTGTGATGTTGAAATCGTGACTTCCTTAGACGTTGTTTTTAAAGCATAAGGAAGATCTTTTCACCCTCATACGTGTTGACTCTCAACCGGATTGCTGCCCCTTGCATATCGTCTGTAAGGGGCATACTCATATATGCACGGACGGTATAATACTCGGGAATGTTGTTCTGAGCGTGCATCACACGAAGCGTAAAGACGTTTTTGCCCCTGACATCGATGGCGACACCCTCTAACATCAATCCTATCTGTTGTTGCACATCGACGCTATCGGTCTGTCCCGTCTTCACTGCAAAACCTATGTTCAGGAATCCGCCACTCACCCACAGGCTTTCTATAGTGAGTGGATCAGTGGAGATTGTCCCCGTCTGTGGCTTCAAAACAGGAGTTACAACTCCAACCGGTTTGGCTGAAAAAAATTGTTTGGAAGCCACGTCATAATACACCAAGGCCCGATAAAGGGTATCAGCCGTCGTCGCCCACTTCACAGGTGACGATTTGGAAAAAAAGATGGAGTCGCCGTCATCGGTCAGCACATAGTCTGCCTTTGTATCTGTCGTTGTATGGAGCATACCAAAATCGGCACGCATATACGAATAACGGTTGTCGCCGGAGTCATAATCGTCGACTTCACAAGCCGTTATTCCCATCATGAGAAGAAAGGCCAACACCCCTGTTCTCCATCTACCCATATACTCTAAACTTGTTTCGCAGCCATGTGATTGATGGCGGGGTTAGCATACATCGTGAGCATTTGCTCGCGCAGATAAGGCTCGTCCTTATGGGGCAGTTGCACCTTGGCCAGCTGGTCGGCAAGGTATTGTTCGAAATGGCGTTTCTCTATCTCGGTGTATTTCGAAGCAAACGCTTGGCTGCCTCTCAACTCGTCCAGAGCGATATAATTGGAAGGATAAAGCCTGTAATGGCGATGAATTTCCCGATCAATGTGATGAGCCAGCAGGTTGAATATATCGGACTTGGGCATATCGGCCGGTATGGTGTCAAGAAAATCATCGATACACGGTGCGCAGTAATAATGAATAT
>JBMNUU010000074.1:0-5811 GCA_050946435.1 Prevotella sp.
CGCGAATACATGGGCGTGTTCGAGACACCGCAGGGCGAGCGTCACCTGCTGAAGATGGGCATCGGCTTTTGGGTCGACAATGCCGACCCCGACACCTATTTCAGAGATCTGGGCAACGACGTGATCAACTCCGAGAAAATCAACGAGGCAACCACCTTTGCCTGTTCACCAATGATTCCGGGCTATATGTTCTATGCTGCCGGCAACGCGCTCTATCTCTACAATGTAACCAACAAGACCGGCAAGAAGATTTTTGAACTCCCTGCCAGTCAGAAAATTAACCACATAAAGATAGAACAGGGCAACGGGTATATGCTCGTGGCATACCAAGACGAGGGCAAGCAAACCGCGAAGGCAGGTTTTGCCGTCCTGGCCATAAGCACAGACGGAGGTTTTAAGCTAACCACCAAACATCAGTTTGATGAGGTCGGAGATAAAATAGTTGATTTTGAGAACAAGTATTAAGATGAAGATAAAGATTTTGTTTGCATTGCTGCTTGCCGTGTATGGTTACACGGCATCCGGGCAGCAGGTTGATTTCCAGAAGTTGTCCTGGCAGGAAGCCAAGGCCAAAGCCAAGGCAGAGGGCAAGGATATATTCGTAGACATCTACACCACATGGTGCGGCCCTTGCAAGAAGATGACAAAAGAGGTGTTCAGTCAGCAAAGTGTAGGAGATTATGTCAACCATAATTTCATCGCCCTGAGCCTGGACGCAGAAAAGGAAGCTGGACACGGCTTCTTCAAACTCTTCAAGGCAAGTGCCTACCCCACCTATTATTGGCTGGATGCCGATGGCAACCTCTACGACACCCAATCCGGTTTTTTCCCTGCCGACGAGTTTATCAAACTCTCCAAACACGCACTGCAATCCAAGTTTCCACGCCAGTATGCCGACGGCCGTGCCAAATGGCAGCAGGGTGAACGGTCAATGGAGTTTGTCAAGCATTTCCTCTTCGATGTGATGAACAAAATCTATCCGGATTCTGTTCGACCCTATCTCAACCAGTATTTGGGCGGTCTCACTGAGAAAGAGTTGGCCACCGCGGAGATCGGCCAGATCCTCCAGGCGTTCACCTATACCATCAGGCGCGACAGCGTGTGGCAAACGCTGGTAACTTACAATGACGTCTATCAGAAACTGTTGGGCAACAACTTCGGCAAGAAGATGTATATGAACCTCATACGCGTACCCCTGATCAGCAGCACGGAAGAGGTTGACGAATACAACAAGCAGCGGGCCATACTCAACGAAACCGAGTTTCCAAACAAAAAGATGTATCGTGATATTTTTGCGATGGAGCAAACCCTGCGCCAAAAACAATTCTCGTCAGCGCTGAAGCAGGCGCTGGAAATCGGACAAGCCAACGAGCACCACTTCCCCAATCTCTACTCGGAGATGTTCTATTCGTTTATCCTTGCCGACTTCTTCGTCGACGGTTACACGCCTACCGCAACAGAAATAGCCGATATGCAGCTGTTGGCCGACAAGGCCTTTCAGCTTGCGCCCTCACAATGCACCCTGCTCTACAAAGCAGCATCATTGGCCCGAGCCGACAAATACCAGCAGGCATACGAACTGCTCGCAAGTCTGCCTTTCTACGACCAACCCACTCTCAGCACCGCCGTCTATGCCAAGCTGAACCTCAAGCGCATTCGCGTCAACAGCAAATAACGACACCGGCTCTGCCCTGCCCGACCTTGAGTCGGCCTCGGACTGGACAAGGCATCAATCTGATGCCTTTTTGTCTTTTTGTCGTTAATACTTCGTTTTGGTTTTGATAAACGTGCCGTTGTTCAGTTCATTCACAGCCGTTTTGATTTCTCCCATCGTGTTCATGACGATGGGGCCGTACCATGACACCGGCTCATGAAGTGCACGCGATATCATGACCAACACTTCGGCTCCCTTGTCGCCGGTTTCGATCACAAGACGTTCGCCTTCACCTAACTTCACGGCCGTTTTCTCCATAACTTTTGAGCCGCCAATATTGGCATTGCCCTGCAGAGTGAAAGCCATCACCGAATCGTCGTTGGCCATGTTGAGCGACAATTTGGCCTGAGGGTCAAGAATAATATCATAGTAGCTCAACGGCAGATATTGACCTTGATAGCCTTGATGACCTTGATATTCGCCACAGATGAGACGCAGTTTGCCGCCATCGAAATCAAACTCCTGTATATCCTTGTTGTCGATGCTCCGATAGGCCGGCGGACACATCTTGTCTTTTTTAGGCAGGTTGAGCCACATCTGCACGCCCAGGAGACGAGTTTCGGCAGACAAAAACTCGGAGTGGAACGCTCCAGAACCTGCCGTGAGCCATTGTGCACCACCGTCGGCTACGGTAGCTTCGTTGCCGAGGTTGTCCTTATGGCTGATACTGCCGTCGGCTATGAAAGTAACGGTCTCGATGCCGCGATGTGGATGGGTGGGGAATCCGGCGGAAAAGTCCTCCGGATTAGAAGTATCGAAAGAATCGAGCATGAGGATGGGGTCGAAGTCATAAACAGTCTCGTTGCCCAACACTCGCACCAAATTTACTCCTGCACCGTCCTGGGTGCGACGTCCGCGTACACTCTTAATGACCTTTCTGTCTTTTATCATAGTTATTTTCCTTTCTGTTTTTAGAACTTCACTGTTGTATAAATCGCAAACGTCGTGCCAAAGCTATTGTTCCAAGCAGGTAAGGGGGCATGATGCCGTAATCGACAAGATTACACAACAAAAATCATTAATCTTAATTAAAGTTAGATTATATAACAAAAGTAAAAAAAAGAACAGAAATAGTAAGAAATAGAACATCAAAATCACTTGAAATCATTTCATAAATGCAATGATTTCGTTGCAATTCTATCTTTTTTCTTGTACCTTTGCAACAGAAAGCAATCACAAACTACATGACAGATAATCATTGATAGTTAACAGATTGCACATTACAAAGATTGTATAGTAATAAAGTTTATGAGAGTTGTCAGCGCATATTATCCATTATTTTATATCGACGTCAATGCGATAAAGAGCTCTGTTACTCCTACTTTATATTTTACACATCTTAACACTTGGGCGAGCGGTCTGCTGCTTCGTTCTCAAGTTTATACCTGCTTTTCTTTGCCATGTACTGTTTCTTACTCTGTAGGATGCACATTTCCTAATGGGCTGTCCGAAATATTGGCTTGTCCGTGACGGGATTCACAGCACATCAGTTACCATTTAACTAACACACTTTGAATTAAAGGGATACTTAACACAAGTTTCCCCAAGTTGTGTATTTAAGGAAAAGAATAGCAAAGTTACAATTAAATATAAAAGAGAGATGAAAGAAGTTTATCAAAAACCAACACTGCAAGTTATTGCAGTGCGTATGCAACAGCTGGTGATGGGTGGCAGTGGCACTGGAACCTTGCCAACAGAAACACCGCCCGGAGAAACTTTTGGCATCACGCCAGAAGAAACAAGCGCCGATAAAAACATGTGGGACAAATAAAGCATTGTCCTCTTGTTGCCGAAATTTATTGATAGTCATCCGTCATCATGGCGGACACCTTAACAAATTGTAGTTATGAAAAGAAACATTTTATGCAGTCTGCTGCTCGGTCTGGCCGGCTTGCTTGCCGGTTGCGCCGGTAGTGAACAAGATATTGACACGCCATCTCTTGGCGGCACAACGCGGATCATTCGTGGCACGGTGAATTTCCGTCCCTCCGATGTCGACCGCATGACCAATGTGCATCCCCAAAGTCGCACAGCCATCGATTATAACACTACCACCGGCATCCGCTATCGTTGGAAGCCGGGCGAAATCATTCCTTCTTATTTCTATTTTGAACAAGTCGGGCAAAAGGGTATGGTGGAGGCCAACCTCACGGTAGAAACAGAGAACACCGCAACCTTCGAGGTGCCCATACCTGCCTCGTTCGATCCGGCTCAGGGCACACTGCGCATGGGTGCCGTGATGGGCAAGCAGGCCAATGTCGATAATGGTGCGTGGGCTGACGGCGTGACGTCAGACGGCAAGGCCAACATCGTGTCAGCGCCGACAATTGACGCCCAATCCAACCAATACAACCTGCCGTTCTATGCAGCGCTCACACCGGTGAGCAAGCAGGGCGACGTGAAACTGCAGTTCAATGTGCTGGGCAGTTGGATGGCCGCAAGGGTGACCAGTCCGAAAGCCTTCACGCCCAACACGATCAGTATCACATCCGACGTGGTAAGCACACAAGGACTGTTGGATCTCTCTACTTCTGGGGCCACCAATCCGCAGTGGACGGCAGGCGAGGTGTCCGACAAAGATTATTTCCATTTCCCTGTGGAGGACTTCTCCGTGCAGGGCAACAAAACTTCTCAACCCGTTTTGGTGTGGTTTATGCCACGCACCGATCGCGGGTCAGAGTTGCCCACTTCCGTCAGCGTCGATATGAACGGCACGACAGAGCAAGGCATTCGCACGTTCACGAGAAACACCGGCAAAGCCTACAACTTTAAGCTGAACAAGACGTATCTTTTCAACATCAGTGTACCCGAAGAAGGCATTTCCGATCGAAACGTCAATTTGGTCATCTCACAATATATCACCACCGGGACAAACCCCAATAACGCTATCATACAAATCACCAATGCTTCCCAGCGCGACATCGACTTGCGCGGCTACTACCTTGTGCGCTCGGTATTTGACAAGCCCGACGAGGCTGCAGGCATACTCGATTTGGGACATTTGGAGCAAAACGGAGCGAGAATTGTCTATAAAGATCGACAAAAAAACATTCTCCCCGCCGGTGCTTCGCTGGTTATTACGGGGAAAGAAGAGAAGGTTGCCAAGAGCTTTTTTCTACTCTACAAGATCTACCAAATAGCAGCACTTGGCGACAATACAGAGCTTGTGAAGAAAATCATGCCCGGAATTACCCAACATGATTATTGCAACGCATACTTCATCACGCATTACGGCACCAACATCCGGCATGGTGAGCCCAACAACATTGTGGACAATTTCGGTCGAAACGCTGAAGGCAAGATATATGCGTTTCCGAATAAAAATCTTGTCTATCATCGTCGACCCTATTTTGCTAAGCCAAGCGAGACTTCAGATTCGGGAATCTATAATTATGATACAAGTGCAGCCCAGACCAACTATCCGAATGTGTCTCGGGGCTCACAGCTGAATTTTGCGACAGGTGCGTGGTATCAACAAGATTTTAGATTTCTGTACGCTACCTTTGGGTACTGGGTTGGTTTTGGCGAAGCGATTGAATCAAAAGAATTAGATGCTAATTCATATTAGCACCCCACCGCTTTTTTCCACCCACAGAGACGTACACACAGAGCATCAACTCCCCCGCTGCCGGCGCAAATTCGACCGATGGCGGGGGAGTGTCGTTGGAGGCGTGTTCATGAACTTTTCCACATTCGGGCCGATATCGGTTGATACATAGGCTTATTGTCAAATTATTGCTGTCAGCTTCAACTTAGGAACAATTGTTCTCTCAATCTGACACTAATCATTGTAGAGACGTGGGCTTGCCCCGTCTCACACCGTTGCTGCGTGGGCACGCAAAATTACTTTATTGGTTGCTGAGACGGGGCAAGCCCACGTCTGTGGCGGTGTGAGACGGGGCAAGCCCGCGTTTGTGGCGGTGTGAGACGGGGCAAGCCCACGTCTCTACAATAAAAAAATATGCAGACAGCAATATTGTCAAATAAACATCACTGTTTTCGTATCATCAAAAAGGAACGAAATAGAAAATAGAAAGGCATTTTTAAGCGACGAAACCGTGATTTTTCGAGGTTCGAAATGCAATGTTTTTGCGATA
>JBMNUU010000075.1:0-5682 GCA_050946435.1 Prevotella sp.
ACCGGAATATAATGGCGTAGGCATCCAAGAGGAATAATTTATCCATAATAATTTTGTTTTACTTGTAAAATTACTAAAATCTTGCGACAATATCCAATAAAAGCCGTAATTTTGTAACAAATTAAACAGTAGTTCATGGATTATTTATCAACCATCAGGCAGCCTATACATTCAGAATTGAACGATTTTATAGAATTGTTCAATCAGTCGTTGTCGCATGCCGACGGACTGCTCAGCCAAGTCCTGAACCATGTGCGTCAGCGCAACGGAAAGCGGATGCGCCCCATGCTGACGTTGCTGATGGCAAAGCATTATGGTGCTGTTACTCCGGCCACACTGCATGCAGCGGTGGGGCTCGAGCTGCTTCACACGGCATCATTGGTGCATGATGATGTGGTGGACGAGAGTGGAGAACGACGTGGACAGGCCTCCGTGAATGCAGAATACAATAATAAAGTGGCGGTGCTGACCGGCGACTATATTCTCTCGACAGCCCTGCTACACGTTAATTACACGCACAACGAGGCTATTGTCAAGACGATTGGTGAACTCGGGCGGACGCTTTCAAACGGAGAAATTCTTCAGCTTTCGAATATCCAAAACCAAGAAATCTCAGAGACTGTGTACTATGATGTTATCAAGCAGAAGACCGCCGCACTCTTCGAGGCCTGTGCTGAGGTGGGGGCTTTGTCGGCTGGAGCTGACGATGCTGATACGGCAAAGGCTCGGAAATTCGGCCAGAATATAGGTATCATCTTCCAGATTCGCGATGATATTTTTGACTACTATGATGCAAGCGACATCGGAAAGCCTACAGGCAACGACATGACGGAGGGTAAGTTGACACTTCCCGTAATCTATGCCCTAAAATCTACGGGCGACAAAGCCATGATGGATTTGGCCCGGAAAGTGAAGAGTGGCACTGTGTCGGAGGAGGAAATAGCCCGTTTGGTAGCGTTCACCAAAGCTCACGGAGGTATAGAATATGCCGACAAGCGGATGTGGGAATTCCATGCGGAAGCCATGAATTTCCTCGAAAACGATGTGACGAATGAGGAGGTGAAGACAAGTTTGAGAGCGTATCTGGACTATGTGATAGAAAGAAAGAAATAGTCTTCCTCATGCGGCCCATCATTATGTAGATCCCGAAAGGAGGGGGAGGGGTGAAAATACGGAGGATATTTAAAGAATAAAAGACTCGTTTGAAGCTATCAAACGAGTCTTTTTACATTCTGCCATACGGCCTTTCTGTATCCTTTTAGACTTTACTAATGGCCTTTACCGATGGGGCCCGGAGGATGAGATGGTCGTTGGCTGAGGGTTTAGAACCACTTGGTTTCTTCCCCAGTAATTTCGCTTAGCAGTAGATTGGTCAGTCGGCTGGTGCCCAATCTGAACCACTGGTTGGTGAGCCATTTCTCGCCGAGTACCTCTTTCACAATGGTATAGAATATCACGGCATCCATCACGGAGTTGATGCCGCCTGCAGGCTTCAGCCCGATTTGTATGCCTGTCTCATCGTAATACTCATTGATGGCCTGGCACATCACGTAAACGTCTTGTGGAGTGGCACCGCCCTTGTCTTTGCCGGTAGAGGTTTTGATATAGTCTGCACCCGCATACATAGCGAGGATAGAGGCTTTTTTCACGTTCGACAGGTTACCCAGCAAACAGTTCTCCAGAATGACCTTCATCGGAACGTCGCCGCAGGTTTCTTTCAGCTCGCTGATTTCCTCGCATGCGCCCTCGTAGTCCTCGTTGAGAAATTTGCCTACGGGAAGCACGATATCTACGTTTGTAGCGCCGTCCTTGATAGCCAATGCAGTCTCGGCCACCTTTACCTCGATAAACGTCTGAGAGGAAGGAAATGCGCCCGAAACAACGGCGATTTCCACACCATCAACCTCCAAAGTGTTGTTCACTACATCTGCAAAATTGGGGTACACGCAGATGGTTGCCACATGGGGCAGGTCGGGATAGGCAGAGTCAAACCGATTCACCTTCTCTACCATGTTCATGATCTTGACATCGTTGTCGGCTGCACTCAGCGAAGTGAGTTCCACGCTGCCCAAGAGGAATTTCTTCACCTCTATGTTGTCGTTCTCGGGCACTTTTTCCACGATGAGTTTCTTCAAAGCTTCGCCTACTTCAGCTTCGTTTACGTTGCAGTTGTATTTAGCCAGAGCCTGTTCGTATTTGCTCTTTTTCGATTCGTTCTCTGCACGTTGAGCTTCTACTTGATTCTTCAGGCCACCTTTTTTTACGGTGGGCTTAATGTCTTTTGAGTATGCCATAAATGTTGATTTATTTTGTTGTGTTATGTTATTAGTTTCTTTTACCGGCCTTTTCGAAGGGAAAGGGGGATTTTACGATATGTGGCTTATGTCACAGACGCTTTTTCCCCGTTTGGAGGAGGGTGGGGACGAGACTTTTATCTCAGTTTCTTATTTTCCTTATGCCTTGTTGCGTCGCGTTTGGTCTTTTTCTCAATGCTTTTGAGGAATTCCTCCGTGAGGTCCACACCGGTCTGGTTGGCAAGACAGCAAAGCACCCACAGAATATCGGCCATCTCCTCGCCCATATTGTTTTTCTCACCCGCCTTAAAGCTCTGATCGCCGTATTTACGGGCCATGACTCGTGCCAATTCGCCCACTTCCTCGGTGAGAACAGCCATGTTGGTCAGCTCGGAGAAATATCTCACGCCGTAGGTTTTAATCCATTGATCTACAGATTCCTGTGCATCTTGTATGGTCAGGTTTGTCTTATCGTTCATTTGTTAGTTTTAATTGATAATATATTGCGTTTTGGGGCATTCATCATCTGCGACTTTGGAAGCAATTGATGTGTCATTTATGGGCTTTATCTGCTGTTACTCCTTGTTTTTGGTGTCCATGCAAATCGTCACAGGCCCATCGTTGACGAGTTCCACCTTCATGTCGGCCCCAAACTCGCCCGTGCCGACAGGCTTGCCCATCGCCTCGCTCAAAGCCGTGCAGAAGCGATTGTAGAGCGGGATGGAAATATCGTGCGGAGCTGCTTTTATCCAGCTGGGTCGATTGCCTTTCTTGTAGCTTGCCATCAGGGTGAACTGAGAAACCACAATGATATCGCCGCCGGCGTCTTGAATATTACGGTTCATGACCCCATTTTCGTCGTCGAAAATGCGTAGTCCAACTATTTTCTTAACCAACCATTGGATGTCTTCTTCGGTATCATCGGTACCGATGCCCAGCAAGATGAGATAGCCGTTATTGATGGCTGATTTCACTTCTCCTTCGATGGTAACTGATGCTCGGCTAACCCGTTGGATTACTATTTTCATAGATTCCTTGACTTTTATAGTTGTTGTATTTCGTGACAAAGATAGCAAAAAGATACATATCTTCAAACATTAACCCTTTCTTTTCATTTCCAGTCTTAATTATTAGTGGTGTCATGCAATTAATAAGTGGGTAACACGCAGCTGATAGAGCCTTATCATGCTTCCGATGGCCTGGGTCACAGATTTTCAATTCTGCATTCTCGTTAATCTCTGATGTGTAAAATTTGATTACTATTTTTCTGTCTTTGTTTTTAGAGCAACCAGCGTAAAAAGGACTATGTTTCCGGGCTCATTGTCGGTCCGCGTGGCGCAAAAATCGATCGTTTTTTAGTTTTTGCATTCCGCCATGCCATGGCGGAGGCTTAACGGCACTATGGTTAAGCCCCAACGGAACTGCGAAAGAGCCCCTTTCGCATTGCGGTTAAGCCTTCCCCGCAGTGCCTTTCGATACTTAACCGCGAAAGAAGAAATAGGAGACAAAACGGCCCTGTATCAAAACACACTGATTATCAACACACTACGAATTCCGCTAATTTTACGGATTTCGGACGGAAGCAAGTTTATTTTTTGAATAAACGAAATATGGAGAGGCTTTTGTAAAGAAAAACACATACAGATTCTATGATCTAATAATTCTGCCAGACGATCGGTATAGAAGATTTCTTATTAGATAGAGGAGGTCAGCAAATTATTGGATGGAGAATGATTTTGGGCGAATAAATCATTTGCATATAAAAAGACGATGAAACAAAATGGTCGACTGATGAGTTGTTTGCAAAGGCGTGATCTGCTTGGTTATTTGCTGTTTTCGTCTTTCTTATTTGCAAAATATTCGAAAATGATTTTTGCTTTTGACGGTCCAATGATGGTAGCAAGTTTGTCATACGTTGCTACCTTTATGTTATGTACTGATTTAAAGGCTTTTAGCAGCGCTTCGCTGGTCTTTGGACCTATCCCTCTGATATCGTCTAACTCGGAGTGCAATGCGTGCTTCGACCTTTTGTTTCGATGAAAACTTATAGCATATCTGTGCACTTCGTCTTGAATCTGTGTCAGTGTATGGAAAAGCTCCGTATCTGGTTTAAGACCAATGACTTGCGGAGGAAATCCATACAATAGTTCATTGGTACGGTGGCGGTCGTCTTTGGCCAGTCCGGCAATGGGTATTTCCAACTTCAACTCGTCTTCCACAACCTCTCGCACCACTTCCATTTGGCCTTTACCACCATCGGTTATAATCAGGTCGGGTAGGGAGGCGCCTTCTTCTATCATGCGGCTGTATCTTCGCCTTACTACTTCCTGCATGGAGGCATAGTCGTCTGGCCCTACAACGGTTTTGATGTTGTATTTGCGATAGTCTTTTCGAGAGGGCTTCATGCCTTTATACACTATACATCCCGCAACAGCATCAGTACCCGATATGTTGGAATTGTCAAAGCATTCTATCTGATAGGGAAGTTTGGGAAGTCCAAGTTTAAGCTGCAATTCTTTCATCAAACGGGTCTGTTTTTGCTCCGGATTTAGCTTCTCTGCCTGTTTCAGGCGGTCAAATTTATACTGTTTCCCATTCATTTCAGAGAGCTCTAACAAGTGTTTTTTGTCGCCTCTTTGAGGAACAAAAAACTCTGCCCCCTTGATCTTCCATTCCATTTCAAAGGGAACGATAATTTCTTTGGCCTTACTTTTGAAGCGCTTACGTATTTCCGGAATTGCCTGGATAAGCAAGTCCTCGTGTGACTCATCCAGTTTCCGTTTGTATTCGTATGTAAAACTCTGGTTGATGGTGCCGTTCTTGACATGAATATAGTTGATGAATACGTTTTTCTTCAACTCGTCGTCTGTGATGGTAAAAACGTCTACATCTTGTATTGTATAGCTGACGACCTCGCTCTTTGCAACAAATTCTTTCAGTAATATATATCTTTGCTTCAGCTTTTCAGCCTCTTCAAACTTAAGTTCTTTGGCCTTTCGCATCATTTCCTCATAGAGCCAGTCACTCAGCTGTCGTGTGTTACCTTTTAAAATTTCCTTAGCTTGGCGAATGTTTTCTTGATAGTCTTCATAGCTTTGTTTTCCGATGCAGCACGCCTCGCAGTTGTGTATATGATATTCCAAGCACGGTTTATACTTGTGCTGACGAATACCCTCTTGGGTAATGGGCTGTCGACACGTTCTGGGTTTAAATACTTTCTTAATAATTTCCAGAACGTTGTACATAGCAGAAATATGCGGATAGGGTCCAAAATAGGTGCCGTATTTCTTATTGATAGTCCTCGTTTTGAAGATACGGGGGAAATATTCGTTGGTGACACAAATGCTTGGATAGGTCTTCCCATCCTTCAAGAGAACATTGTAACGTG
>JBMNUU010000076.1:0-5670 GCA_050946435.1 Prevotella sp.
TACTTACTCGGTTGTGTCGTAGCACCAAGTTAAGTGAAAATCCTGACATATGCAAGTCTTTCCAAACAAATGTTTGTCAAGGACTTGCATTTATAACAAATAATTAAGCTGCGAATTTAAGGTAAAATTCAAGATGCGATGAAGTTGGCAAAATCGGTTTCTGCCTTTGCCAACACCGATGGCGGGCGTCTGCTGATAGGCGTCAGAGACGATGGTCACATTTCCGGTGTACGCAGTGAAGAAGAAATTTACATGATGGAGAAAGTGGCCGCAGAATATTGCAAGCCGGCATCCGCCATATCATTTGACACCTATATTGCCGAAGGACGTACAGTGGTGGTGGCCAATATTCCCCGTGCAGCACGTCAGCCTGTATTCGCAATAAATGAACGGGGGCGGAAAACAGCCTACGTGCGTATTAAAGATGAAAACATAGCGGCCTCACCCGTTCATTTGGAAATATGGAAACAAGACAAGGCTTCTACTGTCATCATGACCTACAACAAAGACGAAACACAGCTGATTGACACCCTAAAAGTTCACCCGGGAGTCACACTCAACAGACTCGTACGTCTTTCCGGACTTAGTCGCTACAAAGTCATCAAGTCTCTCGCACGCTTCATCCGTTATGACATTGCAACTATGAAATACCAAGAAGAAAAATTTGTTTTCGGACTTTCTGATGCCAAGAATAATCCGGAGCCATAACAAGGGCATGTAAAGTTATAGGGATTACCCTATCAATAGATAGGGATTTGTGCTATTACGTTTTCTCTTCATTCGATATCTTTGCTACACAAAAATCTTACAATACTATGCAAAAGAAAAACATCCTACACACTATTGCAACTCTTTCTGTTGCCTTGACGCTTTCTTCATGCGCACTCTCGTGGAATGACAGTGTGCTACCCTATGTCCGTAATATCCATCAGGGGCAGACTCCCGAAGAAGTGACGTCTATCATGAAAGGTGAACCCCAATATAGCCGATTCACTGAGGACGGACTGAAAGAATGGGAATACCATAAGAATAGGAGGGGGGGCGAGGACTATGATGTGATCGTCATAGGATTCAGGGATGGTCGTGTTGTCCATATGGACTCTTACAAATATCACGCCCCCGTCATTCAAGAAGCTGACAAAAAATGAGATAACATCAGCACAAACAACAAGTTCTAAGGTTATCTCAGTTTAGAAAAAACCAGGGGAAGTTAGATGTTTGACCTAAACGCATACATGCAACCACACCCATCGGGGGCCAACGCCCCCATATTGCAGCCTATTTTATTTCTTTCTGCAAAGAGAGCATGATGTTGCGTGAATAAGCCACAAAACCCACCGATTGTCCAAGTATGAGAACGGGGTCTAATCGGATGATGGCATAAAGCACGATCATGCCTGACCCCACCAAGCTGATAATCCAAAAACCGATGGGCAGTATGGAGGCTTTACGCCGATAGGAATAATACCACTGATAGACAAATCGCAGCGTAAAGATAATCTGACCCGAACTACCGAGAATCAGCAACCAAAGGGGTACTTGCGAATTGTGCAGGAAGTGTTGCACAAACGACGAGGCATCAGCCAGCAAGACGACAGTGGCCATGACGGGCAACAATTCGATAACCCATCTCAACACCCGGGGTATACCACGCCAAACACCCTTAATATTAAGATTCCAGATATAGATATAATAAGATATGTACTGCCCGAGGATGATAGAGAAATCATCGCGCAGGCAGCCGTAGATAAACAGCAGAATGCTGCCAATAAGACTGAACACCCAAAAGATATTGGGTGACAAGACTTTCTTGGCACGCTCGGAAAGCACCCACTGTACGAGGATGCGCCCCGAGAAAAAAACCTGTGCAAGAAATCCTATGGCATAGACTAAAGGATGGCTCATAGATTGGCTTCGTCGATGTGGTAACGGATATAGCGGTGTTTCATCCAGCGGAAGGCTATACAATCTACAAACGGACCTTTCAACCTATTCCACAAATGATACTTCGACACACCGGCCATACGCGGATAATGACGGACGGGCAACTCAAGAAATCTGCCACCCACCAACATGAACAGCGCCGGAAGAAAACGATGCATACCATCGAAGAAAGGTATCTTGCGAGCATAATCGGTCCACATCACCTTGAGTGGGCAACCGGTATCGGTGGCGGTATCGCCCGTCATTGAACGACGAAACGCGTTGGCAAACTTAGACTGAAACTTCTTGAAGCCGGAGTCTTTGCGGTTGGCACGTATGCCGGTTACCAAGTGATATTCATCCAAATGAGCCAAGAGCAGATTAAAGTCTTCCGGATTAGTCTGCAAATCGGCATCGATATAGCCTAAATACCGACTTTCAACGGCATTGATGCCTGCCTTGATAGCCGTGCTCAGTCCGTGATTCTGCGATGAAGAAATGTAGAAGAAATGCTCATGACGTGAGCAAATGACCTTGAGCCGTTCAAGGCTATGGTCTGTAGAGCCGTCGTTGACAAACAACACACACGCTTTCATGGCAGCCTTGAGCGTATAAGCGGCCAGTTCCTGCTCAACTCTATCGAGATTATCTTCTTCGTTGTATACAGGCACGATAATGGTAAATTCGTAATCCTTAGTCTTATTCATATTTGTATACTGCGTTACTTTTCAAAATTTATATTAATGGTAGCGCCTCTATGCTCCTACCGCGCTTCCTCCGGCAGTTCTGGCAGCTGCGTATAGACGTTTTTATACCAGTCAGCAAATTTGGCTATACCGTCATGCAATCGAGTCTTGGGGCAATATCCGGTTACCTTGACGAGTTTACTCACGTCGGCATAAGTCTGATATACGTCACCGGGCTGCATACCAAGATATTGCTTTTCAGCCTTTCGGCCGAGACTCGTTTCCAATTCGTTGATAAAGTCCATGAGCTTGACAGGATGCGAACAGCCGATATTGTAGATATTGTAGGGCACGCCAGTTTCGGTTTCCTGAAGGTCCGACACTATTATTCTGACCGTTCCCTCCACAATATCATCTATATAGGTGAAGTCGCGCAGCATATCGCCATGGTTAAACACCTTGATAGGATCACCGTTCATGATTGCCTTGGCAAAAAGCATAGGTGCCATATCCGGTCGTCCCCACGGACCGTAAACCGTGAAATAGCGGAGACCGACGGTGCGGAAACCGTAGAGCTTACTGTAGCAATGAGCCATCAGTTCGTTAGACTTCTTACTGGCAGCATAGAGACTTACCGGTGTGTCGGTCTTGTCGTCCTCAGAGAATGGCACCTTGGTGTTCATTCCGTATACCGAGCTCGATGACGCGAAGATGAGCTGCTTCACACCATAGTGACGACAACACTCCAGCAGATTCACAAAGCCGTCTAAGTTGCTGCGCATATAGCTATATGGGTTGGAGATAGAATACCGCACCCCAGCTTGGGCAGCCAAATTCACTACTTTATCAAAATGATAACGCCGAAACAGACGATTCATTGTCTCGCTGTCGCCAATATCCATCCTTATAAACTTGCATTGAGCCAAGGTTTTGCTCTCCACAATATTCGATTCCCAACAGGCTTCGCTCGCACTGATGCCGCATTGCTCCAAGCGAGCATATTTCAGGCGAACGTCATAATAGTCGTTGATGCTGTCAATACCAATGACGTTGAACCCCTTTTGAGCCAACGTCTTCATCACGTGAGAGCCGATAAAGCCGGCAGCGCCGGAAACTAATATATTCATATTGTATTTGTTATATAGAAAAACTGGAGGCCTCTGTGTATACCACAGCCTTCGTCTAAAGTTTGCTTACTCATTTTACAATATATGGATTTATCATGGGCATGGCCCACCCTACTACAAACAGGACCGCCAACACACCATAGCCTAAAATTTGAATAGAAATAACAACCGACTTCTTCGCAACAAGCCGATATAAAGACCCCGCGGCAAAAAGACTCAACACGGCAGCTGCCACAACGATAAGGGGCAAACGCAATAATGGCAAAGTCACCATATGCTGCGCTACCAGCAGCGCGGGAAGCGACAGCATAAGCACGGCCTCCGGAATGGCAAGAGCCCATAAAACCCATCGACTGTCCTTGCATGGCTCAATAATACTGGCTGACAAATAGATGACAAAAGGAATTGCCGGCAGCAGATATATCTGCAATTTGGAACTGATGCATGACAATAAAATCAGCGTTGTGATGACGATGCAGAAGAAAAACCTGTACACCTCTCCCAGATACTGCCTGCGCAGGACTGTCCAAATTATACCCCCTACGCACAAAAATGACCAGGGCAACCATTCATACCATAAAGAAATGAGGTAATAATAGAAAGCGTGGGCATGATGAAAAGAGTTGATGCTCCGGTCAACAGTCTGATGGAACACCAGATTGTAGAGGTAATCTCCTCCCGATTCGTAATAAGTCATGGAAAGCCAGCCTACACAACCAATAACCAAGATTGCCCAGGTGCGCCAGTTCCATAAACGCCCGATAGCGCGCCAACGATGGTTAAACAGCAAAAATACCAACGTACAAAACAAAGGTATGAGCAATCCCAATGGGCCTTTTGTAAACAAAGCCATGAAAAGCCACACTCCCATGAGCCACTGTTCAGAACGTAGAACATGGGGCGAGGCATATAATCGCCAGAAAGAACGCAGGGCTAAAACAATAAACAGGCACATCAGCATATCCATACGCACAACCGCTGTCGCACCCGCAAAATAGACCGTAGTAAACAACATGAGGGCAGCCACACCACGATACAGGGCTGACATGCTGTCTCGGGTCCAATCATTCATGACTTTGACCACACCAACGGCAGGAAGAAAAGAGAGCATACTTAACGCCAACATAGAGTGACATCCAAACAATTGGCGGCAGGCCATGACCAGCCAGAAATAAAACGGGGGCTTATCGGCATAGGGCTGACCATGCAGCGTGAAAGAAAAGAATAAGCCATTACGCAATGCTTCATCAGCGATTGACAGATAGCGGGCTTCATTGTCGGGAGTGAAGTCTCTGAATATCATCATCGGTAAAAAAGCAATGATGATAGTCCACCATAACAGTTTTTGTTTCATAGCCAATTAACCAGTTTGAACAAAATAGGTTCTAAGTCGTGATTCGAAGCTTTTTGCCACGTTTGCCCGTCACCAGCCCCAACATCCGTCTTATGCCAGATCATTTTATACCAATACACAAACAGCACACTACCCCTTGACCCTTCTTGCGCTGTTTTTCTTTCTTCTATCAAAAAGAATTAAATCATTTTAAATATTCGTCGACAAAGGTAGTAATAATTATCTAAAAAACTAAGACCACATGATTTTTTATCATAAGAAAGAAATATGCAGGAACGCTGTAGGGTCCAACAGCAAATGCAAAATTATGGAAAGTTTTCGAAGAATCTTCTTTTAGGAGTGTCAAAGTTTAATTTTTCCCTTGGTCTTCTGTTTATTTTCTTTTGTATTTCTTTTATTTTCCAGTCAGAGAAGTTATTAAAGTTAGCCTTTTTCGGTATGTATTTTCTGATGAGTTTGTTCGCGTTCTCGATAGCTCCTTTCTGCCACGAGGAATAGGAATCTGCAAAATAAACCACCACAGGTTCTCTGGCTTTCATGCTGAGTCGTCATGTGATTTCCTCGTGCGCGGCAAACTCAC
>JBMNUU010000077.1:0-5432 GCA_050946435.1 Prevotella sp.
CTTTCCAAACAAATGTTTGTCAAGGACTTGCATTTATAACAAATAATTAAGCTGCGAATTTAAGGAGAAATGAAAAAATGCGATGGAACGCATATGCAACTACGTTCGACCGCATTTTTGTCAATTTCCTGTATACAGTAAAATGTATGTCGAGTATTACTTCTTCAGCTTACCGTAACGGCTCATGAAGCGGTCAACGCGACCTGCTGTATCAACAAGCTTCTTCTTACCGGTATAGAAAGGATGAGAAGAACTTGAGATTTCAATCTTTACCACAGGGTAAGTTTCGCCTTCAAATTCTACTGTATCATTGGTCTTGCATGTAGACTTTGACAGGAACATATCGCCGTTGGACATATCCTTGAATACGACGGGGCGATAGTTTTCGGGATGAATACCTTTTTTCATTTTAATGTTTATTGTTTTATGAATAATGTCTCCGCTAAATATATAGCGGCTGCAAAATTACGAAGAATTCTGCACGCCGCCAAATATTTCAGAGATAATTTGCCTTTTATTCTGCGTAAGTGATCGTAATTGTCTGTACACGAAGCTGGACACCACCGCTGGCAGCGGTATGAGCATTGGTATATGTTGCGTTATTGCCATCGAACACCATGGTCTGGGTAGCATTTCCTACATAATCCGTACTATTGTAAGAGTCGCAGGTAAATACGATTTTGGCAATCTTCGATTTACAGGCAAACTTGATTTCGTTGTTGGCATACACGCGAACACCCTTTGTAGCGGGATAGAAGACGGGTTTGTTCCTATTGTTTGTTCCGGCACCGAAGGTAACCGTTGATCCGTCTGAAAGATTAACGGTGGTAACTTCTGCTCCTTTTTCCAAGTCCAGAGTACCTAAATCTATGGTTGCAGTTGTGGTCCCCGCAGTTACGTCAGAATTTACGGCAGTAACGGTAGTGCCTTCTATGGTTAGGCCATTAGGGGTCTCTCCGCCCGGATTCTCATTTCCACCGGACTCTCCACCGGTGTTTTCGAACTCGGTTTTGCCGTTAACGGATATTAGACGGTTGCCCTGTGCCATTTCCGGTGTGTTACCGAAGTAGTTGAGCAGCTTACCATAGACAATAACCTTGTCGCCAGCCTTGAGTTGGTCGGCTGCGGTGAACTTTTCTCCATTGAAAGCGTAGCCGCGGAAAATCTTGAAAGTAACGGTTGACGAGCCATCATCAGAGATGTCGTAGGTGGCGTTGCCATAAGTGCCAGTATCGATGGATGGTGTTCCAACAATAGTTCCAGCTACGTATACTTCTTTTTCTGATGTTTCGTCCTTGGGAAGTGCGTTGGTTAGTTCAAGTGCTTTAGCCACGTTGTAGGGTGAGGCTTCTGTGCCTTCTCCGGCAGGTTTGATGTCTTCTCCACCAGTCTCCCCTCCGGTGTTGCCACCGGTTTTGCCGTTGATGGAAATGATTTTACTGCCTTGTTTCGTTTCCGGTGTACCGTTATAGTTGATCAGTTCGCCATATACGACCACTGTATCGCCTACGGCAATCTCATTACCCGTACTGAATTTTTCACCTCCAAGTCCATATCCGCGATATATCAGGAATGAGTTTCGGTCTTCCTTTGTGTCGTTGATGGAGTATGTGGCATTGCCGAATGTGCCGGTGTCTATCTCCTTAATTTTGGTGATGACACCTTTCAGATACACCATGTCGGAGGTGTATTCTCCTGCCTTGATAATCTCCAATACCCTAGCTACGTTGTAAGGTGAGGCTTCTGTACCTTCTCCGGCAGGTTCTATGTTTGATGTTCCGCCTTGTTCATGATAGTCCGTGTCGAATGGTGCGGGAACGTCTTCACAGCTTGTGAATGTCAGGGCCATGATGGCCAAGACAAATGCTGATTTGATAATCTTTTTCATCTTGTATCTTTTTTATTATTTTACTTCTTCAACATCATCCAATGTGCGGATAATGATTTCCCATGTATTGTTGAAACGCTTCATGATACCCGTCACGTTCACCTTGCCTGTCGGCATGGCATTGGCGGCGAAATCAGCAAAGTTGCTGGTATAAAGCATAATGAGTTTGTTGCTGTATTCGTTAAAATACACGTTCTTAGAGCCTGCCCCACCGCCTGCATTGGCGTAGGTGGCTGTGCCGTCAGCACCTTTGAAGCTCACATTCTTTAGTGTAACCAGTTTCCCATCATACACAGTACCGTATTTATTGATGGTTATAGACTTGTCGAATTCGATGGGCTCTATGGTCTTGGTCTCACCTGTCAGCTTGAAATGCTGTCCCCAAAGCGTACGGCTCATGCGACTCACATAGGTTTGTCCGCGCGCATTGGTGTAGGGCGTTCCTATTTCTGCCTGCTTACCGTAGTTTCCCACGTATAAGTCTTTGAGGTCCACGAGGATTTCTGCTCCCACAGGCAGTTGCCCGAACAGGCCGCCTTGGGCTATGGCAATGATAATGGCCCCCGTGCCGTCGTCTACAGCAATCTCATTGTAGAGATTACCTTGAACATCGTTGCCTGTCACCACAGCTTTAATCTGCATATCTTCTGTGACCTGTGCAAAGGAGTTCCCATCGCGATAATCGGTGGCGATGTAATCTTTATATAGCTCCTTCAGCTCGGCAATGCTCACTACATTGGTTTCTTTCAATTCCTTATTGCCGATGCCGACCTCGTCGCCCGTGAGTTCAGGCTCGTCCCAATCGCCATCCATGCAACTCGTTGTGAGGCTGCACGCAAGGGCAAATATCATGATATATTTAAATGTCTTCATTGTCTGTCGTTTAGAATTTGTAAGCAATGTTCAGCATTCCATTGGTACCAAAAGCATAGTACTTCTTGGGATTTTTAGAGAAACGATACATACGGCTGTTGCCTGACGAAGTATAGTCGGAACGGCTTTGTTCATATCCGCCTGTCACAATCTTCTGGTTGTTCAGGATGTTGGTCACCATGAGGTTAATCGAGAGGCTTCCGTGCTTCAGATAGATGCTTCTTCCGATAGACCCATCAAACATCCATCCGCCATGTCCCCTGTCTTGAGGAGAGGGATCAACATCACCCGTAGCCTCCAATTTGCTTTGATATCTATAATAAGGAGAGTAACTCAAGTAAATGCGGTCGTACCAGTTGCTGTTGAGATCGATATACCATCCCCCTTGATGATAACTCAAACCTATGGAGGTTGCGGTGAGCGGCGTTCCGCTTTCGCGCATATTCTTCACCATGGCAACATCATCGTTATACGTTCCCTGTGTCGAGTTCATGTAGCGCACTTTCCCATTGCTCACGTTCTTGGCATCGCTCAATGTTCCTATCAGTTTGATATCGAATGCCGAAGAGAGTTTGAAAGTCAAGCCGGCTTCAGCGCCATAGTATTCTTTGGTGATGCCTGACAGCGAGTTGTAAGAGAAGCTGTTGATGTCATCAAAATAGAAACAGGTCCATTCTGTGACGTTTGAAATGTGGTTGTAGTATCCGCTAATGTTTGCGTTCAGCCAATTGGTGCGCAGTTGGTAGCCAATCTCGCTTGAGAAGATGCGTTCATTGTGGAGGTTGTTTACAAAGTCGTTGTTCATCTCCGGAGCGGTAAAGGCAGTAGAGGCTTCGGGGGCGTGAGAATCATAGCCCATCCCCAGGGTCAGCGTGTTGCCGCGACCAAGATTGAAGTCGCCGCTGGCCTTGATGCCTCCTTCCACAAACTTGGCAGTCTTGCTCTTTCCATACGAGTTGTTTGCAAACAGTCCGTTGCGCATTTTGCCATCACGCTGCATGGTCTTGCCACCTAAGCGGGCAGACACATTGTAGTGTACAAGGCCGAAGTCCTCGGTATAGCTTGTCCAAAGCTGGCCTTTGTTGGTAATGATATGATAATCATATGCGAATCGGTCGCCCTCTTTGACAACGGCGTTGGGATTGTTCAAGTCGTATTGCAGCTTATCCGACCCGGCCGGATAGTTGCCGAGAGCATAGTTGTTGATGTTGTGATACGACCCGGCACCCAACATATCTTCCATCGTTTGATAATGGTTGGCATCGTTGTGTGCCACGATGAAGCCATTGTTCCATACGCTCTTCTTCGTTACGCGGGAGGTGAGCGTGGAAGACAGCGTCAGGTTAAACACGTTATTGTGCTTGGCCTGTATGAAATACATGGCGTCGGCACCCTGCTTGGTTGCCTGCCGGTTGGCGTAGATGAGCTTGTCAAAGTTGATTTGGCGGGCTTCCTTGTTGGCCATGAGATGGTCGCGTACATAAAGAAAAGTATTGTAACCCTGCAAGGTATTCATACTGTTTTCTCCCCACACGTCGTAGTAGCTCGACGGCAGACGCTTCCAATAGTCAGGATGGGGGTTGTCTGCATTGTTATAGTTTAGCTTCGTACTGGAATACATACCATACTTGCCAAACAGTGATGTCGTCAGCTTATTGTTGTTATCAAGCGTCCAGTCCCACGTCAGGATAGCCGAAGGAGAATAGTCGTTTACCACACGGCTGTTTCGCTTTTCTCCATTTTGGTAGCCCCAATAGGGATTGTACTGATAGTCGTTGGCCAGCCAATACATCTCGTCGGTCGATGCGCCCTGTGAGGAGCGCTCCGTGGGGTTGCCCCAGGTAGACAGGGAGATGGAATGGTTGTTGCCGATGAGCTTCTGAACACCGAAGAAATAGGACAGTGAGTTGTAGAATGTACCCGGCACATATCCTTCTTTCGCCCAGCGGTAGGTCACGTTGGCCGAGAAGGCCCATCCCTTATTGTTCAGTCCGCTGTTATAGGTGTACATACCACGAAGCATATAGTTGCGGTTGACAGCGGAAAGCGTGAGTCGGTGTCCCGCAGCCATGTTTGCCGGGCGGAAGTTGTAGTTGTTTGACCCACCTATTCCAGTCATCGAGAAATTGTTGTTCTCGAAAGGCAAGGCCGACTCCATATTACGGGTCTGCTGGTTGAGTCCGCCCACCATCGAGTAACGGAACTGCCCGGATTCCATATCGTTAACGGGGGCGCCGTTGATATAAATTTCGTTATACTTCTGATTCAAGGCCCGATAGCGAAACCTCATCGGTGAGAATAGGTAACCCACCTCAGAAGCGTATGCGTTGGAGTTGGAGTTGACGATGGATACATTCTGTTCCATATTGTCATCTTCACCCAATTGGGCTTCGGTGAAAGTGAAAGCAGCCTCACCAACGCTTATCGAATCTGTTTGTGCAAACGTCAGTGGAGCATAGCTTAGGGCTATTATAGCCAGAATAAGCTGTTTCTGCATAATAGAATGATTAGTATTTTTAATAATGTGTGCAAATTAACAAAATATATCCTCAAATTCGCAGCGAATCCGTTTGCTCGAACCAATTTAATTGTTACGCGTGCGTGAGGCATCAGATTGAGGCCAATGATGCCTTAGTAATGCCATTATAGACAGAATTGCCCATATACGGAT
>JBMNUU010000078.1:0-4902 GCA_050946435.1 Prevotella sp.
AAGGGCATTAACGAGTTGGCGGAGGTGATGAGGCGATTGGTGGGTCATGCTGCTGACCTGCAGCGCCAACCTAAGCTCCTGATTGTGGGAGAAAAGGAGGTGCAGAGCGGTGGAAATATTACTATGGAGGCGCAACGTTTTTTGAGCGATTCCGCCGCCGTGTTCTATGCAGGACTCCAGAAAGACGTGCGCCCCTACCTGATGGCGGCCGACGCGTTGGTGTTTCCGAGTTACAGGGAAGGTTTCCCCAATGTGCCTATGGAGGCAGGAGCGATGGAGTTGCCTTGCATCGTCACCAACATCAATGGTTGCAACGAGATCATTATCGATGGTGAGAATGGTGTCATCATCCCAGCACCGCTCGATTGCGACGGCCATCTCATACAGTTTGCAACGGACGACCCGCAAGCAGACGGTTTCTCCTCGCCCATGGCCAAAGCCCTCTACCAGTCGATGTGCGATTTGATCAACAACGCCGACAACACCAACAGGATGGCTGCCAACAGTAGGAGGTTAATCCAAGAACGCTATGAGCAGTGTGATGTGTGGGAGGCGTTGAGGCAAATGTATGCAGAGCTGTGATTAAGAAAATCCCTGCGTGAGGGACGAAACTACACAAAATAGTCCCTCACACAGGGATTGTTTTTGCGCATATAGTCACTGTATGAGGGATTTTTGCTAACTTTGTGGGCAAATAGGACATCAAACGATGATAGACATCATACTATATCAATACATGAATGAGATGCTTCGACATTGCACAGAGAAGCATTTATCGTAAAAGATGATATCGAGACAGGACATGGCATCGAGATACCACTGTGGTATTTTGGCATGAACTATTAATCGAAATGTCAGTGGCAAAAAGATTTGCCTATAACATGCTCTTGTCAACAGACAATATATAAATTAGTAAGCAATCGAAACGTTTAAATCAAAATAGTAATGAAGACAGTAGTTGTTTTTGGTGCAACAGGCAATTTGGGAGCATACGTAAGCATGAAATTAAAAGACGATGGATATAATGTCGTTGCGGTAGGAGGAAGGAAAAGCGATAATGGCTTTTTTGCTGAGCATGGAATGAGCTATTATTCTGTTAATATCAAGGAAAAAGCTTCTTTTGACGTGCTTAAGGAGATTGGAGACGTGCATGCTGTATGTCATTTTGCAGGTAGCTTACCATCTCGGTATGAGTATGATCCGAGAGATTTATTGGATTCTATAACGATCGGTACGCTTCATGTTCTCATGTTTATGAGGGAACATAATTGTAAGAAGATAATATTTCCACAAACACCTTACGATCTTGCAGAACATTTTGAAATGATGAAGAACGGTGGTAAGTTAGCAGCTGATTTACAGCGTGGCTTCCCAAAGACAGGAGATCATGCAGTGTATGTCATAGCAAAAAATGCTGCTGTAGACTTGATAGAATATTTTCATAGCACGTATGGTTTTTCACGTTTTGTACTTCGATTCTTTACCATCTACCAATATCATCCCAATGCTTATCACTATGCAAATTATAAACGTAGGATGATGCCATACAGGATGCTTATGGACAGAGCGTCTCATAGTTTGCCTATAGAGATATGGGGAGATGCTTCTAAGGAGAAAGAGATGGTTTATATCAAAGATTTTGTTGAACTCGTTTCAAACTGTGTAAAATCTGACATCGAGGGTGGAATCTACAATGTAGGCAATGGTTGGCAGGTATCATTGGAGGAACAAATTAGAGGAATCGTAGAAGTTTTTTCTCCAAAAGATCATCCATCAGAGATAACTTATGTACCAGAAAAGCCAGATCCGCTTGAAAATGCGTTTGATGCGAGCAAGACCTTTAAGGAGTTGAACTGGAAACCTAAATATTCTTACATTGACCAACTTCGAGATTTTAAGCATGAAATGGAGACGGAACCTTTTGCAAAATTGTGGGGAACGAAAGACGATTATCGCGAATAATGTATAGGATTTTTTTTAAAAGGGTATTTGATTTCATACTCGCTTTATTGGCCATCATTTGCCTCAGTCCGATACTCTTGTTAGTATATGTTTTGCTACTCATTGCTAATGAGGGAGCGGGGGCTATCTTTTTGCAAGAGCGTCCGGGAAGATATGGCAAAATATTCAAGGTTATCAAGTTTAAAACGATGAATGATAAACGAGGGCCTGATGGAAAATTATTATTAGATACACTACGCATAACTAAAGTAGGGCGATTTGTGCGCAACACGTCATTGGACGAGTTGCCGCAGTTGTTTAATGTTTTAAGGGGAGATATGTCTTTTATAGGACCTCGCCCATTGTTGGTGAAATATCTTCCACTTTATTCTGAAGAACAAATGCGCAGACATGAGGTAAGACCGGGAATTACGGGTTGGGCACAATGCCATGGACGGAATAACTTGTCTTGGACGGAAAAATTCAAATATGATGTGTGGTATGTAGATCATCTGTCGATATGGACTGATATACGAGTTATTCTAATCTCAATCAGGTCGGTACTGACGAGACAGGGGATAACAACCAATAATACTAATGTAAAAGCTACAATGGAGGAGTTTAATGGTCATAACTAAAAATGATGCTCAGCATCTCAAAACTCCATGTTTTGTCCTGGATAAAGATGAGCTGACAAAATGTATTAATGACTTCCAAACGGCTTTAGACACTCTGTTTGATGATAGTATAATAGGATATTCCGTCAAAACGAACGCATTACCATATTGTTTAAAGGTGGCCAAAGAGAATGGCTGTTTTGCCGAGGTGGTGTCTTTTCAGGAGTATGAATTAGCTTTGGAGATAGGTTTTGACAAAAGACATATTATTTATAATGGCCCATTAAAATCAAAAGAAACATTTCTTGATGCTATACAACATGGTGCTATTGTAAACATTGAAACGTGGCGGGAGATAGACTGGTTGGACGACCTGCCTAAGAATCAGAAGCATGAGGTTGGTATCAGGTTGAACATTAACACCACAACCATTTCTCCGAAAGATGCTTTTGGTGAGAATGACGACAGTCGCTTTGGTTTTTCCTATGAGTCGGGTGATTTTCAAAAAGCCGTGGAGCTGATCAGGGCGAAAGAGCATGTGCGGTTGGTGGGTATACACACGCACAAGGAACCCAAGACTCGTAGTGTGCGTTTCTACCAACGGGTGATAGCGTACGTGTTGCCCATACTGACCACCCTTCACCTGCAACTTGAATATTGGGATGTTGGTGGAGGCTTCTTCGGTCCGATGCCAGGCAAACCCACGTTTGATGATTACGCGCGATGTTTTCGTACCGCCCTCGAGAGCTCACCCTATGCGAATGTACGCCTTGTGGTGGAACCTGGCAACGCATTGCTTTCATCGCCTTTTAGCTATGTATGCAGCGTGATTGATGTGAAACAGCATGATGGCAAACGCTTTGTGACGACAGATGGAACGCGGAACGACGTGGATCCCTTCTTTCACAAGGAAGATTATTTCAAGAGGTTTGTTTATACAGACACACCGCAGCTTTGCCATCAGCCGCAAATGGTTGGCGGTTTGACGTGCTTGGAATATGACCGACTTTTCACTTTGCCTGAAGGAGCAGAGACGTTGAGCGTGGGCGACCGCATTATTTTTGACAGGGTGGGCGCATACACGATGGCTTTGACACCACTTTTTATACATTATCTGCCCATGGTCTATCTAAAAGGAAACGATGGAGACTATTCTATCATCAGGAAAGAGTGGGGAGTAGGCGAATTTATTAGAAAATCAATTTATTAAGAAATATGAATACTATTCTTTTTTGCAGTTGCGGCCGCAGGGTTCAATTGCTCAAATTCTTGAAACAATCATTGGGTGACGATTGCAGGATTATTTGTGCGGACAACTCGCCGATAGCACCCGCGCTGTATGTGGCTGACAAACACTATTTGGTGCCCCGTATCACAGATGAGCATTATATCGATACAATTCTTAAAATATGCGAAGACAATGATGTTAAAGCCATAACCACATTGATAGATCCAGAGATAGAACTGCTTTCAAAAAATCGAGAGCTGTTTTTACAGCATGGCATCTTGCCGCTTTGTCCTGAGCGCAAAACGGCGGCGCGTTGTTTTGACAAATTTGAATTTTATAAATATCTTACCGGTAAAGGTATACGCACGGTTTTAACCTATGATAGCGTACCCTCATTCGAAGAGGGGCTGAAGAAAGGAGATATTAGTTTTCCTGTATTTATCAAACCCATATCGGGTAGTGGTAGCGTGGGAATCCACAAGGTGCAATCATTGGAGGAGCTTCGGGAATATTTTGACGAGGGAGCGTACACCTATATCATTCAAGAATTTATGGATTGCGACGATTGTGACGCTGATGTATATATCGACACCATCTCGCATGAGCCCGTGGCCGTTTTTTCCAAACGTAAACTTGAGACGAAGATTGGTGGGGCCAGCAAGACGATATCCTTTAAGGATGAGCGGCTGTTCGACTTTGTTCGGGAGATTTGCAAAGTGTTGGAGTTTAATGGTCCTGTTGATATGGACTTTTGGTACAAGGATGGCGAGTACTATCTCTCGGAGGTGAATCCTCGGTTTGGTGGGGCATACCTGCATGCGTATGGCGCAGGGGTAGACTTCTTCAAACTTATCGCGAACAACTTGAAAGGTGTCAGAAATCAGAGTATCATTGGACAATACAATGAAGACGTGTTGATGATGATGTATGACGGGGTAGTGATTGTGGACAAAAAAGACTTGGTGAAGGAAAAGATTTAGCTTATGGTTAATAGCGAAATGCTATTGTTTGTACTATCATATATGTTAATACGATCTATCAAGAAAGTACAGTTTAAAAGCAAAAAAACATGAAAGTTTCTTTTTACACAGATTATTTCAAGAAGTGCTGGAAAAT
>JBMNUU010000079.1:0-4853 GCA_050946435.1 Prevotella sp.
TCCAAAACGAAGTGCAATAAAAGAGTGACCCTCGCCGAGAGATGCAGACAACCTCTCGCTACGCTTCGAGAACGTCTACATCTCTCGGCGAGGAAAAAGAAACAACCAGCCGCAAGGCAAACCTCTGCGGTGTTTTTCATAGTCTTTGGCTACGCAAAAAACAATGAAATCGTTGCGTTTCTATTTGGATTCTTCAAATTGCGGATATCGTCATGTCATACGATATGGTACTTGTCTACGCCACATTCATAATCTTCCATTTGGAAGCAAGGCTTACTTCCTATCCTTGCGTATCCAACGGTATCAATGCAAGGATTGCGGTAAGGTATGGCAGTCAGACATTCCATTCACCCACGGAGAGGTGAGCTACACTTATCGTTTTTCCCAATACGTTCTTGACCTGCTTCGCATGGGCAACACCATCTTGGACGTTGCCCGGCATCTGCATGTGGGTTGGAATATGGTAAAAGAGATTCACAAGAAATACCTCAAGGGGAAATATGCCCGTCCTGACATCAAGAACGTGCAACGCATAGGCATTGATGAGTTCTCCACGCGCGCAAGGGGCACGTCTATAAGACTATCGTAGTAAACCTTGACACTGGACACATCATACATGTGGGTGATGGAAAGGGCAAGGAGGCTCTTGCCGGCTTTTGGAAGCGGGTGCGACGGAACAAAGTGAAGATTGAAATCGTCACCTCGGACCTTTCGGCTGCGTTCATCGCTTCCGTGATGGAGAATGCTCCGGATGCCGTACACGTGTACGACAAGTTCCATGTCACCCAACTCGTGAGTGATGCCGTCGATAAAGTACGCAGGAATGTATACGCTCAGGAAACCGACCTTGAAAAACGGAAGATCATCAAGGGTTCAAGATGGCTGCTGCTTACCAAGGACAAGGATGTCATGGATGATGAGAAGAAGAAAAGGCTTGACAATATACTGCGCACGAACACGCCACTCTTCCACGCATACTACCTAAAGGAAGACCTTGACCAAATATGGATGCAACAGACCAGGGAGGAGGGAGAGCGGCAACTGCTTTATTGGTATGAGAGGGCAAGGGAGATCAAGCTTCGGCCATTTATCAAAGCTGCCAATACACTAATGGCAAGAAGGACAGGAATACTTGCGTGGTATGACGCATCGGTAACCAATGCCATGCTTGAAGGAAGCAACAACAAAATAAAAGTGATGAAGAGAAAGGCTTATGGATATAGGGATGAGAAATATTTCAAACTACTGCTGTTTGGGCTACATGATAAAACCAACACAATTTGGGGATGAACCCTTTTTAAGCACACTTTTGTCATATAAGCCCGTTTTTATACAACTAACCTTTGAGAATGCGTTAAATCAAGATTCTCATTTCTCCTTGCCAGATAACCTCTAAATTCGTCACTTAAGATACGAGCCTCGAGAGATGTCCTAAACGTTGTACTCCTAATGAATGCGACATCGTCTGTTACCAAATCATCTTTTATCCTTACATATCCATCATTATCAAACAGAATAATATTGGAGTCAAATAACTTATGATGATTTGAGCATAGCCACAGACCATTATGTCCACTTACAGCATGGTCAAATTTTGCCTCATCATTAAACTCGGATGATCTAGCAATCTGCGATACACCCCATATATGCGCTCCTTGTATGATTTCCTGTATTTCACAACCACACAAGGCACATTTTTTGGCCCCAAGTCTGGTGAATAAATTGTAAAGATATGATGCAGAGCGCAATACAGTCCTATCAGACTGTTCTAAATACTCACGTCTATCCAAATAGAGAGATGTATAGTGCATCGAAACATTACCTAACACCTCTATTGTTTTTAAAGATGCCTGTGGTAATCTCGTTAAATCTTGCTCACAAATATTGTATAAGTCTATAGGCCTATCTGCAATATGCGATATGGCGACAGCAAGAAGTGTCGATTCGTATTTGCTGGCTCCAAAAGTTTTAGCATAAATCTGAATTTTCTCACTGCTCTTCGATACGTATGATGAATTATTGGAAGAATTAGATGTCTGATTATCTCTTCTGTCAATAATTAAGTCATCGACATTCCTGTATGGCAAGACTTCCCCATGATAGTATTGACCTATATTTAGGAAATTGATACCAGCTGTCATTAACAGACGATATACGAATAGATGATAATCTGTAAAAGCGTTGCCAATATGGGGGATAAAATAGTAGCACAGTCGTTTGTTAAGATGCTGGTCTGCATAGAACAAATTGATAGCAGTAGGAACGCTTTGTAAGCTTGAATTCCGTCCTTCAATACTTGCTTCTGACAAAGAAACATAGTTTACATTGCCGCCATACTCGACAAACAATAGTCTTCCCCTATTATATGTTGAACGATCTTTGACAATGCAATATTGGCTTTGGCCTGTAACCAGCAGACAAATATCCGTCAATACTTCTCTTGTCAGTATCCTGTCGAATAAACCAGGTGTCTTCTGAGCATCTGGCCTGTACGTTATTGTTGCTACCATATTCAATAATTAATTATTAGAACTTCACGACGATTATTATATCTTCCTTGAGGAACCTCGATGTCTATGATGTGATAACTGTTTCTTTCGGCCCAATTTGCAACATCTGCATTGTAAAAGTCCTCAACTTGCAAAACGTATGACAACATGAACTTAGCTTCACGTTGATGAATCTGATCCAGAAACAAACATAGACGCTGCTCATGTTCTATTGTCCAACCTTCAAAACCTCGTTTTCCATCATTATATACACCTAAAGTTGAACGATATGGTGGGTCGGCATATACGAATGTATCAGGAGTTATTTGGTCAATCAATCTTTCAAAAGACACATTTAGGTATTCAACATTCTTTGACTTGGAACACCTTGCAAAGGTGATAAACTTCGAAAGCAGGCATTCATTGAACCAACGTGAACCAATTGGGTTATTGAAACCATGATTAGTATTGAAACGTATTTGCTGTTGGAAACCATATAATATAAGAGTGTACAGCATGCGTGGGTCTCTCTTAGGTATTGGCGTACTATTATATTTATTCCTTAATGCCACATAACCTTCTGTGCCGTTTGGAGCTAATCCATATTTTTGAATTAGCTTAGACACATAAGTCAGATATTCATACGTGTCTAAACTAAATGATTGTATTAGCCCTTCAACAAAAGAATTAATGTCGTTGTATATAACATGTTCAGCCGAAATATTGATACCAACATTGAATCCGCCTCCAAATGCATCTATAAATGTGTGTAACGGTCCTTGTGGCAAATATTTCTTGATGATAGGAACCATCTTTGTCTTACTGCCTGTGTAGTTAAGGGGAGATTGAACAATTACCTCATTGGCAGGTTTCTTCTGAATGTAGAACAAATATTCTTGATGACCATCGGCTCCCTGACACTTTGCATTATTGTATTTCTTGTAATCAATGGTGACACAATCGTAAGTATCCTCTATACCAAAACGCTTTAATGTCTTCTCTATATAATCCTTAGACATAAAACCATCGTTATTGTAACTGAGGATGATATGAGAGGCTTGTGTTTCAGCAACAACTTTTTCGAAGAGTATATGGGCATGATACATCTTCGACCAATTTGAACGCATCGGAGTCGTTGGACGAGACCCTGTTACTCTGCTTATTGGAGGATTGTCATTAAGTATAAGTGTTTCCAGCAAATGATACTGTGTACCATACTGATTTTGTGTATATGGAGGGTCAAGATATAAAACATCACATTTAACATCTGAAATGATATTTTCAATTTTATCGTTTTGGCTTTCTACGGTTTCGCAGATTCCATTATTGGAATCAATCCTACTGAAGACTATAGGCTTTAAAGCTCGTTTATCCCAATGCTTAAGAAAAGCACCATACACACCTGCCGTATTTGACACATCAGAAACAGATTCTAATAAACATGCTAATAGATAAACGTATTCTTTTTCAGAGATTTGGCTGTTTTCCTTCCACTCCTCAATCTGCATTCGGAAGTAGTCTATTCGACCAGCATTTTCTTCTGAAAAGTACATGCGTTCAGAACCTCCAAAGGAATAGTTTTGATAAAAGAATCCATGAATCGTATTACTGTTTTCATTGAAGAAAGTAAATGGATCAAAACCAAGCCTTTCGAAGGTACATCTATTTGCATAAAGTTTTCCTCTCGTGAAAATCGTTGCGCATTTTAAAGAATCATTAATAACAATATGGTCATATATCGGCTTCATGCTATCCGCAACAGACCCCATACCACAGAAAGCATCAAAGAAAACCAAATGTTTTTGAAACAGATTGTGGTTCTGAAGAAGCAACTTGATTGTATCAGCCAACTTTTCTTTACTTCCCAAATATCTCATATTGTGAATAGAGTCAATTATTATTTGTTGAAAATACCCTATTCTTGTTGAAATCCACTTCCAGTAGGTCTTTAATATCCACTTGGAGAAGACGAGCTATTTCCACGAATTGAGACATGGAGGGCTGTATCTTGTTGGTTTTCCAACGTGAGACGGTCATATCGGTGACACCCATCTGGCCAGCAAGCCACCGATTTGTAATTTGCTTATCAGCTAATACCACTCTGATTCTATTTTGGCAATTTTTCTTTGTCATCTGTTCCGTTGTTTATTGATAGTATGTGCAAAGATAAACATAATTTGTTAAATACTGGCAAATTATGCAACTTTAATTTCAATTCTGGCAAACTATTGATAGCCTCGCAGAGTCAACCAGCAAGTGCAAAATTACAAAACGTGTTTGAAGAACTCTCTCTTTGGTGTAGAAAAGTTTAATTTTTCTCTTGGTCTTTCGTTCAATTTCTTTTGTATCGACATAATCCTCTTG
>JBMNUU010000080.1:0-4841 GCA_050946435.1 Prevotella sp.
TATTGCTTAAGGAACGCACTGACGCTCTTTGGGGGCTTCGCGCCCCCTGCCACGAGGCAAACCTCTGCGGTGTTCTTCATAATTCTAAACACGCAAATGTTTTGCACTTCTAATTGGAAAGAGCAATGTTTGTTTTTTATAAGTCAACTTTTTCAGGCTAATACACTACAGAAAATATTGGCCTTCTTCTTTGAGTCGCTTTCTTAAATAGTTTACATCGATATTATGTACATTATTATGACTTTGATCTATTGCATGCTTTGCAGCCATGCCGGCAGCTTCACCCGTTACAAGGCAACATGGCATTATCCTTGTACTCCCGTAGATTTCACTATCAGCAGAAATACACCTACCGGAGGTCAACAAATTATTGATCCCTTTTGGAGTCAGACATTGATAAGGGATACCATGTGATTCTCCTTTCTTATATCTTTGAGCAGGCTTATCACTTCCGTGAATATCTATATAATAACAATTACGCCCAATTTCATCATCGAAAGACCTCTTATTTCTCCAATCATCCCCTGTCAACACATAGTCACCTATTATTCTACGACTGTCGCGTATTCCAAGAATATCAGCTGTCTTGATAATAAAAGCAGAACCAAACGTCTCCGGTCGATAATTTTTAAGAGCTCTCAAATATTCATAAGCCTTCTTACGACCTAACACCATAGCTTGGGATATTTGCCACGGGTCTGTAGTGTCTAATTCTATGTGGCCTGCATTGAATTGAAGAGTATTGGGACCAATCTGAGTACAGTTACAATACGGGTCAATTAAAGGATAACGTTTTGAATAATAAGCAGCAAAAAGAGGACTTTTCTTATCACCATTGGTATCTATATGGACACCTTTATAATAATTCTCCATATTTACATTAGAAATTGAAAAGCAAAGAGATGACTGTTGATTTGTGCCATCATTGTCATACCCGCGTGAGAATTTAGCACCCGCCCATGCAGCAAGATCTCCATCTCCTGTTGCATCAATATAAACTTTGGCTTTAAAAGCTAAGAGACCATCCTTATTCGATATTATTATAGCATTAATATTTTCAGTGTTTTGCATGTCAACAGAACATAGTTTAGAAAAAAAGAGAACTTTAGCCCCGCTTTCCAAAACCATTTTGTCATAGACAGTACTAAGATATTCAGGATTTATACTCACCCAATTATATTTATCCGAGGCTACATGCGGCACTCCAATCTTAGACTCATTGAATATTTTTAATGCAAGTCCACGATATATGATTCTTTCTCCGTCACTGAATGGAGACCAAGTTGGAACCATGCCCGAAGTTCCCATGCCGCCCAAACGCCCTGTGCCTTCTATTATCAAAGTCTTTGCGCCTTCTCTTGCAGCTGCTATAGCTGCGGTGCAACCTGCAGGGCCGCCACCAACAACAATAACATCCCATTCTTGATTTACTCGCATACACTTTTGCATTAGGAGTTTGTCCTTGCCATCTGTTTTTTCTGTTCCTGCATAAACAATGTTTGGTGTAACCGTTGCCGAAACAGCCATTATACTAAGGTTCTTTAAGAACTGTCTTCTTGATAACATAATATTTCTTTTTTCCATGATTACAAGAGATGCTCCTGAAACATAAATTAATGATACGGTCCTAAAAAGTGTGTAAGCCCATATCTTTCTTATCCTTGTATTTGAAAATACAAAATAATTAAAAATGGAACTTATACAATTACAAATTTCGGAAATTATTTCCAATTATACAAGCAGCAATGAAGGGTTTATTACTTTTCAGTCCCTAATTATGAATTCCTTGATGCTTCATGAACGTAAGCTTTTCATGAACGAGAATACCAACGAGCAATGCAACAGCTTTCGCCTGTGACGTTGATACAGCAATTGCTTTGAGTTTTCACTTCATTTTCCTCGCAGTCATAGTGGCAATTTTATCTTAGCTATCTTTTTAATTCATTTTTACGTACCTACGCATTTATTGGATGAACCTTAAGGAATTAGAAATAGTCAATTATATTAACAAATAGCCCTCTAAATTTCGCTTATTTAAAAATAAGTTTGCCTTCGTCTGGAATACGTAAAATATGCCATAGTTTGTAAATGGTTGACGGTCAGAGCTTTTGAAAAAACAGTCTTTATTCTCCTATTTTGTCGCCTGCGATTGAGTATTGTATGGCACGACGAGAAGGCTTCAACCACAGTGCGATTGGGCTTCTTTCGCACGGCCGATAAGGCCTAACCATGTGATGAGAAGATACCAACCGCAGCAACCTTACGCATTTTGGGGAAAATCGTCCCAATGATGACGAGAAAAGATAGCCCTTTTTTCTCCAGATGTCTCGAAAATAATGCTCAAAAATCGGTAATTATATTTTACCATCTTGGAGAAAATGTTTGTTCAAATTCGGATAAACAGACAACTTCAGCGGATTCAAGATTGAGTCCGGGCATAGTAGAAATTTACACGTACGAACTTTATTTCCTACATCACATCTCCATATTTTCAATCCTATTTGTGGTTGTATGATTACCACAATCGTAGGGACGAACGGTGTCTCCCAGTAAATACCTACTGAGTTCACTTCATCCAATACAATTGTGAGGGTTTGAGACTAATAGAAGATGCAGGCCTGGAAGGTAAGGGTGTTGGTATTGACGTAATAGTATAGCGAACTGAGATAGACTGTGGCCTGCGATATATTGAGGGTCCAGTAAGGCTCGTTTTGCGACTGCATAGCGCGCAGTTGCTTCACGGAGAACGACATTGGCAGGGTGCGGTCGTGCCCGTTCTCGTTCAACGTGATGGTGCACGAGAGTGTGTCACCCACGAGACGGACCTCGCTGCCTTTAAAAAAGGCACTGGCACAATGGTGTTTGCCGGGCGGCACGGGGAAACTTTGGTCGGACATGAGCGTACTGCAAACTGACAGGTCGCCTTTGTTTACAGCAGTTTCCGAAATATAGTATGTTCTGATTTGGGCTATCGCGGCTGAGTCTGCCAGTTGGATTAGGTCACGCTTGGTATATGTGCCGACAAGGTAACTAAGTTTGTCCGTCACTCGCTGATGGACCTGAGTGGTGTCGACTTGCCATTGCGTTGCTGTGGTTTTGTCAATCGGGAAACGGTCGATGCCGTTGGCGCGCATATCGGTCCGAACTTGATTGGTGAGTGAGCGCAACGTGATGTTGGGCACGCTCTGCGGACCCACTGATGCTGCCACGAGGATGATGGCAAACGAGGCGGGTATCCATGCTATGCGCTTAGGCTTGCGCACGATGAGCCATAGGCACACGCCGTAACACCAGAGATTGAACAGGGCGAGGTAGAGGCGTAGCACAGTGATGCCGTAATCGCTGAAACGGCGCACGATACCAATCGTCATGAGCAGCAGGAGAGGCAGCACCAATATGGGCAACAAACGGGTAAAGGTGCGGTCAAACCGTCGGCTGTTATCAAATCGGGAGGGATAAAACAGGATGGTGAGGACCACCATGATCAGCATGAGCACCGAGACGAGCCACGACACCCACCCATTGGGCAGTTGCCAAGTGATGAGTATCTTGGCAGCGTAGACATAGAGCGTCACGAGATAGGCCGCGGTGAGCGGTACAAACAGATTGCGGACAATGGTATTGGCCCAACGGGGCATACCTCGGCCGGATCCGTCGTGCTTGTGTTCGCCGCCGGGCAGGAGTTGCAAGAAAAGAATCGGTGTGACACATCCCAGGCATACAATGGCAATGTCGAGCTCCACGGTGTTCCATAGTTGCAGCGAAAACAGCTGATTAAAAGAGGCAAACAGCAAAGAGATGCCTCCCCAGAACAGAGTGCCCACGACAACAGCGACGATGGCAGCAAGCAGTGTGCGGAAGGTGAAATGCCAGAGTGGAAGGTCGGTGTCACTCTTAATGAACGACAGGAGAAATCCGGCTACGACCATGGCCACCATCAGGGAGATAAGGGCCGTCAGCCGAATGATGCCCGGCTCCCATTCGGCAATGAAATAAAACATAAATCCCAGCCATCCGAGCTGAGTCGCTAACTGTACGCCCCAGCTGAGCCGTCGGTTGGCCGTCTCCTCGTCCCAGAGACGCAGCACGACCGACAGTAAAGCGGCCGAAGCGGTGTAGAATATGGCAAAGAAGCAGCACTTGGCGTCGGTGATGACCTCATGAAAGACGCAAATTGAGCATACTGTGAAGGCAAGGATGAACACCAAGGCAATGGGGAAACGTGTGCACATCGCCACAAATTGATCTCGGATAGCGGAGAATGATATTTTTTTCATCATAAAAAGGGCTAAAGTCGGACAAATATAATAATGGCAAATTTACATTAAAAATCGAAATATATTAGCCAGTGACAATAAAAAAAACGCTATCATAGAGTTTTTAGCCCTTTGATAGCGGTTGTCGCTTATCAATGAAAGCGTTTTTAGAGGGTGTTGGGGGGAACGTGCTTTCTCAATTTATGTGTATGGTTGAGACCTTTCTAAGGCACGTCACCTCGTCTTTTTACCTCAACTGCATCTCCAAACGTTCTTTCATCACCTTGGTTTCCTTGCCGATAGTGTACTTATAACTGAGCAAGAACACATTTACTTTTTGTCCGTAGTTGTCTTCCACGAAGAATACATTGGGGTATTTGGGGTCATTGTCCAGCTGTTCTACCTCGAGTGTACCATAAGGTTTGATGGTCACCTTATTGTCTTTGTCCACCTCTAAGATACCTCAAATTCGCAGCGAATCCGTTTGCTCGAACCAATTTAATTGTTACGCGTGCGTGAGGCATCAGATTGAGGCCAATGATGCCTTAGTAATGCCATTATAGACAGAATTGCCCATATACAAAT
>JBMNUU010000081.1:0-4767 GCA_050946435.1 Prevotella sp.
ATTGAACGAAAGACCAAGAGAAAAATTAAACTTTTCTACACCAAAGAGAGAGTTCTTCAAACACGTTTTGTAATTTTGCACTTGCTGGTTGACTCTGCGCACTCTTTATATTTTCTAATTTTTTAAGGGTTTTTTAAAATAAAAACATTAATTTTGCCATCAAAGAGTTATAAATGAAATATTGATTACTAATAAAATATATTTATTCAGTTATGGTAGAAAAGAAAGTAGCAGCAAAGAATGTTGCAAAGAAGACAACATCAGCAAAAAAGTCAAACACCGCTCAAACCACCACAACAAGAAGATCAGCAGCAAAGAAAGCTGAGGTAAAGGTAGATGCAGAGAATGCAGGATTCCGTGCCGGTGACGTTTATCAGGCCCTATCGGCAGCAGGTGCAGCACTGTCTGTAGCAGAACTTGCCAAGGCAACAAAGAAGACCGAAACTGAGGTGCTTTTAGGTATTGGCTGGTTGCTTAAAGAAGGCAAAGTGAAAGGCGACGGCGGCAAGGTTGTTCTTGCTTAATGGATACCCAAGGATGGTAGGAAGGATAGCAATCAAAACGTATAATCTTTATTAGAGTTAAGGCTATTTTTACCTTCCTATATTGACGCATTAAATCCACTGGATATTATCTGTAGAGGTGATACCAGTGGTTTTTTTATGGGTTAAAATACTGTGATGGGGGAAGAGCGAGATACGGGAATCGAACCCGCCTCCCAGGCTTGGGAAGCCCGTGCACTACCGATGTGCTAATCTCGCATAAGCCTATTCTACTAAATAATAAACTTCTAATGCTGTTAAGCATCTTTCCTATCTGCCGTGAGGATAGGGGGAGCCGATACCCGGACTCGAACCGGGGACCTACGCATTACGAATGCGTTGCTCTACCAACTGAGCCATATCGGCGATTTGCGTGTGCAAAGATATTGTTTTTTTTCCGAATTAGCAAATATTGCATACAAAACATTTGCAAAATTTATAGCATCCTATTTTCTGTGGACCAAACAGCGGTTTGAAGTATTTGAAATGTTGTTTAAACCTTTGAATCCGAACAAATGATGTCCTCATTCGCTCGGATTCAAATAAGACGTAGGGATAATCGGGCTCGAACCGATGACCTCTGCAATGTGACTGCAGCGCTCTAAACCAACTGGGCTATACCCCTATGAAAATCGTTTTAGATTATGGATATGCAAAGATATATATTTTTCCGGTTATCACAAAACATTATGATGTTTTTTTGTAATATTGGTTAATACTGTCCACAATAATAACTTCCTGACAATATTTGATAGTATCAGATACTACGATTTTTCTTTACAAAAGGTCTTTTAGGCTTCTCGTATTCAAAAACAGACTTACTTTTGTTCAAAATTCGCGAAATATACGATATTTCGTAACTGGTTGATTGTTAGTGGATTTCATAAGTCCACCTCAATGTCCCCAACTTTATCGCCCGCGATTGGATATCAAACGGCAGGACGAGAGCGCTTTAACCGCCATGCGACAAGGGCTCTCCCGCATGCCCGTTAGGGCCAAATCATAGGATGATAAGGCTTTAGTCGCACTGGCCTTTCTATTTCTGTGTCATTTAGGTTAGCGTTGATGACAGAAAACATAGCTCTTTTTGCTCCAGAAAGCCTGAAAAGTAATCACAGAAAAAAGGTCATTATACTTTACACGCAAAGGAACTGTCGTGAAAAGATGCCTCAAGCGTGGTTGCTCATTCATAATTGCTGAATGAGCCTTTAATATCACATCTGGATAGCAGTTCCAAAACATAGGGGGAAATCAGTGTGCGGTGCCTGATATTAATCGAATCTTATTGAGCCCTCCAAGCTGTTTTGCACGAAAGCGTCGCTATCTTGCTCTGTATCGCCATCTTGATCGGGGCTGTTCTTTTCAGGATTACCATTGTTAATGGTAGAGCGTATAGACCGTGCGATACTTTCATTATCTGCTGTGAACACTTTCCCCAAAAATCCATAGGATACGGTCACTTTCCCCTTTTGGGTTGTTATGGAGGTGGTAGAAAATAAGAAATAGTTGTGATATTGCAGCATATAATCAAGCATCTTGTTTATCAATGGAGCTGCTATCATATAGCCAATTGCGCCTATACCTTGTGAAAAGATATCGTTATCCCCGGAGGATAGACCATTGGCGAGTCCTTGTGTTACATTCTCCTTGACAGCTATTTGATGCTGGCTTTTAGAAGGATTTGTAACCCCCATGAATATCAAAAGAGCAACCAAGATGATAAGTACCCAAGGCCACTTCTTATGGTCCTGTGCGGTGTTCTCCGTCTGCAAACTTCCTTGTTGACTTGGTTGCAGCATGGTATCGGGATTTACGGTATCATCCTGTAGGTTTTCTCCGGGCGAAGCAGGAGGTGGGGGAGGAGTCGGGGTTCCTGTTTGAGATTGTTTACTGTAGAAAAGAGGCTTAAGCTCCTCAACTTTCCACGCAGGAGTCCATTGTGCCATACCTTCAGCCCACACCAATGTATCAGAGCTGATATCTTGCAGACGGAGTCCTTCGAGTGAGAATGGTCCCTGCTGTATGTTGTTTTTTAGAATAAAGAATTCCACGTAATGGTCCCTCCGTTTATATTTGTATTGCTTACTTTATGTTACATCCTAAAGGCCTGAATTGTTTTTGCCCTTGACTGTAGAAATAGCCGTAGGGAAGTAAATAGTTTTGAATCTCTTTTGGAGTCTTGTTGAAGTTATAACTTAGAGATTCCAAACTGTCGAATTCTCCGTCGCGCAACAACATGTTGATGCTGGAAACCAGAATAGCTGGGTCTTTAGGAAGATAATCCATAGTCTTTGACGATAATTTAAAGTTTTGCAAGACCTATGGTTGAGATTGAGGTAGTTAAAGGAGCTGCCGCCTATGCTATGCATCGCAGGGTGATAAGGCGATGGTACGGTTTATAAAAGTAGAACTGCTTTTGCCGGGCACTCGTCTTTTGTCTCAACTCCCTTAGCTTCCTAACCTCTTCGGTACTTACAAAACTTTATAAAAGTTTTTAGAGCCTTTAAATCTTATTACTCTTTGTTTAATCGCTTGCGCTCCAAGTGGTCGAGTGTAATTTTGCGCATGCGCATATTTTTGGGGGTAACCTCAACATACTCGTCTTCCTTGATGTATTCGAGACATTCCTCAAGACTCATTACCACTTTGGGAATGATACGGGCTTTGTCATCGGTACCCGATGCGCGTACATTGGTGAGCTGCTTGGCTTTTGTCACGTTAATGACAAGGTCGTTTTCGTGGACGTGTTCGCCAACCACCTGTCCGCCATACACTTCTTCGCCCGGGTCGATAAAGAATTTGCCGCGATCCTGGAGCTTGTCGATGGCATACGCAAATGAGGTGCCATTCTCCAAAGCTACCAACGACCCATTAGTACGGCGAACGATGTCACCCTTGTAAGGTTGATATTCTTTGTAGCGGTGAGCCATGATGGCTTCACCCTGGCTGGCTGTGAGAACGTTGGTTCTCAGGCCGATAATACCACGAGACGGAATGTCGAAAGTGATGTTTACACGGTCACCTTCGGAGTCCATGCTGGTGATTTCACCTTTGCGACGCGTCACCATATCCACCATTTTGCTTGAGAATTCTTGTGGCACGTTGATGTTCAGTTCTTCGATAGGTTCACATTTCACACCGTCTATTTCCTTATAAATCACTTGGGGCTGCCCCACTTGCAATTCGAATCCCTCGCGACGCATGGTCTCGATGAGCACAGAGAGATGGAGCACTCCACGGCCGCTTACAATCCATTTGTCGGTAGAGTCGCTGGCTTGTTCAACCTTCAAAGCCAGGTTTTTCTCTAACTCGTTTGTCAATCGGTCTCCAATTTGGCGCGATGTACAGTATTTGCCCTCGCGTCCGAAGAATGGGGAGTCGTTGATGGTGAAGAGCATGCTCATCGTAGGCTCATCTATTGCGATCGGAGGCAGTGCTTCCGGATTTTCAAAGTCAGCGATGGTATCACCAATTTCGAAACTCTCCAATCCGATGACGGCACAGATATCGCCACTTGCCACCTCGTCAGTGCGCCTGTGACCAATGCCCTCGAAAGTGTGGAGCTCTTTGATTTTCATCTTCTGTTTGCTGCCGTCTCGATGACAAATGGTAACATTCATACCGTCTTTCAGCACTCCGCGATGCACGCGGCCAACGGCTATACGTCCTGTGTAGTTGCTGTAATCGAGCGATGTGATGAGCATTTGAGGTGTTCCCTCGATATACTTTGGGGCGGGAATCACTTCTACAATTTTGTCCAGGAGATATTCGATGTTGCCGGTGGGTTGCTTCCAGTCGGCACCCATCCACCCGTTTTTGGCCGATCCGTACACTACAGGGAAATCGAGTTGGTCTTCTGTAGCGTTGAGATCGCACATCAAGTCGAATACCATCTCGTATACTTGTTCGGGGCGACAGTTAGGCTTGTCCACCTTGTTTACCACTACGATGGGCTTCAGTCCAATCTGCAATGCCTTCTGAAGCACAAAGCGTGTCTGAGGCATAGGCCCTTCGAAAGCGTCTACTAACAACAGACAGCCATCGGCCATGTTGAGTACACGCTCTACTTCACCTCCAAAATCGGAGTGCCCCGGGGTATCGAGTATGTTGATTTTAGTACCTTTCCAATTGATTGATACGTTTTTAGAAAGAATGGTTATCCCTCGTTCGCGCTCCAAATCATTGGAGTCTAACACTTCGCCGCTGTTATTCTGGCCGTCACGGA
>JBMNUU010000082.1:0-4556 GCA_050946435.1 Prevotella sp.
ACTCAAAATTAAAGTCAAAGCGGCTCAGCACCTCAATACGCAGGCCTAAATTGGTCATGTATGTGGTTTCCCAACTTAACTTCCGGTTGGGTGTGCCCGATTGCACACCACCAATCTCTCCATTATACGCATAGCTCTCTCCATAGGAATAGAGTCCCAACGCTTCCTGCGAGCCTATGCGCGAGTTACCGTTGGAGCCGTATGAGGCCTTCAGCTTGAGCACGCTTATCCAGGGAATCTTGAAAAACTTCTCGTTGTGCACGTTCCACGAGGTTCCCACCGATGCAAAGCTGGCCCATCTGGCATCCGACCCAAACTGCGAGTTGCCGTCACGCCGTGCGTTTAGGGTCAGGTAATAGCGTCGGTCAAAAGAATAAGCCACTTGTCCCAGGAATGAGACTCTGCGCGAAGATTTGCTGTAGTTGGTTCCTTTTCGCGAGTTGGCATACGAGACATCGAGAATATTGTCGTTGATAAATCCGGAACCGGTCGCACCAACGGTTGTATAGTCGCGTGCACCGGCCTCGATTCCAACAACGCTGCTGACGGTGTGCTTACCGAACGTCCGCCCAAAGTTCAGGCGATGGATAGTGGTCCAGTTGGTCAGGTTCATGGTCTGTCTCGACGAATAGCCGATACGTTCTTCCAGTGAAGCCATACCGGACCAGTTCTTCATCGAGCTGTACATCTCCTCCACGTTGCTCTGAAACTCGATGCCAAACTGCCCGGTGTAGGCCAGACCCTTTATCGGTTCATAATGTAACGAGAAGTTTGGCTTAATATAGAGTGCCTTCTGATTGTTGGTGTTCTGCTCCCTCTCAGCAACGCTGTTAAAAAACTTATACTTTTGGAATATAGGACTTCCATCCGGATTGACTCCCGTAACCTCCATATTTAATAGGCGGAATGTGCCATCAGCGTTATAGGGACTGTAGATAGGCAGGAATTTGTAATAGTCACGTCCCATATTGAACAGGTCGTTCGTGTTATACGAAGCCAAAAGGTTGACAGTTGCCTTGACTTTTCTGTGAAGCTGGAATCCCAGCTTTGTACTCAGCGAGAAGCGTTGCTGCTTGTTACCCTTGATGGTTGCCTCGTTCTCATAGTAGGAGCCCGAGAGATAATAGTCGGTCTTGGCCGAGTTGCCGTTTACCGAGACATTGGTCTGAAACGTGTTGCCTGTTCCGAAAAAAACGTCATACCAATCCGTATCGGTTGTGGAGTAGCTGTTCAGATCATTATCCTGGAAAGGGAATTGCTTGGGATTAAGGCCGGCATTGATATACGATTCTTTCGCTAATTCAAGATATTGTCCGGCATTGAGCAGCTTGGCCGAAGTGCTTCTGTCTATTTTGGAGATACCGTATTGGGTGCTGATGTTGATATTGAGTCTGTCGCCCCGGCCGTGTTTGGTCCTCACGAGAATAACACCGTTGGCACCGTCCGCGCCATAGATGGAAGTTGCAGTCGCATCCTTCAGCACGGTAATCGATTCAATATCCTCGGGGTTGATAAAAGAGAGTGGGCTGATGGTATAGTTCTGCCCGGGCATCAAGTTGGTGCTTCCACCGGTGTACATCGGCACGTCGTCAACAATCCACAGTGGCTCGTTAGAGGCTGACATTGAGGAGTTACCCCGTACACGCACGTTGAACCGAGGCCTCGAATGGTCGGGAGAATCGGAGTTGACTTCCACCTTCAGTCCGGGTATCAGTCCGTCCAGCATCTTGTCCAACCGCATCTGCGGCATATACTTCAGCTGCTTGGCATTCACCTGATAGGCACTGCCCACCAAGTCGCTCCTTTTCTGAGCCGTACCGTATGCACCTACGACAACAACGTCCTGAATGGCCGTGGCATCGTCTGTCATGACAACCCTCACCGTAGTCTTTTCTTTAACAGATACGGTTTGTGTCTTCATGCCGATGTACGAGAAAACCAACACTTCACTTTGCTGCGTTCCAATCTTAAGGCTGAAATTTCCCTCTATATCGGTTATGGCTTTGTTAGAGGTTCCTTTCTGCTGAATGCTGACCCCCGTCAAGGGTTCCCCCAGCTCATCAACTACTGTTCCGGTAATGATTCGCCATTGAGTCTCTTCTATCTTGGCTTGTGTATTATCAGGCACTTTTGCCAATAAGGTTGGCATACACAGCCCCATTAAGACAAGAGCAAATAATACTTTACCTATATGCTTCATAGTATAATTTTTGATTTTACAAATATACTAACTTTTGGCCAACTTTTTGAACTTCGATAACATTTTGTTACAATAATTTAATACGTACCTATCGATTTAACGTTCTTTTGCACCTTTATCGAGAAACTATAACTATTTGGCGCATATTTATTGGTTTTTCTAAGTTTCGCGAATCACTTTGATAAAGAAATAAAGTGATAAGCCCATTGGCAGAATGAATTGAATATATGCGATTCGTTCCGTCAATGGGCTTTTATAGAGGCTCTATAAGGCTGATTTAACCTATTACCATCTTGACAAGATAGAGGGCCACGGGAATGGTGACAATCGCTATCCCGATGAAGTCGATAAAGATACCACTCTTGATCATCTTGGTAATGGGGATGTAGCCACTGGCATAGACAATGGCATTGGGCGGTGTGGAGACGGGAAGCATGAATCCGAGCGATGCCGAGAGAGCGACGCCGACGGCCACGGGCACGGGATTGAATCCGGCAGAGAGGGCCGCGCCAATGGCCAACGGGCCTATCATATTGGTGGCCGCAGTATGTGAAGTAAGCTCGGAGAGGAGCAGCGACATAACGCAGAACACGGCAACGAGGAGCAGCTCCGAGGGATTGCCACCCATGAAGTTGATAATCTGGTCGCCAATCCATTTGGACAGTCCAGTGGAATACATCATGCCGCCCATGGCAAGGCCACCACCGAAGAGCAGCAGCGTGCCCCATTCCACGCCGTCGACAGCTTCTTTCCACTCAAGCGTCATTTTATGTTTCTTCAAATCCACGGGCAGGAAGAAGAGCAGCAGGGCTCCCACCATGGCAGCGATGGCTTCAGGAAAGAGAGCGTTGTATCGGGTGAGCACGGGACTCTGCGTGCCGAGGAAAATGTTGAGGAAACCCGGAGTGATCCAGAGTACGACGGCCACGAGGAAGGCAATCATCGTGTTTTTCTGTGCGCGCGTCCATCGTCCGAGTCCTTTCACCTTGCCGGCAATAAACTCCGAAGCCCCTTCAATATGCTTCACATCGGAGGGGAACATACGGGAGAGCACGAAGTAAGCGATGATGAAATAAACCACCATGGCGACGAATCCCCACACCATCCATTGGAAGAACGACACATGGAGGTCGCACATTTCATTCAGGAATCCGAGCATGATGATATTCGGAGGTGTGCCAATGGGGGTGAGCACACCTCCGATGGAGCAGGCGTAGGCTGTCATGAGCATCAGTCCGGTGGCATACTTATAAGACCTGAGGTTGATGACCTTTCCCTGCGCGGCCATCATTTCGCGTATGGCCTCGAGAAGTCCGAGGGCAATAGGGAACATCATGGCAGCGGTGGCAGTATTACTGATCCATCCGGAGCAGAGCATGCACGCCAGTCCGATGGCGAGGAAGATGCGCCTGGGCTCATCGCCCACCCATCGCATCGACATGATACCGTAGGCGATGCGCTTGTCCACACCGTTGACCATCATGGCCTTGGCAATGATGAATCCGCCCATGAAAAGGAATATCATCGGGTTGGCGAAGGCGGCGAAGGCCTCTTTCATCTTCACCACGCCAAACACCACACAAAGCGTTGGACCAACAAGCGAGGTAACGGGGATGGGCACGGGCTCGGTAATCCACCACAAGGCCACGAGCGTCATGATGGCCAGCAGCTTGTGCGCTTCCGGCGATAATCCGGCAATGGGGGTAATCCATACGAGAAATGCACAGAGTGGACCGAAGATAGCACCGATGATTCTCCGTTTTCGGTCGAAAGCCGAGTCAGGGTTCGCCTGTTCTTGTCCCGAAGTCTTGGGACTGATTTTAGTATCATTCATAAGCTAAGTTTAAGTAGTAGTAAATAATTTCTACAAAAATAAGGATTTAATTGTTTCATGTTGGTAAAAAATCGGAAAAATATAGGTTGCAAAATAATTTTTTCATTATTTCCGATGATTTCTCCATAAAAACCCTATATTTGCAGAAAGCATCTGTCTATCACGGCATTGGCATCAACGCTCTTCCGGGGGCGTATGCTCTTCCGGAGATGCAGACTATTATTGAAGAGAAACCTAATAACTTAAACGCCTGTAGTATGAATAAAGTAGTTGCTATTATTATCGTCGTAGTGCTTGCGTTGGCACTTGTTTATCTGAATTATCGTAACCGCCGTCGTTTCAGTTTTGACGACAACCACCTCCATGCCGCCATCAATCGCATATTCAGCGAAGCGGGCGCCACGGTACTGTCGAAGGCTGATTTTGTCCGTAAGCTCAAGCAAGTGTTGAGTTGCACGCAGAAAGAGGCCCTCTTTCTCTATGGAGAGGCTCGCAAAAAAAACATGATTACTGCCGAGAACA
>JBMNUU010000083.1:0-4309 GCA_050946435.1 Prevotella sp.
TATTCTCCTGAGGAGTCTTAAAGAAAAGAATCATAATCTTTCTGTTTTTTATAAGGTGTATGTTTACGATGCAAAGATACAAAATTAGAATGATATTTCGATGTTTTAGCGGAAAACATCGTGCCCCCCAAGAAGTTAATTTTTCAGTTCAATGATGAGAGTTCAAATACCCCTGCCTTTCCTCCCTCGCAACGAACGTACCTCTGTGGTTTCCATTGTTATGCCACAAGCGGAGGGAACTGCAACGCCCCCACTTGTCAAGAATCCTTACAATCGTATGGGAAATGAGATAACCAGCTCCGTATAATCGGCCTTGGTCTTGTGTGCTTTCACGTCGATGCCGACAGTGAGTCGATGCAAGGAGGGAAAGCTGTAGTACGTCCTATATGCTCATAATAGGGCGTTTCCACCTGCTTGGCATTGTCGCCCATCCTCCTGAACAGATAAATGCCCAGCGAAGCGTGCGGGGTTGAGTCGCAGTATCCCAACCCACGGCCTGAACCGATAATGCCGCAAGAGCACCTAGTATAATTATTACACTCTATCTCATGTTGTTGGCAGATTGGTGGCGTCCATACTTTCGGCTGCAACGTCCATGCTTCCGGATTCTTCGTCGAGCCTTGGGTATCGTGCAGCATGGTCCTCAAGCCAAATGCGGTTAAGCGTATAGACAAGCGATGTGAGGGTTTGCTCTCGTCTCTCACCCTTCAACTCGCACTCCCACACCACAATCGTGTGCCACCCCATCTCAGACAACTTGACCGAGACCTCACGGTCTCTTTCCTTGTTTCGCGTAATCTTCCGTGTCCAAAAGTCAGTGTTTGTAGCCGGCATCTTAAAATATTTGCATCCCTCATGTCCATGCCAGAAACATCCGTTTACAAAGATACAAGCGCGATATTTACGCAACACGATGTCGGGATGCCCGGGCAACCGTGGCGAGTTGACCCGATAGCGGAATCCCCGTGACCAAAGATAATGCCGGACAAGGAGTTCCGGTTTGGTGTCCTTGGAATGAACCGAAGACATGTTAGCACTTCTGTCCTCTTTGCTTTTATTGTCCATTATTTACCTACTCGCAAGTTCAGCAATCCATAAGTTTTCTCTTTTCCATCTTTGGAAAGCTTTCTCACCCATGGTTGATTTTCTGGTTGGTTTAAAGCTTTGCCATATCTTTGCGATCGAATAGAAAATATAAGTTTTAACCAAATAAAATCAAAGTAGTTTGTTTTATCAAAAAAATCCCAAGTATTTTCATCTGTAGGATCAGAACAAACCAAAATAACTTCTGCCCTCTGTGGTGAAAAACCTTTTCCGGTACCATCAAAACAGAAATAGTTGACGATGGGCTTCAGATAGCTTCTACTGTCAATGTCCTTCCCATAGGACAAGAAAGGACACTGGTTGTCGCTAACCCGGGTATCTTCTGTAATAATTCCCGAAAGACGTTTTTTCCAATATTTTTCAACCATATAATCCATTGGCTCTATACATACGTCGTCTACCCCATTGATTAATGATAATACATTGATAACACCTAATCTTGATGTTGTATTTATAATAGAAGGAGCTGCTCCCGAAGTTGACTTGACTGAGATTCCTATCTGATTAATAAATACATCAGCCTTATACCCAGAAGGAGCTTTCTCCACTTTGGCAGATTGACACAAGGCAAACAACAAGGATGGGCTTTCCTTGGCATCTTGAAGAGGAATCTCGCTATAAATATCATTGGGAAAGTCCTGATAGTTCTCATCAGGGGTGTTCCCAAGCTGCCAGATATAGACAGGCGAACCATTCAAAACAATCTGCTTATTTTCCATCCTGCATCTGAGAAGATACAGTTTCAGCAGAATCTCATCTCTTTCTCCATTATTGTTATTCTTCAGAGTGGTTATTTGTTCCCTATATTTGTTAATAAAATATTTAGTCTGATTATCCTGGGTATTTAGAGACTTTATCCTTATATGCAAAGCACCTTTATACTTGTTGTTTCTATACCTCACCCATGGCTTTATTGCTTTGTCATAATTATCCGATTCCGGACTATAACCTTTGGGCATTCCCTTGTTGTCACGTAGGGAGAAAACCAAATAATCATAAACAACCTTTGCAAAGTTCGATTTACTAAAAATCGTCCACGTACTTTCATCTACCGGATCCAAATAATCCAATATATAATCGCATTTATTATCCCCCTTCTCTACTCCTGACACATTGGTCATAGAGTTGAAAGCAATCCATCCAAACAACTTTTCCATATCCTTCCTATGTTTTCGGAAAGGACAATTTTCGTCATTCATATGGATATCTTCTCTTATAATTCCAGACGTTCTTAACTGCCAATATTTACGCACCATATCATCAAGTATTTCGATGCTTACATTGGCACGATGACAAATTTGAATAAATTTAGCCCTATTGGTGTGATTTATCAGGGGACGACTGTTTTTAGTAAGACATCGTATCTGATACCTCTTGCCATTAATCTCTATATTCCAACGTCTACTTGCATTATATGAAGGGAAATGGATGCCTTCCAAGAATCGATTGACATCTTTACTGCATGTTAAATCTAAATTTAATGGAATATCCTGTTTATCTAAGGAGACACCCATGTACGATAAAGACTTGATCTTAACACGTGTACTACCCATCAAAACATCCTGCTTTCTTTGTTTTAGCAGCATGAGTCTAGCTATCACCAACGGGATTTCATTCTTTAAGGTATCTTCCTTTTTCATTATATCTCCTATTTTATTCCCATCAATTCGAGCTCCCGTTTTGCTGTTGCACGTATAGCAGGAACTGCAACAGAATTACCAAACTGCTTGTATGCGGATGCATCTGCCACTACAATCTTGAACTTATCGGGGAAGCCTTGAAGTCTTGCCCATTCCCGAGGAGTCATTTTCCGAATACCCTCCCGGTTTACTTCTCCCTTAATACGAGTAACGGGGGTAAAATTTGTCAGCCTATGATCTATAATAAGATTACGCTCTCTGCCCATTCCTCCAACAACAATGGCATTCGCAACCCCATCCAAATCTATAATCTCATACCCGAAGCCATTTCCGGCAGCAGCATGCCTTGCTTTGTGTCGCCTAAGAGTTTCTAAATAAGTGGTCGAGAGATAGTACTTCACCGACACCTCTTCAGCTTCCATAACATCCCGAAATTTAGGACGCATCCCCTTGGGGGTGATGGGTTCCGGATATTCAAATTTTTTCACATTGATGCCCAAATCTTTTCGGAATCCTACAATATATATGCGCTCCCTGTGTTGCGGAACTCCAAAATCCATTGCATTCAGCACCTGCGGAGGTACTACATTGTAGCCTGCATCATCAAGGTGTTCAAGTATTGTTTTTAATGTTCTGCCCTTGTCGTGAATAGCAAGTCCTTTAACATTTTCTAAAAAGAAAGCGCGGGGCTGATGATGTCTCAGAATATCCTCAACATCAAAAAACAAGGTACCTCTTGTTTCATCCTTAAATCCTAAGCGCTTGCCTGCAAGAGAAAATGCCTGACAAGGAAAACCAGCGCACAGAACATCAAATTTTTCCGGAATGAAACTTTTTGTAGAATCCTTGGTAATATCTCCAAAAGGCATTTCGCCATAATTAGCCAAATAAGTTCGCTGTGCCTGGGGATCAAATTCTGAACTATACACACACTTTCCCCCGAGACTTTGCATGGCAATACGAAAACCGCCGATCCCGGCAAACAAATCAATGAAGGTGAATTTGGGATTCTCAGGTGCAGGAAAGGGCACGTCCATGAACTCGGAAAAAAGATTGGTCTGGAACGGGTCATCAGCCACACGTGCAATATCATCATCGGTATAGTCATCGAGTACGCCTCTGTGACTAAGATAACCACGAATACAATCGATTATCTCATTGCGCTGTACCAAGATTTCCCTATAACCACCTTCGCTTCCCCCCTTATGATTATGCAGATAATGGCTTAATACGGCCATTTGATTGGCGTATGAGGTTTCTCCGAATATTTTAATTCCGTCTTTTGTAATTTCCTCCGGGAAATTCTTAATGTTATTTTGCATGTATCAGTCTCTTTCTTTTACCATGCAAATATACGCTTTTCCAGTGTAACCTGCAAATGGAACCATGCAAATAAAACAGCGTATCCATATTGTGCGCATGATGTTTCGACCCATTTGCTTTTGCGTTTAGGCTTTCAGGACAGCATATGGCGTTCGGAATACGAACACACTTCGTTCGAAGTACACTCACACTCCGTTCGCAGTACGGGCGTACTCCGAACGAAGTACGCTGCCGAAAAGACC
>JBMNUU010000084.1:0-4225 GCA_050946435.1 Prevotella sp.
ATTTGTATATGGGCAATTCTGTCTATAATGGCATTACTAAGGCATCATTGGCCTCAATCTGATGCCTCACGCACGCGTAACAATTAAATTGGTTCGAGCAAACGGATTCGCTGCGAATTTGAGGTATAAATTGAATTTAGGTGCCATAGCCATTATAATGTTTATCTGTTCTTTCCTTTCGAGTTGTTTTTTGTGTTTTCTTTGGATAATTTGTTGACTGATTGTGCACAAAGTGTTATTATATTTCATTGGAAATAGATGAACTTAGTTGCTCTTTGCTAAAAGAGCTCTTTTTTAACACTACTTCCTTCTAATTTCATTGCAAAACATTTAGGACAACATTGTGTGGAAATATAATTTTATCTTCATAAAAATGCGGGTTACCAATGATTTTTCGTAACTTTGCAAACTGAATTATGCCGTTTCCGATTCATATAGACATTATGGGACTCATCCTCAAGGGGGTTCTTATAGGCATCATCGCGTCCGCGCCGATGGGGCCTGTAGGGATATTGTGTATCCAGCGCACCCTGAATAAAGGGCGATGGTATGGATTCGTGACCGGCGTCGGCGCATCAATAAGCGACATTATCTACGCCATGATTACCGGCTTGGGCATGAGCTTCGTCATGGACCTCATCACCAACCCCACGAATAAGTTCTGGCTCCAAATTATAGGCAGTATGATGTTGCTAGCCTTTGGTGTGTACAGCTGGCGCAGCAATCCCACCAACAATATGCACAAGAGCGGCAAAAACGGCAAAGGCACCCTCATCCACAACGGCATAACGGCATTTCTCGTTACGTTTTCTAATCCGCTTATCATCTTTTTATTCCTCGCCACTTTCGCCCAGTTTGCATTCGTCATTCCCAACCATCCGGTGGAAATGACCCTCGGCTACGCCAGCATCGTGCTCGGCGCACTGGTGTGGTGGTACGGTCTCACATGGCTCGTGGATAAGGTGCGCGGAAAATTCGACGAGAACGGCATCCTCATCATCAACAAAATTATTGGGTCCATCGTGATACTTTGTTCTCTTGCCGTGCTTGTCGGCACAGTATTCAACCTCTACACTTTCCAATATTGGATGCCCCATAACTCTCCCATCCCATGACGGTGATGCGACAGCGCCTCGCCCCAACCTTTAACTTGTTCCAAAATTATGTTTATAGCCCAAGAATTACGCAAAACGTCCATTGCCGAATACCTATTATATATGTGGCAGATGGAAGATTTGATTCGAGCCTACGGTTTCTCCCTGTCGAAGATACGCAGCGAATACATCAGTCGCTTTGACTATTCCGACGAACAGAAGGAGGAAGAAACCGACTGGTTTGGCAACCTCATACGCATGATGAACGAGGAAGGCTGCCGGGAGAGCGGTCACTTGCAGATAAACAAGATTGTGGTGCAAGACATGACCGACTTGCACAACCAGCTCCTCGCCTCGTCCAAGTTTCCCTTCTACAATGCCGAATACTACAAAGTGTTGCCGTTCATCGTGGAACTGCGCAACAAGGGTGACAAGGACGTCAGCGAGATAGAGACCTGTCTCAATGCGCTCTACGGCATCATGCTGCTCAGACTGCAGCAAAAGGAAATATCGACCGACACCGACCATGCCATGAAAGAAATAACGACTTTCATCGGTATGCTCAGCGATTACTACGTAAAGAATCGCGATGAAGGACTCGACTTCGGAGACTGATCGCATAGGCGGGCAACCACTCTCTTAACCCCAGAAATAGATTATGAACGAAATAGAACGTAGGCGAACATTCGCCATCATATCTCACCCCGACGCCGGTAAAACCACACTGACCGAGAAATTCCTGCTCTTCGGCGGGCAAATTCAAGTGGCCGGCGCCGTGAAAAACCATAAAATACGCAAAACGGCAACATCAGACTGGATGGATATTGAGAAGCAACGCGGCATCTCCGTATCCACCTCGGTCATGGAATTCGACTATCTGCCCGACGGGCACGAGGGTAAGCCCTACAAAGTGAACATTCTCGACACTCCGGGCCACCAAGACTTTGCCGAGGACACCTACCGCACACTCACGGCTGTAGACTCGGTTATCATCGTGGTAGACTCGGCCAAAGGTGTGGAGGCGCAGACGCGAAAACTCATGGAGGTGTGCCGTATGCGCAACACGCCCGTGATTATTTTCATCAACAAGATGGACCGCGAAGGCCGCGACCCATTCGATGTTCTCGATGAACTGGAACAGGAGTTGCAAATCCAAGTGCACCCGCTGTCGTGGCCCATCGGCCAGGGACAAAAGTTCAAGGGGGTGTACAACATCTACGAAAAGCAGCTCAACCTCTTCAAGCCAAACAAACAACGTGTCACCGAGAAAGTCGCCGTCGACATCGATTCCGATGAGCTTGCGACTCACGTTGGTGAGAAGGAAGCGCAGCTGTTGCGCGACGACCTCGAACTGGTGAGCGGCGTCTATCCCGAATTCAACGTGGAGGAATATCGCAAAGCCGCCATGGCTCCTGTATTCTTCGGCTCGGCGCTCAACAACTTCGGTGTGCAGGAGTTGCTCAACTGTTTTGTCGAGATTGCCCCAAGCCCTCAACCCACTAAGGCCGAAGAGCGCATCGTGCAACCCCGAGAGCCCAAATTCACAGGCTTCGTATTCAAAATCACCGCAAACATCGATCCCAACCATCGCTCGTGCATCGCCTTCTGTAAGGTTTGCTCGGGCAAGTTTGTGCGCAACCAGCCCTATAAGCACATCCGACTGGACAAAACCGTGCGATTCTCCTCGCCCACGCAGTTTATGGCTCAACGCAAGAGTACAGTGGAAGAGGCCTATCCCGGCGACATCATCGGCTTGCCCGACAATGGCATATTCAAAATTGGCGATACCCTCACCGAGGGTGAGGACCTGCACTTCCAGGGCCTGCCGTCGTTCTCGCCGGAACTGTTCAAATACATCGAAAACGACGACCCGATGAAGTCCAAGCAGTTTAGCAAAGGACTGGAGCAGCTGATGAACGAAGGAGTGGCCCAGATGTTTGTCAATGAGTTCAACGGGAGGCGAATCGTGGGAACGGTCGGACAACTGCAGTTTGAGGTCATCCAGTATCGTCTGGAACACGAGTACAACGCCAAATGCCGGTGGGAGCCCATCCACCTCTACAAAGCCTGCTGGATAGAGCCGGAAAGCGACGAGGCGCTCGAAAACTTCAAAAAGCGCAAGTACCAGTATCTGGCAAAAGACATCGAGGGACGCGACGTGTTCCTGGCCGACTCCAGCTATATGCTGAGCATGGCGCAGCAAGACTTCAAGGATATCAAGTTCCACTTCACCAGTGAGTTCTAAGATGCCCGGCGCGTAGCGTCGAGGGGGCACACGCCCTTCCCCGCCATGCCGAAAAACATCCCTTGCCTGTCTTCTGATGCGAGGTGAACAGTCAAGAAAACTTCACTGTGGAAACACCTCTGAAAACTCTGCATCCAGAGATGCCGCAGCCTGGATTTTATGATAAAACGTCATTCTTCCGGCGCAAAATACGATGTGCCTTCTCGACAAGGGTCGTTCCACAATGCGAAAGCGCCCCAACCGCAACATGGTTGGGGCGCTTTCGCATTGTCAGTACAGTCAAACCGCCTTGCCAAAAGATAGTAACGGCAGTGTCGATGTATTGCCGAAATGGCATAGGATGGCTCTGCAAAATGATAATCCGTTGATTATCAATAATTTGTTTCAGAAGCTCATTTTTCGCGTATTTCGAGCCGACGTCTTTTCTTTTTCAAATACGCGAAAATGCCGCCGACTTTTGTCATGATATTTAGGGGCTCAATAGTAAGCAAAGGAAGGACGTACGGCTCGTACGTCCGCTAATCGTCTGATCCGTCTGACGGGTCCAACCAATCCGATATCATCATGATGGAAATTCGGCCACACGGGCTGTACGTCCCTACCGATGCACAATGACTCAGTAGAAAATTGCTGAGCCATTTTTGTCGCAGAGGGATGTATGCTCGGAAAAAGAATATTTGCGATTCGTTTGGGAAATCAGCGGAAAAAGCCTATTTTTGTGCATAAGACCATAATCCAAAGGAAACCATATTCTTGAAAACCCTTAAATTCGCAGCTTAATTATTTGTTATAAATGCAAGTCCTTGACAAACATTTGTTTGGAAAGACTTGCATATGTCAGGATTTTCACTTAACTTGGTGCTACGACACAACCGAGTAAGTATTC
>JBMNUU010000085.1:0-4107 GCA_050946435.1 Prevotella sp.
CAGCTCAGATTCTAAGGGTGCCCGTGTTCAGCCATTCGCAGAGAATAACAAGAACCGTGTATCAATTATGATTGCTGAGTAAAAATACTTGGTGCATCAACATTATAATTAAAAAGAGTGTGCCCATGGGCACACTCTTTTTTTATATTAAAAACAAAAATTACAATAGGAGCGCTGGAAGGACTATGCAGCCTTAATTCTTCATGTAACGGGCGCAAAACAAAGATTATCGGCAAGGATTAAATAAGGTCACCATAAAAGGAAAAGTAAAGCCTGCTTAGAAGAATAAAATCAACTACACTAATCGTATACCAAAGCTATCAATCACGATTAGTCTCCGCTTATAAAGCTCTCCTATGGCACGCTTATAAGTCTTTTTGCTAACCTGAAACTGCCGCTTAATTTCCTCCGCATCACTCTTATCGCCTAAATGGCACCTTCCCCCATTGTCTTGCAACCACCGCAACAATGTTTCAGCAAAGTCCACAGTGTGTTGATGTCCCAAAGGTTGTAGGCTGATATCAATCTTCCCATCAGGCCGAATATTCTGTATATAACCTTGCAGCTGGTCTCCCGTATGAACGTATTGGAATATCTGATTCTGATAAATCAGCCCGGCATATCGGTTTTCAATAATAACCTTAAATCCCAAGTCACTCTTCTGCCACACCAACAGCTCTACGGGAACATTCTCCCTCTGTCTTCTATATAACTCTTGGCGATGTTCCTCGGAATCTTCATTCAGGTCTATTAGAAATTTATCGACCTTTGCCGAGGCGGCTATACGATAGCTTTCCTCATCAACATACAGATAAACGATATAGCTTTCGCCTATCTCCATACGCTTCTTCTGCTCACGAAATGAGCAAAATAAATCTTTCATCAGCCCCCAGTCAAGGAAAGCACCATATTCGTTTACCCAATTTACGCTGAGGTAAGCAAAGTCGCCAACCTTAGCCAATGGCACCTCCAACGTGGCAATGGGGCGTTCTTCCTGGTCCAGGTACACAAAGCATCGAATGTCGTCCCCCACTCTCACTCCCTCCGGCACATACTTCTGGGGCATCAGAATTTCTCCAGCCTGCCCACCATCGAGATAGATACCAAAGGTTTCCTTCACTCCAAAAGAATGGGGATTAGGGCGCTCTGCCACTTTCACCACCTTCAGTGTGTTATAGTCACCTAGTTTAATTTTATCCATATCTGAAGAGTTTTATAATTCTGATTTGTTATCGTTCAAAGGAGATTTGGCAGCCTGCTGGTCACAGGCATTTTCTATACCCTCTTCCGAAGCTTCGACTTGCTCTCGGTCATGGGTGTCCACCAACAAGCCATCTTTCATATGAATGGTACGGTCAGTAAGTGCAGCAAGCGATTCGTCGTGAGTGACTATTACGAAAGTCTGCCCAAATTTATCGCGCAAATCAAAAAAAAGCTGGTGTAGTTCTGCCTTGTTCTTAGAGTCGAGACTACCTGAAGGCTCGTCTGCAAGAATAACAGAAGGGTTGTTCACCAATGCCCGTGCGACGGCCACTCGCTGTTTCTCTCCGCCGGAAAGTTCATTGGGCTTGTGTCCTGCCCTCTCACTTAAACCCATAAAATCAAGCAGTTCCCTAGCTCTTTCCTTAGCGTCTTTCCGACCCACACCGGCAATAAACGAGGGAATCATGACGTTTTCCAATGCCGTAAACTCTGGCAGAAGTTGGTGAAATTGAAAAACAAAACCCAACTTCTGATTGCGGAACATCGAGATTTTCTTACTCGACAAACGGTTTACATCCACTCCATCGACAACCACAGAGCCACTGTCGGGCCTATCCAGCGTCCCGATGATTTGCAACAATGTTGTTTTTCCGGCTCCCGACGGCCCGACAATAGAAACCACCTCGCCCCTGTCTATATGTAAATCGATGCCCTTAAGTACCTGCAAGCTACCAAAGGATTTCTTTATGTTTTGAATATCTATCATATTCTGCTTTGTTATTATGTTTATACCATGACATCACCTGCTGTCATTTCAGAAATTCAACTTGCGTTTTATCCAGTCGTGCAAGACCTCATAGGCCGACCTCTCCTCTGTATGTTGCGATGCCGCAAATGTCATCGTCAGCAATTTATCATCACTGTATTGATCCGGGAAAATTATCATGAGATTCTTACCCGAGAAATATCTCGTCAGTTCGTCCGGCAGACGGTCCAGCGCGTTTTTATAAGACACGGTCCCCTTCCTGGCTGTTACCACCACAAACAAATGGTCCTCGGCTATAGAAGAAGCCAATTTGGGCATCTCATTCCAATGTTCCATGACAAGGTATTCCGCACGTATTTCAGAGTGCTTGTTCTTGATGTATTCCCCTATCATCTGTAACGTGTCCGTACGTCCATGAAACTGAATGCGGCATTCCAGGTTCTTCACAACGCGAGCCAGCCGCTCCAGCCAACGGTAAAAGCCCGGCTCATATTGGGCCCGCGACGGGACAGCCACTTGTATACGGCGTAGCGTGGCAAGCGGATAGTTGATGCGAGTCATGATGATTTGCCGATTCAGCCCATTAAACAGGCTTTGATGGAACTGTCCCCAGAATCTTGGGGAAATATTAGGATGGTTATGCATTCCTATTATGATCTCAGATGCATCGAACTCCTTGAACGCATGCTTGATACCATTAGCAATATTAGCCGCCACCCGGACTTGTGTCTGCATCAGGACGTCAGAGCCCGATGCATATTGCGTTACTTGCTCCAGCAGCTTCCGGCCAATCTCTTGGTTTATCCTCATCTTCTCATCATCGTAGACTACGTTCAAAGCAACAAGCCCACGGTTCAGTTTAGGATTTCGCATCATCATTCCAAGGTGTACCAGCCTATTCGCATATTCCGGGTATTTCACCGGAATCAATATTTTCTCATCATCCTTGGGCGATTCGTCCGAGACAATTTCCTTATCTCGAAGGATAATCTTCCGGGCAGCACGTTCGGTGATGATGGACGAGATAATACAAGTAGCCAAAATCATGATGACCACCCCATTGAGCATTCCCTCATCAACCAGCGGCTCCCCGTAGCCATTCCTTAGCGTCATTCCCACCATCACCATCGCTATTGCACCGGCTGCATGAGCTGACGTTAGCCCAAACATCATGTGGTTGGATATGGGAGACATACGGAAAATGAAGCCGGAGAAGTAGGCAGCGATAGCCTTACCCAGGGTTCCGAACAAAACTATACAGAATGCAACCCAAACGATATCACCTCCCTGAAACAACAGGCGAACATTGATAAGCATGCCAACTCCAATCAGGAAGTAAGGAATAAAAAGAGCGTTCCCTATAAATTCAATGCGGTTCATCAAGGGCGAGACATGAGGTACATATCTGTTGAGAATAAGTCCGGAGAAAAACGCGCCGAAAATGCCTTCCAATCCCACCAGTCCAGCCAAAGCCGCACAAAGAAACATTTCCGCAAGGATGAAGATAAACTGCATCACCGCATCACTGTATCTCCGCAGAAACCACCTTGTGAGTCGTGGCATAAACCATAACAGGCCCCCACAATATATGATCAGCTTCAAAACAAACCACAACCAAAAAGCCCAACCGGCACCACCATCATGGGCAGCAACAATACCCGCAAGCAAGACCAAGGCAATGAACAATGCTATCATCGTTGCTCCCACGCTCAACGTAACACTCGGTTTGCGCTGTAAGCCGTAGCGCATAACTATAGGATAGGCCACCAAAGTGTTTGAAGACATGATGCACCCCAGCAACAATGCTGCCACAGGAGTATAGCCCAGCAAGCGCATACCCATAAAATAAATAAGCACGAAGGGGATGGCAAAGGTAAGGAATCCAAAGAAAACAGTACGTCCCTGGGCTTTCTTCAGCCCATCCATATCTATCTCTAAGGAAGCAAGAAACATGATATAATAAAGCCCTACCCGGCCAAAAAGCTCAAAAGAAGCATCGCGTGCCAATATGTTCAAACCGTACTGGCCAACAAGCACCCCCGCCAACACCATTCCAATGATGTGTGGAATGCGCAGCTTACCCATAATGATAGGAGCAAACAGAATAATAAGCAATACCACAAAGAAAATAAGCGTGG
>JBMNUU010000086.1:0-3914 GCA_050946435.1 Prevotella sp.
CCTAAGCGTACGGCAATGGAGTTGATGCTCCGTGCAAAGGCACTTTTTAGGGGAATTGAGTCTCCCGTAAACCTTCCATTGGCATTGCCGGGAGTCCATGTTGTCATTTCTTTTTTCTTCTTGTCGAATACCTGCATGGAGATGTATTCGTCGCGGCGCTTATCGCATGGGGTGAGTCCTTGGTTCATGGCTTCCGTATATACAAACAGCTTAAAGGTTGAACCTGGCTGTCGCTCAGCAGTTACTTTGTCGTACTTCCACGACTTAAAATCAATATCACCCACCCAGGCCTTAACGGCACCAGTCTGAGGCTCCATAGCTACCATGGCACAATGCATGAAGCTCACCATATATTTAATAGAGTCTTCCGACGTCATGTTTTTTGTAATGGTGCCCTTCTCATAGTCGAATACTTCTACCGGATGTTTCCACTCCTTATAGTAGTAACGGATAGAGTCGGGATTGTTAGGGAAGCGCTCTTGCAAGGCCTTATAGAAAGGTTGGCGTTCTGCAATCTTATCTATAAAACGAGGAATAGGATTCCCGTTCTCATCTCGCCACGGTTCCTGTCTTAGCCAGTTGGTATCTTGTTTTCGATAAATGCTCCAGTGATTGTTGAAATTTTGCTGCACGATTTTCATTTGTTTCATAGCAGCGTCCTCTGCATACTTTTGCATGCGGGTATCAATCGTTGTGTAAATTTTCAGTCCGGAACTGTATAGGTCGTACCCATTTTCGCTACACCATGGTGCTAAATAGTCGGCAACGGCCTGGCGAAAATACATTGCTTGCCCATCATAGTTCTCTTCCATCTTATATTTGAGCTTGATAGGAAGCTTTTGTAAGGAATCACAATCGGCTTGTGCAAGCGCACCATTCAACACCATGTTTGATAGCACCGTGTTGCGGCGTGCCAAGCTGTTCTTAGGATTAATCTTGGGATTATAAAATGTTGTGGCCTTGAGCATACCTACAAGCACGGCAGCTTCTTCGGTTGTCAAGTCTTTAGGGGTGGTGTCAAAGTAAGTCTTGGCAGCTGTTTTGATACCATAAGCGTTAGAACCGAAGTCAACGGTATTAGCGTACATGGTTAGAATCTCTTCCTTATCAAATACTGTTTCCAGCTTCGTGGCAATAATCCATTCTTTGCTTTTGACAATCAGGATTTTAAGACCTGGTATTTTTCCCAAAAGGCCTGTGGAATATTGCGAACGAACACGAAACATATTCTTCGCCAGCTGTTGTGATATCGTCGAAGCTCCGCGCCCTTCGTGATGCAATATTGCGTCTTTCATTGCTGCGAGAATACCCATCACGTCAATAGCCATGCCCCGTGGACGACTATAATAACGTGCATCCTCTGTGGCAACGAGAGCTTTGAAGAATGCAGGATTCACCTCCTCAAATTTTACGGGCGTTCGGTTTTCATTAAAATACTTTCCTATGAGCTTCCCATCTGCACTGTATATTTCAGATGCCTGGCTGGTCTGTGGGTCCATGATGCCAGAGAAATAACCAGGACTCTTGCCAAATAGCCAGAACAAGTTAAGGTCTACTGCTCCAAGATATATTATAAAAATTATGATGAAGGAAACAATGGCTACTATTGTCTTGGTGTACCATGCACGACCCTTGTATAGTTTTTTATACCAAGGCCAGAAGTTTATGATCTTACGCCAAATCCAATTCAAAAATTTATTTATCTTTTTCATGTCATGCTTCCTTTTATGATTGCTGTGACTTTATGAGGTAGATGTTTTAGTGCAAATTTACTAAAATACTATATTATAGTATGTCTTTGTCAATACAATTTAAGATATCTTCAATATTATCCGGCGAAAACCATTGTGTTGACTCATCTTTTTTAAACCATGTGAGTTGCTTCCTCATATACCGTCGTGTGTTCGATTGTATTTGTCTTATAGCTTCCTCACGGGAAATAGCACCATCCATGTAGGCAAACATTTCTTTGTAACCTACAGTGTTGAGGGCATTCAGTTCCCTCCGTGGATACACCTTGCGCGCTTCCTCTTCTAATCCGAGTTCCATCATTTTGAGCACCCGTCCGTTAATTCTGTCGTATAGTTCTTCGCGTGGCCGATTAAGTCCTATTTTAATAATATTAAATGGTCTTTCTTTTTCGGTGTTTTTACGGAATGACGTATAGGTTTTTCCGGTGATATGGCAAATTTCCAAAGCGTGAATCACTCTTCTCGGATTTTGTCGATCCACTATCTCCCAGTACTCTGGATCGAGTTTCATAAGTTCTTTTAATAGAGAAGGTAATCCTTCTTTGCTTAGTCTTTCCTTCAAGATAGCCCTTGTGGCTTTGTCGACGGTCGGGATATCATCTATTCCCTTACACACAGCGTCAATATACATCATCGAACCACCTGACATTACAATCACGTCTTGTTTCTTAAATAGTTCCCCAAGCAGGTTGATCACATCCTGCTCATACATAGCTGCCGAATAATAATCATCAATATGATGATTGCCCACAAAATAATGTTTTACACGTTGCTGCTGCATAACGGTTGGAGCAGCAGTGCCAATAGGCAGTTCGGCAAATATTTGTCGGGAGTCGGCATTGATAATAGGGGAACTGTATTGTTCAGCTATATGCAAACATCGTTCGGTTTTGCCAACGCCTGTTGGACCAAGAACTACAATAAGGTTTTTCATAGCATATATAATATTGATGTGAGAAAGACTGCTACTTATACAAAAAAAGAATAGTTAGAAGTTTACTGGTTGTACTCACTTCTAACTATTATATGTTTACATAAGCTCTCTGTTATCTGATGATGCCTCTCTTGGACGATGATACAAAATCAATGATGTATTGTATTTCCGGAGTTATTTGCATATTGTTTTTAATCTCCTGAAGCCCCTCGGCGATCACTCCCTTACTATACAACAGCCGATAGGCTTTATGTATGTGGTCGATAAGTTCATTGCTAAAGCCCTGACGGCGAAGCCCAACAAGGTTGATTCCCGCATATCGAATGGGTTCCTTGCCAGCTATGATATAGGGTGGGATATCTTGACTGAATCGACAACCGCCTTGTATCATCACATATCCTCCAATCCTGCAGAACTGATGACACAGCACTACCGCACTGATAATGGCATTGTCGTCTATCACCACTTCTCCGGCAAACTTGGTGGAATTGCCAATGATAGTATTGTTTCCCAAAACACAATCGTGAGCCAGGTGCATATTTTCCATCAACAGATTGTTATTACCCACAATAGTGGTACCTGTCGATGCCGTTCCCCGTGATATGGTTACGTTTTCGCGGATGCTGTTATTGTCGCCTATTTCACATAGGGCTTCTTCACCCTTATATTTCAAATCTTGTGGTTTGGTGGCAAGGCTTGCCCCCGGAAAAATCTCATTCCCATTGCCTATGCGGGCTCCGGCATGAATGGTTACACTGTTTTGCAATACGTTGTTGTCACCCATCACCGTGTTGCGATCGATATAGCAAAACGGGCCAATAACATTGTTATCGCCCAAACGGGCTTGCGGATGTACAAATGCCAAGGGACTTATCTGATTCATACTCTTATTTATTCTTGATGATTTGCGCTGTGAAGGTTGCTTCCGATACGACAAACGCATATCCTTTCATTGAGCTGATACCATGGCGAAGGGGCTGTAACAACTCTACCTTGAAAAGCAAAGTGTCGCCTGGAACAACCTTACGCCTGAATTTTACGTTATCTATCTTTAAGAAATAGGTAGAATATTTCTCAGGATCCTCCATTTGACTCAGCACCAAAAGACCGCCACACTGAGCCAACGACTCTATCTGCAATACTCCGGGCATTACCGGTTCGTCAGGAAAATGCCCTTGGAAGAAAGGCTCATTGGCAGTGATATTCTTCACGCCGACAATGCTTGTAGC
>JBMNUU010000087.1:0-3867 GCA_050946435.1 Prevotella sp.
CGTGCCATAGCCCACCACCACCACTTCGTTCAGTGTCTTGTTGTCCTCTGCAAGGCTCACGCTCTGTCCCGGCGTGATGATTTGGTCCTCATAGCCCACGTATGACACTTTCAGTCGGGCATTCTTACGTGTGGTGGTCAGCGTGTAGCGCCCGTTCACATCGGTCACGGTGCCATTGCCCGTGCCCTGTTCTATCACCGTTACGCCGATGAGCGGCTCACCTTTGGCGTCGGTAATGACACCACTCGACTGGCTCTGTGCCATCATCGCGACATTGCACAGCAACAGAGAGACAGCAAGCACTATCTTGCGTGCCTCTCGTCGAATTAGATTTCGTACTTTGAACATAAATATTTGTTTTAGAAAAATATATTCGGTTTGTATTGGGTGCAAAGATAACACCCGCTTGTTTCATTCCAGTTTCATTCGGGTTACTTCATCATTTCCACATCGAGCACGCAGTCGGTTGCCCGCTGCGACCATACGTCCGGCCGTCCTTTCACAAACGACTGCCCCTTACAGGGTCGCAGGTCTATCTGGGGATTGGGATAATGAGTAACCCGCACGGGGCGAATCCTGACATTATTAAAATATACGTTGTTCACCTTGCCCGCAACATCTCCCCCGACAAAGCAACCGTTCTCCGAGGTGGCGAAGATGTTGCTGAAGTAGATGCGGCTCACCTCACCGCAGCGTCCCTCGGTCTCGCCCTCCGGAAACCTCCAGTTGGCATCCTTATGGTTGCCGTCGGCACGCGGATAACTCGTCACATAGATGGGTTCGGCCTTGCCCCACCACACATCGCTCCACAGCCGCAGGTCCATGATGATGTTGGAGAACGACACATCGGTCACCGTTCCCTCATCCCTGTTCTGGATGCCCAGACCGCGGTTGCTGCGGGTGATGATACAATTGTCGATGGTCACATTATATATAGAGTCCATGTTTTCCGACCCGATCTTGATGGCGCACGAGCGCGAGGTCATCGTGCAATTGGTCACAGTGATGTCGTGGGTAGGCCCATACTCCTGGTATTCGCGGCGGTTTTTCAGGCAGATGCAGTCGTCGCCCGACGTGATGTAACAGTTGGAAATGCGCACATGGCGCGAATGGTCGATATCGATGCCATCACCATTGCGTATCTTCAGATTGTTCAGAAGACTGATGCCCTCGATCACCGCATCCTCGCACCCGATGAGGTGCACCGTCCAATAAGCTCCCTCCTTAATGGTCAGGTCGCTGATGCGCAGGTTGCGCACTCCGATGAGCGTGAGCACATGTGGGCGCGGATCGAAAGTGGTGGTGGGCTTCAGCTCGTAGGAATCGTGCAGTTCCCTGCCCATAAAGCTCACGCCGTTGCCATGAATCGTACCGCGCCCGCCAATGCGCAGATTCTCGATGTCCTTGGCCCAAAGCCACATCATGCCCTCGCCCCTATTTTTACCAAACGCACTCAGCTGATAGATGCGCTCATCGGGATTGGCCTTGAGCGTGGCATTCACGTCCAGATAAAGCTCAATGTTCGATTTCAACTCCACCGGTCCGGCCAGGAACGTTCGTCCCACCGGAAAATAAACCCGTCCTCCCCCGTCGGCAGAACATTGGTCAATGGCACGCTGTATGGCCGCCGCATCGTCGGCAACTCCATTGCCCACCGCACCATAGTCCACCACATTATATATCTTCGGTTGTGCCAAAGCCACTTGCAAGGGCAGCAACATCAGGATTAAGAAAGTTTTGATTTGTTGCATCAGATGTTCGTTTTGATTGCAAATATAATGAAAAATTAATATTTAATGAAATTTTCAAAAGCTTATTTACAAGTATGCCAAGCAGAAATCGCGTTCTTGCCGTATCAGAAGTTGAGAGAGGGCGGGAAAGCTGGTGTAAAAATGAATTACCGTTTTTCTGCCTCTCGCTTTCTGATCGTCCAGAGAAAAAAGCGCCATGTTTCTGCCTTGGTTTTCACCTGAAAAAATCTGAAAACGATGCGTGTGGCGCGGTTGTTATCTATTCGCCTGACGGTTAAAGCTTAACGGGCACGCGAAGAAGCTCTAATCACAACGCGATTAGAGCTCAACCACACCGCCATTCGATAGCCAACGGCGAGCGGTGAGACCAAGTACACAAGGGCGTTGTTTCAGAACTTCCTGGTTATCAACCAACTACAAATTTCGCGAATTTCTCGAATTTCGGACAAAACATTTTGTATTTTCAAATACGCCAAGCATTTGAGCGTGTTTGTCAAGAAAAATATCGTACTCCGCATACTGTGTTTAACTGGGACGGGCTGTGGCTGACAATTCAAACAACAGGTACATCATGTTATTTTGACATGGTGATGTTAACATTTAACCACAACGTACATTTTTTGTTCAAATAATACATTTTTGTTGCAACATGTAAAAATAACAAACTTTGCTTGCTATTGCAAAATATAAATCGTAACTTTGCCGCCAATTGTTAAATATAGTAGAAAAAAATCATTTAGTTTAGTTTAATATTTAGTTTAGTTTAAATTGAAAAGCAGTATCTAAGTTTCTCAACAATTATCTTATTTATTATCATGAAACGAAAAGTTTTGGTTATGATGACAGCAGTGATGCTCGTCGTCAGTTCGTACGCTGAGGTCAGCGTAACAGAAATCCCCGCAGGAACAGTCACCATCGCCGTGGATGGCGAGGCAGGCCAAATAGGTACGGAAACCATCCAAGGGGGCAACACGACCTATGATTACGCTTCGGGTATATCTCCTGAAGCACAAGCCCTCATCAAGAACGCCGGCACTCTTGTCATCACCGGCAACATCAACAGCACTGACATCAAAGCCTTGGTTCGGAACAATCTAAATGACAACAAATGGACACTTGATGCTCTGGATATGGGAGGAGCAACTATTCGTTCCATTGAAGTGAAGGCTGATGGTCCTTGGAGCATAACCTCGCATGACTTCCTTCCCCAAAGCTACGTGAAGATTGACTGCATGAGCCTGACGCTTCCCGTTGCAGGTGACGGAATTCTTCCGAATTACTTCGGATTATGTCTCACCAACAAACTAACAAGCGTAACTTTACCCATAGATACACCCAAATAGGTAAAAATGCGTTCTCATCGAAACCAAATTTGAGTACGGTCAATTTGCCAAGAGGTTTGCAGACAATAGGCGACAACGCTTTTGACATGACAATGATCAAAGACATCAGACTGCCGAACAGCTTGCTGACGATAGGCCAAGAGGCTTTTAAACAGACAAAACTGACTGCTATCTCTTTCCCTAAGGAATTAAAATCCATTGGTGACAAGGCTTTTATATTAACTTATCTCCAGGACGTTTATTTTCTGGGAAAAGAGGCGCCAACAGTTGGTAAGGAGACATTCGATAAAGGAACCTACACAGGCAACTACGGCTTTGCTCCAACCAACTATGATGACACCTATCCGATAGGCGACACGAACAACGGGAGAGCCGAGCGACGCAACTACATTAACGGAGCCAACACCTTCGGCGTGCTCCATCTTCGCGCCGACCTTACCAATGAACAACGAGCCAAATATACCGACATCACCCGCAACTACGAGGTAAAGAAGGACGAGACCAATGCCTACAGAGCCTACTACGATCTTTACTACGGGGAAATGAAGATATGGCCTGGGCAATATTCTTACTACCATACATTCAATGATGCCGAAAACGGCGTGCTCTGGAATGGGACCGACACCTATGAAGCCGACAAATACAAGGGACTGCATAAATTCACCATCACAGCCTCCGACGTATATGTAGACGACACGGAAAGCTGGCCTTTCGGCAAAAAGGGTCAGCAGTGGTGGACCATCTGCGTGCCGTTCAGCATGACCAAGGCGCAG
>JBMNUU010000088.1:0-3829 GCA_050946435.1 Prevotella sp.
GAATACTTACTCGGTTGTGTCGTAGCACCAAGTTAAGTGAAAATCCTGACATATGCAAGTCTTTCCAAACAAATGTTTGTCAAGGACTTGCATTTATAACAAATAATTAAGCTGCGAATTTAAGGCATAAGGCTAACCGGTCCCAGAATCATTGATAATGGCGTTTTTAAATCATGTGAAATAGTTGACAGAAAGGAGAGTTTCTTTTCAACATTTTCTAATGCGGTCTGACGCTCCTGCTCTTGGAATGAACGGATATTTCGCTTTCGCGTGTACCATACAATCCAGTAAACAATGGTTAGCGCGACTAATACATATAAGCAGATTGCCCACCAGGACAGTAATAGCGGAGGACTTACTTTAATGGGGATTGTGACAGGCTCGATAGGAGCACCTACCGTTTTGACCAATAGAGTATAATCACCCATCTTCAAATCTGAAAATGATATGGTGTTAGCACCTTCCGGCATCACAACCCACCCACCTATTGTGTCATTGGGTGAGTCAGCTAATTTATACATATATCGCTGTACGGCCTCAGGAGAATAGTTCAACGTGCTGACAACAAGCGTTACGTCTCCCCCGTAAGGTATTTTCAACCCCTTTGTCCCGTCTTTTATATCCGACAAATCAAACAATCCACTTCCTCTATCCTTTAGGACCATCTTGATAGACTTAAAATCAAATCCGTTTTCGGTAATGGATTTATCAACCTCAAGAATTTCATCTGTACCGCCGAGATAAACTTTACTGCTTACAACATCTTCATAAACAGCAGTGTATGACTTTTGAGGTATTGGCAATAGCATCGCGCTCAACGAATGTCCGTCAATTTTCCATACATTGCTTTGGGTAGAGACCCACATATCATCACCCACCTTTCCCAATGCTAAAATTGTTTCATCACTGTTGGTGTATGGAAATTTAACTGTTTTATAGGTATCATCTTCATTGAAAACAATTACTCCACCTTTATATGCACACCATATACGACCAAGTCTGTCAATAGAAATATTTGTGGGATACCCATTTGTAAGATCAAATATATTGAACCTATGTAAAGACTTGGTTTTAGGATTAAACTTTGTGAGTGTATCGTCTCGAAACAAGAGTATCCACAAGTTGCCTCTAAAATCTCTTACTATATCATTTACAAAATTATTTGCCAAAGCCTTATCACCGGAAAGCTTCATCTCTGCATTAAGGGAAAAATCTGATACAACAGTTCCGCCCTTACCATCTAATTTGGATTTGTTTATAAAATGGAGACCGTTCAGAAAGCTGCCCGTGCAAAAATAATCTCCATCTTCTATAAGAGCATACACCCAGTTTGAGTTGTGTTCTTTATTGACATCTACAATATGAAATACATCAAAATCATTGGATTTACTGTTATATCGGTTGATCCCGGCATCTGTCGCAAACCATATACGTTTCTCGCTATCCTCAAGCATAGAACGAACTCGATTGTGGGACAATGAATTAGGAATGTTCGAATGACGATACCATGTTGGTGTCGCATCATCGGATAATTTGATCACGCCATTGGTTCCGGCAAACCATAAGTTGTTTCTACTATCCCTTCGGATTACATGAATTTCATTCCCTTCACCAGAATGAGCCAAGGTACTGAGCTTTATTGTTCTTATAGAATTTGAATTCGAGGCTATGGAAAACCCTCTCTCATGTCCTGTCCACACATTGAATTGTGGATCCGCATAAATACACCATATTTCGTTATCTGCCAAACTCAACTCCATTCTTGAATCATGTCGATAATGCTTAATGGTATCTTTATACATATCGAACACACCGTTGTCTGTGCCGATTAATATATGCCCATTATGACCTCTTGACAGGCTCTTGATATTATTGTTCCCTATATTTATGATTTCTTTCCAATCTTCACGAGTTGGAGTATATTTATACAAGAACCCTTCTCCTCCAATATATATACTCTCCCCATTCTCAGATTCGAGAAGGCTATTTACAAAAAAAGAGCCGGGAGTCGAAATATCCTTTCTCACATTTACAGGATAAAACGATTTTGAGTTGCTATTCCAGCGAGCTAATCCGTTATAAGTGCCGGCATAAAGAATGCCACGGCTATCTCGCATTAATGAGTACACTGATTTATGAGGAAGTCCATCAGAAAGATCAATAAGTCTTTTATTTTTGAAATCAAGTTGATAGATTCCGTTTAAGCTACCAATCCAAAGAGCGTTATCGACAAGCAGTAAAGTTCGGATTTCCTTTGGAGTCACTGATAGATATGGACTTACAGTTCCTGACAAATAATCGTATATCAACAGTCCATTATTACTTCCCAAAAACAATTTATTATCTTTCTCAATTATTGAATATATTTGAGTGCCGAACAATTCATTTTCTCCAACCGGGTGTGTCGTAACTCCATCATAAAAATACAATCCACTGTTAGTCCCAAGCCACATTATTCCCCTACTATCGCTAAAAAGGCTGAATACCGCAGTCTTTCTCCCATTTACCGATACATTTTTCCACGATAATTCAAGTTCGGGTAACTGAGGGGAAGACGATGCGTAAAATGATAAGCTGACTACTAACAATGAGACAACCAGTATATGTAGTTTTAATGATTTGTTTCTTAGCATCATATATTCCTATAATATTTATTGCAAAGTTACTAAATTTTAAGGTAGTAGGAGCAATACACAGACTATATACTATATGACAAATTGGACTATTGATGCAACATATTAGACTTAAAGACAACCCCTTCCTGTCTGACCCTTACATAAATAAATGTCAAACTATAAGTATTGAGTATAGCCCGGCTTATTGGAAAACGAAAATAAATATGAGGCGACATCTGCTTATTTCTGCTTTCCCCCTTGTTGGCAAGGGAGATGAGGTGCCTATTGTCGTTTTATATTGATATTAATGAGCAACTCCTATCCGCTGATAGCGTTTTACACGTTATATAATTTAGATGGAACTCATTCTGACAGCATAAAATCAAGGTAAGGAGCCAATATGTGCAAGAATAGCAAAAGGAGAGAATATTAATAGCCATAGACAGTTGATTTCAATTGCACACACGTGCGTTTATTACTTGTATTTTTCTTAACAAAGAGTCTTCTTATTTTTGCAAATTCAAAAAATAATTATATTTCATCCGAATTTCGTGAAAATTTGAGAAGTTTATAGCGTACTGAGCCTCAAGAGATTACAAATGGGGAGGTTTACGCTCCACATCTCATCACCTGCGATTGAATATGGAAAGGCAGTGCGAAAGAAGCATAACCGCAGCACGGATGAGGCTTCATCGCATGGCGGTTACGGCTTAATCTTTCTGCCGTTGAGCCTCCGCCATGACATGGCAGAATACATACTTCAGAAACCGGACTGTTTTCGGGGTACAAGGGGTGATCATGAAGACGAAAACATAGCCCTTTTTGCGCTAAAAAAAAAGAAAATATCCTCTGGAAAATGAGTATTAAATTTTACAGCAGAAAATATTTGAAGCACAATTATCACACCCCGTTGCAATTAGGCTCGCATGAACCTAATTGTAACGGGGTGATAAGCCTGCGAATAATTATAAATCTTCAAATGGAATGTGCAAGCCTAATTGTAAATTATGAATTATAAATTAGATTTTTTTTCCTAAAAACTTCACAACAGAGCCGTCGCCACGACAGAGAATGTTCAGTCCGCTGTTTGGTTGCTCAATACGCATACCAAGAGCATTGTACAAAGTTCCCTTCTCCATGTCCGACGAGAGTCGCGGGGTGGTGACGCCCGTAGACACGGAGTTCGTCTCTATCATTTTGCGGTTGGCCTTGCG
>JBMNUU010000089.1:0-3703 GCA_050946435.1 Prevotella sp.
ATACTTACTCGGTTGTGTCGTAGCACCAAGTTAAGTGAAAATCCTGACATATGCAAGTCTTTCCAAACAAATGTTTGTCAAGGACTTGCATTTATAACAAATAATTAAGCTGCGAATTTAAGGTTACCTCTGATGTATGGCGTGTCGATGTCCGTGGTTTCTTTGTGACTACGCAGATAATCATAAAAGACATTATAGGCTATACGGAAGAGCCATGTAAGAAAAGAAGACTTACCTTGAAACTGCGAAATGTGAGTATAGGCTTTGACAAACGTATCTTGTGCGAGGTCATCGCTCAGCTGACTGTCACCTAATGTCTGTGAGAGCAGAAATCGTCGTACAGGCGACTGGTATTCTTTCACCAGCTTGTCGAAAGCTCGGCGATTATGGAATACAGCCACCTGTGTAACCAGGCTTATGTCCTCTATACGCTCCACTTATTTCGTTGTCTTTGCAATGATTACTTGTCCAATACCCCAACAAGCGATTAGGAGTCCGATGCCAGCTAACATATCAGAATCCCAAATGAAGAACATGAGCGCTAATCCTACACCAATAGCAATATTTTTAATTCCCTTTCTCTTGTAATAATCAGGAGATTCCGGTGTGAGTGGTTTCAACTCATCAGGTATAGGCTGTCCCGTCTCCATAGCTTTTTCGGCTAAAGTCACGCTGTTGTTATGCCGATTGATGAGATATCGTATAATAAGCGCGATAAGGATAAATGGAGCCAAAGCACAAAGTAATAAAGCCAATATAACTAGAACGGCAATAATTACTCCTCCTACACCAATCGTACCGCCTACAAGTTTGGAAATGAATCTATCCATTTTAGATTCTACTTCATCGTCGTATGAAATTGACGTGTACACGGTGTCTTTTGTGCCCACCAGACTGGTGTCGGTCGTGTCAGAGAATGCCTCTATTTCATCCTGAGAGGTCGTATCAGCGATTTCTACTTGAGGATGATGACGATGCTGCGGTTGTACCACAGTTGCACTTGTGTTAAGTGCAAACAACATGGCTAATGCTATAATTTGCTGTTTCATATTTTTCATCTCTTTTTGATATTCTGTTGATTTGACGAAACACAATATCAATTAGTTGCAAAGTAAAGAAAAAAAAACTATTTTTGCAATCATAAATACCAGCTGTTATGATATTACCCAAAGATTTTGAAGACTATACATCCAAACTGATGGGCAATGAACTGTACGCCACTTTGAAGAAAGGATTGGACGAAGAAGTTCCCGCAAGCATACGTATCAATCCTTTTAAAGCGAATCAGTATAATATAATAAAAAAACATATTATGGATTCTGGCGCTGGGGACAATATACCATGGTGTAGTGAGGGGCTTTATCTTTCAGAACGTCCAAACTTTACTTTTGACCCTTTGCTTCATGCTGGACTATATTATGTACAAGAAGCATCTTCTATGTTTGTATGTCATATTCTTCAGCAACTTATCCATCAGCCTGTTATGATGCTCGATTTATGTGCCGCACCCGGTGGCAAGTCGACAGCTGCACGTACTGTGTTGCCTGAAGGAAGTTTGCTGTTTAGCAACGAGCCCATGAAACTGCGCGCCTCTATTCTTTCAGAAAATATGCAGAAGTTTGGACATCCGGGAGTTGTTGTGACTAACAACTATCCGAAGGACTACAGAAAATCAGGCTTGAAATTCGATGTTATTCTTGCCGATGTACCTTGCTCGGGAGAAGGAATGTTTCGGAAGGATAAAGTCGCGATTGAAGAATGGAGTGTTCAAAATGTTGAGAAATGCACACAGTTACAGCGCTCAATAGTAGAAGATATATGGCCGTGTTTGGCCGAAGGTGGAATTTTAATTTACTCTACATGTACATTCAATGCACATGAAGATGAGGAGAACGTCAATTGGATTGCTGATAATTTAGGAGCTGATTTTATTGAAATAGAAACAAACGATGAATGGAATATAACCGGTTCTTTGATTGATAACAATCCGGTTTATCGATTTATTCCGGGCAAGACGAGAGGCGAAGGATTGTTCGTAGCAGTGTTGAGAAAGCATGGGAAACATATCAGTGCTTTTGATTTGCAAACAGGAAATGCTGAAAGGAAAAATAGGAAACATCGTCGTGCCAATGGGGGAAATGAGATGAGTGAAACGCTGAAATCAAAATATAGCAGCTGGCTTCATGGGGATTTTGCCATTGCTCAATCTATGGATAAGGTCGTTGCAATCCCAACGCTGTGGCAGGCCATTTGTGAGAAAGGTCTCAAATCTCTCCATGTTTTGCACATCGGAGTTGCACTGGGGGAACAAAAAGGCGCAAATTTAATACCGGATACATCTCTGGCTCTGTCTTTAGCTGTAAATCCCCATGCCTTTCCATACGTAGAGGTAGATTACGCAACAGCAATAAGCTATCTCCGCAAGGAAGCTATCAAGTTGACTGAAAATACTCCCCTTGGTTTTGTTATCATTTCCTATCTCGGCCACCCCCTTGGCTTTGTGAAGAATATTGGAAACAGAGCCAACAATCTATATCCGCAGGAGTGGAAAATCAAGAGCACTTATTTGCCGGAAAAGCCTGTAGATGTGCTTCAAATAAAAACTAACCCCAATTCCAATCATGAAGATTAACATCATTGTCGCGATGGCCGATAATAGGGCAATAGGTTTTCATAATCAGCTCTTATATCATATTCCGGAAGATATGAAACGTTTTAAGGGTTTGACCATCGGCCATACGGTTGTGATGGGGAGAAGAACTTACGCCTCCTTGCCTAATGGGGCTTTACCTCATCGTCGGAACATAGTTCTAAGCCGGACAACGAAATCTATCGAAGGTTGCGATGTATATACGTCTCTTGAAGAGGCATTGCAGAGTTGCACAGAAAGCGAGGAGGTATTTATCATTGGAGGGGAGAGTGTTTATCGGCAGGCTATTCCTATGGCACATCGTATCTATTTAACCCTTGTTGAAAAAACTCCTGAACAAGCCGATGCCTTTTTTCCAAACTTATGTATGACACAATGGAACGAAACAACAAAGGAAAAGCGGGATGGCTTTTCCTTTATTCAATATGATAGAAAATAATTTGGGTTTATTCTTCTTCGTCTTCTTCAACAGCTTCTTCCGATTCCTCCTCATCGCCCATGATAGGAAGTTGACGGTCAATAGCTGCGTTAAAGCTGACTATTGTCTCACTTCTTGAGAGCCCAAGAGGTTGCAGCTTATCGTGTATAATGTTCAGTAAATCGTGATTGTTTTTCGCATATAACTTGATAAACATATCACATCCTCCCGTTGTGAAGTGGCATTCAGTAACCTCAGGTATTTGCCGTAGCTTCTCTACTACGTCATCAAATGTTGACGGGTCTTTAAGATATAACTCAATATATGCACATGCTTCATAGCCAATCTTTTCCGGGTCGATAATAAACTCTGAACCTTTCAGCACTCCTAAGGAAGTGAGCTTTTGAATACGTTGGTGAATTGCCGCACCACTCACATTGCATTCACGAGCAACCTCCAAGAAGGGAATACGAGCATCGTTGGCAATAAGCTTTAGAATTTTCCTATCTCCTCAAATTCGCAGCGAATCCGTTTGCTCGAACCAATTTAATTGTTACGCGTGCGTGAGGCATCAGATTGAGGCCAATGATGCCTTAGTAATGCCATTATAGACAGAATTGCCCATATACAAATAC
>JBMNUU010000090.1:0-3403 GCA_050946435.1 Prevotella sp.
TACGTCCCTGAAGAATGATGAAAGCGGTATTGTAATGGTTGCTGCTTTATGCGCAATGAATGGAGATACGGCTTTCAGGGAAAAAGCCTTCTGAAATATAGGTAAAACCACATAGGTAGTCTGTGTAACCCCAATGCAACACAAGAATTGGGTTACACTGGAGATGCACTGACGTCACACAGGAAAAATGTGCGATATGGTGTGCATAGGCACGGAGCAGGAAGTAAGATGGGCGGAGCCGTGGAGCGGTCATGGGCGACAATCCATCACCAGCGTAACAGCGGCAGACTATCCTTTCTGTACCATGCTATGCACTCCATCCAGCACATAATGGATAACCGCCCTCCCTTGTTGCTCCGTGTCCCAACGGAGCGATGAAAGCGGTGTGGAGTCATCACACTCATTTATGACGTGATAGCGAAATACGGCTTTCAGGGAAATTAAGTACTCCCAAATAAAAGTCTTGTTTTTTGCGTCAAAAACAAAACTTTTATTTTAAACCAAGCGTTATTCAGCTAAGCATCTTTCTTTCAAATAGGCAGCGGACTGTGACCGCTGCCCGATTTTGAAAGCTGGTCATACCTTGTCAGATATACCCCAGCCATGCTCGCTCCTCCCTGCTTATTCTGCCCACCTGCTTACAAGGGTGGTTGTAGAGCACCCAATCAATCTCACGGTATGACAAAGTGGTCTGTATGCCACTGTACATGACCCTTCCACAGTGTTTTATGATTTTGCATAACACTTGGCTTCCTCGCTGCGCTCTGCTTCTACCTTGAAAGTACCCTCGAAGATGTATCGAGCCGCTACGCGATAAATCTTCTTCATTGTATTTCCTTTTGAAGGAGTATGCCTGAAACTCGGCACACTCCTTGTTCTACTTAGTCAAACATTGCATTGACGTGGGTTTCAAACTCGTCGTCTGAATAGCTGTAGAAGATGTCATCTTCCACATATCCGTAAAATAGATTGTCCACTGATGGAAAATCGTCTTTCCACTTGTCGCACACACTACAGGGTGCAAATAGGGCATCGCCCAACTGCGCATTGCAAATCTCTCTTGCATCAACGCCCTCTATCGAAAAAATACTGATATTCTCCATGCTTTTAGAAATGAAAATCAATGATACCACCGATATAAAGTTCGTCACCTTCCGTCAGATGCTCCACCATGCGCATCAACTCCGCCGACTTTTCCGCAAAGGTCTGATAGTCGTCATTACAAAGGTAGAATTGTGCATCCGTGCCCAGCGGATTTTGCAGCTCGGTCTCCAACTGGTACAACTCACCGCAAAAGTTCATCACGTTTTCCGTGTTTACCTTTGCCGCTTTCGTCTGAATACGCTCCACCCACTCACGTTTCCACTGTCCAAAATCGCCTTGATACACCAAGGTCGTTTCATCTTTCAGGCGAAACATGCCCAATGGCAGAATATGAGCCATGAGCGAGTAAACGGCTCTCTTCCGTTCTTCTTCTGATATGGCGGCACAATAGTCATAATCGCTGCCATCACCCTGCAACAAGGTATCTTCACAGAGATAGCCCTCGATGCGTTTTTCCGATAATTGAAAAATCCATGCGTGCATAACTTATCATTTTAAGAGGTTATCAATCTTAATCTTTTCCCTTTTGTGAAGTCTTCAGACTTCTTGCAGGTACTTGATTTTCGAGCAAAACAGGACGGCATAAGAGGGAAAGACAAGGCAAGCAATGCACGGAAAAATTGACGGAATACCCAAATCTTGATTTGAGGAAGGCTGCCGTCTATTTTTCTGCGTATAGTCGCAGCGGTGCTTGCCGCTCTTTCCTATGTCGTAACTTTGCAAAGAAAATGAGTACTTGCAACAAGGAGGCAACCGCAAACATGGAAATGATAGAAAGTAAATACCGCACATCATGACGTACCTTTCTCTGATAATAGGGAAAACAAGAAAATAATTACTGTTTTCTTGCTTAAATGACATGAAATAGTTATATTTGCTGCATAAATCTGTGTCGTGACACAAAAATATATTCTAAAATGCTATTTGAACGGAAGCATTACCTAAGCCAGCTACAGAATGCTGATGGAAACGGTATGATCAAAATCATCACCGAGATGCGACGCTGTGGCAAGTCATTCCTCCTTTTCAATATCTTCCGAAAGAGTCTTCTTGAAAGGGGCATTCACGAAGATCACATTATTAAAGTCAATTTGGAGGATCGCCGAAATAAGAAGCTACGTAATCCAGATGCACTTCTTGAACATATCGATAAATTGATGACAGATACAGAGAAGTATTACATTCTGTTGGATGAGGTGCAGTTGGTCTGTGAGTTTGAGGATGTTCTTAACTCTTACCTTGACGTACCCAATGCAGAAGTGTATGTTACCGGCTCAAATGCAAAATTCCTTTCACGAGATATTATAACGGAATTTCGTGGACGAGGATGGGAAGTACGCATCCACCCACTTAGTTTTGCAGAATATTATGAGGTGATAGGTGGTGAAAAGGCAGAAGCCCTGGATCAATACTATAAATATGGTGGCCTGCCAGCTGTGGCAGGAATGAAACGAGCTAAAGACAAGCAGAATTACCTCCGCGAGATTTTTGAGACGGTGTATCTAAGAGACGTTATTGACCGCAACCATCTAAAGAATGCAGACGGCTTACGGGAGTTGGTTCGTATTCTTGCCTCTACTATGGGGGCGAGTACCAACGTGCGACGAATTTCAAACACTTTCAAGACTGCCGCAGGCATAGATGTTGCCCCGGCAACGATAGCCAAATACATCGAGTGTCTGCAAGATGCATTCATCATCAGCGAAGCATTACGCTACGATGTCAAGGGTAGGAAATATATCGGCACAGAAACCAAGTATTATTTCGAGGATTTAGGGATAAGGAATGCCGTTGTTGAATTCCGCCAATTTGAGCCAACCCATATTATGGAGAATGTTGTATATAACGACTTATGCCGCAATGGTTTCTCGGTTGATGTCGGATTAGTTGAAAGTTTCAAACGCGATAATAACGGCAAACTCACAAGACGAAACCTCGAAATAGATTTTGTCGTCAATCGGCATGATGAACGATTATACATTCAGTCTGCCTATGCTTTACCTTCAAGGGAGAAAGTTGATCAGGAACAAGCCTCACTCTTGCAAGTGTCAGACGGCTTTCGCAAGATTATCATTGCCGGCGATCATTACAGTACTGGTTACAATGAGAATGGAATCTTGGTAATTGGACTTTACGATTTTCTGTTGGAGAAAGCGAATATCTGGAAATAGTATAAACCCTCAAATTCGCAGCGAATCCGTTTGCTCGAACCAATTTAATTGTTACGCGTGCGTGAGGCATCAGATTGAGGCCAATGATGCCTTAGTAATGCCATTATAGACAGAATTGCCCATATACA
>JBMNUU010000091.1:0-3273 GCA_050946435.1 Prevotella sp.
GAGCCTGTCGGGTGCTGCTCAGGGCCGGCAAATGATGTTGGCTCATGAATGTTTGGCCCAGAGGCTCTTTCACGCAGCCTTCTTTTCCAATGGCACGCAGCAGCATGGCTTGGTTGTTGGTGATGGAAAGATAATAGTTGGAGAACGAGGTCGAGAATTTGTTGAGTATGATATCAATGGCCTTGTTTACGGTTTCCGTGTTCAACGATTCCTCCGTCATGATGTAAAGCTGATGCAGAATGGTCTGTACATACCCGGACCTTTATATCCGTATTCCACAAAGGGGTTGTTCAGTGACTTCATATTATACGCTTCATATTATATGAAGTGCAATTTACGTGTTTTTTTAATATAGACAAGTAAAGCATACGATTTAATAACCTGAGTTCGGGATAAGAAAGTGATGAAAAAAGTTGGTAATCTCGCTATATTTTTGTACCTTTATATATGATTATCAACAAGTTACAAATATTATAGCGATGATTACCAAAGACAAAATTACAGAGATTTTTTGTATTGTAGATGACTTTTGCAAGGAATTTGATGTTGAAATAGCAAAACTGGCTCTGCAGGAGCCTGACGGCATCAAGCATAGAAAGCGTAAATGGCGAATGAGCCGTGCGGAGATTATGACTATTCTCATCTGTTTCCACTTCAATGACTTCCGCAATTTCAAGCATTACTATCTATTTTATGTCAGGGAGCACATGAGGGATTTGTTTCCCGAGCAACTCTCCTATAACCGTTTCATAGAACTGGAATCAAGAGTTGCCATTGAGATGATGCTGTTTCTGCAAGTGTGCTGTCTGGGACGTTGCACCGGAATAAGTTTCATAGACAGCACGTCCATACCAGTGTGCCACAACAAGCGTATCCGTCGCAATAGGGTGTTCAAGGAATACGCTTCAATAGGGAAAAGTACGATGGGATGGTATTTCGGCTTCAAACTGCACTTGACTTGCAACGAGCGTGGAGAGTTGGTCAACTTCATGTTCACCAAGGCGAATGTGGATGATAGGGATGAAAGAGTGTTCAACAGGCTCAGTGACAACCTCTTCGGCAAGTTGTTTGCTGATAAGGGGTATATATCCCAAGGGCTTTTCGAAAGATTATACAATGATGGCATTAACCTTGTCACGGGGTTGAGGAGTAACATGAAGAATAAGCTAATACCCTTGTATGACAAAATATTACTCAGAAAGAGATCGGTCATAGAAACCATCAATGATGAACTGAAAAACGTGGCACAGCTGGTACACTCCAGACATAGGAGCGTTTTTAATTTTGCTATAAATGCACTGTCGGCACTTGCAGCCTACTGTTTCTTTGAGAAGAAGCCGGCTATCAATGTAGATTTCTGTATAGACCGACAAGGACAGCAGCTTACACTGTTCTAAACCAGTCATATCAAAGCTCGATGGAAGTTTATTGATAACCTCTGTCTCAAGATAGAGGAGATATGTTTATGCTCTTGGGGGAGCTATCGAGAACGGGACATTTTTATCCCGAACTTAGGTTAATAATATTTCAAATCAACATTGTGGAGGCAGAGGTGACATTAGGTTTGGCAAATAGAGCAAAAATTAAAGCAATTCGATGAAAAAGGATACAGATGTACGAAAAAAAGATACATTTAGCTTGTGAAAACCGTGAAAATCAGTTAATTTTGCCGTCACATTTTTTTTGATAAACCTAAAACTTAATTTTGATTTATGAACAGATTTTTTAGCACGGCTATTTTGATATGTACAGTATCTGCTGTAATGGCCATGCCGGTGCGACGCGGACAGTGGAAGACGGTGACGCTTGCCGATGGAAGTACCGTGAGCGTGGAGGCGCGGGGCGACGAGACAATGCACTATTGGCAGTCGGCCGACGGTCGTTGTTATGTGCGAGACAGCCATACGGACCGCTATCGTGAGGTGGCGTTGGAAACGCTGAAGCGCAACGCGGCCGCGCCGGCTACGCGTGCTTCAAGGACGAGGAAGATGAGAGCGCAGGCACTCAGGAGAAATGCTACGCAGTCCAATCGCCTAAATGGCCAAAAGCGTGGTATCGTGATTTTGGTCGACTTTAAAGGAAAGGGGTTCAGCATGGCGAATCCGAGCAATTATTACAGCAAATTGTTCAATACGAAAGATTATTATGAGTATGGGTTTAATGGCAGTGTGCACGATTATTTCTATGCGCAGAGCCATGGAAAGTTCGACATCAGCTTCGATGTTGTTGGCCCTGTCACCATGCCCCATTACTTTGCTTACTATGGCCGCAACGATGAAGAAAAGGTTGGCGAGATGATACACGACGCTTGTGTTGCGGTGGACGATGAGGTGGATTTCTCCAAATACGACTGGGACGGCGATGGTGAGGTCGATATGGTATATGTTGTCTATGCGGGCTACGGACAGGCAGACTATAGCGAAAACGACAATTATATTTGGCCTCATATGTATATTCTCTCCGGCTATTCCTATTATGAAAACACGCTGTTGAGGCTCGACAATACGGTGGTCGATGTATATGCCTGTTCCAACGAGATGGACTATACCCAAAACCTCAATGGCATTGGTACCGTTTGCCATGAGTTTTCGCATTGTTTGGGGTTGCCCGATATGTACGACACTGCTGCCAATACCAACTTTGGTATGGGTTCCTGGGACTTGATGGACTATGGATGTAATAACGACAACGGGCGTACTCCCAGTGGCTACACAGGCTATGAAAAGATGGTTCTGGGCTGGAGCACACCCATCGAGCTTACAGACCCCGTGACGGTGACAGCCATGCAGCCCGCGAGCCAAATGGGTAGGAGTTATGTGGTCTATAATCCTGCCAGGAAAACGGAGTTTTATGTGCTCGACAACCGACAGCCCGTGGGGTTCGACGAGGCTCTGCCCGGCCACGGCATGCTCATCACCCATGTGGATTACGACGAGAAGATATGGGATAACAATATCGTGAACGCTACTGGAAAAGACCCGTCTTCAGGCCTCACCAACAGTCATCAGCGTGCCACCATTTACCATGCCGACAACGACGACGATATTAAAACGGAGTCTTCCGACCCCTATCCGTATCACGGCAACGACAGCCTGACGGGCAGCTCGCGACCGGCCGCCAAGTGGTATAATGTCGGCAGTGATGGCGAAACACGCCCCGGTTTTGGCATTTTTGATATCAAGGAAAATGACGACGGAACGATGTCGTTCAATTTCAGGGCAGCCAACGTGCCCGGCCCCGGCTCGGAGGTGTCGCCAACCGGTGACGACGAGG
>JBMNUU010000092.1:0-3252 GCA_050946435.1 Prevotella sp.
TGAGAGTTGTTCTGTCTTCCATTGTTTTATTAACGATTAAAAACTATTGGCCGCAAAGCTATATATAAAAATGAGAACAAACAAACTTCTGTTCTCATATAGATAAACATTGTGCCGAAAATCACAACTGGCTCATCCTGCTGCGGTATTCCATGGGCGAGCAACCTTGATGTGAACTGAAAAACTTACTGAACAAGGGGAGTGACGAATAGCCGAGTTTGGTGGCGATTTCACTGATGGTAAGCCTTGACGTGGCCAGTAGGGTGGAGGCTTCACGCATAATGTAGTCGGCTATAACCTGCTTGGGCGTTTTCTCAACTATCGTGGCCGTGATGCGAGTAAGATAGCGGGGAGTGATGGCGAGGCGGTCGGCATAGAATGCTACGTCGTGAGCTTCGCGATAATACGTTGCGATGAGCGCCATGAATCGGTTGTAGAGGTCGGCTTGTCGGTGTCCCTGAACACGGGTATCTACGGCATACACCACCTGACTGTGCAGATAGTCGTGGGCACGGCTGATGGCGGTAGTGATGTTGCTGCCCATAGCCAAATGCGTGGCGATGGCCGCCGACAGTGCTCCTCCCACGCCGTGCCGTTGCCATCCCTCGGTGTTTTGCGAGCAGAAAAACTGATGCTTCCCCTCCGCCATCAGTATGGCGGTGAGACGGCCTTCGGTCTGGTGCCCGCCACGGATGAGCACTGCCTCGGCTCCCATGTCGGTAAACCGATAGGCCGCTTCCAACATATCATCGTCCGAAACAATGGGCCTATCCAGCAAGATTTCCGCTTCGTTACATCGTGTGAGCAGCACAGTGGCTTCGGGAATGAGTTTTTGTTTCCATGCGCTGATGGCTTCGTCGCCAATCAGTCTTTTGCCGCGAGATGTCACGATTCCCGGCACCATCACTTTGTGAGTGCACCCCACAATTTCATCTTTCAAAGCCGCGATGGTGTCGGCATCGCGCACCATCCCCACTTTTACGGTTTTGGGGTGACAGTCGTCTATGATGGCCCTTACCTGCCTAACAACCGTGTCGCACGGCAGGTTGAGCAGGTCGTGTATGCCCTGCCCGTCCTGCACAGTCACTGTGGTAAGGGTCGTCAGAGCATAGCCTCCCAAGGCCGATATGGTCTTAATGTCGGCTTGAATTCCGGAAGCACCGGTGTTGTCGGAGCCCGTAATGCTAAGAACGTATGGCATGAAATTCATGGGCTATTCATCAATTGAACATTTTTTTCAATTGTTCAAATCGCTCGTGAATATCCAAATAACAGCTCTCACTGTAGACTGGATAAGCAGGATTACTCAGATCGACTTTCACGGATTCCCAAGTGCCACAAGCTCCAATATCAACCAAATTTGTAGCAAACAGGTCTTGAAGGTCGGGCAGGAGTTCTTGGCCTTTCATTTCGATAACACTGTTCACCAAGAAGCCCGCCATCGTCGTGTCGAAGCAAACAGCCTCGGGGGTTGCGTCAATGGCGAAACGAATGATTAGACGATACCAGTCTAATATTTCCTCCCGCCGGTCTGGCTCAAAATGGCTTATTTCTTTGCCAACCTCCAGCACGTTTATCTTGGCAAAGGTGTAAAGTCCTTCTTCTTTCAGGAAATCCAACAATTTGTCAAGTCGGTGCCGGCCCAATTTATATAATGTGGGTATAAGTATCTCCGGAGCAGCGTCTCCAAAATGATAGTCATAAAAGTCTGGTGACTGTCTGAGAGCTTCCAAAACAATGTCCAGACTTGTACTATTGTTTCCTACCTCTGCCAATAAAATGATCGCGGTAGAGACCACGCCGATATAATTATCTTCAAATTTGGGGGGAATACCATCGCAGGTCACACCGATATAATACATAATGATTTGTTCCAAGTCTTTACGCAACGACTCTTTAGGCAGGGCAAGCATTTTTTCAACGAGCGATTTTTCCAAAGCGAGTGCATTTTCCGACTTGAGCAATTCGTCCAGCACCCATTGGTTTTCCACATTCAATGTCTGTGGATAGTCCGGATGAACATAAGCATATTCCACATCTGGACCGTAGGTTCGCAACAACGGATTATCGTCGGGAGCTTTGCTAAACATTTCAATCAGGTCATCATCGTCAATATTTTCTGAGTCGTCCTCGTCATACCCGTTTTCATCATCTTCTGCCCGAATAATGACATCGAAGTTGTCACCCAAATTCTTTTTTAATGTGGACACATACTGGCTTGCTTCTAATTTGTTGCCAACGATAAGCAGGTGTTTACCATCTTTCCCATAATCATATTCAATGAGTGGCACATCGTCCGTGTCTTCTTCCAAGATGTATTGGGCAAGCGCAAAGCCGGGGGCGGGGCGGACTCCTCCTTCTTCCGCAAAAGCTATGGCCCCATAAATTCGGTTGTGTGCCTCTTCATAACTACATTCCCTGATATGCATCGTGGCAAATTTTCTTTCCATTTCCTCAAAATCCAATTCGTCTATTCGGAGCTGATAAGACGCATCTTTTACTCCAAGGCAAAATATGTCAACGAGGAATACACCCATGCTCACTTTCCCATTCTTGTGGACGCGTGTCACAAAGATGTTGCCTTCACCGCACGTTTCTATATCTTCAGAGATATAGCATTTGCCTATTTCTAACCCTCGAGCCTTTTCTCTCAGAAATTTTGCAGGAGACATGGATGGCTGTTGTGTTACTTTTTTCTTCTTTTTTTTCTTTGACATAATAGAACACTTCGTTAGTTGAAGTAAAGTCTCGATGAATTGTCAAAAAGCAGAGGTTGCAGATATCTGGACAATTCGTAATGATGGTTCGCCACTTTCGCTCGATATTTTTTCTGCAATCCATTGGCAAATATCGTAAGAATTATTAAAAACTGCAAGAAAAGAAACAGAAATCACGTGGATGAATAATAACCACCCATTGCCAGAATTCTAAAATTATATAGAATTACCGAAACGCACACTGGTTGATCTTGGAAAGCTTTGCTTTTCCATGGGGAGAAATTGGACGGCTTGACGAATTTGATGAACTTGTCATCGAAAAACAAGGCCGGTTTTTGAGTTTTGATTTTATATACGTATGGGGTGGGGGATTTGCGATGGGAGACACTTCTTTTGTCAAGAAAACTATACGAAAAAGGAGTCTCTGCTTTTCAGTGTTTTAGAAGTTTCGGAACCCTTATAACTCCCTAAAAGCCTGTTGCCGTACGGTCAAAAAAATATCGACCGTGCGGTTTGGGCTTCATCATGTTATGAC
>JBMNUU010000093.1:0-3231 GCA_050946435.1 Prevotella sp.
TATGAGTAACAATAGAATTCCGCGTCCTACTGACGCAAGTATTATTTTGACGTATCGCTGCCCGATGCGGTGCGTGATGTGCAACATTTGGAAGAACCCGACAAACCGCAAGGAGGAGTTGAAGGCAGAGGACTTGAAGTGTCTGCCCGACTTGAAGTTCATCAACCTGACAGGTGGTGAGCCTTTCATTCGTGAAGACTTGGCGGACATCGTGGAGGAGTGCTATAAGCACACCAATCGTATCGTCATCTCCACATCTGGTTGGTTCGAAGATCGCGTGGTTGCTCTTGCCAAGAAGTTCCCAAACATTGGTATCCGTATCTCTATTGAGGGACTGAGCCAGAAGAACGATGAGCTGCGTGGACATGCCGGTGGCTTCGACAAGGGCTTGCGCACGCTGCTGACGTTGAAACACATGGGATTGAAGGATATCGGCTTTGGTTGTACGGTGAGCAACAACAATTCCAAGGATATGCTTTCACTTTATCAGTTGTCCTTATCAATGGGCATGGAGTTCGCCACGGCTGCTTTCCATAACTCGTTCTACTTCCATAAGTATGACAATCAGATTACCAACAAGGATGAAGTGTGCAACAACTTCAAGCAACTCATCGAGTGGCAGTTGAAGGAGAAGCATCCGAAGAGTTGGTTCCGTGCATGGTTCAACATGGGACTCATCAACTATATTGAGGGTGGCAAGCGCATGCTGCCTTGCGAGGCTGGTTCTGCCAACTTCTTCATTGACCCATGGGGCGAGGTGCTGCCCTGCAATGGCATGGAGACGAAATACTTCGAGGGCTCTATGGGCAACATCCACGAGAAGCCGTTCATGGAGATCTGGGAGAGTGAGCAGGCTCAGAAGGTCCGCGAGGCTGTCCGAACCTGTCCGAAGAACTGCTGGATGGTCGGTACTGCCAGCCCTGTGATGCACAAGTATGTGAAGTACCCGGCCAAGTGGGCTTTGAAGAACAAGTGGCGCTCAATGTGTGGCAAGGAGGCTTGCCTCGACTTCTCACAGTGCCCGGTAGGTCAGGACCCACGACAAGGCGACTTGAGAGTGTTGCATCCGGATGCAGAGGAAGTGCAGCCAGCAGGAGAAGGTAAAGCCAAACTATAATCACGTATTTTTCTGCTATGGACGACACTGACTTCTCGGACATTTTGCTTCCGGTCTGTGTCGTCCGTGGCTAAAGAAAAGAAACTTATGACGAAAATTGTTGTAACAGGCACGCGAGGCATCCCTAATGTAATGGGTGGTGTAGAGACGCATTGCGAGGAGCTCTTCCCACGCATTGCCAAGATGGGATTTGACGTGACGGTCATACGTCGGTCTACCTATGTCCATGACGGACTGACGGAGTGGAAGGACGTGAAACTCGTAGACGTGGACACGCCTAAAAAGAAAGCTTTTGAGGCCATCATCCATACATGGCGTGCCATCTGGAAGGCGAAGCGCCTGCATGCTGACATCGTACATATACAGGCTATCGGCCCGGCGATGCTCACCCCGCTTGCCCGTATGCTCGGCATGAAGGTGGTGTTCACCCATCACGGTCCAGACTACGACCGTGACAAATGGGGATTCGCCGCCAAGACGATGCTGAAGTTTGGCGAGCGCATGGGTTGCATGTTTGCCAACGACGTAGTAGTCATCTCTGATGTCATCCGCAATATCGTGAAAAATAAGTACGGAAGGACGAAAGGGGTACACCTTATTTATAATGGTGTACAGGAACCGGAGATTTGTGACTACCCAGAGTATTTTGACGAGCTCGGCATTGAGAAAGGCAAGTACATCCTTGGCATGTGCCGTTTTGTGCCAGAGAAGCATCTGCACGACTTAGTTCATGCTTTCGTGAAATGGCAGGAGAAGCATTCAGAGCGGAAAGACATCAAACTGGTTCTTGCCGGTGACACCGACTTCGAGGATGATTATTCTCGTGGACTGAAGAAACTGGCCAAGGACAATGGTGTCGTGCTGACGGGATTTATCAAAGGCAGGAAGCTTCATTCGCTGCTCACCAACTGCCTGTGCTATTGTCTGCCCTCTTCCCACGAAGGACTTCCCATAGCCTTGTTAGAGGCTATGAGCTATCAGGTGCCCGTCATTGTCAGTGACATTCCGGCCAATCTGGAAGTAGGGCTTCCCGAAAAAGATTATTTCCCTATGGGTAATGTGGATGCGCTTTCTGGCAAGCTTGATGGAGTTATCTCGCAACCTGTACATCATGTAGAGTACGACATGAGTAAATATGATTGGGATAAGATAGCAGGGGAGTTCGCAGAGATCTATCGCTCACTGATGAATAATTGACCTGTTTAAATTCTTTCGATTGTAATGTTTTTATAAACTTATGCTTTATTTTAATTGACAAAAAAGTATTATTTCTATAAGATTTTTGAATAAAAAAAATAGATATAAACTACAATGACTACGTACCCCCCCCACACACACACCAACCACAAGTCTACAGAATATCTCTTGACAAATTCTATTAAAGAAATTGGAAATGAGAAATCAAAAATAAAAAAAAGAGTAAAATGGATAGATGTTTCTAGAGGTCTGGCATTCCTAATGGTCATATATTCTCATTTGGAATTTAGTAATTCTACTATCATGAGATATTTTTCTCCTGTTTTCTTAACAACCTTCTTTTTTGTCTCGGGTTATCTTTTCAAGGAAAATCATAGCTTTAAATATGTTTTTGAGCAGCGGACAAGAACATTATTATTACCATTTATATCTTTGGGATTTATAATGATCTTTATGAAGCAAATCTTTACTTTGAATGAAAAGATATCCCTCACAGAAGGGATTAAAGGATTATTGTTTCAGAATGGTACGGATCAGATTCTATGGTTTATTGCAGCTCTCTATGTATACAGTATAGTCTTTTATTGGGTAGAAAAATTTTCGAAAAACCCTACGAATCTTCTCTTATTAGCTTCTTTTTTATTTGCTATTAATACGTTATACACTAAAATAACTGGTGGTTTTGATGTACCCTGGCACATAGAATCTACTGGCTATGCATGTTTCTATATGGGCATTGGTAAGTATTATAAGGAAAAAGAAGAGAAATTACAAAAATACTTTGACAACAAGTACATAATTTTGCTATGCAGTTTTGTTTATATAGGCCTTATAACATATTTTAATCTGCATGTAAGCTATTCTTGTGGCAATTATGGGATTGACGCTTTACTTGTAACTATACCTGGAATTATTCT
>JBMNUU010000094.1:0-3081 GCA_050946435.1 Prevotella sp.
GCGGCCGTAGCAAAAAGATTGAATAATCGTTTCATAAAATAATTGGAAAATGGAATTGAAATTGGAGACACAGTGGGGAGGAACGCTGTTCTCCCGCACTATGCTCCACATTTTGCTTTATATATTTATTTGGGGTTATGTGCTTGTATAATAATATCTTTTACCTGAACATTGAGCCCTGCAGGACATCCACCTAAGTCGACAATGAATTTAAGATTGGATGACGAAGCATCTTCTTCACCTTTCTTGGGATAACGCTTGGCATAGCGTATCACGTTCTCACCCCTCTTCAGACTGATGGGATAGTCATAAATCAACACGAGATCGTCATCATCTTCTTGACACACCTTTATAGTAGCGCTTTCGAAAGCCTCGCTCGCCACAAGCGTCACCTGAATGTCGTAGGCCTTTCCTGCCTCGACAGCCACGTTGCCGTCGTGGATGGAGCACTGTGCCTGCCACTGCCCTACCGTCGCATAAGGAGCAGTGATGCTGTAAATGCCATTCTCGTAAGAGAAGGTTGGGTCGGCTTGCTGATTCCAGTTACCGTCAGCCCACCAGAACACCATTGTTCCAACCGTGTTCAAGCCCTTAGCCAAGTTGAGATCAGAATTGACATCAGCCCAATTCACCATATCCGGATCGAAGTCTTTTGTAGGCTCAGGATCATCGCCATTGATCAGGGTGAAATGCCATACAATGCCTTCGAGGTCGAGGGCCAACTCCATGTATTTGGAATCTATGGAGAGGATTCTAAACGTATAGTCCTTGTCTATCTGCTCCTGAGAGGCGATATAGGGGAAGAGCGTGTGTGCGGGCAGGGTGATGGTCTCCGTATCGGTGGCATCGTCGTAGCCAAGCGAATACTTGGCTTTTGCCTGCATACCGAAATTACCTACCAATGGGATGCTGTAGTCTCCACCGGCATCCACGTCGAACGACTTAACTCCTGCGTTGATAAAGGTGTTTCCGTCCTCTCCGGCATTGTAGGTGTAATCATAGGTGTTTGAGAATACTACGCGGTCATCATAGATGCCCTGGTCTGCTTTCTCATTGGGAGCGGCCGACCACCATGTGGTACCGTCGGATCCGGGCTCTCCACAAGCGATATGTGCCTTCTTCGAGGCGAAGATGCGCCATTCCTTGGAGTCGTCATTCGTTAAGGCTTTGATAGTCTTGGAGAAGTCGTAACGCGTGGTGTCCACATCGAATGTGCCTTCGATCACACCGTCGCTGATACCATTGCGATTACCCACCTTGAGCGTGTACTTGTAAGTGCCCTTGAAGATATAATGCTTCCGCAGGCCGTTTGTTGTTCCCTTGTATTCAGGGGATCCCTCGATTTGCCAAATTGGATAGTATCCCGGAGTGTTGAGGGTAAACGTAGCAATGTTGGTGTTCTGGTCAACACTGACCGTATAGTCTACGTCTTGTATGTTGGGCTGGCCGTTTTGGTTGACTCCGTCAAAACTTTCTTCAGAGCAGGATGCAAATGTCAATCCTGCAACCAGAGCGAGACCCAATGTTTTAATTATATTATTCATACGATTATGATTTATTTGAATTGAGGTGAGGATGAAGCCACAGAATGACCGGGGCTTCCCCCTCTCCATCATTTCTTATCTTTAATAATTGTTTTGAACTAAATCCGGGTCAGCAGACATTTCCGTGTAAGGAATCGGCAAATATTTTTTATTCTCGGTCCATGCCTTGTTTCTCCATGCTCCACCCATTTCGTCGGACGGAACGAGAACGGAAGCTGCTTTGCCCGTGCGCACGAGATCCCAATAGCGTTTGCCTTCACCGACAAACTCAAGATGGCGTTCGTTCAGGATGGCGTCGAGGTCGACCGTTGCCAATTCGCTGATACCGGCACGCTTGCGCACCTGATTAACATAGTTTGTTGCTTTTGCTGCGTCGCTGTTAACTTTCAGCTCCAGTTCGGCAGCATTGAGCAGGGTCTCGGAATAGCGATAGATACGCAGATTGTTGTTGTAGTTGAGCTGTTTGTCGCCCAAGGCATTCTCTACGTTTTTTGAATAAGCATAGTATTTGCCGTTCCAGAAGCCGGTGTTCTGGTAACGGGGCTTGAAGTCATCGCCCAACTTGTCAGTGAGCGCACGTACATCCATGATAGAAGCATCACGGCGAGCGTCGTTTTCGAGGAACATATTCCATGTAACTTCACGAACTGGCGAGAATCCCCAACCGTCGTCTGTACCCAGATCGGGAAAGGCCTGCGGACAGCCGCAGAGACGTGGGAACACCGTACCACCGGCAAAGATGGCATCACCGGCACCCCAACCTCTATTCGTTTGATTATCGGAATAAACCACATCGAAAATGGTCTCACTGTTCCATTCGTTCTCCGAATCCCACAGGTCGGCGAAATTGGGAAGCAGGCTGTAGCTGCCATCGCCGATAATCTCGTTCATGAATGACAAAGCCTTGCCATAGCGTGACTCGTCGTTCTGATACATCACCATTTCGGCATAAAGCATATAGCCTGTGTATTTGTTGACGCGTCCGAGATTGTCGTCGTCCCAACGGGTGGGGATGGCATTCATGGCCAATGCACCCTCAAGGTCGGTAATCACATTCTCGTACACCTCGTCGGCTTTCAACTGAGGAGCCTTGAAGGGAGACTCCAAGTTCTCAAAGAAGAAAGGAATATTGCCCCAGAATTTCCACAGCAGGTTGTAATAATAGGCACGCAGGATGCGAGCCTGCTCGGTCCAACTGTTATAGTTTTCTGCAGAGAGTTCGTCTTTGCTTGCCTCTGCATACTTGAGCAAGTCGTTACAGCGCTTAACTCCCGAATACATATTGCTCCACATTCCCGACATACAGTTTGTGGGAATGGCCGAATAGTTGGCCATGAGATGATAGAACTCGTTGTCCGATGGACCATTACCTCCAGGATAAACATCGTCGGCCATGAGGTCACTCATAAGGTTTTGTGGATTATATTGGCTTCCGTTCCAGTCGTTCCACTGCATAGGACTGTAAGCGGCAACCAGCGACTGTCCGATATGCTCCTCTGTGGTGTAATAGGTGTCTACAAAATCCTGTGTGAAGGAT
>JBMNUU010000095.1:0-3070 GCA_050946435.1 Prevotella sp.
TCACCGCCTTTTACGAGCTGAGCACCTGCGATCTCTACATTCGTAATATGTTTATGGACAAGAAGGTGCAGCTATCTGATGTCATTGGTCTATCGCTGGGACTTAAACTTCTCCTCCTGTAAAAGGAAGGAACAGCAACACCCGCACACCTTCTCCCCACTCTGCCCATAGGCTCGCGCACACGGAAAAGCACGAGACAATCCCAAGATAGCAGCCCGTAAAGGTTATTGCCGATATTATCCTCAATGGTTTGCAGGCACTCTTCCAGTGCTCAGGCTCCCTATCTTCAGGTGGTTTGCAACCATTATATGTTAAATAAGATTACTGTTTTTCGGGGCATCATTTTTGAAGCATTTAGAGAAAAAGACGCCATGTTTTGACCTGTGTTTTTGGTTGAGAAAAAGGAAAAATATCAAAGTCTTTGCGTTTACTATCTTATCATGGTGTGTTTTGACCTTAATGGTAGTGCAAAAGAAGCCTACTCGCTATGCGTTTAGGGCTTCTTCGCTCTGCCATTCGATATCCAACGACGACTGACAAATATGGGGTCGCAAGAAGATTTTTATTAAATAACTGACTATCAGCCAACTGCGAATTACCGCAAATTTCGCGAATTTAGAACCGATGGCTTTTCGTTTTTAAATTCGCAAAGCATGGACAGGTGTTTGTAAATAAAAATACGAGTGTTTCTGTTTTTGGGGATAAAGGAACAGAAAAGCCGAAAACACCCTGCTCGATTCGGGCATCCTTTTCATAGCTCATAGGCTTTCTCTATGTGACATGACAAACATTTATATTTGTTTGGGACAACATTGGGCTGCAGCCCGGAATATCAACAGATAATGATTGTTGTGTAAGAATTAATGCGTACCTTTGCACTTCATTTAGCAAGCTCCATGTTTTCAAAAGATATTTACATGCCCATCATCAAGCTGGGTATTCCTATTGTTATAGGCCAGATAGGCACTATTATCCTCACTTTTGCCGATACCATTATGATTGGCCACCACTCCACAGCCGAACTCGCGGCTGCCGCTTTTGTGGGGCAGATATTCATGCTGGGCATTCTGGTGGCCATGGGATTTGCATACGGACTCACACCACTTGTCGGCAACAGCTACGGGCGAGAGGAAACGGGTCGCATCGGAGCGCTGGTACGCAACGGCCTTGCTGCCAACACAATGCTGGCACTGTTGCTGATGACGATTTACAGCGTGCTCTATTTCTTCATAGACAAACTCGGTCAGCCCGAAGAGCTGCTGCCCTATGTGCGTCCGTATTACATTGTGAACCTCGCGTCGATTCCATTCGTGTGTTGGTTCAACGTGTTCAAGCAAACGGCCGATGGTTCCACCGATACCAAAACACCGATGTGGATATTGCTTTCGGGAAACCTTGTGAACATCTTGGCCAACTGGATACTGATTTATGGTAAGCTGGGAATGCCGGAGCTGGGCATTTTGGGTGCCGGTCTGGCCACGCTCTTCTCGCGCATCCTCATGACGGTTGCCATTGCGTGCGTGTTCTTTGGAAGCCGGCGTTACAAACCCTTTGCCCAGGCTTTCAGGCAGAGCAAGGTGACACGGACCGACCAGCTGCTGCTCAACCGCATGGGGTGGCCTTTGGGTATGCAGATGGGTATGGAGTCGGGGGCATGGTCGTTGTGCAGCATCATCGTGGGCTGGATTGGTGCTACGTCGCTGGCAGGACATCAAATCATGCTTTCTATCAGCCAGTTGTTTTTCCAGATATACTATGCTCTGTCGGCCGCGGTGGCCATCAGAATCAGCCTTTTTCACGGACAGCACGAATATGAAAAGATTACACCTACCGCCTGGGCAGGCTTTCATCTGTGTTGTGTGGTGGCCGTGTTGATTGCTATACCTGTATGGGTGTTCCGCCATGACATCGGTTGGCTTTTCGCCGATTCCGAAGAGATAACGAGCATCGTGGCCGGAGCTATCCTACCCCTGCTCATTTATCAAATTCCTGATAGTCTACAGTGTGTCTTTTCAAATGCACTGCGCGGCTTGTCAAACGTCAAGCCACTCATGCTTGTGGCGTTCATCGCCTATTTTATGGTATCCATTCCGCTGAGTTATGTGTTCGGTATCGTGATAGGCGGTAGCTTGGTGGGGGTGTGGTTTGCGTTTCCGATAGGACTATCGGTTTCCGGAACGCTCTACTATTATTTCTACCGCCGCACACTGTCGAGATTGACTTGATCGGCAAATACCACATCAAGCTGGCCAACGACCTCAACTATCAGTATCCCAAACACACAAAAGCATCCACCGTACAAAAGCAATGCGTGCTTTTGTTTTATTATAGGTATTGAGCCTGCTCTACGGTCTCTTCCTTATTTTTCAACTTTCTTCCGAGTATATTTCTTGCCGTTTTTCACAACAAGTCTCTCGTAGGCAGCACCAACAAACCCGTGGCGGCGAGTGCTAAGGTTTGTATATTATCGGTATTGGAAAGTTCCAACGCTGTTGAAATTAAAAACATGAAGATAGAAATTATTTATAGATTCATGTAATAAAAGTAAAGGTCAGGTCGTTATCATGGTATAACATTCTAATTCTTGTATGCCTATGAAGTATTTTACTCATGAAGAACTCAGTCCCTCAGAAACCACACTGAACATTATCCGTCAGATAGCTTATACCTATCGCACGGTCAATGGGGGAAGCCAGCCTGCATCTTACTGCATGAACTGACAGTTGTGTAACACTCAATTTCCCATTAATATTATGAGAACCATGGTTTCACCCTCGTTGTTGGCGGCCGACTTTACCAACCTAAAGGGTGATATAGATATGATAAACCGCAGTGAGGCCGACTGGCTTCACTGTGACGTGATGGACGGTAGCTTTGTGCCCAACATCTCCTTTGGCTTCCCCGTGATAGAAGCCGTGCACAAGATTTGCACCAAACCACTCGATGTGCATTATATGATTGTAAAGCCCGAGCGATATATTGTGCAAACAGCTAAGATCGGAGCCATGATGATGAGCGTGCATTATGAGGCATGCGTTCATCTGAACCGAACGATTCATGAAATCCATGA
>JBMNUU010000096.1:0-3036 GCA_050946435.1 Prevotella sp.
TGACGCATTGCAAACTGGAAAAGTTGCAACAATTATAGTTCTTTTCATATCGTTGCACAACGTTTTCATCTGCCCGCCATCTCCCATTTGGGAGAGGAGAGCGACAAATTACCTCTCCTCTTCGGAGTGCATGCCGTAGAACACACGCAGCGGCGTGGACTGAATCTTGATGAATCCCTTGGCATCGTCGGCTGTCCAACCGTGCTGCATCTCGCCATATTCGCCGAGTTTGGATTTTGTGAGGTCGTCCTCTGAATCCACTCCCACCGTCTGAAAACTGTAGGGGCGAAGCTTCAGAATGGCTGTGCCGCTGACGTGGCGCTGCGAACTTTCGAGAAAGGCCTCCATATCGGGCATCACGGGCTCGAGGTATTGACTCTCGTGCAGGAACATTCCGTACCAATTGGCCACCTGATCCTTCCAGTATTGCTGCCATTTGGAGAGCGTGGACTTCTCCAGCAGGCGGTGGGCTTCGATAATCAGCAGGGGTGCAGCGGCTTCGAAAGCCACCCGTCCCTTGATGCCGATGATAGTATCGCCCACGTTGCAGTCGCGGCCAATGGCATACGACGCGCCTATTTCCTCAATCTTCTGGATGGCCTTGATTTTATCGTCGAACTCCTCACCGTTCACGGCAGATATCTCGCCTTTCTTGAACTCAATGCGCAGCTCGGTCTCTTCCTCGCTGGCAGTCACGTGTTTCAGATAGGCCTCCTCGGGCAGACCTTGTGTGGGGTCGAGCAGCTCGCCACCGCAGATGCTGGTGCCCCAGATGCCCACGTTGTACGAATATTTCAGCTTGGTGAAGTCGGCCTTGAACCCATGCGCGTTCAGATAGTCCACTTCCTCTTGGCGGGAGAGGGCATGGTCGCGTGTCAGCGTAATGATTTCCACACCCGGTGCCATCACCAAGAAAGTCATGTCAAAGCGAATTTGGTCGTTGCCCGCTCCTGTAGAGCCGTGTGCAATGGCGTCCGCACCAATTTCGTTGGCATAGCGGGCTATGGCAATGGCCTGAAAAATGCGCTCCGAGGATACCGAGATGGGGTAACAGTTGTTGCGCAGCACATTGCCGAAGATCATGTATTTCAGGCTTTTTTCATAATATTCCTGCGTCACGTCGAGCGTCACATACTTCGTCGCGCCCAGCTTGTAGGCATTCTCCTCGTTGGTTTTCAGTTGCTCTGCACTGAAGCCGCCGGTGTTGGCACAGGCTGCATAAACATCCCACCCGTCATGGGCGAGTTTCATCACGGTGTACGATGTGTCCAATCCGCCACTGAAGGCGACTACTACTTTCTTTTTCATGTGTCACTATCCTTTCTTCTTTTACTGATTTCTCTTAACTGTTTGTTTGTTCCTTTCATGTTGTGTGGCTTTTCCGCTTTCCCAGAGAGGGTGTAAAGCCGCAGGGCAGTCAGCCGTCTATCTTCCTGAACCTCTCTATCACCTCCTCCGGAATCTTGGCCGGCAAATGGTCTTCGGGGTCGAAGAGCATGCCCGTGCAAATGCAGAACTTGCGGTTGGTGCGGTGCAGAATGTCTTTGTTGACACATCCCTCGCATCCGCGCCAGAAAGCCTCGTCGTCGGTGAGATCGTCAAAAGTCACGGGATGATAGCCCAGTTGGGTGTTCATCTTCATCACCGCCGAACCGCTGGTGAGCGAGAATATTTTGGCGTGAGGCCACCGCACGCGTGCCAATGTGAACGTCAGGTTCTTGATGCGTTTGGCCAGTCCCATTCCACGAAAATCGGGGTGCACGATCAGTCCCGATGTGGTGACATACCGTTTGTTGCCCCAGGTCTCAATGTAGCTGAATCCGGCAAACTTCTCTCCTTGCAGTGCTATCACGGCCTTAGCCTCTTTCATTTTGGTGGCTACGTAGTCGGGCGATCGCTTGGCTATGCCCGTACCACGCACCTTGGCTGCTTCTTCGATGGTCATAAGAATGGTATCGACATATTTCATATGCGTCTCGTCGGCCACCATTACTTGTATCTTTTCCATTTCTATGTTTAAAATTCAACGAATTCATCCAGTCCCCGTAGCACGTCATCGCGTTTGGCGCCTTCTTTCAGGACTATGAAGATAGTGTCGTCGCCGGCTATTGTCCCCAATATCTCGTCCACGTCACTATTGTCTATGTTGTAGGCGATAGAGCTGGCATAGCCCGGTCGGGTTTTGATGACAGCTATGTTTCCCGAAAAGCTGATAGACTGGAAACCCGGAGTCTGCATCATTTCCATGGCCGACATCGGCTTGTGAACACGCTTATACATGGTCTCATTGGGCAGCACATAGACATATTGTCCGTTCATGCTGGCCGCCTTGGCAATTTTCAGCTGTTTAAAGTCTCGGCTCAGGGTGGCTTGTGTCAGGGTAAACCCCGCCTTCTTGAGTTCTTGCAACACTTCTTCCTGGCTGCCCAGTTCCTGGCTTGAAATAATCATCTTGATGGTTTCAAGCCGTCGATCTTTCATTTTCATAAAATGTATTTTTATTCCTAAGCATGCTGCAAATTTATAAATTTATTCCCTAACATCAAAATAATATCGTATATTTTTAAGCATTTATCCTGCCATTTGACGATTCGTTGCATTTTTATAAGCACAAGGTTGTATAAAAACAAGGTGGTTTACGCCACCTTGCCCAAGGTTGATCGGATTTGTTCGAAAGGATTTGTCAGGTTGTTGTTTGAGTTTCGTTTCATGGCTTTTGGTAGCGTAGTCTCTGACATTGATAAGCCCCCGCCAAAACAACCATAGCTGTCTTGGCGGGGGCAATATAAGATTTGTTATAGGAATGTTGCTTCACTCAGAGCTATTCCCAGTCATCCAAGTCTTCCCAGATATAACATCCCTTGCTCAGCGATTCGCCGCCATCCTTCATGTCTATAGGTGACGTGGGATCTTTGTAATGATCAGAGTTGGCATTTGGCGACGATGCGGTGCCGGCTTTGGCCTCGCGACTTGTTGATTGCATCATGGATTCAAACTGTACCGATACCGTTTCGCACAATGGGCGGATATATGTAG
>JBMNUU010000097.1:0-2995 GCA_050946435.1 Prevotella sp.
ATTTGTATATGGGCAATTCTGTCTATAATGGCATTACTAAGGCATCATTGGCCTCAATCTGATGCCTCACGCACGCGTAACAATTAAATTGGTTCGAGCAAACGGATTCGCTGCGAATTTGAGGTTTCTCCTTTTCTATAACCAACACCAAGCAATGACAATTAAGCCTTTTGCCCTTTTATGCGGCCTACTGCTTTTCGCATCGTGCAGCAGTGATGACAATATCGAAGAAAAGACTGAGCCCATCACCCCTCCCGCTGCCACTACCAACATCAATGCCAATCCGTCGACCATCAAAGAATACAGCCGACTCGAGATGCCGCGTCTGCATCAAGGCACCGACACCATATTGGTTCACAAAACCAGCAATGGCACTGTTAACTATATCACAGAATGGGACTACGCCAAGAAATCGCAGCGATGGAGTTGCTATATACTTGACAAGGACTTAGCACGTTCTGAGGTCAACCGCTATGAGAACAAAGACAACCAATATCCTAACGACCCGCTCATCCCGACATCCATGCAATGGGGCAAGGACCCTTACTATTACAATGGGCAGAAGTTAGATCATGGACACATCTGTCCTTCGGCCGACCGCTTGTCGTCTTTCGAACTCAACTACCAAACCTTCTTCCTCACCAATATGCAACCCCAATTCAACGCCTTCAACGCCGGACTCTGGGCCAAATTGGAGAAGAAAGTACGCATCATAGCATCTACCTGCGACACACTTTTCATTTGCAAGGGAGGCACCATTGACGAAGGGAAATACGGCGGATACAACAAAGTTTACCGCACCTTGGGCAACGGACTTATCATGCCGCGCTATTTCTTTATGGCCATGTTGCGTGTAACCAAGGGCAAATACACCGCTCTTGGTATCTGGACCGACCAAATAGATAATGCCAACGACGATGGCAGCAACCTAAGCCAATACGCCATCAGCATAGACGAATTGGAAAAGAGAACAGGCATTGACTTCTTTTGCAACCTGCCCGACGACATTGAAGACAAAGTTGAGAAATCCTTTAACTCGTCGCTTTCCTGGAAACTATAGACTTTTCGAGCTATACTCAGTGCAGTCATTACTGGTGTAACACCCAGACCAAAAGACATAAAAATCCCGCTCCACAGCCAACGTGCCAAGAGCGGGATTCTTATTTTATTTCATCACGAACTTAATCTTCTTCACATTTTTCTTGACCGACGCGCGCGTTCCCGTGTAACGGTCGAACCAAAAGTCATCAACCTCATAGCCGTCTGTAGCCCATAGGAAGCCGGTAAACGTCCGGTTGTCCAGATTCAAATCATCATAAGCCACAACCATCACATAGTCCCGCACTTTCCCTTCGCTGTCCTTTTCTTTATAAGTCATATAGACATCGCCCGATTTTGGGTCAATATACCATGTGAAATCTCTTTCCAACTCCAACTCCTCAGTATCGGGATGAAAATCATACTGCGTTCCCGTTCCCGAAATACTTTGCCGGTTGTATTGCTTAAATTCTATATCCGTTTTGTAATAGATACTGTCTATTGCATTCCCCTCGTCGTCAATCTGATACGCCATCATGTCGCCACGCCATTGCCCCGCAAGCGTTTGGGCCATCGAAACAAGGAAATCATCATCGCTCACATTGCCATTGTCCGGTCGATGTGTGTAGTCGTTGCCCCATGTCCAGTCGTCATACCAATAGTCATCATAATATGGATCGCTGTCACAACTCGCGAAAAGCATCGGAGCAACTGCCAGAAGCATGGCAAAAACCTTTGTCAAATTCTTTTTCATACACTTATCCTCCTACTTTTTTCTAATTATTCTGTAAGGCACCTCTACCACGTTATTATCACTTGTACCACGAGTTACACCCGTATTCTTCTTAGCATTGTAGTAGAAACCAAATCCATATTCATAGCCACCCCAGTTGGGCGATGAGGTGTGCCTTAATCTAAAGTCCACCCGGTCGTCTCCATAATAAATGGTTCCAACAAAATAGCCATCACTCAAATGGTAGTCTGTTATTCGTACGGTAGTGCCCTCCTCAACCAAGAAAACACTGATCATCCCGTTTCTAACCGTCCATTCCGTATGGTTGGCTATATACTCATACGGCGCATCACCAGCATAATGATCTACCCAATATCCTGTTCCGGAACTGTAGGAATAGGGATCCTGATTGAAACCTAATTCCGAGTAGGTCGCATCATAGGTGTAACCATCGTACATTGACGAGACATACATTTTACCCTCCCATGTACCGGCGAGAGAATCGGCGATATACGGATCGTCATCACACGAGGAAAAAGACAGGGCCAGCAATATCGGCATTACCATTGTCAAAAGCGTTGTTAGTCTTTTCATATCTCTGTATTTTTAGTTTATTATCTTGTTTATATTGCAAAGATAACTTATTTTCATCTACACGCAAACATAAAATGGCTATTCCTAAGTAGGATTTCCCTAACGTTAAAAGGGAAATCCCTAAATAAGTTTAATTCTCCGAAAATCATTAAATGCGCCCCCCTTTTCTCCAATCTTTTTTAGTACTTTTGCGTAAACATCATAATCAATATTAGAAAACAAGGAAATGAGAACTGTTTACGAATTCTCTGTAAAAGACAGAAAAGGTAAAGACGTATCACTCAGGGAGTATGCCAATGAAGTACTTCTTATTGTAAACACAGCAACCAAATGCGGATTCACTCCCACCTACACAGAGTTGGAAAACACTTATCAAAAATACCATGCTCAGGGTTTCGAAATTTTGGATTTCCCCTGTAATCAATTCGGTCAGCAGGCACCGGGCACCGACGAGTCTATTCACAAGTTCTGCAAGCTCAACTATGGCACTGAATTTCCTCAGTTCCCTCAAATTCGCAGCGAATCCGTTTGCTCGAACCAATTTAATTGTTACGCGTGCGTGAGGCATCAGATTGAGGCCAATGATGCCTTAGTAATGCCATTATAGACAGAATTGCCCATATACAAATA
>JBMNUU010000098.1:0-2933 GCA_050946435.1 Prevotella sp.
CAAGTACTTTGCCCTTCGTTCCCGTTCCCACATCAATAGCATTTATCTGAATATCATGTTTCTGCAATTCCTCTATATAATCGGGTGCAAACTTGATATGAGAACATACAAAACCTGCTGTTTTTAATCTTTTATTCCAGGTTTCCCATCCTTTCCCCAAGAAAGTTATCTCAAAATTATTAATCAAATCCTGCTTTCGCCCTAACATGGCATCTAACAATTCATTGGTTCCGTGCTCACAATAGAAATCATACCTCCCGGCAAACAACAATCTAATTTTCGGCTCAGAGAATGCTATCTTTTTCGATTCATTGAAGGCATAAAGCGGGTGTCGCAGAAATATTGCCTTTGAGCTTGGATTAATATTTTTAAAGAACTCTGCATCCGCCTCCCCAACGAAATGATAGATAACATTGGCGTGGCAATTACGACGCTCCATAGACTTGTATTGCCAGTAGGCAAAGGCATATCTCAGAATTTGGCTTAGATGTTTCGTAGCCCAACGTTGTCGCAACATTCTATAATAAAACATCGACTCACAATCGGGCATGGTAACAATCCTCTTTATTCCCTCGAATGCTTTGGCAATCCCAGCTATTTCCTCTCCGTATATCCAAATGATGTCAGGATTGGACGACTTGATTTCTCTGATTGTCTCCTCCGGTACTCGAAGGTATGATAAATAAGGGTATTTCAAAAGAACGCGCAACATGCCCAAATGCAATCGAAACATCCATATCATCCACCACGGTCTTTGCAATAAATGAATTTTGACACCCAATGCACGCTCTGTCTCGGCAATTCCGGCTGCATCTATCTCATTGATATTGTAGCTGTATACCTCAAAGTCAATATCCCCTTGTTCTTTTGCCCCCATGATTAAATGATAAGGTAAGGCACTGGCAGCCCTTATGTTGTTATATGTGGGGGTAGAGAGAGCTAATAGTGAAATTTTCATTAATCAATTGTTTAGTCCCAAATGATACTTAACAAAATTATAGACTGCGCGAACAAAGCCTACAGCTTTCAATACACTCTTATTCGATATGTTCAACAACACCCAGTCTAAGAAACTCAGCTTGTAGCCTGTATGTCGTATATCCTTCTTGACAAGAAGCAAAAAGGGATGATGCTTGTCTGATAAATCATCGGGGGCAACATAAGCTACACCGTAAAGTCCATTAATCCGACTCCACAAAATTGCCTTCATGTATCGCGCTCGCTCCTGAGCCGGGATTGATCCTATACGACTCTTGTCAAACAACTCTTCATGTGCTATAGACGCCTTCTTTGTGTGTGATACGCTCATCAGGTTACGTCTGAAATTATAAACTCGTTCGAATACAAAATGAGGAGGGCGAGTCAGAGAAAATATAATTCTAATATTCATAATCATATCCTCTTCACCTTCTATGCCACGTGGAAAATCAAACGTACTTTCAGAAAATAGACTTCTGCGATATAGTTTTGCCCATGGTGCTGGTGGAAAAAGCTTTGCCGTTATAGCGTTAGACTTGGATTCTTCCAATGTCAACACTTCCCTATTAACAGGTTTATCAGGGAACCCAATCACTAAGTCAGTATTGTCCGACTGTTCATAAAGTCTCTGTAAAGCGTCCTTCGGCAGAGTGTCATCATTGTCCACAAAAACGACCCACTCACCTAACGCCTTTCTCACTCCGTTTCTCCTTGTATGGTTAATGCCCTGATTTTTCTGGTGTACCACACGCACACGTTCGTCTTTAACAGCATATTCATCACAAATGGCACCACAGTTATCAGGACTTTCATCATCGATTAAGATCAGCTCAAAATTCTGAAAAGTTTGAGCAAGAATGCTATCTATACATTCTCTTATATATTTCTCTCCATTATATACTGGAACTACTACAGATATTTTTATGTTCATATTATGTTTACCTTTAATCATCGATAATGTTGTTAAGTACCTTCAGCCATTGTGGTCTTATAACTTCATACGAAAATTTTTGAGATTTAAGTAAAGCATTTCGTCCCATTATTTTACGTAGGTTTTCATCCTCTATTAGAATATTTATCTTGTCTGCTAATGTTTTTATATCACCAACTTCATTGACAAGGAACCCATTTACTCCATCCTGAATAATTTCACTTGGTCCTTGTTTACAAGCAAAAGAGACCAAAGGAAGTCCACAAATAGAAGCCTCCACCAAAACAAGCCCAAAACCTTCTGCACGCGATGATAAAATAAAAAAAGAATGGTTAGCGTATTCAGAAACAATCGAGTTGGTTCTGCCACGTAATATGACCACATTTCGTAGTCCATTGTTATCAATTTGCGCCTGTAATTTCGATCTATCAGGTCCCTCCCCAAATATATCTAATGTCCAACTAGGATGTTTCTCATTCACTAATTTCCAAGCATCTATAAGATAGTCAAAACCTTTTTGGACTCCTAATACGCCGACAGCAATAGCTCTGTGATTAGACAACTCTGCCAACAGAGGCTTTTCTATTGTGACTGGATTATATATATATATCGCATTATTAACATATTTATTCCATGTTGCCAAATCTGCTTGTGAAAGAACTATCATTTTATCAAACTTTCTTGCATGGTATACCCTTCTTGTTGTTTGTATCCAGTATACTAATTTACTTTTCCAACCTTTATACAATTCATCAGAAAATGTACGAGAAATATCAAAAGCAAAATGAAACCAAAGTATTTTCTTGCTACCATCGTTAACAGTAGTAAGAAAATAAGTTTCCATACCACCCAAAGATATAACAACGTCTTGATGATTACTTTTGAGATAATATGTTAGCTTCCTTTTATAATCACGAATTACAGGGTTATAAACGAAAGGAATATATTTATTCACTAGTGTCCACTTAAATACTTTAACATTCGGCTTTGCTTACTGATTGTAACTTACCATTCATCGAAGGGT
>JBMNUU010000099.1:0-2745 GCA_050946435.1 Prevotella sp.
CGTCCAACAGGGCATTATCCAAATCGAGCTTATTCGCCAGACTCATCCAATCCGTGAAATTGTCATCAAGGACATCGTTGATGAGTTCTTCCGGTGGGATAATCCAGTAGTCATCGAGATTGTAGGGCAAATCACGCATCAGTGTGGCAAGTCTGCCGTCTTTGTTTAATACCGGGTCGGGATAGGCGGTTGCCTCTGCCACTATCATGTCGATGGATGTGCAACTGTAGAGATACTCGAGCATGGCCCACCAGTCCTCATCATAAGAATCCGGTGCAAAGTCCCCCAATTCCTCGAAAGGAACATCACGGCCATAGGTCTTGTAGAAGCGGCGGAGCTCCAGCATCTCTTCCGGAAGGAAGTAGAGGTTCTTATCGGCAGGGATAATGGCCTCCGGTACGTTTTCATCTAAAGGATCTACACGTTCCAATGTGAAATGATACGGCTTCTCCTTAATTTTATCGCAAGATGTCATATCGAGTACTTTTTGATGCAAATATACACATTTTTATTGATTTTCCTGCCAAAAAGTTCAAATTATTTAGAATTACTTGGTCTGTTACTATCTTCCTCTGACAAAATTAAGCGAATAGCGACAAATGATATAGCAGCCTTTGACAAAGTATAGATGACGCAAGTCTAGAAAAAAACGCTGATGCCAAAGGAACTCCCATTCAGCCAATAAATCCATATCTTGATAAGTTGATGTATCAACACATCACTTTATCAAGATATGGATATATGGAACTCTCAATCTATTGACACTCCAACACGCATGGCTATCCCTACTCTATATTTTCAAACAAGCATGTATTGGCTGCTATATTCGGTGCTTCTAGAAATGAGAGATAAGGTTGGAATCCACAGGACCTGCTGGGGGGCAGGCCCTGCGGGAAGCCATAACATCTAAGACCAACAGGTTAGCTGTTCTTGCGTGGACGACCACGTCTTTTCGCCGGTGCTTCAGGCTTTTTGTTCTCCTCGGTTTTGCTCTGCGTCATATTGACAGATTCCTTGTCGAACAACTGTATAGTGTTGTCCTTGAAGAATTGAGCCATGTCCTGCTCTATCTTCTTATTGGTAATGCGGGCGTAAATTTGCGTCGTGCGGATGCTGGTGTGCCCTAACATACGGGATACCGTCTCGACTGGCACGCCCTTGCTCAGCGTCAGTGTCGCAAACGTGTGACGTGCCATGTGGAAAGTCAGCTCCTTCTTGATGCCACAGGAAGCTGCAATCTCCTTGAGATACTGGTTCACCTTCTGGTTGGAGAAGATTGGGAACACATGTCCCTTCTTTCCAGGAACATCCTTATACTTCTCCATGATGCGTTTGGCACCATCGAAGAGCACGACATTAACAGGCGTATCAGTCTTCACGCGAGCGATGATAATCCATTCAACGCCGTTGAGCGTGACTATGTTCTGTGGCTTGAGCGACTTGACGTCGATGTAGGCCAAGCCAGTAAAGCAGGAAAACACGAACAAGTCGCGGACAAGCTCAAGACGAGGTATATCGAAATGCTTCTGCATGAGCGCATCAATCTCCTCCTCGGTAAGGAAGCCACGATTGACCTTCTCCATGCGGAATTGAACGCCGAGGAATGGATCCGTGTGGAGCACACCCAATTTGATGCCATGCATAATGACGGTGCGCAGCATCTTCATTGTTCTCACGGCCGTGTTGTTGCAATGCCCGACCACAGTCGTCAGATAGATGAAGAAATCCTCAATGATGGTAGGATTCAGCTCCCGCAGCAGCATATCCTTGCGGTGATGAGTTTTCTGCAGCATACCCATAAAATACTTATAGCAGAGGTTGTATTTTCTATAGGAAGTAATGCCCAGAGTAACGCCAGTCTTCTCCTTCACAATATTTAAATACTTGTCGAAGAGCTTGCCGATAGTGTTGTACTCATCGTCAGTCCGCTGATAGACAGACTTCACCTTCTCCAATGTCAGGGAGTCCTCAAGCTCCAACTTGTCGACAATGCCCTGGATCTCGGAGCGGATGCTTTCAAGCTTCTTGTTGACCTGATAGACCACAGTTGTACGGCCTTTCAGCTTCTGATGGTCCTTGTCCCACATTTTGGGATCGATTGCAATACCTGTTGTGCCGATGCAGAGGCGTTCTCTGTCGAGACACAAACGAATCATGATGGAGCTTTGCCCACCCTTGTTCACGTAGTTTCCACGGATGTAGAAAACCGTTTTAAATGCACGTCTCATACGCAATTTTGTTAATTTAAATTCAGACGCATCTCATCCGTTACTCATGGAACATCTTAAATATAGGATTTATGCCCTAAATTTAATATTCCAATGATTTTTCAGACAAGAATTATCCGACTGCAAAATTAAACATAATCGACTGATTAACAATACTTTCTTAGTGGTCTTTGTCGGGCATTTGTCGGGTTTTTATCGGGTCTGTGGTACAATTTTCGCCTCTCAAGATTTTCTGTACCGTATCTGTACCAAAATCAGACCCTCTTGGGACCATTGAGAGTTTTTTTAAAGGGTCTGCTTCAACGGGTTAGCAAAAAATAAGTACCGCAACTCATTGAAATTGCGGCACTTATTGAATTTCTCTACTTTTCAGTATTGAATTGTTAAAATTTTTCAGTGGAGCTGGCGGGAGTCGAACCCGCGTCCAAACAGGGAAACCATACGCTTTCTACACGCTTATTCCAGCCTTGAGTTTTCGTGCGACGGCAAGACCTGGACCACCAACCGCCACCTTAGC
>JBMNUU010000100.1:0-2649 GCA_050946435.1 Prevotella sp.
CAAGAGGATTATGTCGATACAAAAGAAATTGAACGAAAGACCAAGAGAAAAATTAAACTTTTCTACACCAAAGAGAGAGTTCTTCAAACACGTTTTGTAATTTTGCACTTGCTGGTTGACTCTGCGGCGTTGTCGTTGGTACTCGATTAGATACCTTTTTTTATATCATTCTGTTGTTTATATGAAAATCATTTGGTAACTTTGCACAAATCTAAATCAACTAAAATGGCATTTACAAAACAATGCAATGATATCTTCAACAAAGCAATTGAAGACTATCACATGACTGACCATATCGATGCTCCTATCCACAATCCCTACGAACACGACTCTATCGAAAACCGTTTGTACCTGAAATGTTGGATAGATACGGTGCAATGGCATCTTGAAGACATCATTCGTGATCCTCACATTAATCCCACAGAAGCTCTGTCGTTGAAACGCCGCATTGACCGTTCCAACCAAGACCGAACCGACCTTGTGGAGCAAATCGATTCTTATTTCCGCCAGAAATATTCTGATGTTACCCCTCTCAAAGACGCTCGTCTCAATACCGAGAGTCCGGCATGGGCCATCGATCGGCTGTCTATTCTCGACTTGAAAATATATCATATGCGTGAACAGGCACAGCGTGAGGATGCCAGTGAGGAACATAAGGAAAAATGCAACGACAAACTCAACGTCCTTCTCGAACAGCAAGCAGACCTCAGTCTGGCCATCGACCAACTGCTGGATGACATTGAGAAAGGAAAGAAATACATGAAAGTGTATCGCCAGATGAAAATGTACAACGATCCAAGCACCAATCCCGTACTTTACAAGAAGAAATAATCATACGTTCTTCCTGCATCCTTTTCTATGAAAACCGAACATATATTGGTCATCAGATTCTCAGCTTTGGGTGATGTTGCCATGACAGTCCCTATTGTTTATGCAGCAGCCAAACAATACCCACACGTGAGATTTACCATACTCTCGCGTCCGTTTGCACGCTTTTTCTTTGAAAATCTTGCACCAAACGTTAGTTTCATGGGAGCTGATGTCCATAAAGAATATCATGGCATCAAAGGCCTCAATGCACTTTATCGTCGTCTCACGGCTAAAAATTTCACTGCCGTAGCCGATTTGCACAATGTATTGAGGTCCAATTATCTGCGTATGCTCTTCAATATTGAACACTGTAAGGTGGCCCATCTCAATAAACACAGACAGCAACGCAAACTTCTCACAACCCAAAAGAACAAGGTATTCGAGCCACTTCCTACTGTTTTTGAAAACTATGCGAAAGTGTTTGAAGATTTAGGATACCCTATTAAACCTGATTTCACATCCATTCTTACAGCCGAGCAAGCCAATCTTCGTTTACTTCCCCAAGCTATCGGAGAAAAGAAGAAATTTCAACAATGGATAGGCATTGCTCCTTTTGCGGCCCATCGCCCCAAAAATTATCCGCTGAAATCGATGTTGAAAGTCATAGAGTCCCTTATTAAACTCCATCCTTCCTGTCGCATCTTTCTCTTTGGTGGGGGAGAAAAGGAGTTAAAAATTATGGACGACATCGTATCTCAATATAAGAACTGCATCAATGCATCTGTCATCCTTAATGGCTTCAAGGAAGAGCTCATTCTTATGAAAAATCTCGATGTCATGGTCACGATGGATAGTTCCAATATGCATCTTGCCTCACTCGTGGGTACAACTGTCGTGAGTATTTGGGGCGCCACCCATCCCTATGCCGGATTCATGGGGTGGGGCCAGTCTATCGAAAACGCTGTACAAATAGATTTGCCCTGCCGACCCTGTTCGATCTATGGAAAGAAAGACTGTATACGAAAAGACTATGCATGCATGGAAAGAATTACTCCCGAACAAGTCGTTGAGCGCATAGAACGCAATCTATCATGATTTTCTTCATCTTATCATTATTGTATGATTAATACTTTGTATTAATCTTTACAAACACTCCTTTATATTTCGCGTATTTGAAAATTCATGATGATAATTTTGAAATACGCAAATTTTTAGGTATTTTACTAAATACCTTAACATCAAACAGTTATATTCATAAACACAATATCCTTCCTTTTTAAAAGCTCAACTGACTTGCGGTTGAGCCTTAACGGCACTGCGAGAAAGGCTCAACCGCAACGCGGCAAAGCTGTAACCGTATCGCCGTCAAAGCCAAACCGTAATGTCATTAGGCCTTTGTCGCAAAAAGAGCATGATTTAAATATCGAAAAAAATAATTATAACTGACGAAAAAGCATTTTTAAATGGCTATAACACTAGAAAATTACTACACGATTACATACAAGTTTTCTTGACAGTCTTAAATGTCATACCTTAATATATAATATACATCATTTGTTTGATTCACTACACGCTTCCTTATCTATTTTGTCTCCAAACATTATCCAAAAATACTGTTGATAACAGTGTGGATAACCTATGTATAACTCAATCACAACTCTATACTTATACACATCTACTTTTCTATCATTTTCATGATGTGCATATCCACACAGTTCTGACCAAGATATATCGATGTTATCAACGGTTTATAACCATCAAAAATTATCAACTTATTCATTATCCACCGTTTTTTCATATTGTGGATAAACTATCTAATCACCTGATAATCAATTATAA
>JBMNUU010000101.1:0-2642 GCA_050946435.1 Prevotella sp.
GTTGTCGTTGCGTTCCCAGCTGGTTGTGTTGGAAGAAATCCAATAGTAGACGCCGTTTTTCCGGAACATAGCCGGCGATTCTCCCACTCCTTTAACGCCGCTGGTTACACGTTCGACAGCATAGTGATAGTTTTTGCTTAACCGATAAATATCGCCGTGATGGATTAATAAATATCCTGTCCCGTCGTAGTCTGTGAAACAGCCAATATCCCATTTGCGGATAGGCTTGCCGTCAAACAGCAGCGGTCCTTGGAAACGATAGGGGCCGGTAATGTTTTTGCTTGTGGCGTATGCCACGCAAGGGTCTTTGTAGCTCAAGTTGTCTGAGTGCATGAGCATGATATATTCGCCGGTGGTTGGGCATCGCAATACTTTGGGGCGCTCGCCTATGCGATTGGGACCGAGGCGTCCATCTCGTTGCTGAGAGAGTGCAATTCCTTCCCACTGCCAATGCTCCAAGTCGGCCGAACTATAACAGCTAAAGCCCGTGAAGACATTGGCTGAATCTGTTTTATATTCGCCAAACATGTAGTATCGGCCATTGTCCAATATAATATTGGCTCCATGGGCATTCACTATGGAGTCTCGATCATCGAACCATGGCACGCCGTTGCGGATAATTTGTGCGCTCGCAACTAAGCTGTGCAGTATTAATGTTGTGAGAAAAATTGACGCTCTTTTCATAGTTCGGCATCTTTTTTAGCCCTGTAATCCATGAAAGCTTTGTCGTATGCGGCAAACTGCTCCTCGGTTTTGTTGCCTAATGCCTTGCGTAGTCCCTTGTAGTATGTTGCCAGTTTAGCCTGAATGGAAGCCTTGTCACCGCCCGATGCGTATATCTTATCCATGTCGATATGCATTTGTGGCACCAGTTTGTTGAGGAATTCCAACTCTCCGGTGTATGTTTGGTTTGTAGAAGCGGTGCTTTCCGTTTCTTGTGCATGGGATTGAAGGTCGGGCTGTGTTATCTCATTGATGGGTTGTTCCTCTGCAGTCTGTGCCGAGTCAGCCACTCCATTTGTCAGTAGTCCTCCTTCTGCATGATTGTTGTTGCGGTTGAAGAAGGCCAAGCCCACAATAACTGCCAGTGCTACGATGGTGGCGATAAGTACCCCCATGCGCTTGCTGTTTGCCGCGCCACTCCTCTTATTGGTGCTTCCCCGACGTATATGACGGCGATGCTCGAAAGCATCGCGAAAAGAATCTACATTTGGATACCTGTTGTTGCGGGCAAGACTACAACTGCAGGTAACTATATCCTCATATTCAGAACCCAGGTCCAACTCTTTCAGAATCATTCCCAAGGAGAATATATCGGTACGAGCGTCGAGCGTAACAGTACCGTCTTTTGCCTCCGGAGCACGGAATCTCATGGATTCGGCCGGCTCGCTGAGCCGATCGGCATAGCACGGCCTGAAATTCAGGAGCTTCACGTGGTCTTCCTGGTCGGTGATATATATGTATGAGGGAGTGAGTGATCCGTGTATCTTACCTTTCCGGTGCAGGAAGTTGAGGGCATCGGTAATTTGCCGGATAATATTTTTCCGCTCCTCTATGCTGTGGTTTTCCTGCATATAGTCGGCCAAAGTGCGGGCCGGTTTCCATTCCATCACGATACATTTTCCATAACCGTCAACATCTTTCATCTCAAGATACTTGATGATGTTGGGATGGTCAATCTTGTGTCCCTGCTCATATTCGAGCTTTAGCCTGCGCTGATACTGCGTGCTGTCCTGGTATCCTGGCTTTAGGCCGATGAGCAAAACCTCTTGGGCTCCGTCTTTTCCTGTCACTAAAAGGTTGATGCTGGGATTTTTGATTTCGTTTATTTCTGTCATGATGTATGGTTTTATTCTCTTTACGTGACTTATGCAAGTACTGAGAGCGTTATAACTTCGATTCGTTGTTCGCAACTATTAACCGACCTGTCGCCTGGGGGGCGTGAGGCCTGTGGTTTCCGCATCTACGTTTGAAGGGGTTGCGCATGATGACGTTTGTGAGCTTTATTTGTCGTCCATGGGAAAGAGCCCATAGAGATTAGCGTCGATCATGTCGGTCACCTTTCGGAAATCTTCAGGCGTGTCCTCAAAGCTGAGGGTGTCGCCGTCGATGATGATGAGGTCGCCTTTGTAGCTTGCTATCCAGTCTTCGTACCGCTTTTGCAATCCTGTGAGATAATCGATGCGTATGCTTTTCTCAAACGAACGCCCGCGCTTCTCGATGTGTTTTACAAGAGTTGGGATGGAGGACCGGATATAAATCATGAGTTGCGGCAGTTTCACCAGCGACATCATCAGGTCGAAGAGGTCGGAGTAGTTCTTGAAATCGCGGTCGCTCATGTATCCTTGTTCATGCAGATTGGGGGCAAATATGCGTGCGTCTTCAAAAATGGTACGGTCTTGTATGATGGTATCTTTGCTGTTGGCAATCTCCACCACCTCCTTGAACCGCTTGTTCAGGAAGTAAACCTGAAGGTTAAACGACCAACGGTTCATGTCCTTGTAGAAGTCGTCCAGGTATGGATTGTTTTCCACAGGCTCAAATCTTGGAATCCAGCCATAGCGGTTGGCCAGCATTTTGGTAAGTGTGGTTTTGCCACTTCCGATATTTCCTGCTATTGCAATGTGCATGATGTAATTGTT
>JBMNUU010000102.1:0-2639 GCA_050946435.1 Prevotella sp.
GATGGATGCCAAGATTCTGTTCTCTACGATTAAGAAGGTTATCGCAAGAGATGGGGTGAAGGCAGACAAAAAAGAGAATTATTTAGATATAGAACGAAAAAACAAATAGACATGACGATTAGAGCACTTGTTTTTTGGACGTTGGATTTCTTAAGGGGAGGAACTGTTCGAAAGTATTGTAAGGAGATCTTAGATTATTTAGAAAATAATCAAGGTGAGAATGAAAAGCAATTGGAGTATATATTGTCTTATAGTGTTGATAATGTAGAATTTTATAAAAAATATAGGGGATTCTCCAAATTACAAGATTTTCCCGTTATCAATAAAATGACCCTAAGAGAGCACGAAGACGAATTCCTTGCTCCTCAATATGATAAGACAAAATTGTATGTCGAAGAGACTTCAGGCTCTACAGGTACGCCTTTAAGAGTGTATCAGGATCCCATCAAGAGAAAAAGGGCGACTGCAGACACCATAGTGTTCTCTAAAATTGTGGGCTATGATTTAGGTACACGTCTATATTATTCACGGGTATGGAATAATCGCAATAGGAAAACTTTTATTGAAGCCAAAAAACAAAATATCATTATGCACGAAAGTGCTAATCTTAGTGATAAGGACCTCCAGGAATTGCTCAACCAGCTGGAAGCTGATACGACTAAAAAAAGTGTATTAATATTTGCATCAACTTTAGCTGCGCTATACCAATATATGGTTACTAACAACCTTTCTACAACAGCAAAGGTAGAAGTATTTATTACGGTTTCAGAGTCATTGGCACTTGAGGTAAGGCATGGTATCGAAAGAATATTTAATACGAAAGTTGTTTCACGGTATTCTGATTGTGAATGTGGCATTCTATCTCAGCAATGTATAACTGCCAATGAATTCCATATTAACAAGGGGAGCTTTTATATAGAGCTACTTCAACTAGATAATAATGAACCGGCAAGAGATGGGGAAGTTGGCCGTATCGTGGTTACTGATTTATACAATCATGCAATGCCTTTGATCAGATACGACACGGGCGATTTAGGTGTTATATCTCATGAATCCAAATGCGGACATGGGTCAAAAGTGTTTACACGTGTAGACGGGCGGCGTATAGATAGTGTGTTTTCTACCTCAGGAGATGTTTTATCCCCATATATTATCAATAACACGCTGTGGAAATATACAGAGCTTAAACAATATCAGTTTATTCAGAATGATAAAAAGGAATATGAGTTGAAACTAAATAAAGTTGAGGGGGAATTTGTTCGTGAGAAAGAATTGTTAGATGACATCAAGGCGTATGTTGGTCATGATGCAAATATCATAGTAACTTATGTAGATGAAATTCCCTTGTTATCATCAGGAAAAAGAAAACAGGTTGTAAATAATTATAAGAAACTATGAAAATCATAATTACAGGTGCGTGTGCTGTCTCCGCACGAAGTGTACTAAGGTCTTTAAAAATGAGTTCTGTATTTGGTGATGCCGAATTCATAGGATGGGATATGTGTACCTTGTTGTATGGCGTGTATGAGGGAATTTTCGACAAGATATATAAAGTTCCGGCAGTAAATGATGCACGTTATGAAACGGAGGTTAACAAGATTCTTGACAGGGAAAAGCCTGATGCAGTAATCGTTGTGCCAGAAGTAGAGGTGCTCTACTGGAGTGAGCATCATTTTGATGTGCCGCATATTGTTCCCCCGAAGAAGTTTTCTAAATTAGTTATTAGCAAAGAGCGATTGTTTGATGCTCTCGAAGATACTGGCTTGGTACCAAAACACATTACAGTGAATGGTACCGACTTTGATGATCTGGATTATGAATGTCCTCTTGGCTTTCCTGTTTGGATTAGGGATGGAGCTGCTGGGACGGCTTCTGCCAAGGGTGCCTTTAAGGCGAATTCTGTAGATGATTTGCGGGCGTGGGCTACAATCAATCGGGGTATAGACCGATTTCAGTTGTCTGAATATTTGCCAGGGGGGAACTATGGATGTTTTTGCTTGTTTAAGAATGGGAAATTAATCAAGATGGCTCAGGCTGAACGGATAGAATATATCATGGCCAAAGTGGCTTTGTCTGGAATAACAGGCAACACCTCCAAAGGTAAGCTTCTCAATAATGAAAAGATCAAGGAGACGGCACTGAAAGCCATTGATATTTTATGCAGTCAAACACATGAGCAGATGAATGGGTTGGTGGTTGTTGATATGAAGGGTGACCAGAATAATAACCCTATCATTACAGAAATCAATATTCGGCACGTTGCATTCAGTTCATCTTTTGCAATGGCTGGATTTAATATTTCTGAGTATCAGTTGTTGTTGGCTTTAGAGCGGGAATCCGAGATTTCTCCCGAGATAGAGAAAAGCTATCCCGTTACAAACCTAATCTTGCGGGATGTTGACGGGGCTCCAATTTATATCGAAAAGGAAGAAAAGTTGGAAATCGGTGAATGTATCAGCAGAAATAAATAATTCAAGGCAAGATAGAGTTATCCTTATGGGAAGATATTTACTTGTATTACCTCAAATCCGCAACTAAGCCCTTCAACGTCCTTATTGCGTGCACACGTCCTCTCATTACTGAATTATCAGATAAATTGAGGCTGAAACACCCACTTCTACCTACAACATCCCCTTACC
>JBMNUU010000103.1:0-2588 GCA_050946435.1 Prevotella sp.
GACAAGGCAACTTTAGCCATGATATATTCTATCCGTTCAGCCTGAGCCATCTTGATTAACTTCCCATTCTTAAACAAGCAAAAGCATCCATAGTTCCCTCCTGGCAAATATTCTGACAACTGAAATCGGTCTATACCCCGATTGATTGTAGCCCACGCCCGCAAATCATCTACAGAATTCGCCTTAAAGGCACCTTTTGCAGAAGCCGTCCCTGCCGCCCCATCCCTGATCCAAACAGGAAAGCCAAGGGGGCATTGATAGTCCGGGGCATCAAAGTCAGTACCATTCACCGTAATGTGTTTTGGAACCAAGTTGGTTTCTTTGAGGGCGTCAAACAGTCGTTCTTTACTGATAACCAATTTAGAAAAATTCTTTGGCGGAACAATATGCGGCACATCAAAATGATGCTCACTCCAATAGAGCACCTCTACTTCTGGCACAACGATTACAGCATCCGGCTTTTCTTTGGCAAGAATCTTGTTGACCTCTGTTTCATAGCGTGCATCATTGACGGCCGGAACTTTATATATCTTGTCGAAAACTCCCTCATACACACCATACAACAAAGTACACATATCCCACCCTATAAATTCAGCATCACCAAATACCGAACTCATCTTTAAAGACCTTAGTACACTTCGTGCAGAGACAGCACACGCACCTGTAATTATGATTTTCATACTTTCTTATAATTATTAATAACCTGTTTTCTTTTGCCTGATGACAAAGAGGGTATCTCGTCTACGTAAGTTACTGTTATATCTGCATCGTACCCAACATAAGTCTTGATATCATCTAAAATTTCTCTTTCACGTACCAAAGCTCCTTCCATTTGATTCAGCTTCAATTCATAATTCTTTTCACTATTTTGGATAAATTGATATTGTTTGAGTTCCGTGTATTTCCAAAATGTATTGATGATAATATATGGGGATAATATGTCTCCGGATGTGGAAAGCACACTATCTATACGTCGCCCATCAACACGTGTAAACACCTTTGACCCATGCTTGCACCTCGGCTGATGGGAAAGAATCCCCAAATCACCTGTATCATATCTGATCAAAGGCATTGCATGATTGTATAGGTCAGTAACCACAATACGCCCGACTTCCCCCTCTACCACTGGCTCATCATTGTCTAATTGAAGTAGCTCAATATAAAAGCTTCCTTTGTTAATATGGAATTCATCCTCATTAATACATTGTTGGGATAAAATGCCACATTCACTATCAGAATACCGTGAAACGACCTTGGAATTAAATATTCTTTCGATACCATGTCTTACTTCAAGTGCCAATGATTCTGAAATCGTAATAAATACCTCAACCCTTGCTGTTGTCGAAATGTGATTAACAACCATATATTGATACAAAGCCGACAAGGTCGAGGCAAATATCAACACGCTTTTTTTTGACGTATCAGATTCTAACTGATCTATAAATTTCTGGAGGTCGTCATCACTAAGATTAGCACTTTCGTGCATAATGATATTTTGTTTTTTTGCTTCAATGAGGGTTTTTCTATTGCGATTATTCCATACCCGTGAATAATATAGACGTGTCCCCAAATCATACCCCACTATTTTAGAGAACACTATGGTGTCTGCTGTCGCTCTTTTGCGCTTAACAGGATCCTGATATACCCTTAAAGGAGTGCCTGTTGAGCCGGAAGTCTCCTCAACGTATAATTTTGTCTTATCATATTGAGGAGCAAGAAAATCATTTTCGTGATCTCTTAGTGTCATTTTATTGATAACAGGAAAATCCTGCAATTTTGTGAATCCCTTATATTTTTTATAAAATTCTACATTACGAACACTATAAGACAATATATGCTCTAATTGCTTTTCGTTCTCTCCTTGATTATTTTCTAAATAATCTAAGATTTCCTTACAATACTTTCGAACAGTTCCTCCTCTTAAGAAATCCAATGTCCAAAAAACAAGTGCTCTAATCGTCATATCTATTTATTTTTTCGTTCTATATCTAAATAATTCTCCTTTTTGTCTGCTTTCACCCCATCCCTTGCGATAACTTTCTTAATCGTAGCTAATAAAATCTTGGCATCCATCGTGAATGTAAGATGCTCAGCATAATAAGCATCATATTCCAATTTGTCGTCCCATGAAATATTATTCCTTCCATTGACTTGTGCCAGCCCCGTGATACCCGGCCTGACGGAATGTCGCAATCTCTCACGTTCTGTATAGAAGGGTAAGTAACGTTTCAAGAGTGGGCGTGGCCCTATTAAAGCCATGTCACCAATGAGAACATTGAAAAGCTGAGGAAGCTCATCAATAGAAGTAGAACGGACAAACCGTCCAACCTTCGTCAAGCGCTCTCTGTCCGGGAGCAAATTCCCATGGGCATCCCGCTCATCCGTCATAGATTTAAACTTGATGATACGGAATGGTCTCTCATGAAGCCCGGGCCTCTCCTGAAAAAAGAAGGCCCCAGCACCTTTGTTGGCAAAATGCAGCCATATCATTACCACAAGAAGTATTGGCGACAAGCAAATCAGCGCTGTTAGCGAGACAATAAAGTCTATTGCTCTTTTGAAAAAAAACTTATACACGTTATTATTTA